>JBCNVO010000042.1:0-4357 GCA_039630105.1 Acidilobaceae archaeon
GAGGTACCTCACGGTATACGAGGCAAGGGCTGTCCTGGAGAGGCGGAAGAAGGACAAGGTGAGGGAGCTGCAGGAGAGGGTTTGGGAATACCTCTCCCTCTTCCCCCCTCTCGACGTTCAGAGGGTGCGGGAGGCATATGAGCGACTGAGGGAGCTGGGCATATCTGAGGAGGTGGCAGTTAACCTGCTGAACCTCTGCCCAGAGAGGGAGGAGGAGGTAAAGCTGATCATATCGATCCAGAAGGACTTGAGCTTCGAGGAGGAGTTCATAGAGTCCGTGATCTCAGCTGTGAGGCACGCCTGCAGACCAGAACAGAACATATAAGCATGCCTGACTACTTTTACGAGGAGTTAACGGTGGTTGTCCGAGTTGGACGAGCAGGAGGTTCGTAGGGGGAGCACGAGGGGCCAACACCCAGCTGCCTTAGAGGTGGAGGCTGTCATCTTAGACTATATTCCCCAGGGCCTTTACAATGATCAGCACAGGGAGCACAGGGACAGGCCTGTGGCTCAAGCAGTGGGGGTGAGGAGGTTCTCGCTAATAGACGGGATACCTCTCGCAGACGTGGAGCCCCTCCAAAGGGTCACCTTGGCCAGGAGCGTGGTGCGCACTATAGTCCTGTCTGATGCGAGGGGTCAGAGGATCAGGAGGCAGACAGTCCTCCTAGCCTGCCTCCCTGGGCCAGAGAGGCTCGTCTACTGCTACTCCCTCACCCCTCTAGACAGGACTGCAAGCGAGGCATTGGCCACTACTATTCAGGAGGAGGGAGGCTGGGCCCTCATAGTGGACTCCCCAGCTGAGCTCTCCAAGATCGCCCAGGAGAAGGGGCTCCCTACCACGCTCCTCGTGGTTCCCTACACTCCTCTCAAGTACTTTGAGCTGACAGACATAGCTAAGAACAACCTCGTGGAGGCCCTCAAGACAATCATTGGGGCGGAGGAGAAGTTCTACGTAGAGTTCTTCAACGTTGCAGATGCCATAAACATCAGGCTTCACGTGCTGGAGCTCTTCAAAGGGGTGGGGAAGAAGACACTCGCGAACTTCATAGAGAGGAGGAAGCAGAAGCCTTTCGAGAACTTCGAGGAGGTGAAGAAGGTGCTGAAGATAGACCCCCTCCAGTCCGTGGCAGAGAAGATAGCAGAGGAGCTGAGAGGAGAGGCGAAGTACTACGTGTTCGTGGAGCCAGAGGCCCAAGAGACCCCCTATCTCGGCTACCTAGACAAGATGAGGAGGGCTTACTACTCGAAGAGGAGGGCGCAGTGAGCTTTCCCTCCTGAGTTCCCCACAAAGAGATCTCTCCTCCGCTGGACCATTGTACGCCTTAGAGAGCTGGGCATCAGGCCTAGGGACAGGCTAGGCCAGCACTTCCTGGTCGACCCAAAGGGCATCTCCCTCTTCCTCTCCCGCCTCCCTCGCGAGGAGGCCCTCGAGATAGGTCCTGGGTTGGGCTCGCTCACCTACTATGCCTCGCGAAGGCTCCCAAGGGTAGTTGCAGTGGAGCTGGACAGGAGGCTCTGTTCAGCCCTCGCACATGGCTCCCCTCCTAATGTACAGTTCGTCAACGCTGAGGGGCTCTCCTTCCTCCTCTCTGCTCAGCTGGGGCTAGTTTACTCCAACACCCCCTACAACCTCTCGAGCGCGATAGTGGCTGCGGGGGCAAGGAACAACAGCGTGAAGAGGATGCTCCTGGGCGTCCAGAAAGAGGTGGCAGATAGGATGTTAGCAAGGGAGGGGGAGGAACAATATGGGCGGCTCACGCTCCTGGTCAAGAGATACTTCTCCTCGAGGTTGGTGGGCATAATGGAGAGGGATATGTTCTACCCCATGCCGAAGGTGATGGGGGCAGTGGTGGAGCTGGAGCGCATAAGGGAGTGGAGGAGGGGAGACGAGGTCTTCGAGGAGGTGACCAGGTGTCTCTTCTCCGGTCGAAACAAGAGGGCCAGCAAGATGGCCAGAGCCTGCACTGGGAGGGAGGTGGAGCTTGGCAATAAGAGGGTGGAGGAGCTCACCTTAGAGGAGGTGGAGAGGGTCGTACAAGCGTTTAGAGACAGCGTTAGGAGAGATAAGAGTTGAGCTCCACCCCTGCGTCTATGAGCCAGCGGAGGACACGCTCCTTGCGATAGAGGCGCTGGGGAAGCTCAGGGAGATGGGCAGGAGTTACGAGAGGGTAGCAGAGGTGGGCACAGGCACTGGCGCCATAGCGCTCGCTGTCCTCAGGGCCTTCAGGCCCAGGGTCCTGCTTGCCACAGACATTTCCCCCTACGCAGCGAGCCTGGCGAGGCGGAACCTCCCCCCTGAGGTCCACGTGGCTAGGTGCCATGGACTCTGCTCCACGGGCCCATGGGACCTAGTCGTCATGAACCCCCCCTACCTCCCTGTGGGGAGAGAGGAAGATGGGTGCGGGGGGTGGCTAAGCGCAGCCTGGGCAGGGGAGGGCGTTATGGAGGAGCTGGTCAGGGAAGCCCTCACCTCTTCCCGCGAACTCCTGCTCGTCTACTCCTCCCTCTCCCCGTACAAGCCGTCAGGGGTGAACAGCATAAGGCTCGAGAGCGAGAGGTACTTCTTCGAGGAGCTGGCGGTGGAGCTGATATGGAAAGGCTGAGGCTGGTGCTGGTGGGGACAGAGGGGGCCGTAAACTTGGGCATGATAGCGAGGCTGGCAGAGAACTTCGACGTGGAGGAGTTCTACCTCGTGAAGCCTATCGCTGACTTGAAGGAGGCTGAGGAGTTCGCTGCAAGGTCTGCAGAGAGGCTGAGGAGGGCTGAGGTGAGGGAGAGGCTGGAGGAGGCGCTGGAGGGGGCCTCCCTCTCCCTCTGCACCTCCTCGCTAGCATCTGCAGAGGACGTGCTGAGGAGCGCTGTTTCCCCAGGCGAGGCTGCAGAGCTGGCAAGGGAAACGCCGGGCACTGTAGCCCTCGTGATGGGGAGGGAGAGCGTGGGGCTGACGAGGGAGGAGCTTAGGCTGTGCACTTTGCTGGTCACGATAGGGGCAAGCCCCCACTACCCTGTCCTTAACCTCAGCAACGCAACAGCGATAATGCTCTACGAGCTGTTCAAGGTGAAGGGAACTCCTCATCACGAGAGGGCCCCTCCTGATCCGAGAACTGTGGAGCTGGTGGAGAGATACGCGAGGGAGATGGCTCAGCTGCTAATATCAGATCCCAGGAGGGCAGAGGAGGTGGCCATAAGCTTCAGGAGGCTCGCAGCGAAAAGCCTCGTGGAGCGGGTGGAGCTGGAGAACGTCCTCCTTCTCCTCTCAAGGGCCCATAGGGCCCTCTCGAGGCTCAAGGAACGTATATAAGCCCAGCGGATCCTTAGCCCTTAGGGATCTACGTGGAGTTGGAGCTCATCAAGCCAGAGTGGAAGAAGTTCAAGTACAGGGGTAGGACGCTCGAGGAACTGCTCAAAATGCAGCCCCAGGAGCTGGCTAAGCTCCTCCCTGCACGACAGAGGAGGAGCATACTGAGGGGCTTCACGCCCCAGCAGAAGAGGCTGCTCGCCAGGGTGAAGAAGTTCAGGAGGCTCATATCGGAGGGCTCCCTTGACAAGATCCCCACAATAAAGACCCACGTGAGGGACATGATAGTGCTCCCCGAGATGGTGGGCTTCACCGTTTCCGTCTACAATGGCAAGGAGTTCGTGCCCGTGAAGATCTCCCCCGAAATGATAGGCCACTACCTGGGAGAGCTCGCTCCGGCCACGAAGACGGTGCAGCACGGCGAGCCAGGGCTGAAGGCGACGAAGAGTAGCCTCCACGTCGGAGGCCAGAAGTGAGGTGCCGCGGGTGCCCGAGTGGAGCTACAGCACTCAGTTCGCTGACGAGAGCAAGATAGCGAAAGCGATGAGGTGGGACGTAAGGGTACACCCGAAGGTGATGAGGGAGGTTTGCGCCGTGATCAAAGGGATGAAGGTAAGCGAGGCCAAGCAGTTCCTGGAGGGGGTGATAAGGAAGGAGGAGGCAGTCCCCTTCAGGAGGGCTCACGGCAAGGTGCCCCACAGGAAGGGCTTGGCGGAGAAGTGGGGATGGCCCATCGGTAGGTACCCTGTGAAGGCCGCGAGGGAGCTCCTGAAGGTAGTGATCAACGCTGAGAACAACGCGGAGGTGAAGGGGCTGGAGCTGGAGAGGCTCAAGGTGATCCACGCCTCCGTCCACAAGGGAATGACCATGAAGAGGTACATGCCGAGGGCCTTCGGGAGGGCTACCCCCAGCTTCAGAGTCACAAGCCACGTAGAGGTGGTAGTGGCGGAGGTGTGACCATGAGCTACAAGCTGAAGAAATACTTCCTGGGCCAAGCCCTCCTCAGGGTAAAGCTGGACGAGTTCCTGGCTCAGAACTTCTACGAGGCCGGCTACGGCA
>JBCNVO010000043.1:0-37083 GCA_039630105.1 Acidilobaceae archaeon
GGGTAGACTTAGCCCACGACGCTCCCTCCCTTCGAACAATCTGTTATTTAGGATCTACGAAGATATGTTTAACGGTGCACTGTCATGAGAGCGCTCTTCCTCCTCGCGCTCCTGTCGACGCTAGCTCTGGCTCCCCTTGCAGAGGCGCGAACTGTCATAGACATAACGGACCCTGAGGGAGACGACAGGGGGCCTGGCTACTACGGCTACCCTGGGAACGCAGTGTTCAAGCCTGGGGTCTTCGACCTCGTGAGGTTCCAGGTGGTGGACGAAGGGGCATCCCTTGCCTTCAGGCTCACCTTCAAGGACCTAGGAGGGAACCCCTGGGGCGGCCCCAACGGCTTCTGCCTACAGCACGTCCACGTATACGTGAGGACCACCCAGGCAGGGCTTGCTAGAATGGACTCGCTGGGCCTCAACATAGCCTTCCCCTCCAGCCATGCTTGGCACTTCGCCATAATAGTAGCTCCAGGGTGGGAGGAGAAAGTGGTGCCTGCAGGCCAGAGGGCTGGCATCTACTTCTACTCTGAGGCGATGACGCAGGACGGAGACATGACAGTATCTGTGGAGGGCAACAGTATCATAGTAAGGGTGAGGAAGACGAAGCTGATCGATACGGAGAATGTGGACAAGTGGACCATAACGGTGGCCTTGGCGAGCTATGACGGCTTTGGTCCTGCGAGGGTAAGGCCTGCAGGCCCTACGGGAGGGGAGTGGGTGCTTAACGGCACCAGGTTCGCCACTCCAGAACAGAGGGGGAGGATAGCTAAGGCTATAGCAGAGGGGATGGAGCCAAGAGTGATGGACCTAGCCATGTACAGCCCTACTGTGAAGGGGATAGACGCTGCGACTCAGTTCAGGTGGCTGGACAGCTTCGACGTAGACACGAAGAGGCTAGCGCAGGTGCCCTTCGCGCCTGTGGAGAGAACCATAACTGTGGAGAAGACCCTCGAGAAGCAGGTCACTCTCACAGAGACCAAGACGGAGACCAACTGGCCCATATCAATAGGGCTGCTCATAGTAGGGCTCGCTGTAGGCTTCCTCGTTGCCAGGTTCCTACTAAAGTAACGTTATTTTAGTACTCATTTCCCTTTTTCTGCGGTGCTCTGCATCTTGAGGATCGTTATTTCCCTCTCGCTCCTGCTGCTCATAATGATGTCAACGTTGCCCCCCATAGCATCGCAGGAGCCCCTCTACGTAGTGTTCATATGGCACTACCACCAGCCCTGGTACTACGACGAGAGGGAGCAGGGGTTCCTGCTGCCCTGGGTAAGGATGCACAGCGCCGGGAGCTACTACAAGATGGCTTACGTCCTCTCTAAGCACCCAGAGGTGAAGGCTGCCTTCACCTTCTCTGGCTCGCTCCTGGCGCAGCTGCTAGATTACGAGAGGAAGAGAGATGTGAGGTGGGAGATCTCTGCGAAGATAGCCCAGGGCGCTCAGCTGAGCACCGAGGAGAAGTTCTCCATGCTCCAAATCCCAGGAGGCTTCTTCGACATAAACTGGAGGAGGATCGTGGAGCCAGTGCCCAGGTTCAGGGAGCTGAGGGACAGGGCACAGGAGGCCTTCAGGAGGGGCGTCGCCCTTCCCCAGGAGGAGCTGGCAAAGTTCGTGACGGGCAGGTTCACAGATCAGGACTACCTAGATCTGGCTTGCCTCTTCAACCTCTTCTGGACTGACCCGCTTGTCCTCAGGGAGAAGTACCCAGAGCTAAACGCAGTGAGGGAGAGGTTCCTAGCGGAGAGGGAGGCTCGCTGCACGAGGGAGGTGCTCGGGAAAGTCCTCTCTGCCCACCTCGAGATCATGAGGGAGATACCGAGGATATACGCTGAGCTCTCCTCCCGAGGCCAGGCAGAGCTTGTCGTGGTGCCCTTCAGCCACCCCATGTCCCCAGTGCTCACCTCCTTTGGCCTCTCAGAGGACCTGGAGGTCCACGTGGAGGAGGGGATGAGGCTTTTCGAGAGGGCCTTCGGTTCTCGACCAAGGGGGATCTGGCCTCCTGAGCTCGCAGTGAACGAGGACGCCATGAGGGTCTTCTCGAGGCAGGCAGAGTGGAGCATAGCTGATGACACAGTCTTATACAAGAGTGTTGACGTGCAGAGGAGGACAGTTGCAGGGGTAGAGTATACAGAGAGGGGCCTATGGAAGATCAGCTTCGAGAGGCCCTTCTTCCTCTTCTTCCGCAACAGCCCCCTGAGCAACCTGATCAGCTTCACCTACAGCAACATGCCCTCTGCAGCTGCAGCAGGGGACTTAGTGAGTAAGCTGAGGCAAATGGCTAGGAGCACGCCAGGCGGCATAGTTATCATAGCCCTCGACGGCGAGAACCCATGGGAGCACTACGAGGGCTTCGGCGTCCCCTTCCTCACGGAGCTGTACAGGCTGCTCGCAGAGGCCCAGAGGGAGGGCGTGATCAAGATGCTCACCCCCTCTGAAGCTGTGAAGGCCCTTGGCGGGAGGGCTCAGGAGCTCCCAGCGAGGCCTCACAGCTATCTGGCGCTCAGGGAGGCAGACATAGCAGACCTCCCCCACTCCTACGCAGAGGACGCTTACGCAGAGCTCCCGAGGCTCGCCAGGAACGCCAGGCTGGCAGAGGGCTCCTGGGCAGGGGGGGAGCTCACAGTCTGGATAGGGCAGAGGGCTGAGAACGCTGCCTGGATGCAGCTTGTCAAGACGAGAGAGGACGTGCTGGGGAAGCTTGGCATGAGCCTGAGGGAGGCCTGGGCTAAAGGCCACCCCAGCGCCAGGTACCTCCTGATGGCAGAGGCAAGCGACTGGTTCTGGTGGTACGGCGGCGACGGGGGCGGAGTCTTCCCCTCAAACATGCTTTTCAAGCGCTACCTCACCATGGCTTACGCTGCAGCGGGCCTCGAGCCTCCCCACTACGTGAAGTCCTTCTTCAACCCTGACGGGACGCCAGAGGGCACTCTCAACCCTGAGGTCCCCAGGCCAGTCCAGCTCAAGCTGACCGAGAGGGGCGAGGTAGATCCAGCTGTCTGGAGGGAGGCGATGAAGGTCCCCGTGGGGTCAGCTCTCGGGGAGGCGCTGGTGGCAGTGAGCGACTCGCACCTGCTAATAAGGCTGAAGAGGGTTGAGGGGCAGGCAGCGATCTATCTCACGAACTGGTGGAGGAGCGTGAGCCCCTATTCGCCTGGGTACAACAGCTTCCTCAGAGATGGCAGCGCCTCGCCGATGGCTTTGCACTACGAGGTTCTGCTGGGCCCAGCTGGGGAGGCAAGGCTGAGCGCTGCCGACGGGAGAGGAGGGTGGGTGGAGCTGTTCAGGTACCGCGTCGCGAGGGGCGAGAACCTAGAGCTCAGGGTGCCCTGGGAGCACCTATCGCTCTCCAGAGGGGACTTTGCCTACCTCATGGTAGTGCTCTACTCTGATGGGAGGGCAGTGGAGAGGAGCGACAGGCTCGGCTCCGTCCACCTGCTTCAGGTTCCTAGAGCCGTCGCCCGCGGAGAGGAGAGGGTGATCTTCGAGATGCAAGACCCTGAGGGAGACGACAAAGGACCAGGGGAGTACAGCTACCCACTGAACGCAGTGTTCAAGCAGGGGGTCTTCGACCTCCTCAGCTTCAAGGTGTCTGAGGCAGGGCAGATAGTGCGCTTCGAGGTCACCTTCCGCTCCCTCGGCGGCAACCCATGGGGCGGACCAAATGGCTTCTGCCTCCAGTACGTCCACATATACCTCAAGGTCAGGGAAGACGGGAGGAACGACACCTTCGGGCTGAACGTAACGCTTGCGCAGGACAGCAGGTGGAACATAGCTCTCCTGCTAGCGCCAGGCTGGGAGACAGAGGCTGTGCCAAAGGGCCAGCGGGCTGCCATATACTACGAGAACGGCACATCAGTGGTGCAGGGAGAGCTGTTTAAGCTCTTCGCAGACCCTGCTAGGAACGCCATCGTGGCAGAGGTGGACAAGGGCCTCCTGCTGGGGCTGAACGATACGGGGAGGTGGAGGTACGTGGTAGCTGTGGCTAGCTACGACGGCTATGGGCCAGATCGCATCAGGCCTGTGGGGGTAGATGCGCAGGAGTGGGTAGTTGGGGGCGGCGCAAAGCACGCCCCGGCAGTCCTCTTCAACGTCGCGCCCAGAGTCATGGACCTGCTCGCAGAGAACGCCGAGGCGCAGTACAAGATGCTGAGCTCCTACGTGGTGAAGAGGGAGACGAGGGAGGTAAAGCCTGCAGTAGTGAGTGGTGTGGGCAAGGGCGAGCAGGCTCCAGCCCAGCCCCCTGCCCAGACCCAGGTGGTGACAGAAGTGGTGAGGGAGACCGACTGGACTTCGCTCCTGCTCTCCTCGCTGCTAGGTTTAGCTGTGGGAGCCCTAGCTGTCGCCTTCTTGCTCAGGCGCAGATAGCTCCCCTTTTTTAGGTCCCCAGTTTTCCTCAACAGGAGGGGCATTATGGCAGGGGTAGAGCTTCTCAACGTGAGCAAGAGGTATGGGAGGACGAGAGCTGTGGAGGACGTCACCCTCTCTGTCAGGTCGGGCGAGTTCTTCGTGGTCCTGGGGCCAAGCGGCTGCGGCAAGACCACAGTCCTGAGGCTCATTGCGGGCCTTGAGGTGCCCGACAAAGCGGAGATCTACATAGAGGGGAGGCTCGTGAACAACCTCCACCCGCGGGACAGGGACGTGGCTATGGTCTTCCAGAACTACGCCCTCTACCCCCACATGAGGGTATACGACAACATAGCCTTCCCGCTGCGGGCAAAGGGCGAGAGGGAGGAGGAGACGAGGAGGAGGGTGAAGGAGGTCGCTGAGATGCTTGGGATAGAGGGGCTCCTCGAGAGGTACCCTAGGGAGCTCAGCGGTGGGCAGCAGCAGAGAGTTGCTTTAGCAAGAGCTCTCGTGAGGAGGCCAAAGGTGTGGCTCCTCGACGAGCCCCTCAGCAACCTGGACGCAAAGCTCAGGCTCCAGATGAGGTGGGAGCTGAAGGCCATGCAGCGGAAGCTGGGAGTGACGACAATATACGTGACTCACGACCAGGCTGAAGCCATGAGCCTTGCCGACAGGGTCGCAGTCATGAGCGAGGGGAGGGTGAGGCAGGTGGGCACGGCTGAGGAGCTCTACAAGAGGCCTGCCGATCCCTTCGTAGCAGGCTTCCTTGGCTCCCCGCCTGCAAACCTTCTCGAGTGCCGTCTCGAGGACTCGCTGCTCTCCTGTAAGGGATTTGTCATAGAGCTGGAGCAGAGCTTGGCAGGAGAACTGAGGGGAATGGGAGCGAGGGAGCTGGTGATAGCCGTCAGGCCAGAGGAGGTGGCTGTGGGGGAGGGGGAGCTGAGGGGGAAGATAGTGCTCACCGAGCCTCTTGGCAGCGAGAACATTGCAACGATAGCAGTAGGGGAGGAGGTCTTGAGGGTGAGGACGAGGAGGGATATAAGGGTTGGGGAGGAGGTCCTCCTCTCCTTCAGGGAAATCCTGTTCTACGATAAGGCCACTGGCAAGCTCCTCAAGTAATTCCCTTATTTAAGATCTCGCAGAACACAAAGGAAAGGTGCCCTCGTTGAGAGTAATGAGCAGAGATAGCCCCGTTTTCAAGGTGGTCCTCCCACTCGTGGCCTTGTTCTTAGTCCTAGTCTTGGCAGGCGCCTTGCTACCTTACGTCCTACCTGAGGAGACCAGGCCTACGCCCACTGCAACGCCTCCCCCTGAAGCGCTGGAAACGTTACAGATAGGGACTACGCAGCTCAGAGTGCCAGCAGAGCTGAAGGCCTTTGCAGAGAGGGCGAAGAAGGGGGAGGTGAGCGTCGCCATAAACCTCTGGACCTCCTTCATGCCCTTCGAGGTAGCAACTTTCAACGCTCTGGTCTCCCAGTTCGCGAAGGAGTACCCTGGGATAAAGGTGAACTACAGGGGCACTGTGGCTAACATGAAGGAGGCAGTCAAGGCAGGCATAATCGCTGGAGACACGGAGAACACTGCCCACGTCTTCACCTGGGCTCACGACTGGACAGGGGAGCTGGCAGAGGGAGGCTTCCTGGTGAGCCTCTCGAAGGCGCTGCCGAAGGAGACCTTGGAGGACCTGAGGACTCAGTACGCCTCCTACGCCTACAGCGCAGGTGTTTACAAGCTGGAGCTCTACGGCCTCCCGTGGGCTGCAGAGAGCATTGTCCTAGTGTGCAACGCAGACCTCACTGGGGGAGCGCTCCCCCAGAGGTTCTCGCAGCTGGAGGAGATCATGGCTAGGCACCACAAGCCGGAGAGGAGGAGCTATGGGCTTGCCTGGCAGATAGACCCATACCACGTCTACCCGCTCGTCACCGCCTTCGGCGGTTTCTACTACGACGAGGACAGAGATGCGGTGGGCTTGAACAGCCCAGGCACAGTAGAGGGCTTCTCCTTCCTTCTCTCCCGCATCTTCCCCTACATGTTCACTGGGGACCTAGGGCACGAGGCGCAGCTCTCCCTCTTCGAGGAGGGGAGGGCGCCCTGTATAGTCACAGGGCCCTGGAACATCCCCAGGATAAGGGAGAAGGTCAAGAACTTCCTCGTGGGCCCCTTCCCTGAGATAGAGGGTAAGGTCCCCAGGCCCTTCTCTGGCGTGAAGCTCATGTGGGTGACCAAGGCAGCTGAGAGTAGCAAGGAGAGGCTATACGCCAGCCTCCTCTTCGTGCTCTGGTTCACCCTGAACGACGAGGCCCTGAAGGTGCTAGTCGACGACGCTGGCTTCGTGCCAGTGAAGCTGAGTATGCTGGACTTCGTGAGGAAGAACGTGGACAAGTACCCAGTGGTGGTAGGCATATCGAACGCTGTAGCTAACGGAGCCCTCATGCCCAAGTCGATGAAGATGGCAAAGGTCTGGGGACCCATAGGAGAGGCTGTCTCCAGCATGATAACGAATTACAACGAAAAGGGGAAGGAGGAGGCAGTGAGGCAGGTGAAGCCTCTGCTCGACGAGGCGCAGAGGAAGGTAACAGGGTAATGAGCAGGGAGAGCCTCCTCTACCCACTGAGAGTGGCGCTTTTTCTAGGAGCCCTGAGCGTCATTCTCTACCTCTCGCTCTCCATTTTCCCCATAGCTTTTTCCGTCTACGTGGCCTTCACTGACGCAGATGCGAAGAACGTGGCGCCAGGCCCTAGGTTGGCAGAACTGGAGAGGGAGAGGGAGGAGATCGCGAGGGCCCTCGAGGATCGGCAGAGGGTAATCTCAGCAGCGAACAGGGCGGCTGGCCTACTGGGGGAGGCGAGGGCTGAGCTGGGGAAGCTCAAGGAGGAGATAGAGAGCAGGAGGGTCACTGTTGACTCTCTCCTCGAGGCGAAGAAGGGCGTGGACAGCAAGGTGCTGGCAGCAAAGGACATAGTCTTGTCAAGGGAGACTCCCCTCTACCTGGAGCCCAAGGTGAGGGACTCCCTGGACTCTGCAACGAGGACCCTGGACTACCGCGTCTGGAGCGTAGTGGAGGCAATAGCTCTCGTGAAGCTGGTGCTGGACGAGAGGGACATGGAGAGGCTGAGGAGGGAGGTGGTGCCAGGAGTTGAGGAGGCCAGCGCGCAGCTGGAGGAGGCAGAGCGACTGCTCAGAGCTGTCGAGATCGACTACCAGTCCTTCAGGGCCTCTGCCCTGGCAGAGCTGGAGAGGCAGATAGAGGAGCTGAGGCTCCACTTCGTCGGGCTCCAGAACTTCAGGAAGCTCTTCGGGGACTCGCGCTTCCCCTACTCCCTCCTGAAGACCCTCCTCTTCGTGCTGACCAGCGTCCCCCTCAAGATAGCCTTCGGCGTCCTCCTCGCCTGGCTCTTCACCTCTGAAGCGCTGGTGGGGAGGAGGTTCATGAGGGCTCTCCTGCTCCTCCCATGGGCCCTCCCAGTGCTCCTTTCTGTGACCACCTGGCGGATACTCTTCGTGCCAGAGAGGGGCCAGCTCTCCTCTCTCACTGAGCTGGCTGGAGTGAGGGTGGACATATACGTGAACGAGTGGCACGCCTTCGCCCTCTACAACCTGGTGGAGGTCTGGCTCGCCTACCCGTTCGTTATGACTGTCACCATAGCAGCCATTGCTGGGATCCCAAAGGAGCTGCTCGAGGCAGCCAAGGTGGACGGGGCAAGCGCTGTGAGGACCTTCAGGGACGTAGTCCTGCCCCTTATAAGGAGGCCCCTCGCCTTCGCTGCTGTTCTGACCTCTGGCGCATCGCTCCAGGCCTTCATGATACCCCTCCTCATCAACGAGGGCGGCCCCGCAAAACTGGTGAACGTCCCAGGCCTGAGGGAGGTGACAGCATATGCTAACGAGATGATGGTCCTGTACGGCTACAACAGGGCCTGGAGGGAGCAGGACTACGGCCTCTCTGCAGCAGCCTTCCTCGTGGTAGTCCTGATCCTCCTGCTGTACGCCCTGGCTTGGTACTACCTGGTGTACAAGAGGGGTGGGAGGGTTGCTTAGGCCCAGCGCCCCAGCCCTAGCCCTGATAGCGAGGCTCTTCCTAACTGTGACAGCCCTGCTGATCACTTTAGCGCTGCTCTACCCTGTAGCCTACGTGCTGATAGCCTCCTTAGCTGTGGGCCAGGCGCTGACTGTTACCTTGGACACCCTCGCGCAGGGGTTGACGCTTGAGAGGTACATTACCACCCTCAGGGACCGCGACTTCCTCATAGGTCTAAGCACTAGCCTGCTCGTAGCTTTGGCGAACATAACGTTCTCTGTGCTCGTCATCACGCCTGCTGCCTACGTCTTCTCCCGCTTCCAGTTCAGGGGGAAAGATGCCATCCTGATCTCCTACCTCATCCTGAGCCAGGTGGGCGGAGGCTTCGGCGTCGCTGCCCTCATCGCCCTCTACGTGCTCCTCCTGAGGCTCGACTCCCTTGGCCTGCCAGTGGTGGGCAACCCCATCGTGCTCGCCCTCGTCTACACTGCCTCTGCAGTCCCCTTCCAGACCTGGCTGATCAAGAGCTACTTCGACTCCCTCCCCCGCGAGCTGGACGAGGCAGCCTTCGTCGACGGCGCTTCGTGGGGAGACATAATATTCAAGGTCGTCCTCCCCGCCTCCCGCCCTGCTATCACAGTGATCGCAGTGTTCGCCTTCATGGGGGCGTGGGGGGAGTTCATCGTTTCGGACTTCCTCAAGGTGCCCACTCTTGCAGCCTACATTTACAGGACTGCAATGGGGCAAACTATAGCTTGGGGGGACTTCGCGGCAAGGACCATACTCTTCTCCCTTCCTGTCATCTTGCTCTTCGTCCTCTCCCAGAGGTACATAGGGGAGGCCCTGCGTTACGGCGCAGGGAAGGCGTGATTTGATATGTAATAATATATTTTAATACCCCTCCCCCACCCTAAATTGGTGTAATATGTGAGGCTCAACGTCATTGAGCATGACATAGTTATAGTGGGCTCAGGCATTGCAGGGCTCAGAACTGCGGTGGAGATAAAGAGGAGGTACGGGGAGAAGCTGAACGTAGGACTCATAAGCAAGGTCCAACTCATGAGGAGCCACAGCGTCTCTGCAGAGGGAGGCACTGCTGCAGTCATATATCGGGAGGAGGGGGACAGCCTAGCCCTCCACGCGTGGGACACCATTAAGGGCTCCGACTTCCTAGCTGATCAAGATGTAGTTTGGCTCTTCGTGAAGCTGGCGCCAGAGGAGATGAGGCTTCTCGAACACTGGGGGATGCCCTGGAGCAGGAGGCCCGACGGGAGGCTTGCGCAGAGAGCTTTTGGCGGGCACACCTACAACAGGACCCTGTTTGCAGCAGACAAGACAGGCTTCTACGAGATGCAGACCCTCTACAACAAGCTCCTGGAGTACGACGGGTGGGAGAGGTACGACGAGTGGTTCGTGACTAACATACACGTGGAGGACAACGAGTTCAGGGGGCTCTTTGCCATAAATCCCAGGGACGGCGAGGTCTACCTATTCAAGTCAAAGGCGGCAGTGCTCGCTACGGGAGGGGCTGGCAGACTCTACAGCTTCACGACCTATGCCCACACTGTAACAGGCGATGGACTTGCCATGGCGCTGAGGGCTGGCCTGCCGCTCAAGGACATGGAGTTCATTCAGTTCCACCCCACAGGCCTCGTGCCAAGCGGAATCCTGATCACAGAGGCAGCGAGGGGGGAGGGAGGCTACCTGAAGAACAACAAGGGGGAGAGGTTCATGGCTAAGTACGCGCCCCAGAAGATGGAGCTGGCGCCCAGGGACATAGTTTCTCGCTCCATTATGACAGAGATCAGGGAAGGCAGAGGGTTCGTGGACGAGGTCTCTGGGTACGAGTACGTCCACCTAGACCTCACCCACCTGGGGGAGGAGAAGATAAACGAGAGGCTCCCCGCAATTAGGGAGCTGGCAATGAAACACGCAGGGGTTGACCCTGTGGAGGAGCCCATACCTATCAGGCCTGTGGCACACTACACCATGGGAGGGATCCACACGGACGCTTACTACAGGGCGCTCAACGCAGAGGGGAAGTGGGTGAGGGGTCTCTTCGTCGTAGGGGAGGCTGCAGCTGCGAGCATTCATGGAGCTAACAGGCTCGGGAGCAACAGCACCACAGAGTGCCTCGTCTCTGGAAGGATAGCAGGGGAGCTGGCAGCAGAGTACGCGCTTCGCGTGAAGGAGGCGAAGGGGCCAGGCAGGGAGAGGGTAGAGAGGGAGGAGAGCTGGGTCTATCACCTCGTGAGGAAGGAGAGGGGAACCCCCACCTACCAGCTCAGGAGGGAGCTCCAGGAGACCATGAACGCCCAGTTCTACGTGTTCAGGGAAGGGGACGGCATGAGGGATGGGGCGCTGAAGATAGAGAAGCTGGAGGAGCTCATGTGGAGGGAAGCCTACGTGGAGGACAAGTCGAAGGTCTACAACACAGACCTGTTCCTGGCTCTCGAGACACTGAACATGATAGAGGTGGGCAAGGTCATAGCAAGGAGCGGAATAGCGAGGTCAGAGAGCAGAGGGGCTCACTACAGGGTGGACTTCAGGGGAAGGGATGACAGGGAGTGGCTGAAGCACACTCTGGCTACTCGCTACGGCGAGAGGGACATAAGGCTGATCTACGAGCCTGTCAGGATAGACACCTGGAAGCCCACGGAGAGGAGGTACTGATGAAGAGAGTCTTGGAGAACAGGCTAGGTCTCTGGGCCAGCTTCAGGCTCATGGGGGCTACTTTGACGAACAACCCAGAGAGGATCGCCTTCGCCCTCCACCGGCTCACTGGCCTCGTCCTCGTGGGCTTCATCTTCGCCCACATAATATCCACCAACTCCCTAGCTAGGAACGGTTGGGAGAGCTGGGTTGCAGTGGAGGTGGAACACCTGAGGGGCATTAACCCCATATCTCTCGCCTTCTTCATAGCCATGGGCGCTGCAGTGTACCACGGCCTCAACGGAATAAGGCTGCTCCTCGTAGAAACCCTCGCGCTCTGGATAGGGAAGCCGGAGAAGCCAAAGCCCCCATACATAGCTCCCTCCCTCAAGGGGTTCCAGAGGAAGGCCATATACGCCGTCTTCGCCCTCTGGATCATTATATGGGCTGCCATTGGTTACGTGATGTTCCTCTGGTGAGAGCCATGAGGGCAGGCATCTCTGCTCTTGTCCAGTACGCGACTGCAGTGCTACTCGTCTTCATAGTCTCTTGGCACATGGCCCTCCGGTTCCCGCCCATATACGGGGTGGAGGACTTCCCAGCGACCCTCATGCCAGAGGTCTTGTACCGGGAGATCAGCGGGAACTGGCTCCTCCTCTCGCTCCTGCTGGTGGCAACCATACTGCACGGGATAAACGGGATCAGGACAATCCTGCTCGAGTGGAACACGAGCAAGAGCTGGAGCCTGGCTGTGAACGCGGCAGCAGTGATCGCAGCAGTGGTGCTTTCAGCCTTCGGGATCCACACTATCATAGCAGTGGTGCCCCCTTGAGGTGATCGAGGTGCCAGTGGACCTCAAGGCAGTGACCAGGAGGCCTCCTGAGGTCGTGAAGGTGCGCGTGAAGAGGTTCCACCCTGAGAAGGGCGAGAGTTGGTGGCAGACCTACGAGGTCAAGACGTACAGGGGCATGACAGTCCTGGACGCGCTCCTGAAGATCAAGGCAGAGGTGGACCACACGCTGGTCTTCCGCTACAGTTGCCGCATGGGCATCTGCGGGAGCTGTGGCGTCGTGGTGAACGGGGAGCCAAGGCTCTCCTGCCAGACCCAGATCTCGGAGAAGGCAAGGCCAGAGAGGCCTGAGGTGACAGTGGAGCCCCTCTACAACTTCCCTGTGCTGAGAGACCTGACCACAGACTTCACAGAGTTCTTCGAGAAGCACAGGAGGGTGAGGCCTTACCTCATCAGGCTGGACAGGTGGGAGAGGGAGCACCCAGAGCTAGAGTACGAGCAGAGACCTGAGGAGCTGGAGCAGTACTACGAGTACACCCTCTGCATCTCCTGCGGCCTCTGCGACGCAGCCTGCCCAGTCTACGCCTCTAACCCCAAGTTCCTCGGCCCCCAGGCCCTTGCCTATGCCTACAGGTACATTGCCGACAGCAGGGATGAGGGCTGGAGGCTGAGGCTGGAGGAGCTGGAGAGGGATGGAAGTGCCTACAGGTGCCACTTCGCTGCCTCCTGCAGCCACGTCTGCCCCAAAGTGGTAGATCCTGCAGGAGCTATCCAGAGGCTCAGGAAGGCCCTCCTGAAGTACAACCTCCGCCTCTTCAGGAAGAGGACTGCTAAGAACGTGGAGCCCATGAAGGTCTCTGCAGAGAGGTGGCCTCTGCCGCCAGAGGCAAAGACGATAGAGGGAGTGGACCTCGGGGCTGTGGAGAAAGAGCCGCCTGTGATACCAAGGGAGAAGCTGCTACAGGACTAGCTTCTCTGCCCCGCTCACCCTGTTTCTTAACCCGAGCGCGTCCACCCTTAACCTCTCTCCAGTGAAGAGCTCCCCTTCCTCCTGCCCAAGCGCGAGGGCTGCCGTGATCCTTCCTATCGCGTCTGCCTTCATTATCCCGCTCCCGCTCGTGCCGCAGGAGACTATGAGGTCGCTCTCGTAAGGCTCGTATATGATAGGGAGCTTGTCTGGGCTGAGGTCGTAGTAGCCTGCCCAGGAGGCCTGCGGGTACCTCTCTTGGAGCTGGGGGAAGTAGAGGGAGGCTACAGGCAGGATCCCCTTCACATAGAAGTCCACATCTGCCTTTGGGTCAGGATCTTCGGAGAACTCGTAGGGCCTCCCAAGCTCGTCGCTCATCCCTATCCAGAAAGACTCCTCCTCTGGCACAGGCCTCATGTAGACCTTGCGCGGCAGGATCATGAAGGGGGAGATGCCGTGGGGGTTCAGGTGCTTTGCCCTCAGCGTCCTCCCCAGCCCGTCTGCTGCCTTCACAGCAAAGACCTGCCTCCTCTTGGGCCTAGTGAAGCTCTCTATGCCGATCTTGGTGGTGAGCCTCCACGTCCAGGAGCCCCCTGCCACTATCACCTTCTTCCTAGCCTCCACCTCCTCCCCGCCCGCTAGCCTGACGCCGCCCACCCTCGCCTCCTGCCAGGGGAAGGGCTCGCCCTCTATGCCCAAGGGCCTCCTGGGGTGTACGAGCAGATCTCTTACCTCGCTCCCGAATGAGAATCTGACCCCCACTGCCTGGGCAGCTCTATAGTAGTACTCAACCACCCTCTCTGCCCTGATTATTCCTGCCCTTGGCACGAGCACCCCAGCCTCTATGTCCCCCACCCCCACGAGGGAGGACTCCTCGCTCCCCTCCACCTTGACGTTCATATTCAGAGCCTCTGCCAGGAAGCCAGGATCGAGGAGCCTGTACTCCAGGCCCATCCTCTCAGCCTCCCTCAGCCCCTCCTTGAGGGGCTCGTAGAGCTTCTTGTCGGCGAGGAAGAGGTAGCCCACCAGCCTCATTCCAAGGTCGAAAGTCCTGTCGTGAACGTGCTTGTAGTACTCAATGCTCGAATTGGCCAGCATGAGGTTGACCCTATTGGTGAAGAAGGCACGGATCGCTGCCACGCTCCTGGCGCTGTCCCCCGCCCCTGGCCCCATGTGCCTGTCGAGGACGAGCACCTCAGAGTCTGGCGACTGGGCCTTCAGGTGGAAGGCTGTGGAGAGCCCCACGACGCCAGCTCCCACTATCACGTAATCAGCCAAGGTTCCCCCTGCTCCTATGAGATTTCCTAAAATTTATAAAATACATACATGCACTCATGTTATGATTCTCATCCTCTTGGTCTCCACCGGCCTCTCTGCCTCCACAGTCTTGGATATGTAGTTCCTCAGAGCTCTCCTTATGATCTCGCTCTTTGCCATGTTCTTCCTCCTGGAGAGCTCCTCCAACATCTCCAGGAGCTCGTCCTCTGCCTTGAAGCTGACTACTCTCATCTCTCCTCACTCTATCTGGAGAACTCTATGGGTAAAACGCTTGGAGGTCCTTGTACTCCAGTATTTCTCTATGAAGAGAAATACACAAAGACTAAGATATAAAAACTCTCCTTGTACTACTCTTCATAGGAGACTACACGTGCCCACAGTACACTTAGCCATACCAGACAAGACCTACGAGGAGCTCAGGACGAGGGCAAGCGAGATGGGGATACAGGTCACTGACCTCATAAAGCTCTACATTAAGATGGGGCTGGAGAAGGGGCCTGGGGAGGAGGGCGGCGCTGCCCACGCGCTCTCAAAGAAGGTGGACAAGGTGGAGAGGGAGCTGAAGCTAAAGGGCACCTACCTGGAGGGGAAGATAAGGGAGCTGGAGGAGACCCTCTCCTACATCATAGAGAGGCTTGAGATCCTAGAGGAGTCCATAGGGGAGTACACGAGCAAGAAGAAGATAGAGGAGAGCGTCTAGCAGAGGAGAGGGGAGCAGCCAGAGAGGAGGAGCCTCCTCCTCCCCTCGCTCCTGAGCTGCTGGAGCGAGATCGGGCTCTCGCTCTGCTTCGCGTGGAAAAGATCCTCCTCCAGGTCGAGCTCCGTGTAGACACACCTCCTGTTAAGCCTCTCCCTTGCCTCCGAGATCTTCCTCGTCCCCCTCACCATCTTGGCCAGCTCGTTCTCCTCGTAAGCGATAACAGTGTCCACTGCGAAGGCTGTAGTGGAGAGAGGAGTCAGCTCCACGCTCCTCGTCCCTCCCCTGATCCTCTTCTCCCCCCAAGCCCCAGAGAAGGCCTCAAAGGGGATCTTTGAGGCCTCGCTCACGAAGGCCTCAAGGTAAGGCCTGAGGGCCCTGTGCTCCCTCCTGCTCAGCCCATAAGTCCCTATGAGCCCTCCCCTCCTTGCTATCCTGCTCAGCCGCTCGAGGACAGCCTTAGGCGGCAGCTCCCCGTCGGCGCCAGGGGAGAGCACGACCAGTGCAGAGGGGAGGGAGGAGTGGCGGAGGGCGCTGAGGCTGACCGCATCTGCCAGGGGGCTCCAGAGCTCGTCCTCGCAGCCCCTGGCCACAGCGTCTCCCCCCACGTCCACGCCCAGGACGAACTCTGCGCCAAGGCCAGCCAGGGAGTCGAAGGCCTCGCGCAAACCCTCGTCGCCCTTGCTGAGATCGAGGAACACAGCCCTCTCCCCCAGCACCTGGGCTGCAAGGACTACCTGAGGCCTGATCTGGTAGCCGAACCTATCTACGTAGGAGTCCTTTGTCACGAGGGCGCTAGCGCGGGAGAGGACCTCAGCGTTCCTCAGCTGCTCTAAGGGTATAGGTCCAGGGAAGGGGTCTAGGACGAACCTCTCCCAGACGACGCTTGCGAGGAGGGGCTCTGCTCCGATCGCCTTCAGCTTGAGGTAGAAGGCGAGCGCTCCCAGCGCGTCTCCCCCTCCTCCTACGCCTGCCACCACTACCTTCCTTCCCCTCAGCTCCTCGAGGGCGTCCACAGCCCCTCTCCGCCCCTCCTGACCCTAATAGAGTACAGCTTTAGCAGTTCTTCTGCCTCCCTGTAGCCTGGACAGATCCTCTTCACGCACTGCCAGAAAGCGCCGTCGTGCCTGGGGGAGAGGAAGTGGCAGGCCTCGTGAACAGCTAGGTACCAGAGCAGCTCCTGCGGGAGGACCCTGCAGAGCATGCTCACCCTCACCTCTCTCCTCCTCACATCAGCATATGCCCAAGCAAACCTGAGCCTCTCGCTCACTGTTACCCTTACATCCCCGATCTGCAGACCTGCCAGAGCGCCGGAGAGGAGCTCTGAGAACTGGGAGCGGAGCTCCCCTGCGCTTCTGCTCTCTGTGGGGAGCCTCAGTGCCTTCCTGTGAACTGCCCTTCTCTTCCTCACCTCCCTAATGAGGTAGGGGAGGAGCCTCCTCGTCGCCTTCCTCGCCTCCCTGAGGCTCAGGCGACGGGGCACCCTTACCTCCACGTATGTGCCTACAACGATCCTGAGAGCCCTCCCCCTCGATCTCCTGAACACCACGAGCTTCAACGCTGGGAGGCCCCCTCTCGGTTCTGGAAAACGCTAATATGTCGCACGCGAGGGGGAAGCCAGGAGAGCCCCAGGTCGTCGTTCCTAACCTGGCTATTCAAAGCATTGTCCCGAAGGACCAGTAGAACTATTTTTAGGACTAGCACGAAGGGTAGAGCAGGTGATTCCATGAGCTCGAGGCTACCCTTCTCGCGAGCTGTTCTCGGAGCCATCATCGTGATAGCGCTCCTCGCAGGTGGTTTCCTTGCGTATAGAACTCTCTTCCCCCCAGAGGTCAAAGTAGCAGTCGTCCTCGACTTTGTCGGCAGGGAGGACCTCAGCTTCAACGAGATGGCTGTTCTGGGAGCTGACAGGGCTGCCAAAAGGTTCGGGGTGAAGGTCAGCATCGTAACGCCGGTGGACTTGGAGGTTTTCCCCTTCGTCCTGGAGGAGTTCAGCAAGAAAAGAGAGTACGAGCTCCTCATCCTCGTGGGCCCCCTCTGGAGGGACGCGCTCGACAAGGTAGCTGACAAGTATCCCCAGCAGAAGTTTGCCCTGATTGCTGCCTCCACAGGCAAGCAGAGGGCGAACGTGCTGGAGGTGCTCTTCAGAGAGCAGGAGGGGGCAGCCCTCGTGGGAATAGCTGCAGCTGGCATGGCTAGGGAACTGGCAACGGAGGCAGGCGGCCCGGTCAAGGTGGGCGCAGTGGCGGGCACGAGCACTCCGCCCCTCTGGCGCTTCCACATAGGCTACCTCTTCGGCGCGAAGTACTTCGAGGCGAAGACGGGCACCAAGGTGGAGTTCGCCTGGGTCTACGCTAACAAGTTCGACGACCCTGCTGCAGGGAGGAGGGCTGCCGAGGCGCTGCTCGCCGAGGGCACAAAAGTGCTCTACGGCGTGGCTGGTAAAACTCACTTTGGCATGTTCGACGCAGTCATAGACTGGAACGCGCAGGGGAAGGGGAGGGCTCTGGCTATCGGTCAGGACACGAGTCAAGAGTGGTACAATGCGACCTACATACCCCTCAGCGGCGCGACGAGGGTCGACGTGGCTACGTACAAGGTAATAGAGATGGTGGTGAAGAACGAGTGGAGGGGCGGGGTAGTGGTGCTTGGCTTGGCAGAGGGGGGCGTCGGGATCTGGGATCTAGAGGGCGTGAGGTACTTTGCTGCAAGAGCTAACGATTACCAGAAAACAAAGCTATTGTATAGGAACATCGTCGAAATAGTGATCGTCCAGCGCGTAAAGTACCTGAGGGCAGACGTGGAGACGCTAATGAAGGAGCTAGAGGACAGGATCAAGAGGGGGGAGATCGCCTTCAAGGACCCGAGGGACGAGGGAGAGTACGAGGCCATAATTAGGGAGCTCGAGCGTGGCAACCTGAACGCAGCCCTTGCGAGTGGGAGCGTCAGCTAGCTTTCATTCTCCTCTCGGGGGAGAGGTATCCCTCCTTTCCATGAGACTGACCTCTATCTGCTCTTCGTTTCCTCCCTTCGCCTTCCTGGGCGCTACAGCCAATGCTCTCCAACAGGGGTGGGCTATGAAGCTTTCTTGAGAGCTAGACTACCTCAGCACTCCTCCTGTGGCCCTCCTTGTGAGCTAGAGGTCCAGTGCCCCAAAGGTCAGGAGCACCACGCCTCGAGCACAGGGGCAGGCCTGGCGCCGGGCCTTTCGATTCTGCCCGCCCTTTGCAGCAGGCCTTTTCATATGTTCAAAGTGCCCTCCTCGCTGCCCTGGGTTCGCAAGACCTCCTACTCGGGGATCTTGCTCGTGACCTGAGGAAGCCCCTGCATAGAGCTTTTGGCTAGCGCAGGCTGAGAGCCCTAGGTAGGGTTAAGGGCAGTGCTGGTGCTCGCAGGTCATGGTCTCTCCGAGAAGGGCGCCACGAGGGAGCTCGAGGAGGAGCTGGAGAAGGCCGACGTGATCTACCTGGAGACCTACACCATGCCCTCCTCCAGCTGGATAGCAGCTGCTCTAGAGAGGTATGGGGGCAAGGTAGTTCGCGCCACCAGGAGCATGCTCGAGGAGGGCTCCTGGAGGATAGTGGAGGAGGCTAAGAGCAGGAGGGTGGTGGTACTCACTGTGGGCGATCCTCTAATGGCCACCGCTCACCAGGCCCTCCTGGCTGAGGCTGCCGAGAAGGAAGTGGAGTTCGCATACATTCCTGGCGTATCAGGAGTCTGCGCAACAAAGGTCTTCAGCGGCCTCCAGTACTACCGCTTCGGGAGGACTGCGACAGTTCCAGGGCCTTGGAAGGGCTTCAGGCCCTACAGCATAGTGGGCTACATTTACGGGGACCTCTGCGTGGACCTCCACACCCTGCTCCTCATGGACATAAGCGAGGAGGGGGAACAGCTCTCCCCAGCTACGGCAGCTCAGATAGTGCTAGAGGCTGAAACGGTAATGGAGAGGGAGCTGGGCTACGAGGGCTCCCTTATGCAGCTCCCGGCAGTGGTGGTGGAGAGGGCAGGCACGCTGGGAGCTAGGATCAGGGTTTACGACAACCTCTACAGTCTAGCGCTCGCAGAGGAGCCCTTCTCTGAGCCCAGCAGCGTGGTAGTGCCCGCTCCCCTCAACAAGGTGGAGGCCTGGATATTGGGGGCCCTCGCGAGGGTTAAGCTGGGCGGCAGCTGGACTAGCAGGATTAAGTCGAGGGAGGACTACTGCTCCCTCTACCACAAGATCATGAACTGGCTCTCCAGCTAGCCCTTGCTTATCACGATCCTCACGTTGGGGACTGAAATCGGCGTGAAGGGCACGCCGCCGCCAGAGTAGAACTTGCTGAACCACTCGTAGAAGTGGAGCCTCATGCTCTGCGCGAAGACCAAGATCCCCTCCAGGCCCGTCACGAGCAGGTTGCCAACGATGTACACCAATATCCCGAGCAGGAAGCCTATGATGCCTGCTGCGGCAAGGGTCTTGAATATGACTGCAAAGGCAAGCATTAGGCTGGCGTGGGCAAGCGAGAGGGCCATGATCCTGAGGAAGCTCGGGATGTTGCCGAGAGCCATCAGCAAGGCCTCGAAAGCCTCCATGGCCCCCTTGCCCAGGCCCGAGAGGGGGCTGTGGCCGTGGATCGCCTGAGCTGCAGGCTCGCCAAGCAGGAGCCAGAGGAAGGAGGCCAGGGCGCCGAAGAAGACGGTTCTGCTCAGCAGGTCATCCCCGCCCTGCTGGAACAGGGCCTCGCCTAGGACAGCCCCAGCTATCCTGGCGTCGAACGTTATGAGGAAGGGGGAGGTGACGGAGAGGAGGAAGAGGAACCTAGGGACGCGAAGGGCCAATAGCTCCTCAGGGTCCCCTCTTATGTACGCGTTAACGATCCCGAGCAGACTCCCGAAGGTTAGCATGAACGCTGCTACCCAGAGGCTTATGGTCACAGAGCGGAGGAGTAGCTCCTCCACCAGCTCAGCCAGGCCGTGCTCCACTGCATATGTGGGGAGGGCCAGCGGGGGGGTCTTTAGGCCCAAGGCCTTCCAGATGGAGGGGAGGTGGACCAGCTCAGCGGGCAGGGGGCCGAAGAGCTCCCCAGCCATGAGGCCAGAGACGATCGATGCAAAGCCCAGCACAGATATCACGAAGGCCCAGTCTGGGCTCCTCCTCTTCAGGTAGAGCTGGGCGAAGAGGAGGAGCAGGAGGCCGTGACCAGCATCGGGGAACATGAGGGCAAAGGCTATGGGGAAGGTTATGGCGAGGAAGAAGGTGGGCACCACCTCCGTGGGGGAAGGCTCGCTGTAGAGCCTCACTATGTTGTGGAAGGGCCTGATCCAGGAGGGCAAGGCGAGCTTCGTTACCATCGAGTCTCCCTTTACTGTCCCCAGCCTCACGAGGCCATGAGCTCCCCCTGTCTCCTCCTCCAAAGCCCGCTCAAGCCTCCCCACCTCCTCCTTGTCCACGAAACCCCTCATCACAGCTGTAGTGGCAGTCTCGTGAGTGCTAGCGAGTATCTTGAATATCTCCCTGTAGGCGACCATGTAAGTGTAGTAGAACCTCAGCTCGTCCTTCCTGCCCAACAGCTCCCTGCGCAGCCTCTCTATCTCCTCCATCAGCTGAGCTAGCTTCTCTGTGACGAGGGCATAGGCCTCAGAGGGTTTGCCAGGCAGCTCTCTGGGGATAGACAGGAGGGAGACTCCCTTCCTGAGCATGGCGGTGACGAGAGATCTCATCTGCTCGCTCCTCGCAGCCACAGCGACCAGCAAGACCTTGTCCCTCTGCTCCAGAGCAATGAGGGCATTTTGAGACGCAGCCAGCTCCAACAACTCCTTTTCTTGGGAGGGGAGGGCTACCCCCACTGCTAACTGGAGCCTGAGGCCCTCCGTGAGGGCCCTGAGGTCCACATCGATCTCCTTCACAGGCTCCAGGACCTGGAGGAGCTTCTCCAGCTCCTGCGCCCTGGACCTAGCGCCTGTGAGACGCCCCACTCCCTCCTCGAAGAACCTATCCAGGTCAGAGTACCTGTTCACATAGCGCTGGAAAGCCTCTCCCCAGTCAGAGACCTCTATCTCGAGCCCTGGCTCAGTGACTGGGTCGAGGCCAAGGGCAGTGAAGTAGGAGGTGAGCCTCGAGACCTTCTCCGAAGCTTGGGAGAGGAGCGACTTGAACTTGTAGGAGCTCCCGCCAGGGAACTCGCGGGGGGCCTCCTCCACATGGAATACTCCCTCCATGGCAAGCCTTGCTACCACAGCGTCGTACTTCCTCTTTGGCACCATCAGCAGCACTTCCTCCAGCTTCCTCGCCCTGAGCACCCTCTGCACCACTAAGACCCCCTTTCCCCTAACCTTATATTCCCTCGAGGAGCAGCTATGGCGGTGATCTCCTTGGAGCTCAAGTTCGAGGTAGTGGAGGTTCCTCTGCCCGAGGGCGTAAACGTGATCATAGGGAAGACCCACTTCATAAAGACTGTGGAGGACGTGTACGAAGTAATGGCAACCTCTCACCAGAACATAAAGTTCGGACTCTGCATGAACGAGGCCTCTGGCAAGAGGCTGGTGAGGCACGACGGCAACGACGAGGAGCTGAGGAAGCTGGCTATTGAGGCATGTCTCAGGATAGGGACAGGCCACACTTTCGTCATATACATGAGAGGAGGCTGGCCGATTAACGTGCTGAACGACCTGAAGATGGTCCAAGAGGTAGTCTCTCTTGAGGCTGCCACTGCTAACCCTGTGAGGGTGATAGTCGCAGACCTGGGGGAGCAGCGGGCTCTCCTGGGGGTGGCAGATGGCTTCAAGCCGCTGGGGGTGGAGGGGGAGGAGCACATAAGGGAGAGGAGGGAGTTCCTGAGGAAGATCGGGTACAAAAGGTAACACATATATCCTCTAACGCCTCTCCTTCAAGACTTTGGTGTATTCTTTGAAGAGGGGCTCCCTGGCCGATATACTCTCGCGGCGGGATCCCCACGGGTACTTCGTGATCCCCGTAAAGGTAGAGGGGAAGGAGCTGGTGGAGAAGATACTCAACCAGCACGGAGAGGCTGCAAGGCTGGTGGAGGCAAAGGACGTGGTGCTGGTGAGGGTGAAGGCTAGGAACATTGCAGAGAAGATAGTGAGGGCGGCAGAGAGGCGGAACCTGCTGGCAATAGACGAAGAGGAGGAGGTCTAGGCCATCTCGGCCCTGAGGGCCTCTAGGGACTCCAGAGCAGCCTTTTCTAGCTCCTCTATCTTATGGAGCTCGTCGTTCTTTATCGTGAACTTTGCCTTCGCCATCTCAGTGTAGAGCCTCCCGAGCGCCTCCTTTATCCTAGCCACTGTTATCCCGTGCCTTACCAGCTCGTCTGCCCTTGCGTGAAGGCTCATGATCATCTTGAGCAGCATGAACTGCTTCTGCGGCGTGGAGAAGGCGTCTATTGCATCATATGCGTTCTGCTTGAGGAAGCCGTCCTTGAGGAGCCTTGCCGTCTCTAGCACCAGCTTGTCCCTCTCGCCAAGGCTCTCTGTGCCTATGATCCTGACTATTTCTTGCAGCTCAGCCTCCTTCAGCAGAATGTTCATTGCCTCGTCCCTCAGCTTCCTCCAGCTAGGGTCTACGTTCTTGTGCCACCAGTCTGCGACGAGGTCTACGTAAGCGCTGTAGCTGAGCAGCCAGTTGATCGCAGGATAGTGTCTGCTGTATGCTAGCCTTGTGTCAAGGGCCCAGAAGACCCTGATGAACCTCATGGTGTGGCTAGTTACGGGCTCGCTGAAGTCCCCGCCAGGCGGGCTAACTGCTCCCACAAGCGTAACGCTGCCCAGCCTCTCTGGGCTCCCCTGCGCTACTACCCTCCCTGCCCTCTCGTAGAACTCTGCCAGCCTAGAGGCAAGGTAGCTGGGGTATCCCTCCTCTGCAGGCATCTCCTCCAGCCTTCCTCCAAGCTCCCTCAGCGCCTCTGCCCACCTGCTGGTAGAGTCCGCCACTAGCAGCACGTCGTAGCCCATGTCTCTGTAGTACTCTGCCAGCGTCACTCCCACATATATGCTGGCCTCCCTTGCAGAGACAGGCATGTTGCTAGTGTTCGCGATGAGTATCGTCCTGTCCATCAGCGGCTTCCCTGACCAGGGGTCCTTGTACTTGGGGAAGCGCTCCAGCACCTCAGTCATCTCGTTACCTCTCTCGCCGCAGCCTATGTAGACCACCACCTGCGCTTGGCTCCACTGCGCAAGGGAGTGGAGCGTGACAGTCTTCCCAGTCCCGAAGCCTCCAGGTATAGCTCCAGTGCCTCCCTTCACCATGGGGAAGAGGGTGTCGAGGATCCTCGTGCCTGTTATGAGCGCCTCCCTGGGCTCGAGCTTCCTAGCAAAGGGTCTGGGGAACCTCACTGGCCACCTGTGGTATAGCCTCACCTCCTGCACCCTCCCTCCCTGCTCCACCTCCGCTATCGCGTCCTCCACAGAGTAGTCCCCCTCTGACGCTAGCCTCACCAGCGTCCCGCTGACGTTGGGCGGCACCATGACGCTGTGCCTGATTATGCTGGTCTCCTGCACATAGCCGAGCACGTCTCCCCCTCTTACCCTCGCTCCCACCTCTACCTTGCTCTCCCTGGCAGGGACGAAGTGGTACTTCCTCTGCCTGTCGAGGGAGCTGACCTTTATCCCCCTCTCTATGAACATGCTCCTCCCAGGCACCTTCGAGTCCAGAACGCTCTTGATCACTGGCAGGGGCCTCTGGATCCCGTCGAAGATTGTGCCAAGGAGCCCAGGGCCCAGCTCCACGCTCAGGGGGCCTCCAGTCCCCTCCACTGGCTCGCCAGGGGAGAGGCCGCTGGTGGACTCGTAGACCTGAACATAGGCCCTGTCTCCCCTGATCCTCGTGATCTCGCCTATGAGCCCCTCCTTCCCTACCCTCACCATTTCGTACATCTGGGCTCCAGACATCCCGTCAGCTACGATGAGCGGCCCTGCTATCCTCTCTATCCTCCCCCTAATCATCCCTGCTCACGCTCCCCTACTCCAGTAGAGCCTTTAACGCTAAGTTCCTCAGCCTTGCGTCGTTTCGGGAGAGGAAGAGGTCTATGCTGAGGTCTAGCCTCAGCTCCCCCCCTCTCACCTCTGCCACTATGCCACCAATTATCTTGATGGGCTCTGGCGAGACCCTCACTCCATAGCTAGAGGCGATCTTCCTGACGAGCTCCAGGTCCTCCTCCGAAGCCCTCAGCTCCACCTCCTCTGCCCTCCCCACCTCTGCCAGCACCCTCTCCACAGATCGCCGGAGGAACTGCTCGTACCAAGCCTCCCTCTTCATGCCCTTGAACATCTGCAACGCCCTTTCCATAACCTCCTCCACCATCTCGTTCCTCCTCTCTGCCAGCTTGGACCTCATCTCGTACTCGAGCCTAGACCTGAGGCTCTTCAGCTGCTCCTCCAGCAGCGAGAACTCCTCTGCTAGCCTCCTCTCCCCCTCTGCAAGGCCCTTCTTGAAGCTCTCCTCAAGGAGCCTCCGGGAGGTTTCATATGCCTCCTCAAGTATCTTGGCAGACCTCTCCTGCTCCTCCCTCGCCGCCTCCCTAGCCAGCTTCTCTGGGTCGCCGCTGATCTTGCTCACGCTGCTCACCGGGCTCTCAAATGGCTAGGGACTTAAAAGCACCTAGTCCATCCCCAGCGCTTTTGCCAGGATCTTGTTCACGTCCACCTGCTCCCCCTTGCTGAAGAGGGTGGGGAGGATGAACACGGGCGCGCGGGATCCAGCTACCTGCTGCTTGAACCTCGCCTCGTCGCTCAGGACGTGCTTCAGGACTATTATGAGAGAGACGTCCCCCTCCATGTTCAGCCTGCTCACTGCCTCCACTGCCTGCGACTGGCTCAGGACCTCCACAGTCTTGAAGCCTGCCGACTTGAAGAGGGGCAGCGTCTCCCTGTCCCCCACCACAGCCACCTTGCCTCTCTCCACCCTGGACATTTGCTATCCCCCGCAAGCAAACAAAGGATAAAATATTTGGAGAGGAAAAAGGGGCGCTTAGGCGCACTCAGGGTAGTCCTGGGAAACCTTTGCCCTGAAGTACTTGCCGGACTGCGGGTCCTGGAAGAGGCCTATCTTGACCCCTTTGCCTCCCTTCCCGCCCTTTGGCTCCAGCATCCAGACTTTCTTCGGCACGAGCTCTACCTCAACGCCGCCAGGCGTCTTGACCTTTACTTTCTGGGAACATGCTGGCACTTTGCTTCACCCCATGCAAGACTCGCTCTAATAATTAGCTCATGAGCCCTAATAAAGCTGTTTTGCCCAATTCAAAGGTTTACCCATTAAAAGCTCTTTTGTAAATGAGCCCGCGTATTACCTTACCAGGAGCAGGAAGGGAGTGTAAACCATTACGTTAAGTATCGTGACGACAAGACCTACGCGGGCGAACTCTAGGAACCCTATGGTCTGCTTGTAGTCCTTCTCAAGCCTCTCGAGTATAATGATGTTCGAGGCAGCGCCGAGGAGGGTGAGGTTACCAGCTATAGTAGATGCCATGGCGAGCGTGAGCCACTCCCTCACGTCGGTAGGCGCATAGCCTATGTGGTGCATGTACTCTGTGAAGAGCTTTGCAAATGGGACATTGCTTATCGCCTGGCTCAGGAGGAGGGAGAGGAACGTTATGGAAGCATATCCCTCCAGCCCCCTCTCTGGCGAGGGGAGGAAGAGGCTCAACACCCTCTCCACCAGCCCGCTGTTCCATATGCCCTCTGCAGTCACGAAAAGGGTTATGAAGAAGAGTATCGTGCTCCAGTCTATCCTGTTTACTACGTCGCGAGGGTTGGAGACTGCTATGTAGCTAGCTGCTGCCACCACGAAGGGTATGAAGCCCCTGTGCTCTACGTGAGGGTAACCCAAGAGGCTGAGGACGTCGTTCACGAGGAGGGCAGCTATGACTGTGACGAGGGAGGCTGCGGCTATGAGAGCGTCCCTCCTCTCCCTTATCTTCTCCCAGGGCACGACAAGCACCCTCACAGGCCTGTCCTTCACGCGGTAGAGGCGGAGGAGCAGGAGGGCAGTGAGAGGGAGGTTAATGAGAGTAGGGAGGAGGAGATAGAGGAGGAAGTAGATGAAGGGAGCGCTCATGCCAGACTCTATCGCGATCAGCATGTTCTGAGGGTTGCCCAGAGGGGTCGCCACGGAGCCCACCGTTATGGAGAAAGCCAGGAGGAGGTAGAGCACCTTTGGCTGGAGCCTCAAGGCCCTTGAGACGAAGTACGCTATGGGAGGTCCCATGACCGCTACAGTGTCGTTCACTGCAACGGCAGCCAAGATCCCCAAAGTCACTGCAAGCACTACTATGGCCTGGTGGACAGTCTTCACGTAGGAGAGGAAGACTATGGAGAGGGCCTCCAGGAGGCCAGAGCTCTCAGCGACTGCAACGATGCTGAACATCCCTATGAGGAAGAGAATGACGTCAAGGTTGATGGTCCTCTCCAGCTCGTCTATGGGTACCAGCCGACCCACGACTACAGCAGAGGAGGTGAACGCCATGATGGCCCAGACGGGGATCTTGGGCACCTTGACGCGGAGGAGGAGCGCCCCGATGAGAAACGCAAGGATCAGTAAGGCGAGGAGCTCCTTTCCAGAGACCAGATCTCAACCCCCTACTTCTTTGCCTCGAGCTTCTTCAGCTCCTCCTCTATCTCCCTCTCTACCTCCTCCAGCGGCTTCGGCGGCGGAGTGGTAAAGAGGGTGTAGCCTATCCATCCAAGGACGCCGAAGACGCCTAGGACGCCAGCCATGACAGTGACTTTCACGAGCAGGTCAGCTAGCCGGGCGCCTGTAACCTGGACGCCAAATATGTTTAGCTTGACGTCCTCGCTGGCTAAGGGGAAGAGGAGGAGGAAGTAGAGGACAATAGCGAGGGCAGAGACGATCATTAGGCCAAGGCCGACTATTCTGTCGTTAACCATCCTCGCTCTCCTCTCCCTCAGAAAGAAATGAGGTATATAAGCAATATGGAAAGAGGGGGAGGCGGGGACCTTGGGCCCAGCGCTACCTCTGATCGAGGAGCTGGTGGCAAAGCACGGGGGGAAGATAGTATATGAGCTCAAGGAGGAGGCAGGGGAGCCTGAGAGAGGCCCGAGCGTGGACGAGCTGGAGCTGGACAGCAGACTGAGGGCGGCCCTAAAGGAGAGGGGGATAGAGAGGCTCTACAGGTTCCAGGCAGAGGCCTTCGAGAACATATTGGAGGGAGAGAACGTCCTCATAGTCTCTGGCACTGGCACTGGGAAGACTGAGGCCTTCCTCATTCCTCTCTTCCACTCTGCCCTCAGCTCCCGCAGCATCCCCCACGCCCTCCTCGTCTACCCTACCAAAGCCCTAGCAAGGGACCAGCTGAAGAGGATGGCGGAGATAACAGGTAAGCTCGGCCTGAGGGCTGCCGTCCTGGACGGCGACACGCCAGCAGGGGAGAGGAAGGAAATCTACGGCAACCCGCCCCACCTCCTCATAACTAACCCTGACATGATCCATTACTCCCTCGCGTTCCAGCGCTCCTTCAGAGAGCTGGTGAGCAGGGCCTCCTACCTCGTGATAGACGAGTTCCACCAGTACAGCGGTGTCTTCGGGAGCCACATGAGATGGATAGTGAAGAGGTTGCTCCGCTACTCCCCCGAGCTGTCGCTCGTGGGAGCAGGGGCTACTATAGGGAACCCTGAGGAGATAGGGGCTCAGATCTTCGGCTCCCGCCCCAAGATCGTCATGGGCCCGAGGCGAAGGAGGGGGACTGCTTATCATTACCTGATAGACACAGGCCCGGCTAGCAGGTGGACTCTCGCAGCAGCCATGACTCATGTCCTCCTCTCTCAAGGCCTCAAGGTCCTTGTCTTCACAGATTCGCAGCAGATGGCAGAGCTCGTGACGAGAGTGATCAGGAGATATGGGAACAGGGCAGAGGTGCACAGGGCAGGCCTGAGCGCAGAGCACAGGAGAAGGGTGGAGGAGGCCTTCCTGCGGGGGGAGCTCAACGCCCTCGTCTCCACCCCCACGCTGGAGCTAGGGATGGACATAGGCGACCTGGACGCAGTGATCATGGCAAGCATGCCCAAGAGCTTCGCAAGCTACCTCCAGAGGGCTGGGAGGACTGGGAGGAGGAACAGGCCTGGCTACGTGTTCACGCTGCTCGGCGACGACGCCATGGAGGCCTACTTCGCTGCCAGGCCCCGCGAGTTCTTCGAGCAGGAGGTCCCAGCTAGCTACATAGAGCCAGGGAACGAGGAGGTCGCTAGGGTTCACCTAGCTGCAATGCTCTACGAGAGCGCTGCCCTCCCGCCGGGGGAGGCAGAGGCTGCTCTTGAGAGGCTGATCGCAGAGGGGAGCGCGAGGAGGGAGGGCCGCAGGATATACGGCAACCTCTCCAGGCTTGCAGCGATAGTGAAGGCCTCGAACATAAGATCCACTGGCGCCATGCTTAACATCTGGGAGGGCCAGAGGGTCATAGGCAATAGGGAGATGCCGCTCGCCCTCCTAGACCTCCACCCTGGTGCAGTCTACTACCATGGCAGCACCCCCTACATCTCCATCTCCCTCGAGGTGGAGGCGCTCCGCGCAAAGGTGAAGAGGCTGGAGAGGGAGCCGAGCTTCTACACCAGGCCTCTCTACACCACAGAGCTTGATGCAGTTAAGCCGGAGAGGGAGAGGGAGGTGGGCGGCGTGAAGCTCGTCTTCGGCAGCGTCAAGGTGACCATGAGGGTGGAGGGCTACATCATGAGGGAGGAGTACAGCGGGAGCCTCATAAACGAGGTCTTCTATGAGGCTCCGCTGGTCTGGAGCTTCTGGACTAGGGGCGTAGTTGGTAGGTACCCAGATCCGGGCCTGGGGAGCCTCGTGGCCTCTGCAAGCGCGTATCACGCGCTGGAGCACGTGCTCATCTCTGCTGCTAGGCCCGTCGCAGGGCTTGCAGATACGGACGTGGGGGGCATAAGCTACCCCTCTGGCCACATAGTCATCTACGACTCTGCGCCCGGCGGAAACGGTGCCTCGAGACTAGTTTTCGAGAGGATGGAGAGGGTGGTGGAGCTGGCAGAGAAGATCTTGGCAGGGTGCAGCTGCGAGGACGGGTGCCCCCGCTGCGTCTTCTCCCCCTACTGCGGTAACAACAACAGGATGCTCTCGCGGAGAGGAGCGCTCCTGGTGGCTAGGGTGATAAAAGAGGGGATCCCGCTGGACGTAGGGAGGCCAGAGGGCTATCCCCTAGCTTAGTCGCCGTAGTAAGTCTTCTCAGTTCTCGACTTCTCCTCCCACAGCTCGAGGAGGTTTGGCGTGACACCCAGCTTCTTGCCTTCGTGACGATCTATCTTCACCAGTGCAGGGAACCTACCCACGAACTCCCCTAGTACCAGCGCCCTCCCTTCAGGGAAGCTCTTTATCATTGTGGCTAAATTCTCCTCTAGGTTGTCAGCTATGTTCATTATGGTCCTCACGTCCTCCTCCTGGACCACTTTGAGGAATATGAAGTTCTGGAGCTGGCTGACCACGTTGACGTCCAGGCTCCGGGGCCTCTGGCTCACGATAACGAGACAGCCTCCGAACTTCCTCCCCTCCCTAGCGAAGCGCTGGAGGCTGTCCTTCACAGGGTGGCTCAGCTTGTCCCCCAGGAACAGCGGGGCCTCCTCGACTACCAATATGACGCTGTCCCGGCCCTGACTCTGCTTCAGGCGAAGCAGGAGCTCATCAGCAATGAACTTCAGTATCCACCTCTTCTGCTCGTCGGAGAGCCTAGACGCGTCTACTACCAGCACAATTCCCCGCGCCTTCTCGCTGAGCATGTCGGGAGCCGTCAGGCTTACAGGGGCCACCTCGAAGAACTCCTCCACCTTGTCCTCTGTAGTGCCTGTGATCTTGGAGCCGTAACTCTTGTCCTCCATCCCTATCTGCCGGACCTTGAAGAGGAGGCTTCTCGCGTAGAGCTGTGGAAGGTCAGCCTCCTCCGGCTCCTCCCCTCCTACTAACGTCTTCAGGGCCTCCTCTAACGTGTGATCCTGGCGGAGGTCCTCCAACTTCTTGTGAAAGGCGCGAATGGCCTTCACTAAAAGCCTCCTCTGCCTCGTGGCCTTAGCATCAGGAATAATTAGCCCAGCGAGCACTCTCGGAGGGAGGAGGAGGGGGTTTATCACTGCATCTATTACTTTCAGCATTCCTCCCTCCTTCAGCTGCATGTTGTACTCGCCGTGCACGTCGAACACCACCACGGGAGCCCCCATTTTCGACAGCCTGTCTATGAGAACTGCCACAGTATTGCTCTTCCCTGAACCTGTGGCCCCCGCTATGAAGAGGTGCTTGGTGAGCTTGTTCGGGTCGATTTTGATCTCTATGCTGCTCTCGCCCCCTATCTCGAGTGTTCCCAGCTTCACTCCTCTCCCCATCCCATAGAGCTCCTCCAGCTCCGCTGGGGTAACACGCCTGACTGGCGTGTCGGGGGGAACAGGATACCTGGGCGCTGCCAGCTTTCCGTTACCAATCTTCTCTGCCACCACGTATAGCTCCATCTCGGAGAGCGTGATGGAGGGCATATCTGGGAACTTCTCCGGTTCCATGTACTTTATGGCGCTGGGCTCCACTGCGTGCCTGGACTGAGCATTAGCCACCACAGCAATGGCCTTCGCCTTGATGTCGTTGATCTGGTAGTCGAGGGCTAGGTACTCGCCGAGAGGCATTGGCGCAGGGGCTATAACCTTCACTATGCGGGGGCTTAGGGACTCGATAACTCTCCCTAAAACTTTCAAGGTAGAACCCCACCTCTACCAGCTCTCAGCGCTTATATATGGGGCTCCCCTTCGCTGGGCCTCGTCACCGATCGGAGTCGGCGGTCTCGGTCCTCGCCCTGCTCAAGAAGGCTGCCTGCCCTAATTACTCTGGCCTGACCTTTGCCTCCTCCACTATCTTAGAGCCTGCCACCACCTGATCTATGCTGTGGATAACGCAGCCGAGGGACTCCAGCTTCTCCTCGAGCTTCTCGAAGTCTATGCTCTTGCCCTCTATGGTGACCACGAGCGTCATGGTGTCCACGTCTATCTCCTTGACTGTCACGTTAACGCCCTCGATTCCCTCCAGAGATGCCACCTCCCTCCCTATCTCCACTATGGAGAGGCCTTTGATCGGCTTGAGCACGTCCAGCACGAGCCTCCTTATGGGGCTCCTCAACTGCTCTCTACCTCCCTCCTGGCCCCTCCTGAGCCTTTTTGTTCTTCTCCACAGCTCCAATGGCAACGAGGGCCTCCCTGACCTGCTGCGGTATCTCCACGCTCCTCATCTCAGCCAGCCTGACAGCTACCACCACTACCTCGCACTCTGCAGACTTCACCCCCTTGCTCTCGTTGTATATCTCGTACCTGTACGTTATGCTCTTGCTCCCCAATAAGATCTCGGCTACGTCGACCCTGAACTCGTCGTGGAGGAAGAGAGGGAACGAGAAGCTGCAAGAGGCCTTCACTCGCGGGAAGGCTATGCCTAGCCCTGCCAGCAGGCCGGAGAGGGGGCCTAGCCTGGAGCGGAACAGCTCCTCCTCAGTCCTCTCGCACCAGCGGAAGAAGTTGGAGAAGTGGGCTATCCCTGCAGCGTCCGTGTCGCTCCAGTAGACCATGAACCTATGGGAGTAGAGGGCCATACCTCCTCCCCTCCGGAGGTTATAGGCAGCTACGCAAGTAAAGGCCCCGCCCTATCTCAAGCGCTTCCTGGTAGCTCATTACAGAGGAAAGGATCCTGGCTACCTCCTCGTGCGCCTTGTGGAGCTCCAGGTCCCTCGGCGCCCAGCCTGTCAGCCAGAGCAGCGTGTCGAGGTTAACGCTAGGTATGCCAGCCCTCCGCGAGACCTCGAGCCAGGCCTGCTGCGCCGGCCTCTGCTTTGACATGATCTCCCTGAAAGACCTCGCCTGGACCAGCTCGCTGGAGTAGGTAGCGCAAGCCACCCTGGAGTCCACTGGGAGGGGGAGCTCGTAACCTAAGACCTTGTCCTCCCCCCTCCTCCTGGTGGCATAGTAGGCCATCTTCACTGTGAAGACCAGGGTCTTCCTCCAGCTCTCTGCCCCGAGGGCCTTGCTGAGAGCTCTCAAGAGCTCCTCTGGGCTCTCGTAGAGGGTGCCTGGGTTAGCGAGGAGCTTCTCCAGCTGAGGCCTAGCAGCGCTCGCCGCCCTCCTTACCCTCTCTATCTTTGCCTCCCTCGATAGGGCTGCCCCCTTACAGGAGCGGAGGAACTCCTCCACCTCCCGGGTTATGCCCATGACGGACCTCTCGTCCCTCCTCACAGCAAAGTCCGCGAGGCAGCTCCACCACTCCTCTCCCCTCATGGTAAGCCTGTAGCTCGCGAGCGAGACCAGGACTGCGTACACAGCTGCGATCCCCTCTCCCCTCGCCGAGGCCAGCCTCTGCATCGCCTCGAACTGCGGGTCCATGATCTCCTCTAATCTCATGATCTTCTCTCTCCCCACCCTCCTAAGCAGCTCTGCTACCTGCTCTACCCTGCTCATAGCCCGTATCTCCTTACGATCTCCCTGAGGACCCTATATGAGCCTTGGGAGACCCATGTCAAGTAGGGCTCCCTGAGGAGCGCTACTCTCTGGCTCCTCAGCTCTGTCCTGAGCGTCGCCATGTATCCCTCTACGAAGCTCTGCGGCATGTTTATCATGTAGACCATGTGCCTCGACTCTTCTGTCCTGATCATCTCGTCTATTCCTGCCAGCTCGTAACAACGGGCAATGGTTATGAGGTAGGCAGAGAGTTTGGTAGTGGGGACCCTCTTGTACATCCCCCTCGGCCCTGCGCTCATGACGTACTCGAATATGGCCTTGTTGTCCCTGAGGAACTTGACAGTGACCCTCAGCCCCCTCCTCTCTGCCTCCCGCTTTAACCACTCAACCCTCTCCTGGCTCGCGGAGCTGTTCTCCTTCCCTATCAGCTCCACATGCTCTGTCCTCTCTGGCAAGTAGAGCAAGTTCTCGTACTTTACAGTCACAGAGAAGGAGGTGGCAGCATCTAAGATCCCTATGGTCTCCTCGCTCAGCTTCGAGAGCACGCCGAGGGGCATTAGGTAGGGCGCCATTACTATGAGCCCCTGCCCCTCCCTCAGCCCTTGCTCCAGCATGCTCGCAAAGCTCTCGTACCTGTTCCTCTCTGCCAGCACAGAGTCGTACTCGTAGTACCTCACGTCGAGGCCTGCGTGGGGGAGCGCAGAGTTGAGAGCGTTGAGGAGGGGGACCTCGTCTATGCTCACCTCCCTCATCCCCTTCACTATCGCGACGACTTCCCTGGGGTTCCGGGGCGGGAGCTCGCCCTCCAACAGCTCTATGTTGCCCCCGAATATCCTCAGGCGCGAGTAGGTCCTCATGAATATGTCCACGCAAGCTTCAAGCAGGTCGGAGTTCAGCGCCCCCTCCCCCTATATACCACCCATTTAATAATTTTAAGCTAACTCATCTCCTGTCGAAACAGAACTGGGTGAAAAGCGTGCAGGGAGAGGCAGACAAAGTTATAGAGGAGCTAAAGGCCCGGGGGTACAGGATGACCCCCCAGAGGATCCTCCTGACGCGTCTCATGCTGGAGAACGTAGCGAAGCATCCCTCGCTGCGAGAGCTCCACGAGGAGGCGCAGAAGATACTCCCGGGCACAGGGATCTCCACGATATATAACACCATAATGATGCTCGAGTCCTCTGGGGTCCTCCGGGTCTTCTACCTTGACGGCAAGCTCTATATAGATAGACCCAGGCCCCACGTGAACGTTATCTGCAAGCAGGACGGCTCAATAAAGGACATAGAGGGGGAGTCGATGAAAGAGATCGCAGAGGTCCTCAAGAGGAGGGGTATAAACATGAAGAACCCCATGGTCCTCCTCATTGGCGAGTGCGAGGGCCAAGAGCCTCCACGTGAACCAGCAGAGCTATAGTCTCGTCGAGGAGTCTTCTGGCCACATCTGCCTTGTGCCTTACCCCAGGGATGAGGGACTCAGGGTATTCGAGACGGGAGAGGCTGAAGTAGACGACCTCCATTACCCTCACCAGCCTCCAGGCCTCCTCCAGTTCTCCCTCCCTCAACCTCTCCAACGCGAGCCTCCTCAGCTCCCCCACTAGGTCTCCCAGCCCCTGCAAGTAAGGCACAGGGGGCACGCCTAGCTCCTCATGGGTCCTCATGACCCTCCCCCACGCCACGTCGAGGAAGAGCATGGCCTCCACGTACTCGCTCAACCCGTTGTACACCAGGCCCGAATATAAGATGTCCGGGTAGCCGGAGAGCCTCCTCACGAGCTCCCTGGCAGTTGCCTCCAGCTCTCCTGCCCTCCTCTCTGCCTCCTTCAGCTCCCCCTTGAAAACAAGCGAGATCACAGTCTTGGAGGCCCTCACTATATCGCGCGTGAGTTTCAAGGCCTGCTCCCTCACTTCATCCCTCTCCTTGAGGTATGAGTCTATGGAGGAGAGCGCCCTCTCTATTCCCTCGCTCATGTGCCTCACCTAGAGGTACTCCGCCAGTTCTCTTGTCCTGGCCATGTAAACCTTCACCCCTCTCCTGGAAAGGTAGGAGTAGGCCTTGAAGCTGTTTGTGACGAGGCTAGCCCCCTTGTTGAACTTGTAGAAGGGGCTCACCACGAGGCAGGAGTCCTTTACGACAGCAGTGCCGAGCTGCAAGGCTCTCCCCAGCACTCCTTCCCTCAGGGCTTCTAGGTACACAGAACGCGACATGGAGATCACGAGCTTCGCCCCCCTCTTCCTCCCCTCCAGCCCTGCCAGGAACTCCTTTAGCTCCCTGAGGCTCGCGTGGGGGCAGCCTATGTACACGAAGTCCACCTCCCCCGGAGGGCTCCTGCGCCTGAGGGCCTCCTCTATCTGAGCCCTCTCTATCGTTACCCTCTCCCTTACCTCCCCTCCCTCCTCCTCAGGAGTTATGCCCGGAACGTATGCCATGGCCAGGTCGCCTGCAGTGCTGATCGCAGCTAGGAACTCCCTCAGAGCTGCGTCGCTGGAGAAGGAGGCCCTCACGAGAGGAGGACGGGGGTCTTTGTGGGAGAGTGCAATAGTCTCCCCCAGCATGCCAGCCTCAGCCTCCTCAAGCTCCCCCTCTACCACGTACTCCACCCTCGGCCTCCTCTCCTCCTCTATGTGCATGCCGTAGTAGTAGGTCCTCCCCACGATGGCTGCTGCCAGGGCCAAGGGCCCTCCCTCTCGATTGCTCCTTATGCCCAGGACGCTGTTTCCGTAAGCTACAGCGCTCGACTCTCCCCAGGCCACGTGATCTCCTGCCCTCAGCCCATATCGCTGGGGGATGTCAGCGTAGTAGGGAGTGCAGGTGAGCTCCATCTCTGCACCCATCTTTGCGAGCGCTTTGAGGGCCCTCTCCTGCCACCTCACGTACTCTGGAGAGAGCTGGAGGCCGGGAATGGAGGAGAGATCCTCGGTGTCGTAGCTAACGGGGTTAACGCTCGTGGGCACAGAGAAACGAGCTCCTAGCTCTGCAAAGCCCTCTATGAACTCCACCCCCGGCTCCCCTATGTTCTCGAAGGAGACGCCTGAGATGTGGGCGTGTTTTATGGGGACGAGCCTCCTCGCGCCCAGCGCCTCCCCTACCTTGACCACAACTCTCAGAGCTCTTGCCTTTGCCTCCCCCTCCTCCCCAGCGAGGATCCTCTCCTCCTCCCTCGTGAGGAACAATCTGTCCCCCTCTTCCTCCTCCTCCCCAGCTTATAGGCTCAGCTACGATCTAGGGAGCAGATGTGAAGGGCAGGTCAGTGGTGCCTGGGAGGGCAAGGGGGGAGGCAGTAGTAGTTGAGTCCATAAGCTTCTATGGCGACGTAGACCCCAAGAGTGGGACACTTCAGGACGGGAGGAGCATAGCAGGGAAGGTGCTAATAGCGAGGAGATCGAAGGGGAGCACTGTTGGCCCCTATGTTATGTACGCGCTGAGGAGGAGGGGGAGGGCTCCGCTCGCTGTCCTCCTCGTCTCCAAGAGCGACCCAGTGCTGGTCTCAGGCGCAGTGCTCTCGGAGACTGTGCTCGTGGACAGCCTCCCCGAGGAGGTTATGGCAGCGAGGGACGGAGAGATAGTTCAGGTGCTGGAGGACGGGACAGTTATCCTAGAAGGCGGGACAGCTCGGCCTTCAGCTTAGCGTATATTTCCTCCTGCACCTCTTCAATGGTCCTCTCCCTACCTCCCTCGTCCACTCCAGCTACCCGGATCACCCTCGTCCCCTTCTCCTCTGCTCGCCTGAGGATGCGGTAGAAGTTCTCCTTCACCTTCGCCAGCCTGTCCGCCTCTTCATAGTAGAACCTCTCCCTCCTCTTGCTCACCCTCTCGAGAGCAATAGCCACGGGAACGTCAATGAAGACGACTATGTGAGGGTCTGGCGCTAGCGAGTTCAGCACCTCCACCCAGCTCTCCTCTGACCTCAGGCTCTGGTAGGCAATGCTCGAGTGCTTGTACCTGTCAAGTATCACTACGAAGCCTCTCCTCAGGGCCTCCAGCACTGGCAATCCTCCCGCCCCCTTCCTCAGGTGCCAGAGCCTGTCTGCGGCGAAGAGGAGCGCCATTACGTCCTGATCTACCTCCTCTTCCCTCAGGAGCTCCCTTATGAGCTTGCCCACTGGGCCTAGTGTGGGCTCCTTGCTGGTCGCTACCATGAACCCCTCACCTGCCAGCCTTCTCGAAATCAAAGCAGCGTGCGTGCTCAAGCCAGAGCCGTCTATGCCCTCGAAGGCCACCAGAACGCCCTTCAACCTAAGCCCCCAGAGATATGATAACTTAATCTCTTTAAGCGGGGAGAGCGCAGAGATCCCGGTGGGCAGCTTAGGAAGAGTTATTGCCTGGGCCAGGGGGGATCCTGAGTCCATCAGGGTAGCCAGAGCTGTGAAGGAGGTGCTGGAGGAGCAGGGCTTCAGGATAGTGCTGCCAGAGGTGGGCAGTCAGATCTCCTGCGACGTCCTGGTGGAGCCTTTGGAGAGGGAGGAGCTGGAGGGCCTTTCTGCCCAGATAGAGGCGAAGGGAAAGGTCAGGGAGAGAGATCCCTGGAGGGCCCTCTTCAAGGCCCTCTTTTACCCTAGCGGGCCCGGCTCCCTGAGGATAGGCATAGACCCAGGCATCTCCTGCGCCCTGGCTGCGTATGCTGACAGCGTGCTCATCTGGGCTGAGAAGCTGCAGTGCAGCGAGGTGTCCAACAGGATCTCCTGGCTCCTCCGGGTCACTGGAGCTCCCTCTCACAGGATAAACGTAGGGACGGGAGAGGGGTACGAGGCGGTGGTCCAGGAGCTCCTGAGGGGGGGACACTCCTTCGCTCTCGTCTCTGAGGAGGGGACCACGAGGAGAGGGTGGCCCCTAAAGGGAGTGAGGGACCGGGACATAAGCGCTGCAGCCTCTCTGGCGTTAAAAGTCAAATAAGCTTAAAGAGGGCTCCC
>JBCNVO010000044.1:0-84419 GCA_039630105.1 Acidilobaceae archaeon
GCATAGTGACGTCTCCTGCTGCTGCCCACACTAGCCTTGTCCTCTCCTGCTTGACCTCCTCAGGCCCTCTGCTGAGGTAGGAGGGGAGGACGAGGGCTCCTATGACTACAATGGCTAGAAGGGCTCCCACGCCGAGAAGCAAGAGACTCCTGGAGTCTGCCACCTAGCTCACCAGGAATGAGAGTCCCAGCTCTTCCTAAATATCATCAGACCTTAGCACGCAATTTCTATATAGAAAGAAGAGCGCCCAGATAGCAATGCTGTTGGCTCAGTGTCCCCTCGCTCGTTGCCCGCATCTCCTCTTTAGGAATATAAAGAGCTATCCAAGTAAGCATATTAACGCCTTCGGACCTCCCCAGCGGGGTGCCCTGTTAGGTGTGCGGTATCATAGGGGTTAGCTCCAGCACGAAGAACGTGTCGCCGATCATATCGCTTGGGCTGAGAAGGCTGGAGTACAGAGGCTACGACAGCGTGGGGGCTGCCCTGATCTCTGACGGGAAGATAATGGTCTGGAAGGCTAAGGGGGACGTGCAGAGCTTCCTCAAGAGGTTCAGGCTAGAGGAGAGGGAGGGGAGAACGGGGATAGGGCACACCAGGTGGGCTACCCATGGAGCTCCCAGCGACGTGAACGCCCACCCTCACTTGGACTGTAGCGGAAAGATCGCTGTCGTGCACAACGGGGTCATCAGGAACTTCGCAATGATAAAGAGGGTGCTGGAGGCGAGAGGTCACAGGATAGTCAGCGAAACTGACACAGAGCTCATAGCCCACCTCATAGAGGACGAGCTCCCCTTCTCTTCCAGCTTCTTCGAGGCTTTCTACAGGGCCGTCTCTAGGCTTGACGGCAGCTTTGCAATAGTTGTAATGTACAGCGAGGAGCCGCAGAGGATATACTTCGCGAAGGTGAAGAGTCCATTAGTCTTGGGGCTAGGGGAAGGCCTCAACATTGTGGCAAGCGACATCCCTGCAGTCATCGACCACACGAGGAGGGTAGTCACGCTGGAGGACGGGGAGCTGGGCTGGCTGGACGAGAGGGAGGTGAGGGTGTTCTCCCTTAGCGAGCAAGGAGTGATGGAGGTGAGCAGGGAGGAGATAAGGGGCAGGACCATCACTGTGGACTGGAGCTTCGAGGAGGCTAACAGGTTAGGGTACCCGCACTTCATGCTGAAGGAGATCGCAGAGCAGCCGCTGGCAGTCAAGAACACTTACGAGGGGAACGTAGAGGAGCCCATGCTCCCCCTCGCCGCCTCCCTCATAGCTGAGACAAGGCGAGTGATAGTAATAGGCGCTGGCACCAGCTACCACGCAGCTCTAGCCCTCTCCTACTACCTAGCGAAGACGTCCCGCCAGGCCTCCCTGCCCCTCATATCCTCAGAGCACAAGACTGTGGAGGATTTCGTGGAGGAGGGCGACGTAGTGATCGCAATAAGCCAGAGCGGGGAGACATATGACACGCTCGAGGCAGTGAGGGCGTTCAGGAAGGAGGGGGCTAAGACCATAGGGATCACTAACGTGGCAGGGAGCGCCTTGAGCAGGGAGTCAGACATGGTGATCTATATGAGGAGCGGGCCAGAAATAGGGGTAGCTGCCACCAAGACTTTCACCTCGCAGCTGATGGTGGCGTCCCTCCTTGCCCTGAGAACTGCCCAGGCCAGGGGCGTGCTCCTAGAGGGGGAGGTGAAGGAATTGTCTAGGAAGCTCTCCCTTGCGCCAGACATACTTAAGGCCTCTGTGGGCACGTCTATGAAGGTTGTGGAAAGGGCGCCCCTGGCAGGAGTTAGGAGCATGTATGTGCTGGGGAGAGGCCTAGGGCACATCATATCACGGGAGGCAGCGCTGAAGATCAAGGAGATAGCATATGTGCACGCCGAGTCCTACCCTGCAGGGGAGAGCAAGCACGGCCCCATAGCTCTCGTGGAGGCTGGCTTCCCCGTGTTCTTCGCAATAACGAGCGACAGCCCAGAGATCGGCGGGAACATAATGGAGATGGCAGCTAGGGGGGCACGAGTGGTCGTCGTGAGGCCTGGGGACGTGGAGGTCAATTTGCCGAGGGGAGCAGAGGTAGTGAACATGCCCTCCGGGGGCAGAGACTTCATGCTCGAGCCCTACTCCATAATGCCCTACTTCCAGATGGTGGCATATGCAGAGGCTGTTGCCAGGGGTTACGACCCAGACAAGCCGAGGAACCTGGCAAAGACTGTTACGGTGGAGTAGGTGAGCATTGGGCTTGGCTTCTTCTGCTCCACAAGTGACAACAGGCTCTCCACTAACCACAAGTTCGTCCTGAAGAACCTGTCGAGAGAGAGGGTGATGCAGACCTTCGGGAGGAACTACGGGGACTTCCTGAAGCTCCTCGAGCTGTCCAGGTCGATGGGCCTCACTATCTTCAGGCTTGGCTCGGACTTCGTCCCCTTTGCCTCCCACCCGAAGTTCGAGCAGGGGTGGATGGAGGAGATACTGGGTTTCCTCAGGAGGGAAGGAGGGGCAGTGAGGGCCTTTGGGATAAGGGTCACTATGCACCCTGGCCAGTTCGTGGTGCTGAACAGCAGGGAGCAGAGAGTAGTCGAGAGCTCGCTCAGGGAGCTGAAGTACCACTTCGACGTGCTGGACGCCCTTGGCCTGGGCAGGGAGGCTGTGGTAGTGGTGCACGTGGGCGGGGTTTACGGGGACAAGAGGAGGGCCAAGAAAAGGCTGGAGGAGGTGATAGACGAGAACGAGTGGTTAAAGGAGAGGCTGGCTCTGGAGAACGACGAGAGGCACTACAGCGCAGAGGAGGTCCTGGAGCTCTCAGAGAGCCTGGGCGTCCCCATGACTTTCGACTACTACCACCACATGCTGAACCCCTCGAAGCTCGATCTGGGCAGAGTAATTGCTACGTGGCAGGGCAGAGTTCCCGAGTTTCACCTCTCCTCCCCTCCAGAGGGAGGGAGGTTGGGGGAGCATGGGGACTTCGTGAGGGCCGAGGACTTCGAGGCCCTTGCGTCTCTGCTAGAGGGAGAGAGAGTGGATGTAATCGTGGAGGCTAAGATGAAGGAGAAGGCTATAGAGAAGTTGCTGAAGGAGCTGAGGGAGAGGGGCAGTCCATGGCTGCCGCAGATAGTGAGAAGATAGTTTATTTTAACATAGCTCGATGCCTCCCTCCTGGGGTTCCGTGGTGAGCCTGCGCGACAAGTTGCTCGTCTGGCTGGCAGAGGAGGGGCTGGAGACGAGGATAGAGAGCGTGCCTCCAGGCGTGCCAGTGGAGTGGGCAATCTCCGCCTTCCTCCCAGGTCCCATCAGGGTAGGGGTCATAATGCAGCAACCAAAGGACAGGAAGGACGTGGTCATGCTGACGCTAGGCGTTATGGTGGGGAACGAGCACAGGGAGGGACTCATGAAGCTAAGCCTTGGGGAGAGGGTGCAGATAGCTCACGACATGCTGAAGTCCCTCCTCTTCCTGTGTCCAGACTGCTCCATCTTCATGCAGCCCTCTCTAGAGGACTTGCAGTACATCAACTTGTCGAGGGTTCACTACGTGAACAACCTCACTAGAGAAGAGCTGATGTACTCCGTAAGAGTTCTCAGCAACGCCTTCATCCTCGTGGTGTCTGAGCTCAACACCTCGCTGGCAGCGAGAGGAGTCCTGAAGAGACAGGGCGGAGAGGGCATATCGATATGAGGGTTAAGCCCTCTGTAGTGCTAGCTGTAGGGGAGTGCCTCGCAGTCTCTGCCTCCCTGGACGACAGTAGGGTGCCAGTGCTAGAGGAGGTGGAGAGGGCTGCGCTAGCAGCCTTCTCTGGGGACGAGGGCATAGAGAGGCTCGAGGGGCTGAGGAAGGTGCTAGCGTACAACGCTGTTTACGGAGGCCTCCTCCTCTCCTACACCTGCGGCCCTGTCGTTCCCATATCGAGGGCTCACGTGGATGTGGGCATAGAGCTAACGGAGAAAGGAGAGGAGAGGGGGCTAAGCGACAGCGAGATACTCAGGGCCTGGGCCCTCCTCTACGCTGGGGAGGAGGAGAGGGGGTTGGGGCTAATTCAGGGCACCACAGTGTTCCCCGTGCGCCTGGGCTGGAGGGTGGGGAAGGGGGCTCAAGTCCTGCCTGTAGGTGTGGAGGTCAATCTTTCAGGAGACCTTCCCAGAAGCTCCTCTCCCTGACCAGCCCTATCACTATGGCTTTGATGTCATCGCCCGACACGACGACAGTGTGGGGAACCCCGTACACCTCTGGCGACGCGCCTGCCTGGAGCTCGGCACTTACGAGCTCTATGAAAGTCGCCTGCGCTTTCTCGTCCAGGTTCACCCAGAGGGGCTTGTACAACTCCTTGAACTGTTGCGAGAACATCTCGTCCTGTGCCTTGCAGTAGGGACACGTCGTGGTGCCGAACATCACTATGGCTTTCGAGCTGTTGATGCCATGCCTCTCCCTTATCATTTTCACTACCTCCTTCACCTTTGCAGGCTGCAGGTTCAGCTTCTGTTCAGAGCTCCTGCCGAAGTAGAGGCTCACCCCTCCCTGCCCCTCCCCCTGATCTCCCATCACGTACCTCAGGGCTATGATGGTGCCGAGGGCCAGGAACAGCACTACTATCAGGACAAGGGCTATCCCGACGTTCCTACCTGCCATTCTGGGAACCCCTCTACGGGTTGTAGTAGGTCCACAGTATATATAGCGACACCAATATCGCTATGATTCCCCCCACTACCTTCACCTGCTCCGTCCTGGAGAGGATCAGAAGGCTCAGCGCTGGGATGGAGGTGGTGAGGACGAAGATCGCAGATATCAATATCAGGGGGAGCACGAAGACGAAGTTGTATACTAGCGTGTAGACTATCCAGAGGAACAGGCCCACCTCCTGCATTAGCACGTTGTACACTACGTACATGCCCGAGGTGCAAGGCAACAGCGTTATTGCTGTCACGAAGCCGAGGATCCCTGCGACGAAGGAGCTACGCGGGGAGGCTCCGTAGAGCCCCATGGAGCTCGCCAGCCTGCAGGGCAGGTCGTCCTGTCTGCACGCAAGAGGGGCCTCTCGCGGCCTGAGGGCTCCTGGCAGGCTCGTGTATATGACGAGGAGCCCGTAAAGCATGAGCAAGAGGGCCAGGAAGCGTCGGTCTATGGAAAGCACGGCCAGCACGTTCTTGAGCAGGAGTCCGAAGGAGAAGTAGCCGACGAAGACCCCTAGTATGAAGGAGGCAGAGATCCTCAGCACAGCGCTCACCCCCGTCGTGGCGAGCGAGGCCAATATGCCTATGTAGAGGGCGAATATGCAGGGGTCCACAGAATCGATCAGTGCCAGCACTATTACAGTAACGAAGTCCATCAGACCTCCCTCTCTTGCTATAGCCCCGGCAGATATACTATAGTATAGAGCTAAAACCCTTCCCGCGGGAGGAGGGGGGGTAGACAGATTTGAGCTATGTGAGGCTATTGCTGCTCGTGCTAGCCATAACCCCCAGCGGTGCCCTGAGTCCTGGGCCTCTCTCTGCCTCAGCAGTAGCTGTCGGGGCAGCGATGGGGGCCCTGGGAGGCTTCATGGTGGCAGTAGGGCACATGGTCGTGGAGCTGCCATACATCTTGCTCATACATAAGTTCATGGAGAACTTCAAGGAGTTGCTCGAAAGGGCACGGAAGGTCTTGAACGTGCTCATTTTCCTGCTCCTCCTCTACTTCTCCTATCTCTTGATAACAGACTCTGTGGCAATACTAAGGGGCGGGGGCGTGGGCAGCTCCGGAGTCTCTGCCAGCAGCTACCTGGAGGCCCTCTTCGTAGGCGTTCTGTTCACAGGGCTCAACGTCCACTTCTTGGCCTGGTGGCTCACCATAGGGTACCCTCTGTTAGAGTCTGCAACGAGGCTGGGGGCGAGAGGGGTAGGAGTTATGTACGTCAGCCACGTCTCCATAGACTACCTCTGGCTCACCCTGCTGGCAGCAGGAGGCGGGGCCTCGAAGCTTATCGGGGACTTCGCCTACGCCCTTCTCCTCCTCGCCCTCGCGCTGATGCTCCTCTTCTTCGCCTTCAACGTGGGGCGAGAAATAGTGAGGAGCATTAGGGCCTGAAGGACCTCTCCCTGAGGTACATTACTATGGTTACCGCAGCGAGGGTAACAGCGACTGTCACGAGGACTATGGAGAGCCCTCTGCCCAGGCTCCCCTCGAACTCCTTGAGCATTAGGATAGGCAGGGTCTCTGTCCTGTATGGGATTTGGCCAGAAACGATCAGGGTGGCTCCGAACTCTCCAAAGGCGCGGAAGTAGGCTACAATGAAGGTCGCGAGCAGGCCCGGTAATGCTGCTGGGAGGACAGCGTCTAAGAAGGTCCGGAGCCTGGTAGCCCCCATGGTCATGAATATTTCCTCTGTTTCCCTCTCCACGTAGTCAAAGACCTCCCTCGTGAGCCTCAGCACGACAGGTATCTCCACGGTGAACTGGGCGAGCACAATGCCAGGCAAGTTATACAATATGCCGATCCCCCTCTCCAAGCCCTTCAGAGGGTCGAGGCTGAGGGTCGCTAGCAGGAGGATCCCTATGCTTATGGGAGGGAGGGCAAGGAGGACTAGGGACGCGCTGTCCACCAGGAGCTTCCCAGGTATGAGACCCCTCGAGAGCATGTAGCCGAGGGGGACAGAAACGGTCATGCTCAGGAGGGAAGCGAAGAGGGCTGCGAGAGCGCTCACGAAAAGGGCGCTCCTGAACCTAGTGCTGGAGAGCATAGAGAGCAGGTCCTCTGAGCTCACGTTTACAGCCAAGGAGAAGAGGAGAAGGGAGACGTAGATCAGCATTATGGCTGCAACAGATATGCCAGCAAGTCTGAACACGTCCAAGGCTCCCACCTATGGCTTATAGCTTATGGAGGAGGCGAAGGGCGCCTCAGAGCTCAGCTCCTCTGGCAATATGTACCCTAGCTGCCTGAGCTTTGACCTCACGTTGGGGCTATCGAAGAGGGAGAGGAAGGCCTCTGCCTTCTCCCTGTTTTTGCTATACTTCAGAACTGCCACAGTGACGGGGTTCACGCGCACGTTAAGCCTATCCTCTATCTTAACCATGTCCGCTCCCCGTGGTTCTAGCCTATGGTATATCTCGTAGGTCAAGCCTACGTCCACCACGCCCAGCTTTACTGAGTTGAAGACGTCAGGGGCAGACCTCTTGAACACGACCTCGTGGTTCTCCAGCATGAGCTCCCAGTACGTCCTGTTCCCGTGTCTTAGCGAGGAGAGGAGCTCCCTTGCGAGCTGTCCAGCAGCCACGCTCTCCGGCTCTGCCATGGCAAGCCTCAGCCCTTTCCTCTTCACGAGGTCTCCCAGCCCATCGATCCCGAGGGGGTTTCCCCTCTGGACGAAAATGGCCAGCTTAAGGTACGCTATGACCCTCACGTCCTCGCCCCTCACGTGCCCCTCTGCTATGGCCTGCCTCATGGAGAAGGCAGAGACTGAAGCATAGATGTCGCCCTTCTTCTGCAGCCTTATGGAGCTGAGCACTGCACCAGTCGGGCCGCTGTTGATCACTGGGTTCACGCAGCCCCCGCTGCCGTTCTCCATAGCGAACTCCAGCACAGGCCTGAAGGCTATGTCAGCATATATGACGAGCTCCTCACAGGCGCTGTCCCTTAGGGCTAGAAAGCCCAGCGCTAGGACAGCTACGACGGCTATCGCTGCTGCCCAAGCAGCCCTCACCTCCTCCTCCCCTCCCCGTCGTAGCATATTGCCCCCTTTGCGCTCACCCTTAGCCTCTTTCCCCTCGCATCTCCCATCAGAGCCTCCAGCTTCTTGTCGCCTGCTCTCAGCACTGCTGTGATCCCGAGAGGGCCAGAGGCATAGGACTCGAGCTCTACCTCAACCCCTGCGCCGTCTAGGCCTAGCATCCAGGGAGGGATCCAGGCCCTCGTCGAGCCCTCCTCGCACCTCACGCCTAGGGAGCGAGAGAGGCCGTCGTCGAGGGAGAGGAGGTTCTTAGAGTACACGTCCAGGGTCTCTATGACCATGGCGTGAGGAGGCCTGTGGACGAGCTCCTCGACAACTGACTCTGCTATCAGCTTCCCCTCGTATATCACGCCAGCCCTCAGCTCCAGGCCTAGCACTATGGCGTCGTCCAGCTTCGGCATGGCTGCAACGGCAGGCACCATTAGCTCCCTAACTGCCCGCCTCAGCTCCCTCGCCACCTCCAGAGTCCACTCTCTGGTCAGGTGGTTGAAAGGCTCGTCCACCAACAGCGCCCTCGGCCTAGAGAGCACTGTTGTCGCGAGCCCTACCTTTTGCCTCTCGCCCATGCTGAGCTCCCTAGGCCACCTGCTCAACAGGTGCTCTATGCCGAAGTCCAGGGCAACTCTCCTCACCTCCTCCCCTGCCTCCCTCTCCCCAAGCCCCCCGAGCCTGGCTGAGATCAGCATGTTCTCCCTCACGCTCTTTGCCCTCACGAGGGGGAAAGGGGAGGTGAAGAGGGCAAACCTCCTCCTCCAGGCAGGCAAATCTGTGTAGTCCTCGCAGGAGTACCATATCTTGCCCTCCTCTGCCCTCTGGAGCCCTGCTATGGTGCGCAGGAGAGTGGACTTGCCAGACCCGTTCCTCCCCACGAGCAGGTACATATCTCCCTCCCTCACAGAGAAGGTTACCCCCTTGATCACCCTCCTGCTCCCGTAGCTCGCCTTTACGTCTACCACCCTCAGGGTCCCCTGACAGTCTCGCTCCTCCAGCAGCATTCCCCATGAGCGAACGTATGTTCCCAGACCCGTTATATATCATATACGTAAAGCCTTGCTTTACGGGGAGAGGAGGGGGGCAATGAGCTTCAGCAAGGGCTTCCTGACTAGGAGGCAGCTGGAGGTCCTCAGGCTTAGGCTCCAGGGTCACACGCAAGCAACAGTAGCTTCCAACCTCAAGACCACTAGGGAGAACGTTGCTGTGGTAGAGAGGAGGGCGAGGAGGAACGTCCAGAGGGCCCTGCACACTCTCCTCGCCTACTTAGAGCTGTCCTCCAAGACTAAGGTGGAGCTGAAGAGGGGCGAGAGCGCAACAGTAGCCGCAAAAAGGGTTCTCAGGGAGGCGTCAAGCCTAGGGATAAAGCTGAAGGACCACCTGCCAGAGCTGGCCCAGCTGCTCCTCAAGGTGAGCGGAGGGGAGGAGGGAAAACTGAAGAGGGACCTGCTCGTCTTCATCTCTGCTGGAGGCTCCGTCTCCGTGGTCTCTTTTGGCGATGAGGAGCACGTAATGTTTGCCTCGCTTAGCTAGGTTCATATTTACCTCTCTCTATTAACCCGCCTCCCGCTCTCGATTCGGTGGCTTCTTTGGCCCATCACTTCAAGGCCTACAAGGTAGAGGAGGTCATGCCTTACATAGAGGCAGCACTCGGCCTCCGCAGGTTCATAGACGAGGAGGGCAACCCGGTGGAGGAGGTGAAGGTACATTTGAGCCAGGAGTTGTTGCTGAGGATGTACGCCACTATGGTCAGGGCAAGGCTCCTGGACGAGTGGTTGCTCAAGATGCAGAGGGTGGGGAAGGTTGCCTTGCATGCTCCGAACGCTGGGCAGGAGGCAATTGCTGGCGCTGCAATGGCCCTGAGGGAGGAGGACTGGCTCTTCCCTAGCTACAGGGAGCTCTCTGCCTACATAGCCAGGGGGATGAGCGAGGAGGAGATATTGGACAGAGCCATGGCAAATGCGGACGATCTGCTTAGGGGGAGCGAGTTCGCTGTATATGGCAACAGGAAGTTCAACATAGTGCCTGCCCCCGTTCCTGTGGGAACCCAGATACCCCTTGCTGTAGGCGCTGCCATATCAGCGAAGATCCTGGGTCACAAGGTGATAACTATGGTCATCTTCGGGGACGGCGCCTCCTCAAGGGGAGACTTCCACTCGGGCATGAACTTCGCCGGAGTGTTCAAGGCCCCCGTCGTGTTCATTCTCCAGAACAACGGCTGGGCCATTTCTCTCCCAGCTATGAGGCAGACTGCAGCGAAGACCCTGGCAGCCCGCGGGGTGGGCTACGGGGTGCCCGGGGTCAGGGTGGACGGGAACGACGTCATAGCTATGTACGTTACTGCGCTCGAGGCCGCAGAGAGGGCGAGGACTGGGGAGGGGCCTACGCTAATAGAGGCCCTGACCTACAGGCTGGGGCCTCACACTACAGCAGACGATCCTGACAAATACAGGTCTAGGGAGGAGGTGAAGCTAATGGAGAGGCTCGATCCTATTGCCAGGTTCGGCAAGTACCTGAAGGGAAGGGGCATAATGAGTGAGAAGGAGGAGAGGGAGATCTGGAAGGAGTGGGGGGAAAAAATAGAGAAAGCGGTCAAGAGGAGCTACGAGAAGCCTCCCTTGCCCGTGGAGGTGATCTTCGAGAACGTCTACTCCGAGCCCACCTGGAACCTGGAGGAGCAGGCGAAGGAGCTGAGGGAGTCTCTGAGGGTCACGGAGGAGCTGGGGATGAGGGTGGAGTGATATGGCTGTCATGAACATGGTACAGGCTCTGAACAGCGCTCTCAGGGAGGAGATGAGGAGGGACAAGAGGGTCGTCGTGCTGGGAGAGGACGTGGGGAGGAGGGGCGGCGTCTTCCTCGTGACAGAGGGGCTCATCGACGAGTTCGGGCCTGAGAGGGTGATGGACACCCCTCTCACGGAGGGCGGCATTGTGGGAGTTGCAGTAGGGATGGCCCTATATGGTCTTAGGCCTGTGGCAGAGATACAGTTCATTGACTTCGTTTACGAGGCCTTTGACCAGATCGTGACCAACTTGTCCAAGATAAGGAGGAGGACAGGTGGCACGTACTCTGCGCCAGTCGTGATCAGGGGCCCCTGCTGCGGAGGCGTGAAGGGAGGTATGTTCCACAGCCAGAGCAACGAGTCCTATTTCGCCCACACAGGAGGGCTGAAGGTAGTCATGCCCTCAAGGCCTTATGACGCGAAGGGCCTCCTCAAAGCCTCCATAAGGGGAGAGGACCCAGTGATCTTCCTGGAGCCAAAGATCTTGTACAGGGCGATAAGGGAGGAGGTGCCTGAGCAGGACTATACTGTGCCCCTCGGGGAGGCCAGGGTGGTCCAAGAGGGCTCCGACGTAACGCTCGTGACCTGGGGAGCCATGGTGTACAGGTCCCTGGAGGCAAGCAAGATAGCGAGGGCAAAGCACGGCTGGGAGGTGGAGGTCATAGACCTGAGGACCCTCCTCCCCTTCGACAGGGAGGCCATAATCGGGAGCCTGGAGAAGACAGGGAGGCTGGTGGTCGTGCACGAGGCCCCTAAGACCCTTGGGCTTGGCGCAGAGATAGCTGCTTACGTAGCAGAGAACGCCATAGAGCTCCTGAGGGCCCCCATAGCCAGGGTGGCGGGCTTCGACGTGCCCTACCCTCTGGCTCACGAGAAGCTATACCTGCCAAACGAAGCCCGGATTTATATGGCGCTCTCCAAGGTGATGAGCTACTAGGTGGTCCATGTGGAGGTCAGGTTACCTGACATAGGGGAGGGGCTTACAGAGGGGGAAATAGTAGAGTGGTTGGTCAAGGAAGGAGATAGGGTGAAGCAGTTTCAGCCCCTCGTTAAGGTGCTCACTGCGAAAGCAACTGTGGAGATACCTTCGCCCTTCGAGGGGGTGGTGAAGAGGCTCCTTGCAAGGCCAGGCGACGTGGTGAAGGTCGGAGAAGTCATAGCTGAGATTGCTAAAGAGGCAGAGCCTGTCGCAGAAGTGAAAGAGGAGAAAGCTCAGGTAGCCCTCATCAGGGCCCCGCCTCGCGTGAGGAAGCTGGCAAGGGAGCTGGGAGTAGACCTGGCACTGGTGAAGGGGACGGGGCCGGGAGGAGCTATCACTGAGGGCGACGTCGTGAAGGCAGCAGAGGAGATGAAGAGAGCTGTCGCAAAGGTAGAGGAGAGGCCTGCAGCAGTAGCTCAGCCAGCTGTGCAGAGGGAGGAGAGGATAGCGCTGAGGGGCATAAAGAGGCTCATGTCCTTAAAGATGGCAGAGGCAAAGGCGAAGATACCCCACGCTTACATAGCAGAGGAGGTGGACTTCACAGAGCTGACAAAGCTCCGCGAGAGCCTTAAGGAGGAGGCTGAGAGAAAGGGAGCAAAGCTCACGCTACTGGCGTTCATCGTGAAGGCTGCGACGAAGGCCTTGAAGAGCTACCCGCTCATGAACGCAAGCCTTGACGAGGGGAAGGGGGAGATAGTGGTCAAGAGGTTCTACAACATAGGGATCGCTGTGGACACGGAGGACGGCCTCGTCGTGCCTAATATAAAAGATGCGGATAAGAAGGGGCTGTTCCAGATAGCGCGGGAAATTCAGGAGCTGTCCCAGAAGGCGAGGGAGGGGAAGCTCTCCCTCGAGGAGGTGAGCAACGGCACCTTCAGCATAACGAACATAGGCTCTATTGGCACTGTTTTCGGCATGGCCGTGATCAACTACCCAGAGGCAGCAATCCTAGGCGTGCACAGGGTGCAGGAGCTCCCCAGGGCAGTAGACGGGAAGGTGGAGCTGAGGAAGATTGGCATCATTACCCTAAGCTTCGACCACAGGTTCATAGAGGGCGCTTATGCCACTAGGTTCCTGCTCCACCTCAAGCGCCTGCTAGAGAACCCGGTGCTAATAATGGCGCCAGAGGAGGAGTTTAAGTAGGTGAGCTAGGGTGGAGAGGTACGATCTCGTCGTGATAGGAGGAGGGCCTGGCGGCTACCCTGCAGCCATCCGCGCCTCGCAGCTCGGGCTGAGGGTAGCGCTGGCGGAGCAGAGGAGGTTGGGGGGAGAGTGCACGAACTACGGCTGCATTCCCACCAAGTCCATGCTAAGGCCTGTGAACTCCCTCTACGAGCTCTCCAAGATGGGTTTCGTGAAGGGCTCCCCTGAGCTGGACTTCGCAGAGTACATGAGCTGGGTAGAGTCTGTTAAGGCGAAGATCTCAGAGAGCCTCGAGTCCCTCCTCAGGAGGTACGAAGTTGACATATTCGAGTCCAGGGCTAGGTTCAGCAATGGGGCAGTGGAGCTGGAGAGCGGCCCCTCCCTCAAGGCAGGCAAGGTGGTGATAGCAACAGGCACTGAGCCCGCCTCCCTGCAAGGCCTGGAGGCAGACGGCGCCGTCGTTCACGACAACAGGACCATACTGGGCCTGAGGAGGAAGCCCTCGAGAGTGCTGATAGTAGGGGCTGGATACATTGGCGTGGAGTTCGCGGGCCTCTTCGCGAAGCTGGGCGCAGAGGTACACCTCGTAGAGGTCCTGGAGAGGCCTCTGCCTACTATGGACGAGGACTTCTCCAAGCTCGTCTCTAGAAGGCTCTCCAGGCTCGGCGTAAAGATCTACACTTCTACTTACGTCAAGGAGGTGGAGAGGAGGGAGAGCTACCTGAGGGCAGGCTTAACGAGCGGGCTAAGCGTGGAGGCAGACCTGGCACTTGTGGCAGTGGGGAGGAAGCCTAACTCTGCAGGCCTCGGGCTGGAGAGGGCTGGCGTGAGGACAGACGGGAAGGGATATGTGGTGGTGGACGAGGGCATGAGGACCAGCAACCCCGACATATTCGCTGCTGGGGACGTAGCTGGGCCCCCGCTGCTAGCGCACAAGGCCTTCGCGCAGGGGATCGTAGCTGCGGAGAACGCTGCGGGCATGAGGTCCTTCTACGAGCCAAAAGTGGTCCCCTCCGTTATATTCTCAGACCCAGAGATACTCAGCGTGGGCTTGACAGAGGCGGAGGCAAAGAGGGCTGGCTACGACGTGGGGGTTACGAAGCTACCTATAGGTGGAGTGGCGAGGGCGCTGATCGAGGACTCAGTAGACGGCTTCGTGAAGCTGGTTTACGAGAACGGCAGCAAGGTGATCTTGGGCATTCACATGGCAGGCCCTCACGCCTCAGAGCTGGCAGGGGAGGCGTCGCTAGCAATAGAGATGGGGGCCACGCTGGAGGACTTGGCCCTCACCATTCACCCCCACCCCACTGTCTCAGAGGCGCTCCAGGAGGCAGCAGAGCTAGCGCTAGGGAGGCCAAAACATTACTACAAAAAGTGAGGACTGGGGTGGCTTACTCTCCTCCTATCTCCTCGAGGTGCTCCAGGTACCTCTTGTAGGCCGCAGCTATGTCCCTAACAGACAGTATGCCCTTTGCCTTGCCCTCCTCGTCCACTACTGGCAGATGCCTGATCCTCTTCTCTGTCATGATTATCACAGCCTTAGAGAGGGCCTCTCCCTCGTGGATCGTCAGGGGCTCTTTCGTCATGACCTCCCCTATCCTAGCATTGAGGGACTTGCCCTCCGCCACTACCCTCACTAGGTCCCTCTCAGTGAAGATGCCGAGGACCTTGCCCTCTGGGCTGACGACGATTATGCTGCTTATGCCCTCCTTGTACATTGTCTTCACAGCATCTAGCACTGTGGCAGTAGGCTGAACGACGATAGGAGGTTTCTTCATGACGTCCACAACCTTTACAGCTGCATAGCTCATTTTCTACACCTGCCTAATTATACAGTCTAGACTAATATTCCTTTCCCGCCATGGTCATATTGGAACGAAATATAATATGTCGCTCAGCATCCCTCTTCTCTCCTCTCTTGCTCTGAAAACGGGCCTTGTCTTGAGCCCCACGAAGACGTTCTCTGCTTTCAGATAGTGAACTATGCCTCCCTGAGCTCCCTCAGGCCTGAGGAGCGCTATGACCTGCGGTTCCCCCATCTTCTCCTCCCTTAAGTCTCTATATATTACAGTGTAGGATTCTACTACCCAAGGCCCCTGAAGCTCCACTAGCTCCCCCTTGCTGTGATCAGGACAATAGGGACGTGCTGGTACCAACACCTTATCGCTGCACCTTATGCCCAGCAGCTTGCCCTCCAGCAAAGCCTCTGCGACCCTTGCACCAGTCACGCCAGGCGGGTATACGTACTTCTCTACCTCCATCTCCCCCTCCACGTAGAGCACGTCCCCATGACTGACCCTCTTGTTCATCCTCACCACCTCTCGAAACACTCTATGTCAGTTATGCTCCCCCTCCTCTCCCCCTCTGGCCTCCAGCGGGGCCTCACCCTTGCGCCAAATATCTTGCCTTCCTTCACCTCCTCCTCGCCCGCCCCGCAGAGCCTGTGGAAAATGCCTGGGAAGTCGGGCTCGTCCCCCTTGTAGCCAGGGGCGTCCAGCCTGATAATGACAACTATCTCAGGCTCCCTCAGCCTAGCCCTCCTCGCAGAGATGTAGCTCACGGAGACCGTCTCCACCCTTCCAGTGCCCGGCAGCTCCACCCAGTCTCCAGCTGGCGAGTGGCAGTACTCGCAGAACTCGCGGGGCGGCACCATGATCCTTCTGCAGGAGCTGCAGGCCCTCCCCAAGATCTTCCCCTCCTTGAGGCCCTTGAGGAAGAGGGAGAGGGCTTGTCCGGCGCTGTAGACGTACTTTGCCACAGGCTTGTATTCTATGACTCCTGCCATCCTCCTGAGCTCCTCCTCCCTCACGTACCTCCCAGGGATCTCCACCTTGATCACCTCGACAGCACTATGACCGTGCCTGCCTGCATCAGGTCTCCCCAAGAGTTTGCCACTCCCTTGTGCACAGGCCTCTTCACCTGCCTCGCCCCAGCCTCGTACCTCAGCTGCCAGAAGAGCTCTGCAGTCTTCATAACTCCAGAGGCTGCTATGGGGTTGCCCATGCCTAGCAGCCCTCCGCTGGGAGAGACTGGAAGCTCCCCGCTCCTCTCAAAGTAGCCCTCCTTGAGCAGCTTGGGGGCCTCGCACTTCCTAGCCAGCATGAGCCCCTCCAGGTTGTGGAGCTCCTTGTAGTCGAAGGGGTCGTGGGGCTCCGCCAGGTCTATCTCCTTCCAGGGCCTCTCTATGCCAGCCATCTTGTAGGCCATCCTAGCTGCCTGTTCCACGTACCTCGGGTAGGAGAGGTCTCTGTTGTACCAGAAGGAGCTGTCCAGAGTAAAGCCCACTCCCTCCACCCACACTGGCGTGTCAGTGATCCTCCTGGCAACGTTCTCCCTTGCCAGCACGAGCGCTGCTGCCCCGTCGCTCACGGGGCTTATGTCCAGGAGCTGCACAGGCCAGACCAGCGTCTCGCTCCTGAGCACGTCCTCCACAGTTATGTCTGCTGCAGCCTGCGCATGAGGGTTGTCCAAGGCGTTTCTCTTGTTCTTGACAGAAACTAGGGCTATGTCCTCCTTCCCTACCCTGCACTCGTGCATGTACTTAGCCATCTCGAGCGCAAATATCCAGATGAGGTTAGGCCCTAGGGGCCTCTCGAGCACAGGGTGCCAGATGTAGGCGAAGACGCCCTGAGGGTGGGGGTAAGCGTGACTCATCTTCTCCTCCCCCACTGCAAGCACAGTCTTGCACAGACCACTTGCCGCGTGCCACCATGCAGTTATTGGTACCATTACCCCAGTGCCCCCTCCCACTGCCACTCTGATCACTGGCTTGGAGAAGCCCCCTGCTCCCTCAGCCAGGTACTCTCCCTTCATGTGCACGCCGTCGAAAGCATCTACAGCAGAGCCGATCACTATGCAGTCTATGTCCTTTAGCGTGAGGCCTGCAGAGTCGAGAGCTCTGCTGGCTGCCTCCCAGGCGAGCTCCTGTGGGGTCTCGAGGAGCCTCCTGGCGAAGAGGGTAAGGCCTGCCCCTACTATCGCCACCCTGTCCTTCACGTGTAGGTTCGTCCTCATCTCCCTCACCTCGAGACGACTGCGACAGCAGAGGTGTAGGTGGGAACTCCCCTCCAGCTTGCAACGATGGCCCTCTCCCCCTCCACCTGCGTTCCCCCTGCCTCCCCCCTGAGCTGCAGAACAGCTTCCAGCAGCCTCACCAAACCCGTGGCTTCGAAAGATATGCCCAGGGAGAGGGTGCCCCCGCTTGGGTTCACTGGGTAGCTGCCCCCTGCATAGAAGTGGCCTGCCTCAAGCAGCCTGTGGGCCCCCTCTGGAGCTAAGCCCAGCTCCTCCAGCGAGAGGAGCTCCATGAAGCTGAACCTGTCCTCCACCTCTGCGAAGTCAGTCTGCTTTCGCGGGTCACTTATGCCCGCCTGCCTGTAAGCCTCCCTAGCTGCGAGCTTCATAGAGGGCATCCTCCCCCACTCGTGCCACTCCATGGCACCGCTCCCCACCTCAGTGGCCCACCAGATCCCCTCGAGCCACACGGGCTCTCCCCCCAGCTCCCTTACCTTCTCCTCCGAGGCGATCACGAAGTTTATCGCCACGTCTGTGTACCCAGCTATCTCGTGCGAGGTGAGGGGGTAGATGATCGGCTCTGAGCCCAGTACGTCCTCCAGAGTTATCTTTGCAGAGTGGGGAGCCCTCGGGTTCCTGAGGCCCCTGTTCCTGTTCTTCACTGCCACTAGGGCGAAGTGCTCCCTCCTTGCCCCGCTCCTCCTCATGTAAGCCACTGCGTCGAGCCCTGCAGGGAAGAAGGGGTTGCCAGGCCTGAGGGCTCTTATCTGAGGATCTAGGGCAAGCTCGTAGACCTCTTGAAGAGTCTTGATATCACTGGGCTTTGCATGGGCCTCTACTGCCACCACCTCTGCCATGCCGCTCCTTATCATCATGTAGGCCTGACCTATGCACTGCAAGCCGTCCCCAGCGACAGTCATAGTAGGCCTCATCACTCCCCCTATCGGGTCTGGCGCAAACTCGTCGCTTATGGCTATGCCCTCCCAGAAGTCCTCCTGGCACGAGACGAAGACGTCTATGTCCTCCCTTGCGTCCACTCCTGCGTCATCGTAAGCCCTTACTGAGGCCTCGTACATCATCTCAGCAAAGGACAGCTCCGGGACCGAAGGCCTGAAGCCCTGCCACCCCACGCCTAGGAGAGCTACCCTCAACTGCTTCTCCTCGTGGGCTCAGTCTAGGAAGTTATATACACTTCACCCGAGAAAGGGGGGCACGCGTTTTGGGTAGGGAGTACCCGGATAGCCCGCAGGTAGGGGTGGGCTGCGTAGTGATCAGCAAAGGGGAAGTGCTGATAGTTAGGAGGAAGTTCCCGCCTGGGGAGGGGAAATGGAGCGTGCCAGGGGGGCACGTGGAGCTGGGGGAGGACCTGCTGGAGGCAGCGGCGAGGGAGCTAGAGGAGGAGACAGGTCTAAGGGCAGAGCCTCTAGGAATAGTGAACGTGGACACCCTGGTCGTAAGGGATCCGAAGGGGAGGATCAAGTTCCACTATGTCCTGGTAGACGTGATCATGAGGGAGCCGAAGGGGGAGCTCAAGCCCTCTGAGGAGATCGCAGAGGCCAGGTTCTTCCCGCTGGAGGAGGCCCTCCGGCTTGATTTGACAAGTTCCTCTAGGGGGTTGCTGGAGAAGCTGGCCAGGGGGAGGCTGCCTACACAAAACCCTTTACCTCAGGACAAGTACGAATATGCTGAGGCGTAGAGAGTGGGCGTGAGGGTAAGGGTCTACGGAGACCTCAGGGAGGTGCTGGGGTGGAGCCAGAAGGAGGTGGAGGCAGGGAGGAACTTGGGGGAGACTCTCAGAAAGGTTCCCCTCTTGTGGGAGTCCGTGAACAAATACCCCTTCGACACGTTAATGGTGCTGATAAACGGCCAGAACGTCCGGCTCTCCGGGGGCCTAGAGGCATCTGTAAAGGAGGGAGACGTCATAGACATCTTCCCGCCCGCAGCAGGCGGCTAGAACTCCCTCACTACCTCCCCCATCAGAGGGTCGGGCCTGTAGCCGCCTAGCCTCTCCAGCTCCTCCTTAAAGCGCTCTCCCTTCAGGTGGGAGAGCAGTTTCCTCACTGCTTCCTTCCCCAGCTTCTCCTTTGGAATGAGGAAGTCGTACCTCTCCCAGCCAAGGCTCACGAAGTCCAAGTCGTATATCCTTGCAGCAGCCCTTATGGCAAGTCCCACGTCAGCCTTGCCTTGGGACACAGCTGCAGCCACTGCAGTGTGGGTCCTCACCTCGTAACTGTAGCCCTCAAGGGAGGAGGTCAGCTCCTCCAAGCTCAGCCCTCTCCTCTTTGCTAACTCCCTCAGCCTAGAGTCTAGCAGGAACCTGGTGCCAGAGCCCCTGTTCCTGTTAACCAGCCTTAGCCTCAGGAGGTCCTCTACGTCCCTCACCCCCATAGGGTTCCCTCTCTGCACGACCAGCCCTTGCTCGCGCAAGTACCCCCTCACGAGCACCACTCCCCTTGCTCCGTACTTCTCGAGGACGGGCACGTTGTACTCGCCGCTCTCCTCGTCCACTATGTGCAGCCCTGCAACGTCTGCCTCCCCCCTCACCGCGGACCTCATCCCCTCGAGGGAGCCCACGTTTATGGTCTTCGCGCGAATGCCTGAGATAGAGAGGAGCCTGTCCAAGGCTATGTCGTGGCTCCCCACGACGTACAGCTCTGCAGGGGAGTACTCGTGGGAGAAGAGCGTTACCTCTACCTCCTCCCCCTCCTGCAGGTACTCTGCAGTCTCGGGCACCTGGATGAAGCCGTCGGCCTGAGCGAGCACTTTTATGGCCCCCGACTCTGCAGAGAGGGGGTAGGCAACAACGCCTTTCCCCGTGTCTATGAGGCTGACTGGGTAGAGCCCTCTCCTCCCCCTTGCCCCCTCCGCCCTCACTGCCAGCCTAGCTTTCAACTTCTGCTCCCTCTCCTCGAGACACAACATCTTGAGGATCACTGGCTTCACGATCAGGCTGAATATCATGAGCGCAGAGCTGGGATAGCCTGGGAGCCCTACGAGCACCTTGCCTCCCCTCGACAAGGCCAGAACAGTGGGCTTGCCCGGCTTGACCTTCAGGCCGTGGGCTATGACGCCCGGCGGGCCCATCTCAGCGAAAACTTTGTATATCATGTCTGTAGGCCCCGCAGAGGTGCCGCCGGAGACTATGACCATGTCGTAGCGAGCCTCTGCCTCTCTCAGGGTCTTCCTCATCTCTTCCATATCGTCCCTCACTATCCCTAGCAGGTGGGGCTCTGCGCCTAGCTTGAGCAGGGAGGAGTACACAGTGTAGCTGTTTATGTCGTAGATCTTCCCCACGCTGAGGGGCTCGCCTGGGGGCACAAGCTCGTCTCCAGTGGAGATCACTGCTACCCTAGGCCTTCTGAAGACTGGCACGTCCCTTACTCCAAGGGCTGCGAGGACCCCTATCTCCCTCTCCCCCAGTCTCGTGCACCTCCTCAGCACCATCTCGCCAGCTGCTATGTCGCCGCCTGCGCTGAGCACGTTCTCCCCTGGCACAGCTGGCCTGTAGAGCAGCACCTTCTCCCCTGACCTCTTGGTGAACTCCACCATTGCCACAGCGTTTGCCCCCCCAGGGAGGAAGGCGCCAGTGGAGATCTCCACAGCTTCCCCTCTCCCTACCCTGATCTCTGCCCTGCTGCCAGGGGAGATGGAGCCCACCACCCTCAGCTCCACTGGGGAGAGCTCGCTGGCGCCGAACGTGTCCTCAGCCCTGAGCGCATAGCCGTCCACAGTGGACCTGTCGAAGTGGGGCACGTCTATCGCTGCGTAGACTTCCTCTGAAAGCACCCTGCCGAAGGCCCTCTCCAGGCTCACCCTCTCTGTCCCGAGAGGTCGCAGGCTGGCTGACCTCTCCAGAGCCCCTAGGGCTTCTTCGGGGGTGAGGAGCTTGTGGTATATTACCCTCTCCTTCATAGCTCTACCCTCTCTGGGTAGGTCAGAACCTTTGCTTCCCCTCCCCTCACTAGCACTAGCGTGAGGCCGAGGAGAGCAGCGCTCCTGAAGCCGCCGTAAAGCAAGCTCTTGAAGCCCACAAGTATCGGGATACCAGAGTTAGCGACCATGGAGACGAGGTCGCTGGAGATCCTCCCAGAGGCTATGGCGACAGCTGATCCAGGATCTAGGCCTGAGATCAGCAATGCCCCTATGGCCTTTGCCACTGAGGAGAAGCGGCTGACGTCGAAAGCTACGATGCCCCTCCTAGAGCTCACCTCGTATATGCCTGCGGCCTGCACTCCGTGGAACCTGTTCCTCTCCTCGAAGTCCCCCACCGCCTCCCAGAAGGTCTCCCTGTCCACCTTCAGCCTGGACCTCACGGGAGCTCCCCTCTCTACGAGACCAACGCAGTCGTCCACGAAAAGCCTAGGTCTCCTGGGCTCCCCCTTGAGCTTCACCTCAACTCTCCTCTCGTTTCTAGCAATGCCCAAAATGTCGCGCGGAGAGCTTGCTATGCGAGAGCCTACTAGGAAGCCCACTACTGCCTCCTCTACGTAGCTGGGGCTCATGACGAGAGTCGTCACGTAAGAGTTGTTAGCGTAGAGATCGAAGGCCTCGTCAACAGGCATTTTGATGCCCAGCTCCTCCCTGAACTCTGCCCTTGCCTCCTCGACCTGGAACAAGCTCTCCCCCGCATAGAAGGAGGAAAGTTATTATTGGCGAGGAGCCCGGGAGCTGTGTGGTGGGCCCGGAGGGATTCGAACCCCCGACCTACGGGTCTGGAGCCCCAGCCCACGCTCTGGCGTGGTCCGCCGCTCTGCCTGGCTGAGCTACGGGCCCGCGCCCCTTCTTGAGAAGGGCCTGAAGACTATAAACCTTTCAGGCTCTCCAGGAGCTTCTTCATGACCCTCAGCGTGAAGCCCCAGAGGACCAGGTCTCCCTCGAGCAGCACGCCGATCACCTTCCCCCTCCTCGGGTGCACGACCTCTGCGGGCTCCTCCTTTGCTACGGAGAGAGGTATCCAGCCCGCAAAGTCTACCTCTCTGCTCTTGGGCCTGGGCTCTATGGGGCCCTTGGGAGTGCCAACTACGATCATGACCTTCCTCCTCCCCCTCCCTGCCACCTCCACGCCAAGATCTCCAAGCACCCTCACTGCGAAGGGCGGCACGTTCACCTCCTCCCACGCCTCCCTCAGGGCCGCCTGATGAGGGGTCTCACCGCCCTCTATCGAGCCTCCAGGGAAGGCTACGTCGCAGGCCCAGTAGCTCTCCACCTCGCAGGACTTCCTCACTACGAGGATCTTAGGCTCCTTTCCCCAGACGAGAGCGAGGACAGCTGAGTCTGCTTCCATGGCCCCTCAGGAGAGGAGCTGTCAGGCTAATATGGCTTTGATGTCCTTTGCTCTGGCGCTCAGGTAAGCGTAGAGGTTGTGAGGGTGGATGCTCTCATAGCTCTCAGCCTCCACCTCTATTAAGGCGTCTCCCCTCAGCTTTGCCTCCTCCACCACGTTCTTGGCTGCCTCCCTCACCACGTCCTCGAGTAGCTTAGGCCTCCTGAAGGCCTCCCTCACCAGCTTTGCCTCCTCAGCCCTCTTCAGGAGGGAGATGGAGGGGGCGGAGAGGCTTGCGAAGAGCGCCCTGGCGAGCTTCTCTACCCTCACCTGCTCCCCTCCCGTGACGACCCTAGCCCTCAAGTTCACCCTCTGCATGTGGCTCACGCTCTCTCCGAAGGCTGCTTGTGCATACTCGAGGGCGCTGGGGCAGACTGTCATGCCTGTGACCTCTGCCGAGACCTTCCAGCTCCTCCCCCCTCCCTTCGTCATCTGCACCTCGGCCTCTATGTGAATGGGCTCTGTGCCCTTGATCCCCTCGAACTCCACTGGAACGTAGTAGACAGTCCTTGCCCTCGCAACGGCCTTTCTGGCATAGGCGTGCTTCTCCAGCAGCTTCCTGGCCACCTCTTCTAGGTACTCCTCTATGCTCCTCCCCTCCCCAGAGAGCACCTCCAAGACCTCCATGTTCCTTGAGAGGTGGGCACCTCTCCTGTCTTCAGAGATCTCTACGTATAGCTCCAGGGCTACGTCCAGGGTTACCTCGCCCTCTGGCGTGAGCAGCCTGATCCTTCTCTTCACGTCCTTGAAGCCTACTTTCTCTATGACCAGGGAGATCTCAGGCGCCCTGTCCTGCAGCTCCACTCCGGCTCCTAAAGAGGAGCCAAACGCTGAGCCCAAATATTCAAGTCAGTTTGGAAAGCAGCGTTAGGTTGAGCTCTGCTATAGCTACCGGGTACTCTAGGCCTACGTAGGACAGGACCTCAGGCCTCACCTCTCCCAGGAAGCCCACTACCTCTCCTTTCACAAGCACTTCTCCCGTCCTGCCGACCATCGTTATAGCGTTCTCCCCAGGCCTCACAGAGAACTCTATGCCCAGAGCCCTGAGGACGCTGTAGAGGGGCGCCTGGACCTGCTCGTAGCTGACCTCCTCGTCCATGACGGCTATGGCAAGGTGCTCCTCGTCCACTATCTTGCCAGCCCTGAAAGCCACAGGCCCTATCTCGAAGACCTTCACGGGCTTGCTGGCATGAGAAGCCTCAGAGAGCGTTTTCAGCATGGTGCTCGCAATGTTAGGCCTGAGCACGCTGTACTCTATCTGCACGGGGTTCAGGACCTCAACTGCTACCTCCCTAAGGCCCATGGACTCTAGCAGGGAGGGGCTAGTCAGGGAGAGCTGCATGACCTCTGTGAAGCCCATGCCTACTAGCAGGGAGCGGAGCCTCCTCTCCAGCAGGGAGAGCCTGTCGTAGCTCCCCCTGAGGGCGTACAGCTCCTTTGGCCTCTCGGGACCCAGGTTCTCGTAACCTATGTATATGGCTATGTCCTCTGCCAGGTCTATCGGCCTGAACACGTCCACGCGGAAGGGCGGCACCCTCACTATCAGCTCTTCGCCCTCGAGCTCCACATTGTACCTCATCCTCCTTAGCAAGGTCGCCGCCTCCTCCAGCGACAGCCTAGCCCCGAGCGCCCCCACCACCTCCCTCCCGCTGGCCCTGATCACCTTCTGCTCTAGGAGCGGGTACTCTGCCCCCCCTATCAGGACCTTGCCCACCCTCCCCCCTCTCTCCGCCAGGTTGACTGCCAGCAAGTCCAGGATCGCGGATGCTGTCTCGAGGCTAGTGGCTGTCACGTCTATGAAGAGGTCCTTCGTGCCTACCTCAACCCTCGTCAGCTCGGAGTTCAGGACGGGGGGGACTGCTATGATCTCGCCCCCTGCCTCGAGGACAGGGTGCAGGCCTCCCTGCCTCGATATCGTGCCGTACTCGAGCCCCTTCTCGCTCTCCTCTAGCACCTCCCGGATCCTCCTCCTCCCCCCGCCGAGGGGCAGGAACTCTCTCTCCACGCTCTCCATCCTGTAAACGATCTGCTTGGAGGGGAGCTTGGAGAGGTCGTGGAAGCCTATGGCTGCCTTCTTCCTCCTCCTCCCAAGCCCCTCGTTCAGCTTCTCCTGGAACTGTATGAGCTCTTCCAGGAAGTCCTCGCTGTCCACGTTAACTCCATATACCACTGCAGCAACCACGTAGGGCCTTGTGGGCACATTCCCTACCTCTACCCTTACCCCGCTCCCCTCTGACGGGGGCTCCTTCCAGCCCTCCTCCCCCATAATGCCCCTAACTGCCCTGGCCAGCCCCTCTCCAATGAACATGTCAGGCCTGTCAGCGTTGATCTCCACTGCAACATATCCTTCTGCCTCTTCTGACTCGCACTTGAGCCTGAAGAGGGCCTCCCTCAGCTCCTCAGTGCCTAGTCCTGTCAGGCTGCTCAGCCTCCAGGGCCTGAACCTCAGGACTGGCACTTCTCACCACCTCGCCCTGAACCTCCTTATGAAGTCCACGTCGCTGGTATACAGGATCCTTATGTCTGGTATGCCGAAGCTCGCTGCTGCAAGCCTCTCTATACCAAAGCCCCAAGCCCCTATCGGGTAGTCCAGCCCTGCCATCTCCAGCACCTCTGGCCTGAACAGCCCTGCGCCGTACAGCTCCAACCATTTGCCGCTGGGGAGCTTCACGTAGCCCTCCACGCTGGGCTCTGTGAAGGGGAAGTAGGCGGGCTTGAACTTTGCCTCTAGCCCTAACCTCTCAGAGATGTCCTTGAGGGTGCCGAGGAGCTCCCTAAACGTGTAGCCCGGATACCCCTCTATCCCGTCCAGCTGGTGGAACTCGGGGAGATGGGTCGCATCCACAGCGTCCCTTCTGTAAACTCTCCCTATTGTGAAGAACCTCATGGGTGGTCTAGGCCTACTGATCAGGGTGCGAGCTGAGACGGAGGTGGTCTGGCTCCGCAGCACTAGCCTAGCTGCCACCTGCGGGTCCCACTTGTACTTCCAGCTCCTCTCATGCGCCTCTGCAACCCTCCCGATGAGCTCCCCGTACTCTGACAGCTCGGCAGCCTCTCCCTTCAGCCAGAGGGAGTCGTGGATCTCCCTGGCTGGGTGATCTTGCGCTTGGAAGAGGAGGTCGAAGTTGAAGAGCTCTAGCTCCACCACGTTCCCCCTCACCTCCTTGAACCCCATCTCCTTGAAGAGGTCGCGCAGGAGCTCAATGAACTCTGCCAAGAAGTGCGCCCTCGCGGGGAGCACCTCTGGAGGCTCTGCCCTCACGTCATATGACCTGAACCTGAAGGACCTCCAGCTCCCGCTCCTCAGCATGGAGGAGGTGAGCCGGGACGCCTCTACCCTTGCCTCCCTGAGGACCTCCTGCAGGTCCTTTGTTACAGAGACCAGGAGCTCCCTCTCCTCTACCTCCTCTACGAGCCCTCTGCCCTTCAGCTCCTCGAACAGCTCCCTCTGCGGCGACCTCCCCTCCCTGCACTCCTCCAGGGCCCTCCTTAGGGCTGCTACCCTCTCCAGCGCTTCTTCCCTCGGCAGGGAGAACCTCACCATGCCCCCTTCCACTGCTATCAGCCCCTTCCTCCTCGCCTGCCCTATCGCTATCCCTGCCTCCTCCCCTAGCCTTGCAGAGAGCTCTGACAGCAGCGCCCCTCCCTCGCCTATGCTCCTCACCAGCCTCTCCTCTGGCAGCCCTCTCTGGAGCACGTTTTCCCCCCTCTGCGTGAGCCTAGGCCTCCTCGTCGAACTCTCCCTGACCTCTAGTATCCCTTTCTCCTTCAGCAGCATGAATATGCTGGCCAGCTTTGACCTCTCGAGCCCTAGAACTGCAGACGCTTGGGAGAGGGAGCCAGAGGAGAAGCCCCTCTCCCTCATCAGCTTAACTACTTCGTACTCTCCCTCGCTGAGGGCATAAACAATAGTCGATCCCGCTCTCACCTGAAGGTCGGGGCTTATAGGTTATGTGGTCAGTCCTCACACGGCCTCTCACAGGCAATGCCTCGACCCGGAGTCGCTCCTCATCCCGCCTCGACTATTCGTAAGAGCCTAATATTTTGTCCAGGCTCCTCTGGCCCGTTATCTCCTCCCACTCCACTCCGAAAGACTCCAGTATCTGCTCGAAGGCAGTCCTCATGTGCTCCACGTACTTGCTGACGTCCACCTCGGAGAGCTTTGCAAGGCTTACGGGCTTTACTCCCACAGAGTCCTTCGTCTTCACGAAGGAGATTATGTTGCCCCTAGAGACGGGTATCCCCTCTGCCTGCAAGATCCTTGCTGCCTTCACGTGCTGCGGCGTGGTCTTCTTGTACCTCTCTGGATCCTTTGACAGCATGACCCTTATCGCTAGCTCGTCGAGAGTGTAGCCCCTGTTCTTCACCTTCTTGTACATCTCGAGCAACCTCTCCCTGATCTTCCCCAGCACCACGTAGGCGCTCTCAGGGTCCTCCAGCTCGCCCAGGACCTCCACCACCTTCCTGAACTCGTTCTTTATGAACTCTGGAGTGCTGCTCTTCTTGCCGACCATGCCCTTTATGATCACCTCCCCCTTCTCCGTCACGCCTATGTAGTTCTTCTTCAACCCTCCGAAGAGCACTACCTTGAACCTCTTGTCTAGCTCGAGCTCCAGCCCGTACGTGTCTGCCACGTACTTGATCAGGAACTCCAGGTCCTCCCTCTTCGGGTCCCACACGAATATGCTGTCTGTGTCTCCATAGATTATGTAGAGAGACCTCTTCCCTGCCACCTTCAGTGTGTCTGTGAGCACTGTCCTGCCTATGGCAGTGACGCTCTCTGCCACGGAGAGGCTGTAGAACGGGAACGCCTCGTTTCCGAAGACGCCGTAGCTAGCATTAATGTAGACCTTGAGGGCAGACTGGACAGCATCGTACCACCTCCTCTGCTCCTCTGGCAGGCTGCTGTCCTTTGCCCTCTTCTTGTATACCTTCACCCTGAACTCCCTGAGTAGGCCCACGATCTCGCTCGTGATCCCCCTGAAGTCAGTGCAGACCTCGTAGCCTACCTCAGGGATCTTCCTCCTCTCTTCACACCTAGGGTTCTCTATCGTCTCGTAGCTGAGGTTCCAGTTCTTGACTATCGAGGGGTACAGGCTGGCATAGTCGAGGACAGCCACGTTGAAGAAAAGGCCAGTAGGCGGCTCTAGGACTATGGCTCCCCTGTACCTCTTGTCCTTTATCGTGGCCCTGCTCCTCGCCTCCCCCGCGCTCAGCTCCTCCCTGCTAGGGATGAGCCACCCCCTCCTCCTGTGCTCCCAGTTCATGAGCCCCCTGATCCAGGCGGACACTTGGTGCCTCGTGACGTCCTCCAGCCCAAGCTTGCTTATCCTCATAACCATGATTATGAGGTTCCAGACCAGGTCGTTCGAGAACGTGGTCAGGTCCCTCGTTATCATAGCATCTCTAGCATTGTACTCTATCAGCTTGCTCAGGCTGACCCTGGAGACTATCTCGTCCAGCTTCACCTTGCTCACGCCTAGCAGAGCTTCTGCCACGCTCTCCAGCCTGAGCTCCCTGTAGCTCCCTCCGAAAGCGTAGACCTGGAGGGCCTTTATGCCGAAGAGCTTGTGCAGGTCCACGTGGAGGGAGTGCCTGAAAGTGATCATATCCTCGTGGACCTCCATAGGTATGTGGAGCTCCTCTACCCCTAGGCTCAACATTCTGTTGTAGAGGTAAGGTAGATCGAAGGCGTCGCCGTTGAAGGTGAGGATCACCGGGTACTTCTCCAGCTCCCTCATGAGCTCGAGGAGCATAGCTCTCTCTGAGTCGAAGACCTCCACCTCTGCTACCTCCCTCGGTATCTCCCCTCCCAACCTGACCCCCTCCCTGTGCAGGGCTAGCACCTTTACCCTGCCCTCGTTGTCTGCTATGGCAACGCTGATGACAGGGTATGGTGCTTTCTCAGGATCTGGAACCTTCCCTGCCTCAGGAGTGTAAACCTCTACGTCTATAGCAGCCCTCCTGACCTTCGGCGGCCTCTGCTCGAAGAGGTAAGCTAGTTCCCTCGTCATCTCAGAGTACTCCTTCGACTCGCCTTCTGCCATGCTCATCACGCTAGAGAGGAACGCTGGGTCTATGTCCCAGCCAGACCTCTCCGTCTTCCTCGCTGCCCTGTACCTCATGCCCGGCACGAGCAAGTTGTCGAATATGTAGTTGTGATGGTACCTTATGTCTGCCTCCCAGAACTTGAAGCCCTTGTCCCCCACAATGCCCCTGAGCCTCCTCACTGCCAGCGGGTTGTCTACTATGATCTTGGTGAGCCTTGCCCTCTCCCTCCTTATTGAGCGGAACTTGCTCACTATGTCCATTTGCACTATGAGCTCGCTGTCCTCTGCGCTCATGCCGAGCCTCTGGAGGTCCTCTGGGGCTGCGTCTGTGAGGAAGTAAGGCTTGTGATCCGTCCTGTCCACCCACCTCACCATCTTCCCCTCGTCGCTCACGAGGAAGGCTACTGCTCTGTTCAGCCTCCCGTCATACCTTACGTCTAGCAGGTAACCCTCTACCTCTCCGCTGCCGTTAACCACCTCTCCGAGAGACCAGGAGCGGGAGGTCCTTTCTGCTTTCACCTCTCTCAGCCTGTCCTCATATGAGAAGCTCTCGAAGATGTTCTTTACTCTTTCCCTCACGTCATATTCCATGTACTCGTCCAGCGTCCTGCTGTTCCTCCTGTTCACCCCATGCCCTAAACCCTATTGAGACAGCGCAGCGTATTAGGGGGGTCCTGCGGCACGCTGCCTGTGTCAGGTATTTACCTCACTATTATACCCTTGCTTGCACGTGGCTGGCGGTGCAAAGGCTTGGCAATAGGGCAGGTCCTCGGCTACGCTGGCGGCGCTCTGGCTGTAGTTTCTGGCATTGTGAGCATTACCCTGCAGAAGCCCCTCATATCGGTGCTGACTGGCATAAGCCTTGGCTTCATACCTGCGAGCCTCCTCCCCGTACTGGGAGGCATCGGCATTATAGGTGGGCTCATGGCCCTCTATTTCTCCTACGCCAGAGCTCCCTTGTACGTCATGATCGGGGGGATCCTGGGCTTGGCCCCGCCCTGCGGCCTCTCAGTACTTGCCATTATAGGCGGCTACCTCATGATGCGGGAGAAATCAGGTTAAGTAGCACAGTAGTGAACACTTTTTCGTGCTCGTCGTAGTCCACCTTTTTGAGCAGCGCGTCAGCCATAGCTAGGGAGGCCAGTGCTATGATTGTCCCCATGGCCCTGCTCCCCAGCAGAGCCCTTGCCAGTACGTACTGCCTCCTCAGCCTGTTCGCCACGTGCTCCAGCGAGAGGGCTATGGAGCTGTTGAGGTCCCCGCTCCTCTCGAAGCTCCTGAGGGACAGCTCTGCAGCTAGGGAGTTGGGGTAGAGGCCTCCGCCCGTGAGGGGCTTCGTGAGGCCTGCCGCGTCTCCCACTACATGCACAGAGCCTGAACTCAGCCTCTCCCCAGGCGGTCCCACTAGGACAGGCCCTCCGTAAACCCTCCTCCTCTCCCCCAGCCTGAAGGCCCTCTCGAGCTTCGCCAGAGACTGCCTGAGGATCGCAGCGCTGCTCGCAGCGAGCCCCGCCACTATCAAGTCTCTGGCCCCAAGCACCCAGGAGAAGAAGCCTGGCGATATGCTTTCGTCGAACACCACTAGGACCTCCCTCAGCCCCCTGCGGTTAGGGTACTCTGCGTTCACCCCCCTGAGGGGCCTCCCCGTAAAGCCCAGGGAGAGCTGTTTCCTGAGAGAGCCTGCATGCCCCTCTGCCAGGATCACTGTGTCGTACTGAAAGCGTAGGCTCCCCACCTCCAGGGCCCCGCTGCTCAGCACGCGGCTCACCCTCTCCCCCCTGAACTTCAGGCCGAGGGAGAGGGCTTCCTCGAGCATGAGCTCCTCCAGCCTCGTCCTGTCTAGCTTGTATATCTTCCCCTTCACCTCCACCTGCAGCCGCCTCCTCCCTCCCATGAGGTAGAGCCCCCGGTAGGAGCTGACTGCGCTCTTCCAGGCAGGGCTGCCTATCAGCTTCATGACCCTCTCTGAGACTATGCCTGTGCAGTGGGGCGGATACCCTACTCTCCCGTGCTCCTCGTAAAGAGTAACGTCTATGCCTGCCCTCAGCAGCTTGAGGGAGAACATGAGGCCTGCAAACCCTCCTCCTACGATCGCTGCCTTCAGCCCGCCCACCTTCCATGTTATCTTTTTTAAGTATTCTTACTTATAAAACCAGAGGAGAGCTGCATGAAGGACGTGGCTGTGCTCGTGAAGGCCTCCCTTAACCCAGAGATCGTTAGACAAGCCTCCGACGGGAGGTTCGACATAGACTACACGCCCCTGAAGATCTCTGACATAGACAGGAACGCCCTCGAGGAGGCAGCGAGGCTGAAAGGCATGCTGGGCGGGAAAGTGTACGCGATCTCTGTCCTCAGCTGGGGCCCTGTGAGGGCAAGGGACAAGGACGTGAAGTTGGCTGTGCAGGAAGCATTGGCGAAGGCAGCAGACGAGGCCTACCTAGTGGAGGACGAGGATCTCCTCCCCACAGACCAGTCAACAGTTGCCAGCGCCATAGCTGCACTTATGAAGAGCAAGGGGCTGAGGCCGCTCATAGTGCTAGCTGGAGAGGCGAGCGTTGACGAATCTACCTCCCAGGTGCCTGCAAGGGTGGCAGCAAAGCTGGGCTACGCCTTCGTAGGCCACGTGAACAAGATAATGGAGGTAAAGGGGGACAGAGCAGTCGTGGAGAGGGACGTGGAGGAGTACACAGAGGTCCTGGAGGTCCCCCTGCCTGTAGTGATCAGCGTCACCCAGAGCATGAACGAGCCGAAGCCCCCCACCCTTATCCAGATAAGGATGGCCTCGAGGAAGCCCCTCTACGTCCTCAGCACCAAGGACATAGGCCTGACCTCCAGGCCTGCGAGGAGCATTGAGGAGATGAAGGTGGTCACCACCAGCAGGAAACAGGTGGTCATAGAGGAGGCTAACGTGGAGAAGGCTGTGGAGAAGCTCCTCGAGCTCCTGCAGAAGGAGGGGGTGTTGAGGTGAGCCCCATGATCATGGTGGTCTCCCAAGCCCCTGAGGACGTGGGGGAGCTCCTAGCTGTAGCTAGGAAGCTGGGGGAGCCATTCGTCCTTGCCTTCCAGAGCTCTGCAGAGAGAGCAGATGAGGTGGCAGCATATGGACACAAGGTGTTCACGCTCATGAGCGACAGGCCTGAGGCCCTCTTCGCTGCAGCAAACAACCTCTATGCTGAGCTCAAGCCTCAGCTCATCATAGGGCCCTCCACGAAGAACGTGAGGGACGCGCTGGCCCTCCTTGCAGGCCTTCACGACCTCCCGCTGGCTTCTGAGGTAACGGGAGTGAGGGACGAGGGCTCCCACGTGAGCTACTCCAGGGGCTTCATGAGCGAGAGAGTGATCATGACTGCCAAGGTCCCCAAGCCTGCCGTCCTCCTGCTTAAGCAGAAGGTAGCAGAGCCTGCAGAGAGGAGAGGGAAAGGGGAAATTGTGGAGGTGAGGGCAGATCCGCAGGGCGTGAAGTTGCTGGAGAAGAGGCCTAAGGAGTTCTCTGGCGTGAAGATCGAGGACGCAGAGGTTGTGGTGGGGGTAGGGAGGGGCTTCAGGAGCAAGGAGGACATAAGGCTAGCCCAAGAGCTGGCAAAGGCCCTCGGGGGCCAGGTGGGAGCTACGAGGCCCGTTGCGACAGATCTGAAGTGGCTTCCGGAGGACGTGTGGATAGGAATAAGCGGCAAGAGGATAGCTCCAAAGCTGTACTTTGCTGTGGGGGTGAGCGGTGCTCCCCAGCACATGGCTGGGGTATCTGACGCGAAAGTGATAGTAGCTATAAACAAGGACAAGACTGCCCCGATATTCAAGTATGCAGACTACGGCATAGTCGGAGACCTGTACAAGGTGCTGCCAGTGCTCGTCGCTAAGCTCAAGAGGTAGTGACGTTTTAAACCTCTTTTCTAAACCTAGAACCTGGGAGGACTGTTGAGACTGTTTTATGACAGGGCAGAGAGGTTCAAGCACCTGACCTATGCTCTGTCGAGGCTCAACGACGAGGTGTTCCTGGAGGCAAACAAGGAAGGGGTGAGGTTCTGGCTAATGAGTCCGGACAAGACCTCAATGGCATACATATACCTCCCATACCATGCCTTCTCAGAGTTCAAGGTGCCCGTCGAGACTGTCCTCTCCCTCTCCACGGACGAGCTCGACAAGGTGATGAGGAGGGCAGCTAGGAACGACCAGCTCCTGGTAGAGGACAGGGGGGAGACCCTTGACCTCGTTCTCGTGAGCAAGAGGGAGGGGATAGAGAGGCGCTTCTCCCTCTCAGCCTCCAGGAGGGAGGAGAGGTTCAGGGACCTCAGGATGAAGCCGACTGCAGAGTTCACGATGAACTCCGAGGACTTCAGGACCCTTCTGAGCGACGTGAAGCTCGTGAGCGACAGCATAACCCTCAGGGCAGAGGAGGGACAGGTGATTGCTATGGCCAGGGGCGAGGAGAAAAGTTACGTGTGGGTGCTGAAGGAGGGCGACCCTCTGCTCAGCCTTAGCGTTCGCGAGCCGGCAGAGGCCTCGTACTCCAGGAGTGCTCTAGAGGTAGCCTTGAGGCCTGCCGCAGCGTCGCGGGAGATCAGGATAAGCTATGCCACAGAACACCCTATGAAAATGAGCTTTGCTGTTCAGGGAGAAGAAATAATGGTAATTTACGTAGCCCCGCTGGCGGAGTAGCCATGAACAAGGTAGTAAACGTTGAGGAGGCGCTGGCAGGCATAAGGGACAGGACAGTAGTAGCGATCTCTGGCTTCAATGTGGCTGTGCTGCCAGAGTACCTGCTCCTGAAGCTGTACGAGAAGTACAAGAAGACAGGTCACCCCAAGGACCTGTTCCTCATAGCAGAGGCCTTCCCTGGAGCGCCTGGGAGGGGCATGGACTACATAGCCAGGGACATGATGAACACTGGCGACTTCGGCTTCCTGAGGGGCCTCCTCTTCCCCTTCTACGGCTTCAGCGAAGTCCTCCAGAAGATGATCCTTGAGAACATAGTAGAGGCCTACTCCTGGGGCCTTGGCATACTGTCCTACTGGTTCAGGGAAGTGGGGAGCGGCAGGCCAGGGGTGCTCACGAAGGTAGGGCTGGGCACCATCTTCGACCCGAGGAGGGAGGGAGGTGCCCTGAACGAGCTGGCGAGGAAGAGGAGGAGCGCGACAGTGGAGATAGTTTACGTGGGGGACGAGAAGTACCTCCTGTACAGGGCTCCCAAACCTGAAGTGGCCTTAGTTAGGGGGACCACTGCTGACGAGATCGGGAACCTCACGATGGAGGACGAGGCTGTATATGGCACTGCCCTCAACATAGTGCAGGCTGCAAAGGCCCTGCCCAGCAAGGGGATAGCAATTGCCCAGGTGCTGAGGCTGGCCAGGTTCGGCAGCCTGAGGCCTCAGTACGTAGTGATCCCTGGTCCTCTCATAGACTACGTCGTCGTGGCCCCCAAAGAGTACCACAAGCAGACGGCGAACATAGACTATGACCCCGTAGTGTCGGGCAGGATCATACCTCCAGAGTGGCAGCCACGGGAGCCTGTTCCTCTGGACGTGAGGAAGGTCATTGCAAGGAGGGTGCTCCTGGAGCTGGTGGAGGTAGTGAAGGAGAGCAAGAGGCCCATTATAATAAACCTCGGCATAGGGATCCCAGCAGAGGTATCTAACATAATAGCGGAGGAGAGGCTCTCTGAGTACATTTACTCCACTGTCGAGTCCGGCCCCTGGGGAGGGGTGTCGCTCCTTGGCCCCGACTTCGGGGCAGTGAGGGGGCCTTTTGCCATACTCTCCATGCCAGACCAGTTCAGTCTGTATGAGGGCGGAATCATAGACGCTGCCTCGCTGGGCTTCCTGCAGGTGGACGAGGAGGGCAACGTGAACCCCTCCATGTTGCCAGGCAGGATGCCTGGGCCAGGAGGCTTCCCTGTGATAGCCGATGGGGCGCCCAGGCTCATATTTGCTGGGGAGTTCAGCGCTGGCAACAGGGAAATATTCGTAAGGGACCGGCAGATCAAGATAGAGAGAGACGGCAACATCGCGAAGTTCGTCAAGAGGGTCTACAAGGTCATCTGGAACGGGAGGGAGGGGCTGAAGAGGGGGCAGAAGGTGCTGTACGTTACGGAGAGGGCTGTCTTCAGGCTCACGCAGGAGGGCCTCGAACTCATAGAGGTAGCTCCAGGAGTGGACGTGGAGGAGCATATACTGAGCAAGATGGAGTTCAAGCCTGTGGTGAAGGAGTACGAGCTGATGGACAAGAGGCTCTTCGACGAGGAGTCCATAAAGCTCTTGGCAGAGCTGAGGGGGAGCCTCTGAGGGGAGTCTATGCCCTCCTCCTCTTTCTCTGCGACTCCTCCCTGAGAGTGGGCTCCCTCGGCACCCTCCACTTCCCCCCAGGTCTTTACCTGTACGTGGGGAGCGCCAGAGGGCCGGGAGGGGTAATGGCCAGGGTTTCGCGTCACCTGAGGAAAGAGAAGGCCTTGCGCTGGCACATAGACTACCTGACCTCACCCGACTGCTCCCGCCCTATCTTCGTGGCAACAGCAGAGAGCCCCTTTGACGCAGAGGAGAAATTGGCTGCAGAGCTTGAGAGCTCCCCCTGCTTCTCCCCGTCCTACAGGGGCTTTGGCTCCAGCGACAAGAGGAGCAGGACCCACCTCTTCCGCTGCGAGTGCAGCCTTGAGAGCTGCGCTATGGAGGTCCTGGGCGCTATGAGTAGGGCAGGGCTGAGAGGAGATCTCCATTTATTTAGCCGCTGACCTCCCCTACGTGGGCGAAACCCTTGATCTTGGAGGAGAGGCTAGAGCTCCTCTGGAAGGACCTCCTTCAGAAGGAAGAGGAGAGGACTAGGAGGAGCAAGACAGTTTTCGAGAGGGCGAGGAAGGTCCTGCCAGCTGGCGTCACCTACCACACTCGTTACTTCAACCCCTACCCCATATACGTTGAGAGGGCTAAGGGGTCGAGAGTCTGGGACGTGGATGGGAACGAGTACATAGACCTCTGGATGGGCCACGGCACCCACATCCTGGGCCACTCGCCAGAGGTAGCGCTGAACGTCGTAGGGGAGATCTCGAAGGTGGGAACTCACCTCGGCTACGAGAACCCCTATGCAGTAGAGTACGCAGAGCTCCTCGCGAAGGTGGTGCCTAACGTGGAGATGGTGAGGTTCTCGAACAGTGGCACAGAGGCAAATATGTACATTGTAAGGTTGGCGAGAGCTTACACGGGCAGGAAGTACCTGATCAAGATGGAGGGGGGGTGGCACGGAGGATACGACGTGCTCCACACTGGTGTAACTCCTCCCTTCACTGGGCCTGACTCTGCAGGCCTCCCAGAGGAGACCATAAAGTACACAATAGCAGTGCCTTACAACGATCTGAACGCCATGGAGGAGGTCCTGAGAAGGTACCCGGTAGCTGCAATTATACTGGAGCCTGTGATCGGCGCCGGCGGGTGCATTGAGCCCGTAGAGGGCTACCTCAAGGGGGCGAGGGAGCTAGCAGACAAATACGGAGCCCTCCTGGTCTTCGACGAGGTAATAACGGGCTTCAGGCTCTCCCCTGGAGGCGGTCAAGAGTACTTCAACGTGGACGCAGACATCGTGGTCATGGGCAAGATAGTGGGAGGAGGGTATCCGGGGGCAGGGGCTTTCGGGGGGAGGAGGGAGATAATGGAGATGCTGGACCACATAAAGCACCCAGACCCGAGGTCGAGGCCCTTCCACGGCGGCACCTTCACAGGCAACCCCGTCTCCATGCTTGCCGGCATGGCCATGGTGAGCTACCTCCACAAGAACAGGGTCCTGTACGAGAGGGCAAAGGAGACGTGGGAGTGGGCAAAGAAAGAGATAGACAAAATCTGCGAGGAGAACGACAGGGCCTGCTGGGCCACTGGCACAACCACCATGGTTGGAGTGCACTTCACGAGAGTGAGGCCGAGGAACGTGAGGGAGGCATATGAGCTCAGGTGGAGCAAGAGGGCAGAGCAAGCCCTTCACGTCTACTCCAGGCTAAGGGGGATCTTGTATATGTCGGAGAAAATGCCCCACTTCCTCCCCTCCCTTATTCACACTCAGGAGGAGGCAAGGGCCACTGTGGATGTAGTGAGAGAATTCCTCTCCCTCCTAAGATAGGAGCCTCGGCAGGCTCTCCGAGTAGGGCCTCGTGGCTATCCCCTTTTCTGTCACTATGCCAGATATGAGCTCTGGCGGCGTCACGTCGAAGGCTGGGTTGTAGACCTCCACGTCCCTCAGCGTTAGCTCTGCCCTCCCCATTGCAGTGATCACCTCCTCCTTCCCCCTCTCCTCAATAACTATCTCTGTGTCCCACGACCTCTGGACTGTGCTGGTAGGGGCTGCCACGTAGAAGGGCTTGCCTGCATGGTTTGCAGCGAGAGCTACTTGCAGCGTCCCTATCTTGTTCGCCACATGCCCAGTGAGGACTATCCTGTCTGCCCCCACTATGGCAAGGTCTGCCAGACCCCTCTTCATAGTTATGGCAACAGCTCCGTCCACGATGAGCCTGAAGGGTATCCCCTCCTTCTTCAGCTCCCAGACGTTGAGCCTAGCTCCCTGGAGCACAGGCCTCGTCTCCGTCGTTATTACCTCCACCCTCTTCCCCTCGTACCAAGCATACCTCACTATCCCAAGAGCTGTCCCGAAGCCTGCAGTAGCGAGGGCTCCCGTGTTGCAGTGGGTGAGCACCCTTGAGCCGTCCTCTATCAGCTTGGAGCCTACCCTCCCTATCTCCACGTTAGTTTTCACGTCCTCCACGTAGATCTTCATTGCCTCCTCCACTACTCCCTCCCTCACCTTGCCCAGATCTCCGGACAAAGCGTCCCTGCGAGCTCTCCCCATTACCCTCTCCAGGGCCCAGAAGAGGTTGTAGGCAGTAGGCCTGGTCGACGCCAGCACCCTCCTCGCCTCCTCCAGCTCTTCCAGCAGCCCCTCCACACCCCTCGCCCTGCTCCCCAGGGCAGCGAGGGCCATTCCAAAGGCAGCGGAGACGCCTATCGCTGGCGCTCCCCTTATCTCCAAGCTCCTGATCGCTTCAGCCACCCTCCTGTAGTCCCTCGTCCTCCTGTACACCTCCTCGAAGGGGAGCAGCCTCGTGTCCAGCCAGACGAACTCCCCCCTCTCCTCGTCGAAGTAAAGGGGCTTGATCTTGAGGAACTTCTCCAGCTTGTTTAGCTCAGAGTTCAAGGGAGAACCCTATTTGATGCAGGGCTAAGGCTAAATAAGATCGGGGAACGCTGTGGAGGGAGAGATGGAGCACTGCTCTGCTGTCCCAGCCCTCTCCCTTGGTCTGTACTACGAGCCCTCCCTGCACCCTAAGCCTGGAGCTGTAACGCCCTTAGCCCCCCACCGCGACAAGGACTTCCTCGACTTCGTATACAACGCTTCCCTCATAGAGCTGTCCCTCATGGAGTCCTGCAGGAGAGCCTCCATATCTGCTGGGCTTAGGAAGTACAGGGAGCTTGCAGTCGCTGCAGGCCTCAGGACGAACGTGGCCTTGGGCTCTGCCCTCCTCCACATACCCCTGTCCTCCGTCCTGAGAGAAGGCCTTTCGCCTCCAGAACAGCTGGCCCGCAGGGCCCACTACATGGTGACAGAAGGCGGGGAGGAGGAGGCGAGGGAGTACTACTTGCTGCTCGAGACCTTCAGGCCCTCCCACCTGGGCAGGTACGAGGGTCCCGTCCCCTCAGTCGGCTCTGGCTACCCGCGCTCCTTCGCCAGCGTGCTGAGGGCAGCCTCCTGGGACATGGTCCACAGGGAGCTCCTCAGCGGCTACAAGCTCTCCCTGGGAGTCCTAAGGGAGCTGAGGGGGGAAGGACCTCTGAAGTCCAAGGCCTTGAGGGCCCTCCTCCTGCTCCTCTCTGAACACGGCGACACCCTCATAGGCAGCAAATACGGCTTCGCAGCCTACAAGAAGGTAAAGGAGGAGGCAAGGGAGGCCCTGCTGCTTTCTGAAAGGGTGGGAGAAGAAAAGGCAGTGGGCTGGCTCGACGAGCTCTGGAGGTCGAGGGGCTGGAACCCCGGCGCGGCCCTTGACGTCCTGAGCGTCTCGATCAGCTTATACAGCTACGAAAAAGTCCTGCCCTTCATTTCCTCCTAGCTATCATGGGCTGGTACTTCAGCCCAGCGGGCCCTATGTACTTCTCCGTAGGCCTGATCAGCCTGTTGTCGAGTACCTGCTCTATGTAGTGGGAGGTCCAGCCCACTATCCTGCCCATGGCGAAGACAGGGGTGTACATGGGTATGGGGATGTCGAGTTGGTAGTAGAGTATGGCAGTGTAGAGGTCTATGTTTGCAGGCAGCTTCTTCGACTCCCACATGACCTTCTCCGAGTTCTTCAGCACCTTGTACCAGGTCTCGCCGTCCTTCAGCTTCCTCACGAACTCTGCAGCCACGTCAGTCCTGGGATCCTTGATCTTGTAAACTCTGTGCCCGAAGCCCATGATCCTCTCCTTCTTTACCAGCTTCTCCTTGATGTACTCCACCACGTACCCCTCTATAGGAACGCCCTTCTCGCTCGCCTTCTTCTTCACCTCCAGGAACATCTTCATGGCCTCCTCGTTTGCTCCGCCGTGGAGCGGGCCCTTGAGGGCAGATATGCCTGCGGCAGTAGCGCTGTACATGTCGCTGAGCGTGCTGCCCACGACCCTCACAGTAAAGGTAGAGGCATTGAAGCCGTGGTCCATGTAGAGCACGAGAGAGGACTCGAAGGCCCTCACCTCCAGCTCGCTGTGATCCCTCATAGTTATCATCCTCAGCACGTCGTGGGCATGGCTTAGCTCCCCCTCAGGCCTCAGGAAGGTGCCGTTGTGGGCAAGGTTGTAGGCAGCAGCAAAGATCACTGGTAGCTGGGCAATCAGCCTTATCTGGTGCTCGTAAAGGTAGTCCCTCTCTATCCTCCACTCGGGGGCATATATCTGGCCCAAAAGCATAGCGCCGTATGCTCCGTAGTACATGGGGTGGGTCTGGGGGAGGAGCTTTAGGGCATCGTACACTTTCTCCGGCACCCTGGTCCTCCAGAAGTCTATCTTCTTCCTGTACTCGTTGTACTCCTCCTCCGTGGGCAAGGTGCCGTAAGAGATGAGGTATGCTGCCTCGTAGAAGTCAGCGTTCATCGCCAGGTCCTCTATCGTGTACCCTCTGTAAAGCGTGATCTCCCCCCTGGGGTCCACTCCGCTAATGTGTGTGGTGTCGGGTATGACCTGCTCAAGCCCCTTCGGCACCACGACGAAAGAACCCAGACCAGGGATCTCCTCTATCTTAACATCTATCTTCTTCAGGAGCTCACTCAAGGCCTACACCTCTATCAAATGACGAATTTGGCTTAATAAATATATCATAATATCAGAATTATGCCTCCGAGAGGAGCTCCATGGGCTCTAGGCTGAGCTCCTCTGCAAGGCCTGAGTAGGAGAGGATCCCGGAGACCATGAGCCTCTCTGCGTCCTCCCTGCTCAGTCCCCTGGAGAGCAGGTAGAAGAGGTGATCTTGCGATATGTGAGATATCCCTGCAGAGTGGTTGCCCTTCGCGACGTCGCCTGAATGGATCTCCAACACGGGCACAGCAAAGCCCCTCGCCTCCTCCCCTATCATGACCACCTGCAGCTCTATCTCAGAAGATGCCTGGTAGGCGCTCTCCTCCACTATTGCAGAGCCGCGGAGGGAGAGGTAGCCCCTGTTCAGGGCTGCCCCCCTACCGCTGACTGTCACCTCGCTATATGCTCCCACGTTGTAGGAGTTGAGGATGAAGTCTGCCTTAGTGCCCCCTCTCGCCAACGAGCTGGCAAGGGCCTTCAGCTTTGCCTCCTTGCCCTTCACCACGTAGTCCACCTGCACCCTGCTCATCTTCCCGCCCACTACCAGGCTCCTGGACTCCACCTCAGCTTCATCGCTAATCAGCAGCTTCCCTGCAGTGAAGGCCACGCTGTCGCGGGAGTGGAGGGAGAGGAGGTGAACGCCGACCTTTGACCTCGGCTCGAATACTCCCTCGAAGAGGAAGGTCTTCAGGTTATGGCCAGAGGGCAGGACGTCGACTATGTACAGGTTGCCTGAAGACCCCTCAGCTGCCCTCAGCGTGAGGTGGTGCCCCATGTATGATTCGCCTCCTGTGCTGAGGACGAGCACGTTCCCGAAGTCCCCCCTCAGCTCCAGGTGAGCCCCTGCCCTCCAGCTAGCTGCATGGTAAGCAGTTACCTTGTCGCCCACCTGGAGGAGGCTGAAGGGCTCCCTCGGCGACCCAGATATCTCCACGCCCTCTGCTTTAGCGAAAGATATCTCCTTCCCGAGCTTCAGGTGAGCCTTCAGGTGAGACAGGTAGCGCGGGATCTCTAGCTCCCTCTCGGAGTAGGGCAGTCCGAGCCTCTCCTCAAAGGCCTTCCAGTCCGTGTAGTACTTTACTGTGGGGGTGTCAGCGATCTGTTGGAAGGGGAGGGCGCGGAAGAGCTCTACGTACTTTTGCCTTGCCATTTAGCCATAACCACCTAGCTTCTTGAACTCGAGCTGGATGACCTTTGTCAGTACCTGCGCGTACTCGAAGGGCAAGTCCACCATGATCTCGTCCAGGAAGCCCAGCACTATGAGGCTCTTTGCCTCGTCCTCCTCTATGCCCTTGCTCTGCATGTAGAAGAGCTGAGCCTCGCTCAGCCTGCCCGTCCTTGCCTCGTGGCTTACAGTAGCTGTGGGCTCGTCCACCTGGTTGTGCGGGTAAGTGTATGCCTTGCTCTTACTGTCGAATATCATTGCCTCACACTCCACGTTCGACGTAGCTTCCCTCGCCCCCTTCGCTATCCTTATGATACCTCTGTAAGTGTTAGTGCCCCCCTCTGCGCTCACAGACTTGTTTATTATCTTGCTCTTTGTGTTCTTGCCCACATGTATGGCCTTGCTCCCCGTGTCCTTGAGCACGGGGCCCTTTGCGAGCTGGATCACTGTGTTCCTCGTGGCGCTGTTGTCCCCCTTGAGCACAGTGCTGGGGTAAGTGTAGGTGATCTTGCTCCCAATGCTCCCCTCCACCCAGTCCACTCTCGCGCCCTCCTCTGCTATCCCTCTCTTGTTGTTGAAGTTTATGACGTCCCTGCTCCAGTTCTGAACAGTCACTATCTTCACCTTTGCTCCCTTGTGGGCATATGCCTCCACCATCCCGTCGTGGAAGCTGAACCTGCTCAGCCTGGGGGCGCTGCAGCCCTCTATCCACGTTATCTCTGCGCCCTCATCTGCTACGATGAGGGAGTGCTCGAACTGACCCTCTGCAGACTTGCCAATGAGGAAGAAGGACTCTATGGGCTCCAGTATCCTGACCCCCTTGGGGACGTAGATGAAGACTCCTCCGCTCCAAAGGGCTCCGTGAAGAGCAGAGAACTTGTGCTCAGTGTAGGGGAAGACCTTGAGGAAGTACTCCTTCACGAGATCTGGGTACTTCTTCACAGCCTCCTCTAGCGGCATGACTATGACTCCCTTCTCGTTCAGGTACTTCTTGACCCTAGCGTAGACTGTCTCGCTGTCGTATATTGTGGTCAGGCCTGCGAGGAGCTTCTTCTCCAGCTCTGGTAGCCCTAGCCTGTCGTAGTAATCCCTGAGCTCCTTTGGCAAGTCTTCCCAGCTGCTCACCAGCTGGGCCTCTGGCTTGGAGTAGACCACCAGCTGCTCTAGGTCTATGCTCTCTATGCCAGTCACCCACTTTGGCATGGGGAGCTTGTGGAAGAACTCGAGGCTCTTGAGCCTGAGCCTCTTCATCCACTCTGGCTCCCCCTTTATCCTGCTTATCTCCTCTATAGTGCTTGGGTTTATGTCCCCCTTCAGCTCAACTTCGCTCTTGTAAGGCCTCTCGTGTCCTAGGAGCTCCACTGCAGCATCCGTGCTCCTGAAGATCTCCTCCCTCAGCTCCACAGGCTTGCCCACTCGTCACACCTCCTTTAACGCTGTTAACGAAGAGTTATATGGGGAGGTAATAACCCTCATTTCCTCCACTCCCTCGCGACTGCGTATCCCTTCTCCTCTATCGCATATGCAAGCTCAGCTCCCCCTCTTGCCACAACCTCTCCCCCTATGATGACTGTCACCTCGTCTGGAGCTACGTGTTTCAGGAGCCTTGCGTAGTGGGTTATGAGCATGACTCCCTTCCCCTCGTCCCTGAAGCGCCTCACGTACTCTGCCACCTTCTTTATCCCGTCGATGTCCAGGCCAGAGTCGGGCTCGTCCAGGATAACGACCCTAGGCTTCAGGAGGGTTGCCTGGAGGAGCTCGCTCCTCTTCCTCTCCCCGCCACTGAAGCCCACGTTGGTCTCCCTCTGGAGGAACTCCACGCCCAGCCCTAGCTCTGAAGCTATGGCCCTCATGTTCCTCATGAGGCTCGGGTCCTTCACCTTCGTGAGCTCTGCCTCTCCGAGCCTCTTGTTGTTTGCAGCCAAGATCAGGGTGCCCAGCCTCACTCCGGGGAGCGCAGGCGGGTCCTGCATCCCCAGGTATATCCCCTTGAGGGCCCTCTCGTGAGTCTCCATTTCCAGTATGCTCTCCCCGTCTAGGAGTATGTCGCCCTCCACCACCTGATAGCCTTCCCTGCCCATGATGGCATAGGCAAGGGAGGACTTGCCGCTCCCGTTGGGTCCCATTATGGCGTGCACTGTGCCGTATTTCACGCTAAGGCTCACTCCCTTCAGAATAAGCTTATCCCCTATCCTCAGTGATAGGTTCCTGACCTCCAGCATCTTCGCTCACTTTAACACCGTTAAATGAGACTATTAAATCTGATCTAGACCCATCACGTACTCTATGTACTCTTTGTCTCCATATATCGTGGACTGCTCCCTAGCCACCTTCTCCATTAGCCTCTCCCCCTCTCCCTCCAAGATGCTGAGGGCCAGCTCTACCCCCCTCTCGTTCCTCCTCATCGGGTTCAGGGGCAGCCCTGCCCTCCCTATGCTGGCCTTTGCCAACAACCAAGAGTAGAAAGCCACCTTGTCTGCCCTCGCCTCTCTCCCCCCTGCCCAGTAAAGCTCCCTCACATATGCCATGCTCACAGTCCTGGCTATCTTCGCCTCAACGCTCTCGTAAAGAGCCTTAGAGGACCTCAGCAACTCCATAAAGACCTCCCTCTCGTCCAGACCTGAGAAAGGTGACCTGAGGGCAGCCCTCACGAAGTTATGAGACAAAGCGGGGGCAATGTCGCCGTGGAGGAGCGAAACCGACGAGGAGAAGGAGCTGCTCACCAGAGCCCTCACGAAGGCTTCTTCAGGCCTCCCTATGCTCGGTGCGTAGTTCCCAGAGGCCATCTGTTCCACCTCCTCTGCAGCTAGGGGATCTGTGGCAGCTGGCAATCCCTCCACCTCCACCCAGGGAACGCTCACTATCCCTCTAGAGAGAGGCGCCTGGGGGCTCCTGAGCACCTTGAACTCGAGGCCTCTGAGGAGCTTCCCCTTGAGCTCCTTCACAAGGTGGTAGCTGGAGTAGCAGGTGGAGTGAACGTATACAGTTATCATGCTTTCACCCGCTTAAACGTCTCCGTCCAGTTAAAAATGAACCTCTCTACGTCCCTGAAGGCGCTCAGGGAGCACTCTGCCTTGTACCTCCTCAGCAGCTCCTTGAGCTCCTCCCCTATTGAAATTCCCATCCTAGGCAGGAGGCCTCCCAGCAGGGAGGGAACGTTGGAGCAGCCCTCCCCTGAGGACTCGTAGTCCACTATCATGGCCCTAGCTCCTCTGTGTGCCCCGCTGAATAAGACGTTCTTCCAAGGCCTGTTGATCTCGAGGTGCTCTATGTTCGCTGCGTCGAGCGCCCTGGCTGCCCTCAGGGCCTCTGCTATAGCCCAACTTTCCACGCCTTCCTCCACTAGCTCCCTCAGCTCAGGCCCTAGCACTGCCTCCATGATCACTACGTCGTCGTCCCAATAAAGGGGTCTTGGAGCAGCCCCTGCCCTGCTGGCAAGCTCCAGCACCTCCCCCTCCCTGAAAAGGCTCTCCCTCTTGCTGTCGGTCCTCCTGACCTTCGCTGCCACGACCTCCCCCTCGAGGAGAGCTGCGACCACTACGCTCGAGTGCCCCTTCCCCAGCACCTTGATCCTCGCGAGGGGGAGCTCAGACCTGCCGAAGCTGAGAACCCTCTCCACTCCGACACGCGAGAGCCTGAGGGCCCTCTCAGCGCAGCCCTCGCCGCTAGGGTAGCAGAGCGCAAGGAGTGCCTGAGGAGAGCTCAGCTCGTGTCCGAGGGAAGCAAGAGGGGTAAACCTGTGAGGGACCAAGGCCTTACGCCCTCTCTTTGCAGGCACTCTATGCCCTCGCTGCACTCCTCTACAGAGCAGCTTGCTGCCTTGAGCACCCTTGCCACCTCCTCCCCAGAGATCACCTCCCTTGCCCTCGTGACCTTCCTCCTCCTCAACCCTACGAGGTGCCCCTCCTCCCCTACCCACACTAGCCCCTCCTCAGCCCTCTTCGCCAAGAAGTCCTGGGAGCCCCTGGCGCTGTCCCAAGGCCTCGGGCCCCTCCTTACCTCAAGCTCTGGCAGGGAGAGGGACTCGAGGCCTATGAGGAGGAGAGCCTTGGAGGAGTAGTCGGACCAGAAGGCCTTCCAGGAGCTCACGAAACCCCTCTCCTCGAGGCGTGAGCTGGCTAGGCTCAGGGCTCTCCTGAGCATGCCTATGACGTTCTCCTTTGGGAGTTCGTCGTAGCTGCCCCGGCACGCTACCAGCAGGGAAGGGCCTACCTTCTGGGGGGACCTCAGCTGGGGGACCAGGAGTTTCTCAGAAGGGCGGGAGAGGTAGAGTCCTGCCATTACCATGAAGGCCGAGAGGCTCGGGAGGGTGACAGAGGCTGCAGCGTTCCTAGCCGGGTCCACGGGGTCCACGAATATCACGGGCGAGTCCTTGTACTTCTCCCTCAAATACCTCTCGTTCCCGACCCCCTCTATGTCTATGTACACCTGGGGCCTCCAGGAGAGGGAGGCCTCTAGGACCTTCCTGAAGCTCCCGTACCTGATCACGAGGAGCTCTGCCAGGTAGCCAGAGAACCCCCCTGCCTCTGCCCCGTATACCCCTATGGCCTCCATGAAGGACTTGAGGAGCCTTATCTCATCTGCCAAACACGGATCTTCTGCCACCTTCCCCGCCACGTAGCGAGTGTGGAAAGGGGTCCTGCCCACTCCCAGCCTGCTGGGACTCTCTGCCCTTGTCGCAGGGACGACCTCCGCCTCCAGCCCCATCAGGCTAACAGTCACGTAGGGGTGTTCTGCGTACTTGACGAGGAAGGGCAGGGGGGAGAGGCACTCCGTGAGGACCTGGAGGCTCCTCTCCTTCACCCAACTCTCTGACATCTCGAACAGCACGAAAACGTCTACCTCCCACTTCCTGCTCAAGATCGTGCCCTTTGCGAAGCTCCCCTCTAGCTCCACCTCTGCAGCTATTCCCCTCCTCTCTATGCAGGAGCTAACCTTCTGCTTCAGGTACTGGTAGAGGGAGCTGAGGAGCCTGAGCTGGAGGGCTGAGGGCCTCAGGGCCTCGAGAGCCCTCTCCTCCACCTCAGCCCTCCCACAGCTCATCTCGCCTTTACCTCGAAGATGGTCTCGTATATAGGTCCCTTGGGGGTAAGGGTGCTCTTCTTGAGCCTCACGCTGTCCACCACCATAGAGCCTAGCTCCACGTCGGAGAGCTCCTGGAGCATCTTAATGAGAGCAGGGCTTGGTCTCCCCTTCATCCTTGCCAGCGTGAGGTGGGGGACGAACTTCTCCCTCTCTGCTGGCACCCCCACTGACCTCAGCAGCCTCTCCACCCTCTCCCTCAGCAACGTCATCTCCTCTGCCCCCTTGCCCACTCCAACCCATATCACTCTCGGCTCCACTGTGCTGGGAAAGGCGCCGAGGCCCCTCAGCTCCAGGGCGAACTTCTTGAACTCTAGAGCAGACAGGGCCCTAGAGATCTGTGCCACGAGGGACTGGGGCACCTCCCCAATGAACCGCAGGGTGAAGTGCATGTTCTGCTGCTCCACAGGCTTCATGGGAGCGCCGCTGGAGAGGAGGGAGCTCTTAGCCCTCTCTAGCGCAGAGAGCAGCAGGGGGTCCTCTATGTCTACAGCCACGAAAGTCCTGACGTAGCTCATCCTAGCCCTCGCCGAGGAGAGAGGTCAGGGCTTTAATTTATGGGAACAGCTCCAGGTCGTACTCCCCTGGCCCTATCTTCTCCTGCATCCTGAGGCCCTCTGGACAACCCTTCCCCAGCCTAATGGGCTCAGGAATGGAGCTCAGCAGCGCTACCCTGCTCACCACGCTCTCCCCTATCAGGGGGTAACCGGTGAGCTCTGAAAGCCTCATGCTCACCTTCTTCAGGTAGTCGAAGGGGGCCTGGTCCTCCTTGGAGAGTCTCTGCCTGCTCGTGCCCAGCCACATGTAGGACTTTATCTCCACATAGGTGGGCCTTGCCAGGTCCACTAGCTTTGCAAAACCTCTTAGGGCCTCCTCAGTGTCGTTGAACCCCTTGACCAGGGTTATCCTTATGGCAGTGGGACTGGTGAAGCTGGGGAGCATCTCGAGTGACTCGAGCGTGAGCTCCCAGGCCCTCGGGACTAGGGGGCGGGTGAAGTAGTCGTAGCTCCTCTTGTCCCATGCCTCCAGGCTCACATAGAGCTGGCTTGGCTCCTCCTCCAGGTTGCCGAGAACGTCAGGCCTCACGCCCCTCGTCACAACGAAGGTGGTCATCCCCCTCCTGTGTATCTCCTTTATGAGATCGCCGAGCATTGGGTAGAGCGTGGGCTCCCCTGTGAGGCTCATGGTCACGTGTACAGGATTGAAGGCCTCCTCCACCATCCTCGGGTCTATGCCCGGCATCCCCTTGTAGCCGCTCATGAGCCTCCTGTGCTCCTTTATGAGCCCGTCCACGAGCTCTTTGGGGTCGTCGTAAAAGGGTAGCCTCGTCTCGTCCATCTCCACCCCCACGTCCTGAGGCCTTATCCTCCAGCAGTGCATGCAGGCGTTCCAGCACCAGAAGGCAGAGGGACTCATCTGTATGTCCCTGTGACTCTCTATGCCGTAGAACTTGCACTTGTAGCAGTGCCTCCCCTCCATCATGGCCATGTGGGTCCAGTGGCACTTCTTCACCACACTGTGCCTGCCCACGAAGTGGTACTTTTGCCTAGCCAGCCTCTCTGTGAGAGGAGCCCACTTCTCAGGCAAGTCCTTCCTTATTAGCCCCTTCCCCCTCACCTCTTCCCCCCATCAGACCTTTCTCCAAAAGGTATTGATATGCGCTATATGCAGCAACAGAACCCATGGCTGCAGCTGTCACCACCTGCCTGAAGCCCCTCCAGAGACTAGTAGCGTCTCCTGCAGCAAATATTCCAGGTATGTTCGTCTCCATCCACTCGCCCACTTTCACATAGCCCTGCTCATCCGTCTCCACGCCTATCCTGCGGAACAGCTCCACTGGGGGCTCCTGGCCTATCTCCACGAAAACCCCGTCCACATCCAGAGTGGCCTCTCCCTTAGGTCCCCTGACCTTCACAGCCCTCACCTCCTCCTCCCCCAAGATCTCTGTTACCACGCTGTTCAGCACCAGCTCCACGTTCTCCCTCCTCTTAACGTCCTCCACAAGCACAGGCTTGGCCCTGAAGCTGTCCCTCCTGTGGATCAGGTATACCTTGCCCACGTAGCCGCTTAGGAGAGCTGCCCCCTCTAGAGCTGCATCTCCTCCCCCTACGACAGCCACTGCCCTCTTGCCCTTGTAGAGCGGTCCATCACATATACTGCAGTAGCTCACCCCCCTCCCCTTGAACTTGTCCTCCCCAGGGACCCCCAGCTTCCTCCTCCTGCTCCCCGCAGCCAATATCACTGCCTTAGCGAATATCTCGTTACCCCCGCTGCCCACTATCCTGAACTCCTCCCCCTCCTTCTTTATGTCGACCACCTCGAACCCAGTAACCACCCTCACTCCAGAGCCCTCTGCGTGCTCCCTGAACTTGCTGGTGAGCTCAGATGCCTTGATCTTGCTGAACCCAGGGTAGTCGTCTATCCACTCCGTCCAGTTCAGCTGGCCTCCAACGTCTATGGTCACGACCACAGACTTCAGGAGGAACCTTGCGACATATACAGCTGCAGACAGCCCAGCGGGCCCGCCGCCGACTATGACTATGTCGAACCTCTCCCCCTTCTCCAGCCTAGGCTTCCTCGCTATCCTCAGAGACATGTCTTCCCCAGCAAACGCTGTTAATAGAGGTTAAGAGGGTTTTGATTATACGGGCATGTCCTTCTCCTCGTATATCGTTATGGCTAAGAAGAGCGCTATGACACAGAGCAGCGTGAGGACCGTCACGTCCACTGCAGAGACCGTTCCCTTTACAGCGACCTCCAGCGCCGGGTAGTACCTCGATGCAGTCAGGTAGCCTAGGGACTCCAGGCTTGTGCCCAGGCTCATCGTGTCCACGGCATAGTCCAGCACCACTAGGCCTGCTGCCACCGGTTTCACCAGCGCAGCTGGGAGTACAGTGCCCAGCAGCATGCCTACAGAGACGCAGAGGGCAAGGTAGGGGAGACTGTGGAGGTGAAGTAGGAGGATGTTCCTGCCCATCAGCTCCTCCGTCCCAAAGAAGAGGGAGGTAAGATGGGTTATGATCAGGGAGGACAGGCTGGCGCCGCCCACGATTACCATTATGGACACGAACCTGGAGAGGAGGAGCCTGCGCCTGGAGATCGGCAAGGAGAGGTACAGGGGCCCTGTCCTCTCCAGCAAGTCGTCAACGACAGCCCCTGCGCCTGCATATGCAGAATATGCTCCCAGCAACACTATGTGCACCAAAACGAAGTAGTTGATCACGTAGTATGCCTCTAGGCTCAGCGTCTCTGGCACCCCCTTGCCGAAAAGCTTGATGAAGTCCTCTGGGAACTGTCTGAAGAGCTCCTCGTATATCTTCTGCAACTCCTCCCCCTCTCCAGCCCCCCAAGACCACACTGTGATCACGATGAACAGGAACATCACGAGGGACCATCCCAGCAGGGCCCTCCTCCTGAGCCTGAGGTCGAGCGATATGTAGCTGAGCACTTTGCTCACCTCTTGTAAATGTGGAGGAACACCTCCTCGAGCGTCATGTTCCTCACCTCTATGTCCTCCAGTCCGTGCTCCGCGAGCAGGGCCAAGATCTCAGAGTACTTGCCCTCAGCTATTATTGTGACCTCCCTCCCGCCCTCTGCCAGCTCTGGCCTTCCCAGACCTTCCAGCTTCCTCGGATCTAGAGGCCTGCCGAGCCTTGCCCTAATTATCTTGCCGAGCTTTGAGAGGAGGGAGGGGAGGTCCTCGAGAGACACCACTTTCCCTCCCTTTATGAGGCACACTCTGTCTGCTACCTTCTGCACCTCTCCCAGCACGTGGGAGGAGAAGAAGACTGTCTTGCCCCTCCTCACCTCCTCCCTCAGGAAGCTGAGCAGCCTCTCCCTCATGAGTGGGTCTAGGCCTGTGGTGGGCTCGTCGAGTATGAGCAATTCTGGGTCATGGGAGAGGGCCAAGGTTATAGCTAGTATCTGCCTCATCCCCTTGGAGTATTCTTCCACTCTCTTCTCCAGGTCCAGGGGGAGGAGCGAGAAGACCTCCTCTGCCCTGCTCTGCCCCCCTCTTATCTCTGCAAAATACCTGAGCACCTCCCTCCCCTTGAGGCCCCGGGGGAAAGTGAAGTCCTCTGCCAGGTAGCCGATCTCTGCCTTAACCCTTGCCATAGCCCTGTCGTCCCTCGTGTCCGCCCCCATGACGATTGCCCTCCCCCTCGTAGGCCTGAGGAAGCCAAGGAGGAGCCTTATGGTGGTCGTCTTCCCTGCACCGTTAGGGCCTAGGTAGGCAAAGGCCTCTCCCTTTCTGACGCTGAAGCCCACGTCCTCTATCCCGACCTTCCCGTCGTAGTACTTCGTGAGGCCCTCAGCTACAATTAACTCTGTCACGCTCAAGTCCCTTAGTAAGAGTATAAGTTGTAGAGAATATATAGAAGTCAGATGCGGTGAACGAACTCCACTTCTACTTCGTCCACTCCCTCCACTCCTCTGAGCGTGTTCTCCAGCTCGTCCGTGCCCCCCTCTGTCTCCTCTGGTATGGTGACGAGTATCCTCAAGGCCTTGTAGCCGAAGGCAATGGGGATCTCGCTGCTCCCTACCAGCGCGTATTCCTGGGGGAGGCTCGTCCTGATCCTCTCCAGAAGGCCGTTGTGGTCTACCTCAACACCAGTGGGGAACACCCTCACCGCCACGACTACCCTAGCCACCCTCCTCACCTCATGGGCCTTCGAAGCCACAATTAGGGCACTTATATGTGGCTCCCTGGATCCTGTCTTTCTCACATCTCCATATGAGGAAAACGCCGCAGTTAGGACAGAAGAAGGAGACTGCCTTCTCTGCAGGGTTGATCACTCTGCCAGAGCTGCAAGTAGGCGGTTTAACGCTGTCGTAAACGTCTATCTTCCTCACGACCTCTGCCCTAGACATTTTCACCCCCCTTTGCCCTGCCTCTCGAGTTTAAAAGCTTGCTAGAGCAGCTTGCTGACCAGCCTGGGTATGTCGAAGGGAGTTCTAGCTACTGCTATGCCTGCCCTCTCCAGGGCCTTGACCTTCCCAGCGTAGTCTCCCTGCCCCATCATTATTATCGCCCCAGCATGTCCCATCCTCTTGCCAGGCGGGGCTGTCCTCCCTGCAACGAAAGCCACTACGGGCTTCGTGAACCTGCCCTCTGCCACCATCTTCGCTGCCCTCTCCTCCATATCGCCCCCTATCTCCCCCAGCAACACCACGGCCTTAGTTTCCCTATCCTTCTCGAAGAGCTCGAGCGCCTCAGGGAAGGTGAGCCCTACTATGGGGTCTCCCCCTATCCCTATGACAGTGGACTGGCCTATGCCCTCCCTGGTGAGAGCATAGCTCACCTCGTATGTAAGGGTTCCGCTGCGCGACACAACAGCTACAGGCCCCCTGGAGAACACGTGGCCTGGCATTATGCCCACCTTTGCCTCCCCTGGTGTGATTATGCCTGGACAGTTTGGTCCAATGACTGTGACGCCCTTGCTCTTTGCATAGTTAACTGCCTTGAGGGTCTCGTGGACTGGGATGCCCTCTGTGATCACTACCACGAGCTTCACGCCTGAGTCCACAGCCTCATACAATGCGTCTGTAGCAAACCGTGCAGGTACGAAAATGATCGAAGCGTTAGCATCCCTTTCCCTCACTGCCTCTGCCACAGAGTCGTAGACTGGCACGCCGTGGACCTCTGTACCCCCCTTCCCCGGCGTTACGCCTGCAACCACCTTGGTGCCATATTCTAGCATGAGTTTGGCGTGGAAGGAGCCCTCCCTTCCTGTTATGCCCTGCACCACGACCCTAGTGTCCTTGCTGACTAGGATCGCCACCTCACTTCCCCTCCTCTACTGCAGCCATTGCCGCCTCCCTTGGGTCGCTGAACACCCTTATCCCCGCTCCCTCCAGGATCTTCCTCCCCTCCTCCTCCCTCGTGCCAGAGAGCCTCACGAATATCTTCTTGCTCAGCCCCCCGTGCTCCCTTATGGCCTCCACTATCCCCCTAGCTACCTCGTCCCCCCTCGTTATCCCTCCAAATATGTTGATGAAGACGCTCTTCGCCTTCGGGTACTCAAGCAGGAGGAGCAGGGCCTTCTTGACCCTCTCTGCGCTTGCCCCGCCGCCTATGTCGAGGAAGTTAGCAGGAGCTCCTCCGTACTCGTAAACGAGGTCCATGCTCGTCATGGTGAGCCCTGCACCGTTCCCTATTATCCCCACGCTCCCCTCTAGCTCCACGAAGGCCATCCCTGCCTTCTTGCCCTTTGACTCCCAGATGCTGACCTCCCCTCCCTCCAGCCTTTCTATGGCTAGCTCAGGGTGCTTGTAGGCAGCGTTGTCGTCCACTATTATACGGGCATCCAGCGCTACCACTCTGTCCTCCAGCACTGTGAGAGGGTTCGTCTCCACGAGGTCAGCGTCGTAACTGGTGAAGACCTCGTAAAGGGCCTGTATCATGGAGGCAAAGCTGTTGAGGGCTCCTCCCGAAAGGCCCAGGCTCCTCGCTATAGCTCTTGCCTCATATGCCCGAAGGCCCGCGTATAGGTCTACGTACCTCCTCGTTATGCTCTCAGGCCTCTCCCTCGCTATCTCCTCTATGTCCATCCCCCCGAACCTGCTTGCCAGGATCACTGGCTTCCTCTCGCTCCTGTCCAAGGTGATGGAGGCGTAGAGCTCCACGTCGTGCTTCACCGCCTTCTCCACGAGGATGAACGCAGGTTTCAACCCCTTGATCGGGTGCTCGAAGAGCAGCTCCACCAGCTTTGTAGCCTCCTCCACGCTGTTAGCTAGCCTTATCCCTCCCGCCTTCCCCCTCCCTGCCACCAGCACCTGGCTCTTCACCACTAGAGGAGGCTCGAGCCTAGAGGCCTCCAGCTTTGCCCTTGCGTCCTCTCCCCTTGCTATAACTACTCCCGGCGGCACCTCTACTCCATGTCTTCTGAGGATCTCCTTGGCCTCGAACTCGTACAGCTTCAACTCCTGCACCGCCTTGGGACCAGCACAAGACCCTTAAAACTTCTCTCGGCCCTACGCGAGGGAACATGCCAAGGGCGGAGAGCGGCCAGAAGGTGCTGGACAGCTACCAGCTGCTGAGAATGGGAGAGGGGGAGCTCAAGGAGGTGAGGGAGTGGGCCTTGAGGAGCGCCTCCATTCTAGTCACCTCCCCCTCCATGGTCTACGTGAGCCCCTCCCTACCCATAGTCGTGGGAGTGGGGAGCATCATATCCCACGAGAGGCCACCGATCGGTAACGCGTACGAGATCCTGAGGACCAGCTGGGTCGACGGCTGCAGGGTCGGAGAGAGGGAGCCCTCCTTCGAGAGGGCAGAGGGGGAGGCAGTGAGGATGGAGGGCGTCGCAGTGGCCCTAGATCCCAGGGACCCAGTGTCCCTCTTCCTCAACGGCTCCAGAGGGCCTCACGACGTTGTGGTAGGGGAGGAGGCAGGGGCCATAGTGCTCATAGCGGGAAGGTCTGCTGTGTTGAAGCTCAAGGGCTACAAGTCCCTCCTGCTGTCAGGCGAGGCTTTCAGGAGGGTCGAGTACATAGCCCCCCTCGCCTCCTCGTGCAGAGGTGAACAGAGCCTTGAAGATCACTAAGAGGGAGCTCTCTGCCTCCATACTCCTCCATAGGTCCTTCGGGGAGAGGGAGGTCAACGTTGAGGAGGCGCTCTCCCTGCTCAGGAGGGAGATGTGCCTCACTAGGTCCTCAGCGCTTAACGTGGTGAAGAGGCTGAGGAAGCTCGGCTTCCTCGAGATCAGGAAGAGGGAGGACTCCATAGTCGTGCTCCCATATAGCCCCCTGAGGCCTCTGGAGGCAATGGCTCTCTCGCACTTGTCCTCCCGGAAAGAGAGGTGTAGAACAGCGAAATGATTCTTTTAAACTTCTAGCATAACTATGGCCTAGGGACCTGGGACCTTGTCGAAGGAGAAGGTAAGAGAGGTGACGCTGCGGGTAGCAGAGGCGAAGCCCAAGGACTCGGGGAAGAAACGTATCAGGATAGACGTAGACATAATGAAGTACCTTGGCTTGGAGTCAGGAGACATAGCAGAAATAGAGGGGAAGAAGAAGACAGTTGCCATCGTTTGGCCTGCTCTGCCAGAGGACACTGGCCTAGAGGTCATCAGGATGGACGGGCTCATCAGGAAGAACGCGGGAGTTAACATAGGCGACAGGGTTGTGGTGAGGAAGGTTACTGCAAAGGCTGCAACGAGGGTGAAGCTAGCACCGACTACTTACATAGGGAACGACGAGTCCCTCAAGAGGCACGTGAAGAAGAGGTTGGTGGGAACCCCCGTAGTGGAGGGGGACATAGTTATTGTGCAGGTGATAGGTCAGGCCATCCAGCTCCAGGTGGTCGACGTGAGGCCAAGGGGGGCAGTGGTCATAACAGAGGAGTCCAATGTGGACGTGCTCGACAAGCCTGTCGCTGTCTCCTCGCCGAAGATCACTTACGAGGACATAGGGGGTCTCGCGCACGTAGTGGCAAGGGTAAGGGAGCTGGTGGAGCTCCCGCTGAGGTACCCAGAGTTGTTCAAGAGGCTGGGCATAGATCCGCCAAAGGGCATCTTGCTCTATGGCCCTCCTGGCACAGGCAAGACGCTCCTGGCAAAGGCTGTGGCGAACGAAGTGGACGCGCACTTCATCCCAGTTAACGGGCCAGAGATCATGAGCAAGTTCTACGGCGAGAGCGAGCAGAGGCTGAGGGAGATATTCAAGGAGGCCGAGGAGAAGGCTCCCTCCATCATATTCTTCGACGAGATCGACGCCATAGCTCCGAAAAGGGAGGAGGTGACTGGGGAGGTAGAGAAGAGGGTTGTGGCTCAGCTCCTAACTCTCATGGACGGGCTTAAGGAGAGAGGTAAGGTAATAGTAATAGGCGCAACCAACAGGCCTGACGCAGTGGACCCGGCTCTCAGGAGGCCTGGGAGGTTCGACAGGGAGATAGAGATCAGGCCTCCTGACAAGGACGCGAGGGCTGAGATACTGAGGGTCCACACGAGGTACATGCCCCTCTCTGAGGACGTGGACATAGGCAAGATAGCTGAGATAACGCATGGTTTCACAGGCGCAGACATAGCAGCCTTGGCAAAGGAGGCAGCCCTCTCGGCCCTGAGGCGTTTCGTGAGGTCCAGCGCTGTGGACCTCTCGAAAGTGGAGAAGGTGCCTGTCGAGATCCTGAGAGACCTCAAGGTCACAATGAACGACTTCACGGAGGCTATGAAGTTCGTGAGGCCCTCGCTCATAAGGGAGGTATACGTGGAGGTCCCCAAGGTAAAGTGGGAGGACATTGGGGGGCTGGAGGAGGCAAAGCAGGAGCTGAGGGAGGCAGTGGAGTGGCCTCTGAAGCGCCCTGAGGTTTTCGAGAAAATGGGCATAAGGCCTCCCAAGGGCATTCTGCTCTACGGCCCGCCTGGCACCGGTAAGACGCTGCTTGCAAAGGCTGTGGCCACAGAGAGTGGGGCTAACTTCATAGCGATTAGGGGGCCAGAGGTGCTGAGCAAGTGGGTGGGGGAGAGCGAGAAGGCCGTGAGGAAGGTCTTCGAGAGGGCCAGGCAGGTAGCCCCAGCAGTCATATTCTTCGACGAGATAGATTCCATAGCCTCCACCAGGGGTTACAGGTTCGACTCTGGAGTTACGGACAGGGTGGTGAACCAGCTGCTCACTGAGATGGACGGGATACAGGCCTTCAAGAACGTAGTGGTCATGGCAGCGACGAACAGGGCAGAGCTTCTGGACACTGCCCTCCTGAGGCCAGGGAGGTTCGACAGGATCATATACGTGCCGCCCCCGGACAAGGCTGCTAGGAAGGAGATCTTCGAGATCCACTTGAGATCGGTGCCTTTGGCAGAGGACGTAGAGGTGGAGAAGCTCGCAGAGCTCACAGAGGGCTACACGGGGGCTGACATAGAGGCTGTGGTGAGGGAGGCAGTCATGCTCAAGCTGAGGGAACGCTTCGAGGCAGAGCCAGTGAAGATGGAGCACTTCATGGAGGCTCTAGGGAAGGTGAAGCCCAGCCTGACGAAGGAGGCGGCAGCCAGATACGAGAGGACCTATCAGGAGCTCAAGAGAGTTATAGGCTAGAGCCTAGCCAGATACACTTTCTCCCTCCCCAGCGTAACTCCCTCTTGAGGCGAGTACTCTTCTGGGAGCACGGCGCAGTCAACGTACGAGAGCTTGTAGAGTATCTCTGCTGTCTCTGCCCTCGATACCTCCACCTTCCTCCCCTCGTAGAGCTCTGAGTAGACATCGTAGACTGCTGCGAGCCTACACTCGCCTTTGCTCACGAGAAGGATCCTCCTCTCCACCTCCTTCAGCACCTCCCCCACATAACCTGCCCTGGAGCTGGAGACTAGGAGATTGCCTGAGCCTCTCAACACAGTTACTGTCCTGAACCTCTCTTTCCCTCCTGGGTATATGATCTTGTTCCCATATTGGGAGAGGTCGATGAGCCTCGTGTCCACGAGAGACACTATTGACTCCTCTGGCGCCTGGACCTGTAGTGCCTTGAGCTTGGAAAAGGCCTCCAGCAGCTTCCCAGATTCTACAGAGGAGTGCGCGTTTGCCTTTGGAAGGCTCGCTATGGAGTAGCTCTCCACTGCCACTGGGTATCCCAGCAGGCCTTCTCCCGTCTTAATTGTGGCCAGAGGGAGGTAGAGCCTCCTCCTGGGGTCTAGCCTAACGTTGGTCCCCAGCAGCACCTCCACGCTCCTCTCCTCTGCTGCCGCTGGAAGTCCCAGGGAGTCCAGGAGGCCCATGACGAAGGAGTTCATGACGTTCACTGCGGCCCTCGGGTTACCAGGGAGACCTATCACGAGGCTCCATCCTACAGTGCTCACTATCGTGGGCTTGCCAGGCTTTACCCTCAGTCCTCTCACCAGCACCTGACCCATGGAAGCCAGCACCTTCGGCAAGACGTCTCCCGTGCCGAGGCTGGTGCTGCCGCTAGCTATCACTACGTCGCTCCCCTTAGCTCTCCCCAGCGCTCTCTCCACATCCTGCTCTGTGTCCTCTACGATGCCAAGGTCAGCTACCTCGTACCCTAGCGAGGACATGAGGGAGGCTATGTAGTGTCTGTTGGCATCGTACGTCTTCCCCGCCGCGATCGGGCTCCCCGGCTCCAGGAGCTCCCTACCAATGCTGAACACTGCCACCTTCGGCTTCCGAGAGGCCAAGACTTTGTCCACGCCTAGAGATGCGAGGGAGGCGACAGAGACTGGAGTGATCCTAGAGCTGCGGTGGAGGACCACGTCGCCGCTGGAGACGTCGGTGGCAGGAAGGGCCATTCCGTCGCCGAGAGAGGGAGGCTCTCGGATCGTCACGAGATCTCCTACCACCTCTACGCTCTCTAGGGGCACTACGGCCTCAGCCCCTGGCGGGACTATGGAGCCCGTGTCCACATACGCGCACTCTCCTCTCCCTATCCTAGGGGGGATCCCCTCCCCGATAGCCTGCCTGAAGGCAAGCCTCAGCGTCATGGGCCTCTGGGGGGAGGCATGCGCTAGGTCCAGGAGAGAGACTGCATAGCCGTCAAGCGTCGAGCGTGGCAGGGGAGGGAGAGGCATGGGTGCCCTCACGTCCTCTGCCAGCAGCCTGCCGTGAAGGGCTGAGAGGGGGACCCTCTCAGGGTCTCTCAGGAGGGACTCAACTATTCTCCTCCCCACTGCCCTCCTTACTCTCTCGACAGCCTGCGCTGGCTCCAGGAGTTCCATGCCCTACCTACTCTCCCCTCTCCTTCAGTGCATATATAAGACCTTCTGAACGTTTCCCATCGCTAGGACCATGGGCAAAGAGGCCACTATATGGGAGCACCTGGAGGAGCTGTTGATAAGGCTCAGGAAAGCCCTCATAGTTTTTGCCCTGGCGACCCTGATCGTCCCCTTCCTCCCAGTGAGCCTCTCCTCCTACGAGCCCCTCGTCTACAGAGTGCCGAGGACTCTCATAGATCACACTGTGCCGGACAAGATAGAGGTTTTCGGGAAGGAGGTGGAGGTGAAGCTCTCCCAGACCAGCCCCTTCGGAGGCCTGAAGATCTTGCTCTACTCTGCCCTGCTCATAGGGTTCCTTGTCTCCAGCCCCTACATTGCCTACCAGCTCTACGCCTTCATAGAGCCTGCCCTCTACCCAAGGGAGAAGAGGTGGTTGTTGTTCGGGGGCTTTGCCGCAGTGATCCTCTTCGTTGTCGGAGCCTCCCTAGCTCTGCTAGTAGTTCTCCCCTTCACCTACAGGATCATGTTCATCCTCTCATACCTGGTGGTGGGGGACATGCTGATAGCCTTCGCAGATCCTGTGGACATAATGTCCTCTGCGCTGTTCATAACTGTCGCGACAGGACTGGCCTTCGAGATACCCCTCCTGATCTTCATCCTCGTCTACCTCGACATAATCAGGGTGAGCTCCATAAACAGTCCCTACCTTCGTTACCTTCTGCTCTTCTCTGCCATAATTGCTGCCCTGATAAGCCCAGACCCTTCAGGGATCGGGATGATAATTATGCTAGTCCCCTACTTCTCCCTGATAATAGGGGCTGTGTTGCTGGCTAACTTTCTGAAGGGGCGCTCCCGCCCTTGAGCGACTTGATCACGATCCTCATGGGCAGCGGCACCTTCCTTGCCCCCCTCCTCAGCGCCTCCTTGATCTTGTCCTCGCTCCCTGCCCTCCCCCACACGTCTATCACCACCTGCCCTACGTTCACCCTCGCTGCTGTCCCTATGGGCTTCCCGAAGGCCAGCCTCATGCCGTCCTGGAGCCTGTCAGCGCCAGCGAAGGCCATCATCTTGTTCTCCCTCAGCACGTGGTGCGGGTAGACGCGGATCCTCATGTAGTAGTTTGCCTCCCCGAGCAGGGTCGTGAGGGTCTTGTTGACCATTATCCTCGCTGCCTCCAAGGCGTTGTGCCTCACGTTTCCTGACTCGAGAGCAATCAGTTCCCCTTTCACCTCCCCCTCCTCCATGAGGGCTCTGTTGCCCATCTCGAACTTGGTTATCTTCGGCATCGGCACGCCAGGCACGTACTCCTTCCTCGTGTAGGGCGGGCCGCTGAAGTGTGTGTAGCACCTTGCAGGCCTAAGGGGCATGCCTCTCACCTCCCATGGCGCTCTCTCTGAGGCTTAAAAGCGGAGAAGTGGCATATGGAGGAGAGGAAATGTCCAGCTCCTCCATGAGCTCGCAGAGCTTGCATATGCTCCTGCCTGGAGCTGTGGGGGCACCGCACCTGGAGCACTTGCTTACCCTCTCCTCCCCTGGCATCAGCAGCTCGTCGAGCAGCTCGAGAGCTCGGAACAGGGCCCCAGGGCTCCTCCTCTCCAGCCTGTAGAGCTCCCCCCTGAGCCTTGCCCTAAGCGTAGGGTGCTCAGATATGTACATACACTCTACCCGCTGGAAGGGGAAGTTCCTTATCATAGCGTAGGTCGCAGACTCCCACTCGTATATCTTCCTCAACGGCTTCACCCTCTTTACTCCTGCGCCTTTGCTCAAGGGGTGGAGCCTCATGAGGCCTGCCAGATCCCCCCTCAAGATGTTCATGATCGCTGTCTGCACCTCGTCGTCCAGGTTGTGGGCTGTGGCCAGCTTGTCCGCCCCCAGCTCCTCTGCCACACTGCTCATGATCCTTCGCCGAGCTACGCCACAAAAGGTGCAGGCAGAGGTGCTGCTCCCCCTAGCCCTAGCTTCCCTCACCATATCGTGAACGCTGAGCCCAGCGAAGTTCTTCACCCTCACCACCAGGAGCTCCACTCCGTAGCCCCTTGCCACCTCCCTCAACCTTGCCACGTCCTCCTCCCTGTTATATCCAGGAATCCCCTCCACTATCGAGAGGCCCACTAGTTTCGAGGGGTCGTGGAGGAGGGAGATGCTCTCGAGGAGGACGTAGCTGTCCTTCCCCCCGCTGAGGGCAAGGAGGACTCTGTCCCCAGGCTCTATCATATTCCACTTCTCGATCTCTGACTTTATCCTCGAGCGAACGTCCTCCAGGAAGCACTCTCTACAAATGGCTCTCGACCCGACTGGCTGGAAGACTGCTGCCTTTCTCGCGTTGCAAACGGGGCAGATCATTAGGATCGAGGATTCAGCACTCGATGAGCTTATTATGCTTGCCTGCTTATAATTGGTGCCCTAGCGTGAGTTCTCCAGAAAGGAAACCTGCGCGTGACCCTTATCCACTAGTGAAGGAGCTAGCGGAAAGGTTCAAGGAACACCCCTTCATAATTCCTTTCTATGACATGACAGACAAAGATATAGAGGTCTTTACTCACCAGCTAGAAGCCCTTGCCCTCGCAGCAGCTCGAAGTCCTCTGAGGTTCTTCTTGGCTGACGAGATAGGCCTCGGCAAAACCATAACAGCCATCTCTCTCATGAAATTGCTCACAAGAGATAGGAGGAGGGCGCTGATTTTAGTGCCCAAGATCCTCATGCGTCAGTGGTGCCGCGAGCTCCTCAGGATGGGAATTAAAGACAGCAAATATCTGAAGAGAACGGGGAAGGGGCTCTCCGCGTGTTCTTGCGAAGAGGACTCTATCTGTATCAACCTTCATAACGTGAGTGACGTTCTAGTCGCATCTATGGACTTAGCGAAGAAGAAAGATGTCCACAAAGAACTGGGGAAGTTACTGAGAGAGAAGAATTGGAATCTTATTGTGGTAGATGAGGCCCACCGCCTCAGCTCCCATCCGCGTGCCACAGAGAGGTTCAGTATGATAGGGGAAAAGCTCGTGAAGGAATCGCCTCAAGCCAACGTGATCTTCCTTTCCGCGACCCCTCACAGGGGGTATCAAGACGATTATGTGAATAGACTCTGGCTCCTCGACCCGGCTCTTGACGCAGAGAGGTTAAGGAAGGAGACAGACGACCAGGTACTAAAGGTATTCTACTCCGGTGTTCACAGAGCTCTCCTCCTCCGCAGAACGAGAAGGGATGTGAACCAATATGAGGGGAAGAAAATCTTCACGAACGCCCATTTCCAGTCCATACCAGTGAAGACGCAGGAGTTAGAGGAGCAGTTCATGGAAAAGCTTAGGGAGGCCCTGAAGAATCTCGTGAAGTTTGCCAACAAGTTCGAGAAAGAAAACAAACCCCATGCGAGAGCTATGCAGCTGTTAGCTGTCACCCTTTTCAAGAGAGCCTCTTCCAGCCCCAAGGCAGCGTTTCTAACCCTCACGCGCATGAAAGACAAGAGAGAAAGTGCGGAAAGAGCTGCAAAGAAGGAAAATCTGGACGAGGAAATCAAGAATTTTGTAAGAAAAGTCGAGGGCGAGGTTTTCCCATACGAGGACATCGAGTGGGACGAGGGGGAGGAGGAGCTCGAGGAGAGCAGCATATACGATCAGATTGCTGAAAAGGGTATGACAAGCATATATGCTATGAACGAGAGAGAAGGAGGGCGCATAATCGAGAACATTATACAACTCAAAGGAATTTTAGAGGAGCTAGAGAAGGGCGACTCGAAGCTCAGAGAACTGATCAAGCTAATCGAGAAGGAGAGGAATAGTGGGGCTAGTAAGATAATAATCTTCACGGAATTCAAGGACACGCTGGACTATCTGAGGGAGCGTCTCCCATGGGGAGATAACGTACTGACCCTCAGCTCTGAAGAGGCTCGCAGTTCTGGCAAGCTGCGCGACATAACGCAGAAGTTCGCCAATGATGATAAGTACTGGCTCCTCATTTCCACAGACGTAGCGTCAGAGGGAGTTAACCTTCAGGTTGCCAATGTGCTCATAAACTACGAAGTACCGTGGAGCATGGTCAAACTGGTACAGAGGGTAGGGAGGATCTGGAGGTTAGGGCAGAAGAGGGACGTCAAGATCTATTTTATGTTCCTCGATACGAAATCTGACAGAGCAGCCTGGGAGAAGGTCTATGAGAAAGTACTCGAGGCGAAGAGGGCTGGCATCCGTACAGAGCTCTCAGAGGAGGCCCTCCTAAGGTTCCAGAGCCTCACGTCGCGGCTTACATCGCACGACGATATGTCCTCGGAGTTCAAACTCATCCTAACGTATCTCGAGGGCGGCGAGGAGGAGCTAGAGAGGTCAGTGGACAAATCTCTCGGGGATTTAGACAGGGACATAGAATTCGCAAAGAGAGCCATAATGCGGGAAAGCATGGATCCGGGGGAAGTTCAGGAGCTAATGTATAGGGCTTTTGGATTCCCCACCTCTGAAGAGCTCAAGAACTCTATGGAAAAGCTCACAAAGCTGATAGGAGGCTACGAGGAAGGGAACCCAGTAAAGGTGCTCTACAGCAAGTTTGGGACCTCGCCTAGAGACTCGAGCACGAGGAAAGACTTCCTACACGTGAGGAGCAGTGCAGACATCGGGAAAGTATGGCTCACAGAGATGATAGTTAAGACGAGGGATGGGAAGATCCTGTACCGCCAGCCTCTCGCTATAACTGAAGGGAAGATCCTGAAGGGGAGGGACCTCATAGAGATGGTCGCGAAGGCTATGGGAGGGAAACACGAGATCAGGAGGGAGCATGAAATCAGTGAGGAGCGGGAAAGACTCGCTAGAGAAAGGGAGGCAGTGAAGAGTCAGCTGGAGGGAGAGGTGAGGGAGCTTCTGAAAAGGGAGGTAGAGGAACTTCTAGAGCCGCTGAGGAGATACGGGGAGAATATGACAAACGTAAGAGGGAGCTCTCTGACAATGTCTGAAGAACCCGACGTAGAGATCGCTGAGCCCTTCGCAGTCATAGAGCACGGAGAGATAGAGGAGGAAGAGGCCATCGATGTCTTTGAGGAGCTGAAGAAGATGATAACTAGGGAGCCAATGAGCCCAGAAGTCTTGGGGGAGAGGCTGATGGAGCTCAGAGAGAGGGGAGCAAAGGCGGAGTCAATTTTCAGGGCCTTCGAGACCATGGTAGAAAGGATGGGCGACCTAGGGAGAGCACTAAAGGAGAGCTTTGGGAGCAAGAAAGAGATAGATGAGAGCCTCAAGAGAGAGATCGAGAGGAAGGCGATAGAGGCAGTCATGAAGTACGAGAGGGAACACGGAAGGGAGCCCAGGGACGTCTCTCTGGAGCCCTGCTCAGAGGAGAGGTGCTACGACGTGGAGAGCTGGCAGGGAGGGGAGCTAGTGAGGAAGATAGAGGTGAAGGGGCACATGGGGGATGAGCTAGTGGCGGAGCTCACTGAGAACGAAATGAGGGAGGCGGAGAGGTCAGGGAAAAAGTACTGGATATACATAGTGACTGGGGCATGCCTGGCAGAGAACTGCAGGGAGTTGGAGATTCATGAGTTCCCGGATCCCCTCAACATGATGGAGGTAAAGGAATTGACGAGGTTGGTAAAGAGGTACGAGCTGAGGCCCAAGAGCTCCCCAGATCAATAACCTTCTTTATTAATGCCCAGCCTGCCTCCCTTGGGAAGAGATCTATGGGCGGGGACATAGAGTCCATAAGGGCGAGCACGAGGGAGTTTGCAGAGAGGAGGCTGAGAGGAGTTGCGAAGCTCATAGATGAGAGGAACGCTGTGCCAGAGGAGATCCTGAGGGAGGTAGCAGAGATGGGCTATTTCTCGCTCAAGGTGCCAGAGGAGTACGGCGGTCCAGGCCTTTCTGTTCTGGAGAGCGCAGTAGCGATAGAGGAGCTCTCCAGGGTCTCGAGCGCCGTGGGCATTATGGCCACTGTGAGCGGGACCATGGTGCCCTACCCGATCGCAAGGTACGGCACCCCTGAGCAGAAGGAGAGGTACTTGAGCATCCTTGCCAAGGGCGGCATTGGAGCTTTCGCCCTCTCTGAGCCCTGTTGCGGGAGCGACGCTGCTTCGATAGCCACGAGGGCTACGCTAGAGGGGGACGAGATAGTCATAGAGGGCACAAAGACCTACATAACGAATGCTCCCTACGCAGACTTCTTCCTCGTGGCAGTGAGGACAGGGAGGGAGGAGGACAGGCACAAGGGCATATCCCTCGTGATCCTCGACAGATCTCCTTGCATGAAGATGTCCAAGCTCGAGATGATGGGCTACAGGGGGAGCGGCACCTCAGAGCTCAGGCTGGAGGAGTGCAGGACGAGCAAGGAGAACCTGATAGGGGAGCTGAACACGGGCTTCAAGAAGATCATGATGACGCTGAACGAAGGTAGAGTGACTACTGCGGCAACGGGGCTAGGGATAATGCAGGCTGCCTTCGAGGAGGCCTTCAGCTATGCTAGGCAGAGGACCAGCATGGGGGTGCCCATAATAGAGCACCAGATGGTGCAGCACCTCCTCGCAGAGATGAACGTCCTACTCGAGACCTCAAGGCTCATAGTTTACGAGGCTGCAAGGAGGCTGGACGCAGAGGACCCTGAGATCGCTAGGTACGCCAGCATAGCGAAGCTGTTCACAGCCAGCAGGGGGGTGGACTTGGTCAGGATGGCCATGCAGGTCATGGGAGGGGTGGGCTACAGCAAGGACAGCACCGTGGAGAGGCTCTACAGGGACATAAAGATGATAGAGATAGGCGATGGAACTAACGAGATACAGCGTATGGTCATAGTGAGGAGCCTGCTGGGGAAGATAAGGGCTGACTAAACTACTACCCTTCTGCTCGAGGCCCTCCTCAGCCTGTTCATTATCGCCAGCCCCAGCCCCCTCTCCTCAAAGCCCTCTGCTATTGCTGCATCAACCCCTAACTCGTCCACCTTCCTAAGCGCGTCGAACAGTGTCTTTGCTACAGAGAACAGATCGCTCCTTGAGCCCAGCTCTATCACCCTGAGCCCCTCGTAGAACCTAGCTGTCTCTTTCGAGGCAAGCACGACCACCCTCTCATGCCTCTCTGCCTCCCTCCTCACTGCGCTTGCATATGCCTCCAGCTGGGAGTACTCTCTTGCCTCCACCAGGATCAGGGGAGTCTTGGGGGCATAGTGCCTGTGCTTCATTCCTGGCGCCAGCGCCCTCGAGGCCTCCACTAGCCCCCTCGCGAAGTCTGGCACTACCACCTTCTCCCCCAGCACCCTCTCTATCTCCTCCAAGGGATAAGCCCCAGGCCTGAGGAGCAGGGGCGGCTCAGAGAGCAGGTCAACTATGGTGGACTCCACGCCGTAAAGGGTCTCCCCAGCATCTATGATCACCTCTACCTTTGAGCTCAGATCTTTGACGACGTGCTCCCCCCTCGTGGGACTAGGCCTTCCAGAGGGGTTAGCGCTCGGAGCTGCTATGGGCGAGGAGAGCTCTATGAGCTTCAGGGCTACGGGGTGGGCTGGCATCCTCACTGCAAGGGTCTCGAGCCCCGCTGTGACTGCGTAGGGAACCCTCGGCGACTTCCTCACCACTATAGTGAGTGGCCCAGGCCAGAACCTCTCTGCCAGCCTGTAGGCCTTCTCTGGGACGTGGGAGGAGAGGAGCCCCAGCTGTTCCATGCTGCATATGTGGACTATCACAGGGTTGTCGAGGGGCCTGCCCTTGACCTCGTATATCCTCCTGACTGCCCCCTCGTTCAGAGCATCTGCCCCCAGCCCGTAGACTGTCTCGGTGGGGAAAGCCACTAGTCCTCCTGCCTTTATGACTCTGGCAGCAGGGAGGAGTTGCTCCTCCAGGAAGGAAGAGGGATCTAGCCTTATGATCTCTGTGATCGCTATCCCCTCTTCTCCTTTACCCTGTTCACAAGCGTTCTGAGGGCTTTGAAGAACGAGGGGCCGTAATGGGCAAGGCTGTCGTACTCCATCATGACCAGCCCCTCCCTTACTCCCCTCAGGTCCCCGAGTCCCCTGCTCTCCAGCTTGGGGAGGAGCCAGCTCCTCTCGAGCTCTACGCTGAGCTGGAACTCGAAAGCAAATATGTCAGGGTCAAAGGCCCTTATGGCAGCAGGGTCGGGGTTTATTATCCAGCTATCTCTCGTGGAGTCGAAGGTGGAGCGAGCTCCCAGGTAGATGAGGCCGTCTGCTATGTAGGAGAGCCCTCCTGGGGATACAGGGCCTCCCAGGTCTATCTCGTAATGGATCTTAGTGCCAGAGAGGGCCCCCCTGAGGGCCCTTGCCTCCTCCTCCAGCTCCCTTGCGAGCTCTCTCGCCCCCTCCAGCTCCCCCATCACTGCCCCTACCTTCACCACGAACTCGAAGAGGCCTGGCAACGTGAGGGGGAGGGATATGGGGAAGACTGTGTAGCCCTTCTGCACTAGCTCCCTCATAGCCACAAGCTGTGCCCCTGTGGTAACTAGTATCAAGTCTGGCCTGAGGGGCTCCAGCTTAGAGTAGAGGACCTTCCAGTAGCTCCCCACCTTCGGCTTCTCCCTCGCCGCTGGCGGCTTGTTGCAGTATATGCTCACCCCAGCCACCCTGTCCTTCATCCCCAGCATGTACAAGGTCTCTGTTATGGCTGGGGAGAGGCTCACTACCCGCTGGGGGCTATCTGGGACCTCCACCTCCCTGTCCAGGGCCTCTGCATATAGCTTTACCATTTCCCTCTCCGAACTCCTTTCTGCTCTTCCCTCTCTTATAACTCTAGCCTGGACACCCTGTCCAGGAATAAGTTTAACGTGGGAATCTTAAACAGATAAAGGTTTCAAAAAGTAAACCTCGCGGTAGTCGTCATGACAGATCTGTACTCGAAGGAGGCAAAGGAGGAGCTTCAGAGGGCCTCGAGGAGGTGGGAGGAGCAGGTCTTGCCAGAGTGGCTCAGCAGGATGCCAGAGAGGGAGGAGCAGTTCACCACTCTCAGCGACATCCAGCTGAGGAGGATCTACACCCCCTTGGACCTGAAGGACTACGACTACATGGCCAAGCTGGGCTTCCCTGGCGAGTACCCGTTCACCCGCGGGATCCACGCTACTATGTACAGGGGGAGGATATGGACGATGAGGATGTTCAGCGGCTTCGGGGGGCCTGAGGAGACCAACGAGAGGCTCAAGATGTTGATAAGGGCAGGGGAGACAGGCCTAAGCCTTGCCTTCGACAACGCTACCCTAGTAGGAGTGGACCCGGACGATCCCCTAGCAGAGGGCTCAATAGGCATAGTGGGCGTGAGCGTCCCCACGCTAACAGATATGGAAGTGGTGTTCAAGGACATAAACCTGGGCGAGGTCACCACAAACATGACCATTAACCCGCCAGCCCCCGTCCTCCTCTCCTTCTACGTTGCTGTGGCAGAGAAGCAGGGGGTCAGCTACGACAGGATAGGCGGCACAACGCAGAACGACCCGCTGAAGGAGTTCATTGCCCAGAAGACCTACGTGTTCCCCCCAGAGGCCGCAGTGAAGATAGCCATAGACGTCATGGAGTGGAGCGTGAGGAACCTGCCTAAGTGGAACCCTGTGAGCATCAGCGGCTACCACATAAGGGAGGCTGGGGCTACTGCAGTTCAGGAGCTCGCCTTCACCCTTGCTGATGGCATAGAGTACGTGAGGCAGCTGAAGGCTAGGGGGATGGAGGTGGACGAGTTCGCCCCAAGGCTCAGCTTCTTCTTCGACTCCCACATCAACTTCTTCGAGGAGATAGCAAAGTTCAGGGCTGCCAGGAGAATGTGGGCAAAGATAATGAAGGAGTGGTTCGGTGCAAAGAAGCCCAGGAGCATGTGGATGAGGTTCCACGTGCAGACTGCGGGCTGCAGCCTCTACCCACAGCAGCCCTGGATCAATATAGTTAGGACTGCCATAGAGGCCCTGGCAGCAGTGCTAGGGGGCTGCCAGAGCCTCCACACTAACTCCTTCGACGAGCCCTTCAGGGTGCCGAGCGAGTTCGCTGCAAAGATAGCCTTGAGAACACAGCAGATCATAGCTCACGAGACAGGGGTGGCTGACGTAGTAGACCCGCTCGCGGGCAGCTACTTCGTGGAGTGGCTAACTGACGAGGTGGAGGAGAGGGCTTGGAAGTACATAGACAAGATAGAGAAAATGGGAGGGATGCTGGAGGCAGTCAAGAAGGGGTTCCCGCAGAGGGAGGTGGAGGAGGCCTCCTACAGGTTCCAGAAGGAGGTGGAGGAGAGGAAGAGGATAATCGTGGGGGTGAACGAGTACAGGGAGGAGGAGTCGGAGGACGTGAGGAAGGTGCCCTTGCTCGAGTTCGACCAGCAGGAGGTAGAGAGGAGGCAGGTCGAGAGGGTGAGGAGGGTCAGGTCAATGAGGGACGGGGAGAGGTGGAAGAGAGCGCTGGAGGAGCTAGAGAGGGCTGCAGAGAGGGGGGAGAACGTCATGCCCTACGTGCTGAGCGCAGTAAAGGCCTACGCTACGATCGGGGAGATCATGGGCACCCTGAAGAGGGTGTATGGGACATATGCAGAGCCCCCGTACTACTAGGAGGATCAGGGTGCTTGTGGCAAAGGTAGGGCTTGACGGCCACGACAGGGGAGCGAAGGTCATAGCCAGAGCTCTCAGGGACGCAGGTTTCGAGGTAGTGTACACAGGCTTGAGGCAGACAATAGAGCAGGTGGTGGCAGCAGCCATTCAGGAGGACGTGGACATAATAGGCATAAACCAACACGAGGGCTCCCACTTCCACGTTGCAAGGAAGCTCCTCCAGAGGCTCCAGGAGAGCGGGGCAGGAGACATACCTGTAGTTATGGGAGGGAGCATACCGCTGGTGGACGTGGAGCCCCTAAAGGCAATGGGGGTAAAGGAGGTCTTCCTGCCAGGCACTCCCATTGTGGAGATAGTGAGGAGGCTGGAGGAGATAGCCTCTGAAGGGAAGCATTTAGCCCCCAGAACTTAGGGGTAAGGGGGGACCTTGTCGGACCCTTTAGTGCTCATAGAGAGGGCCAAGGCAGGGGACAAGAGGGCTCTAGGGAGGCTGCTGACCCTTCTGGAGGAGCTGAGCGCTGACAACGCTTGGGTGCTCGAGAGGCTCAGCTCTGAGAGCGGGAAGGCCCACGTGGTGGGCATTACTGGCATGCCAGGGGCAGGGAAGAGCACCCTCATATCCAGGCTGGTGAGGGCCTTCAGGGACATGAACTACAGGGTAGCTGTCATTTCCATAGATCCCACTAGCCCCATCAGCTCAGGCTCGATAATGGGGGACAGGCTGAGGATGCAGGAACATGCTACAGACCCGGGGGTTTTCATCAGGAGCGTGACGAACAAGGGCATCCTTGGCGGCGTGAGCCTTGCAGCCCTAGCCATGATAGAGGCTTTCGACGTCATGGGATATGACAAGGTAATAGTGGAGACTGTGGGGGTAGGGCAGAGCGAGACTGACATAATGAACGTGGCAGACACCATAGTAGTGCTCACCATGCCCGGCGCAGGGGACGACGTGCAGGCCCTCAAGGCAGGGGTCTTCGAGATAGGGGACATCTACGTGGTGAACAAGAGCGATAGGCAGGATGCCGCCAAGACCTACGAGTACATGCTATTCGTCGCAGAGAAGGAAGCGCTGGGCAGAGGGGGCTCCTGGAGGCCTGCAGTGGTGAAGACCAGCGCTGCGCTAGGCCTAGGCATCAGGGAGCTGGCTGAGACCATAAACAAGCACTTCAGCTATGCGATCGAGTCGGGGGAGAAGGAGAGGAGGCTCATAGCCAGGAGGACTCACCTGGTGAAGCTCGTCGCAGCAAGGCTGCTCCTCCAGTCCCTGAACGAGGTGATGGAGGAGGAGAGGGAGAGCGTTGGGAAGGTGGCAAAGGACATGAGGGGGTTCTACGAGGAGGCAATGAGGATAGTGGAGCTAACTGGAAAAAGGCTGCTCAAGTGATCGCTACTCAGGCGGCGGGAGGGACCTCTTCAAGAGCTCCACGTGCTCCTCTACCAGGCTAGCCTCGTCGTAGGGCTGGAGCTTCAGGGCGCCGTTCTCCACCTTGAGCCTGTGGAAGAAGAACTTCCTCTGCTGGAGGTCTGCTGTGAAGACCCTCAGCTCCTTGAGCGAGGAGAGGTAGCCTGCCAGCTTTGGCTCAGCAAGTATGTTGCTCAGCTGTTTCGTAGCTAGCCAGGTCCTCACGTGGACTACGAGCGCCCCGCTGAAGCCTGCCTCCTGGAGCGCCTCCACTGCTGCCTTTGCCTTCTCTGCCACCTTGCTCATCTTCTCCTCCCCTCCGAAAACTATGAAGGCTGCGTCGGGCCTGAACTCCCCCAGAGCTGCCCTGATCTTCTCCACCAGCTTGGCCCTGTCCTCCTCGTACATGAGTATCCTTGCCAGGTCAGCCCTGTAGCCCCCGTGGGCAAGGAGAGATGCAGATATGGCTGCAGAGAGGGAGGAGCATATCCTGTCTGGTAACGTTATGATGAGCACCCTCTCGAAGCCCTTGAGGAGCTTGCCTGCTATCACGTAGCCTGTGAGGGACCTGAGGTACACCTCCTCCTCCAGGCTGGCCCTGCTCATGGCGCTCACGTTCCTCACCAGTTCACCCCCTGCCTCCCCTCCAGATATACTTTACGTCCTTACATAGCTCTAGATTTCTCACAGATCTTCTCGCCGGCTAGGAACTCCAGGATCGTCTTGAGGTTCACGTAGACGTTAACGACGGAGAAGCCGAAGAAGACGGCAGGCACCAAGGCCCCTATCGCGAAGGTGCCGATATCATAGTACGTTATCTCGTGCTTCAAGGTCAGCACTCCATAGTCCATGATGAAGAGAATGGGGAGGGTCAGGAGGTATAGGGCAGAGTTGAAGACCGTGTAGGTGAGGAAGAGGAGCTCCACAGTCTTCGCCCTCCGCTGGTGGCAGAGGAGGAGGAGCGGGAAGAGGGAGAGGAAGTACTGCTCGTGGACAACCTTGCTGAAGCCGAGGAAGAAGGACATGGTAACTAGCACTCCCTCTGGGAGGCCTGCGCCGTTCTTGAACATTAGGGCTACCAGGGCAAGGTAGGAGAGGAGGAAGAGGACAGAGTATGCGCTCAGCGCTGCAGAGGTCAGCTGGCTGTCCTCTGCCAGGACAAGGGCCCTCAGGGGCGTCATGCCGCTAGGGTTCCTCAGCCCGTGGAAGAGGAACGCAGTGTACAGGAACTCCTGCGGCGAGAGGAGGAGAGGGGCGAGGGTGGGGAGCTGGCCTGCGAGGAAGCCGATGGAGAAAGCTACGATTGCCCCCCAGCCCTTCCTATACGAGTATAGCAGGAAGGGGGGCAGAGAGAACAGGGAGTAGGGCTTTGCCAGGCTCAGCCCGAAGGAGAGGCCTGAGAGGAAGAACTTGCCCCTCTCAGCAAATATGAGGGCTAGGAGGAGGAAGAGACCCACTAGGCCGTCGAACATCCCCCAGGCAGCTGATATCATCAGGACGTAGGGGCTGAAGGCATAGGCTGCTGCTATCTCAGTGCTCCTCCTGCTGAGCAGGTAGACTATTACCAGGTCAGCCAGAATGAGGGGGAGCTTGACGATGGCGAGGAAGAGGAAGACGTCGTTAGAGGCAACGAAGCCCTCCTCAGGCACTAGGCTAAGGGCAGCGTTGCTCTCTATCTTGATAGGCCTGGGATCTCCTCCCAGCGAGAGGTAGAGGAGGTAGAAGGGGAGGAGGAGGTACGTCAGGTGAGGTGGGTAAGCGTAGCCTTCGAAGAAGAGGGGGAGGCCAGTGGCGTTCTGGAGCCTCACGCTCCTCTCGTAAACGTAGGAATAGACGTTATCTCCCCGAAGGGTGAGGTAGAGGCTCTCCTGGATCATAGCCATATCCCAGAGGTGTGCTGAGAAGGGAGCTATGGCCAGGCGCACGAGGAAGGCGAAGAGGAGGAGCTTTGCTACATCTTTCTCCATAGCGCCCAGCCCAAGGCCACTGATCCCGCAGCTACGAGCGGGAGCAGGATCTGGACGAGCCTATGGTTCACCACGTTCGTGGCGAGGAGAGATATGGGGCTCACCAAGGTGGACTCTATCTCCCCCACAATGCTCAGGGAGAACCTCTCCCCGTAGTGCTCAAGAGCAACGGTGCAGCGGTGCCTCTCGTCCCTCATTACCTTGATCTCAACGGGAGAGGAGAAGTTGAGCTCCACCTGCCCTCTCCCCACCCCCTTCACCTCGAAGCCTATCGAGAGCCTATCTCCCACGAACTCCAACGTGCTCCTCCCCCTGTCCAGCTCTATTCCGTTCACCTTGCTGCAGTTCCTCCCCTTCATGACTATGACGAACTCGCTCCTCCCCTCCGACTCCAGAGCTATGTTCACCCTCTCCTCCTGTGGCATTATGACCTTCCTCACGTCTGTGCCCTCCTTTAACTTGTAGCTGACGACCATCACGTCCTCGTTCTTTCTGAGCGTTACGTTATCGAGGTCGTGGTAGAGGCTGTAGCCGTTCACTGTGGTCTCCCTGTCGTCGAACTCTATGAGCAGTATAGGCCTGTAGGAGGAGTTGGGGGCGTAGATGTACACTCTGGGCTTCCCGAGGCCCTCTGGGAAGCCTGCCATCCTCACCTCTAACTTGTTGTTCCTGTAGTAGTAAGCCCCTCTCTCGAAGCCTACCCACTCGCCGTTCCTGAAGAAGCTGTTAACTAGGGGAATGAAGGAGAGGGCTATTATGTAGATGGCCACCATGACGAAGACCAGCCTATTTAGAGCGGTGAGCTTCACCTCTCACCAGCTCCTCCAGCTCCCTTTTCAGCACGAGAAGGGGGGCGCCGTCGCTGCTCTCGCGGAGAAGGGCACGGATCTTGATCGGAGTTACGGACACTATGCCGTTGAGGGCAGCCCACACGTCGCTCCCCTCCTGCGCGTCCCAGTAGCTCTCCCTGACGTCGCCCTCCTTGAACTTCATGACAGATCCGTTTAGCTCGTACCTGAGCCTGTAGCTGTTGAGGGCAAGCCTTGTAATCATGACCCCCTTTGGGGAGAGGGGGACGTTCAGGTTCAGCAGGTCATAGAGCCTGCTCCAGAGGGGGTAGCCCCTTGCCAGCCTGGCAGCTATCCTGCCAGCCAACCTATAGTGCTCCTCTGGAACCAGCTTGTAGCTCACTAGGCTGACTGCTATGGCAGGTATGTCGTGCAGAGAGGCCTCTATGGCAGCGCCTATCGTGCCGCTGGTGAAGAAGTCCTCTAGACCTAGGTTCGGACCTATGTTCACGCCCGAAACTACGACGTCAGGCCTAGAGCCCATGAGCTCTAGCCCTATGAGGACTGACTCTGCTGGGGTTGCGTTCAGCGCCCAGGCCTCCTCGGCCCCCTCCAGCCTCACCCTCCTGATCTCCACCTCCCCGTTCCTCCCAAGCCTCTTGAAGCTAACAGTCTTGCTCATGCCGCTCATCTGCTCCCTGGGAGCGCTGACGTAGACTTTGAAGCCTGCCACGCTGAGCTCTGCGACCAGCGATCTGATCCCGATGCTCTCTATGCCGTCGTCGTTGACTGCAAGGGCAACTGGCAAAGGCCCCTCCCTCCTCCCCTTCCATGCGTGCTAATATAAGTTTGATCGCTGTAGCTTGCCTCTTTAGGTTCCAGAAGAGGCTCCTGTCGGAGGGATACACTTGGTGGAGCTCGCAGAGCTGCTGGAGCTGGGGAAGCCCGTAATAATGCTCTTCGTCACGCTGGACCCAGTGGGCACCATTCCATACTACCAAGCCCTGGTTTCGGGCATGGAGGCCAGGAGGAGGAGCCGCCTGCTCAGGTTCTCCATATTCGTCGCCTCCCTCCTCCTCGTCCTCTTCATCCTGGTAGGGGAGCTGATCTTCATGCTCTTCAACATAGCCTTCAGCGACTTCCGGGTCGCAGCGGGGCTCATCCTGCTCATAACTTCCGTGGCGCTCCTCCTCGACATACAGCTAGGGGCCATTAGGCCTGGCACTGAGAACATAGCCATAGTCCCGCTTGCCACGCCCCTCCTCGCAGGCCCTGCAGCCATCTCCATCTCGATATACATCAAGTACCACTGGGGGCTCGAGGTGGCCATATTCTCCATAGCATTCGTGGCAGCCCTTTCCTACCTGATCCTGGCGTCGAGCGACCTCATATTCAGGCTTGTGGGGAGGCAGGGGCTCGTAGTAGTGGACAAGTTCATGAGCCTGATAATGGCTGCCCTTGCAGTTTCGCTCATAAGAAAGGGGTTGGAGGAGGCTATACGAGCTACTTCCCCTTGAACTTGGGCTTCCTCTTCTCCAGGAAGGCGCTCACTCCCTCTATTACGTCCTCGCTGCTGAAGAGCAGCGAGAAGAGGCCTGCCTCCATCATCAAGCCCTCCCATATGCTCGTCTCTAGCCCCATGTCTATGCTGTACTTGGCCATCATGAGGGCCAGCGGCGGCTTCTCTGCCAGCTTCAGCGCCAGGCTCCTCGCCTCCTCCTCCAGCGTCCCTCTCTTGACGACCTTGTTCACCAGCCCTATCTCGTACGCCTCTGTAGCGGGCAGGAACTCGCCGCTCATGATCATCTCCTTCGCCTTTGCAGGCCCCACGAGCCTGGCAAGCCTCTGCGTCCCCCCTGCGCCAGGGATGAAGCCTAGGTTGATCTCTGGCTGGCCGAGCATTGCATCTTCGCTTGCGATCCTCAGGTCAGCGCTCATGGCTATCTCCAGCCCTCCTCCGAGGGCATAGCCGTGTATTGCAGCTATGATGGGCTTAGTGTAGAACTGCATTTTCAGGGTGAGTTCCTGGAACTTCCTTGAGAACTTCATGACGTCGAGGGGCGTAACAGCAGCGAAGGATGTGACGTCAGCTCCAGCGCTGAAGGCCCTCCCGGCGCCTTTGATCACTATTACTCTTATTTCCCTGTCCTCCTCCAGCTCGTCGAGGGCCCTGCCCAGCTCCTCTATCATCTTCGGGCTTATGGCGTTCAGCCTCTCAGGCCTGTTCAGGGTGATCCAGGCAATGGGCTTCTCCTTCCTGATCACTAGGGTCTCTTTCGTTACTTCCTCTATCGCTGCATAGCTGTAGAACCCCTCGCCGCTCTTCCTCCCCAGCTTGCCCTGCCTAACCATGTCTTGGAGGAGGGGATCTGGGGAGAACACCTCTGCCCCAGTCTCAGCCTTCAACTTGGAGAGGGCCTCCACCACCTTGTCTATGCCGAGCTCGTCAGCGTACTCGAAGACGCCCTTCGGCCACCCTAGCCCTAGCTTAACGCTCGTCTCTATGTCCTCTTTGGACGCCACGCCTGTCCTCAGCAGGTAGGCTGCCTCGTTTATTGCCAGGGAGAGCAGGAGCGCTGGGTCTACCTTTGCCATATCCTTCTGGTGGGAGGGCTTGGCGAACTTCCCAGGCTCAGGGTACTTGTAGAAGCCCTCCCCGCTCTTGACGCCGTACTTCCCTGTGCTGAACTTCTCCTCGAAGGCCTTGCAGGGCAAGATCTCCATGCCCCTCTCTGCCATGGCCTTGGTCACGAGGTAGAACACGTCTATCCCGCTGTAGTCTGCGAGCTCGAAGACCCCCATGGGGAAGCGGAGGGAGTAGAAGGCTGTGGCGTCTACCTCCTCAACGCTGGCCATGCCCTTGTCCACGACAAAGCAGGCAAGGTTCATGAGCCTGCCCAGGATCCTGTTGACTATGAAGCCAGGCACGTCCTTGTGAACTACGACAGGGGTCTTCCCCATCTTCCTAGCTACCTCCACTACGACCCTAACTACCTCTTCGCTCGTGTTGGCTCCCCTGATCACCTCCACTAGGGGCATGAGGACTGGCGGGTTGAAGAAGTGCATGCCCACAACTCTGGCAGGGTCGGAAGCTGCGCCTGCTATCTCAGTTATTGGGAGGCTGCTGGTGTTCGTTGCCAAAACAGCGTTCTGGCTCATGCGGGAGCTGGCGAAAGCGAAGAGGTCCTGCTTCATTTTGAGGTTCTCAGGGATCGCCTCTATCATGAGCTGGGACTCTGCCAGCGCCCTCCCAAGCTCCTCGCTGAAAGCTCCGTCCCTGACGCTTACCACTGGCACTATCCTCCCCATGACAGCGTCCACGGGCTCCCTCAGCGCGCCCTTCTCAGCCAGCTTGCTCAGGCTCCACTTGATCTTGCCCAAAGCGCTGTTCAGGATGTTCATGTTTATGTCTGCGATGTAGACCTTGAAGCCGCTCATTGCTGCCAGCTCTGCAATGCCATGGCCCATAGTGCCTGCTCCCACCACAGTTATGATCTTTATGTCTTCTACCCTGATCAATCTGGGCACCGGCAGAGGGGGGTATGGTGGAAGATTTATAATTTAGTCCCTCCTGCGAAGGGCCATAACGCTCATCAGCATGAAGGCGAGGGCGAAGAGTGCGAGGACGCTCAGCTCCCTCCAGACCTCCCCTATGCCCCACCCCTTAATGACTATGGCCCTTATGGCCTCTATGGCATAGGTGGGGGGCACGAGGTAGGAGAGGGGCCTCACCAGCTCCGGTATGGCCTCTATGGGCCAGAAGACGCCTGAGAGCAGGATGGAGGGCAAAGTTACTATGGGCATTACCTGCGGAGCTTGTGCCTCGTTCCTCACGAGGCCTGAGAGGAGCAGCCCCAAGTTCACGCCCGAGACAGCCAGGAGGGAGCCTGCAGCAATTGCATACAATATGCTCCCCTTCACCTTCACGTCGAAGAGCAGTATGCTCACCGCGAAGAGCTCCACCACCTGGAAGGCAGCAATGACGCTGAAGGCTATAGAGTAGCCCAGCACTATGTCCAGCTCCCTTGCTGGAGTGGCATAGAGCCTGAACAGGGTGTGGCTCCTCCTCTCCACCACGAACGAGACGAGGGTGAGGAAAATGGAGAGGAAGAATATGGCTATGGAGACCACGCCCGGCATGAAGGCGTCCATGAAGCCCGCCTCCCCACCGTAGATGTAGGTGACGTTCTGGAGAATAGGAGGCCTGAAGCCCAGGGATCTCGCGAGGGAGGAGAAGCCGCTGGCTATCTCGGCAGATATCCTGTCTGCCGCGAGCACGTTGCTCCTGTCCACGTACAGCTGCACTGTTGCCCTCCCCTCCCTTGCCTTCAGCGAGAAGTCCTGCGGGATCACTATGGCTACCCACGCCCTCCCCTCCCTCACCTCCATCTCCGCCCTCGACGGGTCTTCCATGACCTCTATTCTGAACACTTCCGGGTCCATGTGCCGTGCGAGCAGCTCCGGCAAGAGCAGGGGGTCTCTGCTCACTATTATCAGCCTTACCCCCTTCAGGTCCCCTGCGAAGGCGAAGCCGAACACTATCATGATCAGTACAGGCGCGATCGCTATGAGGGCTATGGTCCTTCTGTCGTTCCTCAGGCTCTTGAAGACCCTCCAGGCAACAGTGAGGGCCAGCATCACTTCCCACCCCTCACGTACCTCACGTAGGCCTCCTCCAGGTCCTCTGTGCCCACCCTCCTTGCAAGCTCCTCTGGCCTCCCCTCAGACAGCATTTTCCCGTTCAGTATGAAGCCCACCCTGTCGCACCTCCTGGCCTCGTCCATGTAGTGGGTCGTGATGAGCACAGTTGCCCCCAGCTCCCTCGTGGCCCTCCTCAAGTAGTCCCACAGCTCAGCCCTGAGGAGGGGGTCTATTCCTACTGTGGGCTCGTCCAGGAGGAGGAGCTTTGGCTTGTGCAGGAGAGCCACCCCCAGCGAGACTCTCCTCTGCATCCCCCCGCTCAGGCTCTCCACCAGCTCCCCCCTCTTCTCCTCCAGCTTGAGCAGCGATATGACCTCCTCCACTGCCTCGTCCAGCCTCTGCGTTCCATACAGCCTGCCGAAGAACCTGAGGTTGTCCTCCACGCTGAGGTTGAAGTAAAGGGCTGGCTCCTGAGGCATGTAGCCTATGTCCTTCAGCAGCTGCTTGCTGGGAGCCCGCTTGCCCAGCGCGAAGAGCTCGCCCCTGTCCAGCCTCACAATGCCCAGGAGCGACTTGATGAAGGTGCTCTTGCCCGAACCGTTAGGACCAATGAGCCCGTATATCTCGTTGTACTCTATCCCTATGTCCAGCCCGTCTAGAGCCCTGACCCTCCCATAGTTCTTGAAGAGCCCCTTGCCCGAGACTGCAGTCATGAGACCCCTTGTAGGCCTCCTGCGATAATAAGCTTAGGCGGGCTTGAGCCTCAGCACCATGACGTAGGCGTCCTCCCCGTCAGAATAGTAGCCCTTCACTACCCTGGCCTTCTTGAAGCCGAACTTCTCGTACAGGCTTATCGCTGGGTAGTTGGTCACCCGCACCTCTAGGTAGAGGGACTCGGCGTTGTAGAACTTGTCCACCACGTCTATGGTCTCTCTGAGGAGGGCAGAGCCTATGCCCATCCGCCTGTAGGGGGCCCTGACTGCTATGGAGACCAGGTGGCCCACCCTCCTCAGGTCTCCCTTGAGGGTCGATATGACCCTCCTCCACAAGCTCACCTCCTCCTCCCTTGCGAGGCCGAGAAGCACTGGGTCGCTCTGCTCTTCTATCCTGCTCATAGAGTACCCTACCAGAGCCCCCTCCACCTCTGCTACGAGGAAAGCCTCCCCCCAGTTGTCGAGGAGGTTCTTGTAGAAGCCGTACCAGTAGTTCTCTGGCAGGGTCTCGAGGTTTATCTTCATGACCTCTGGAATGTCGCTGTCCTGAGCCTTTCTGATTTTAAACATGGAGCTGCACCGGCGGATTCCGTACTATGACCATAGGTATGGAAATTTAAATAATCGCCCTGTCTCCTTCCTGTGGTCAAAGATGATCTCGCCGCACCACCCGTCGAGGGGAATATTGGGGGCAGTGAACAGGTATCTCGAGGGACACACGGTGATTCTGGGCATAACAGCAAGCGTCTCCTCCTACAAGTCCATAGACACTGCAAGGTGGCTCATGAGGAGGGGGGCTCAGGTCGTCCCTGTTATGACGCCTGAGGCGACCAAGTACGTGGGCCCCATGCTCCTTCACTGGGCAACAGGTGTAGAGCCAATAGTGGAGCTAACTGGGGAGACAGAGCACGTAGGTCTCGTGGAGAGCGCCAGCTCTGTGATAGTAGCTCCTGCAACCCTGTCCACCATAGCGAAGGTAGCTTACGGCGTGGGCGACACCTCGGTCAGCATGGTGGCCATATCTGCTCTTGGCTACAGGAAAAGGGTAGCCTTCGTGCCAGCCATGCACGACAACTTGTACAATACGGAGCAGTACAGAAGGGCGAAGGCAGTTCTGGAGGAGATGGGAGCCAAGATAGTCCCGCCCCTCCTGGAGGAAGGAGCGGCGAAGTACCCCGCTCCTGAGCTCGTGGGAAGAGTCGCTGCTGCTTTCACTGCGAGGGGGGAGGACCTGAAGGGTATGAGGGTGCTGGTAACTGGGGGGCCTACTAGGGAGTGGATAGACAGGGTGAGGTTCATATCGAACCCCAGCAGCGGTATGATGGGGGTGGAGCTGGCGGCAGAGGCGTGGGCCAGGGGGGCCACTGTGGACTTCGTCCACGGGCCCCTCAAGGCGAGCGCCCCCCACTTCGTGAACGCCTTCAGGGTGGAGACGGCTGCAGAGATGGCAGAGAGAGTGGCAGAGCTCAGCCAGAAGAACAGTTACGACATAGCTGTATTCGCTGCAGCTCCAGCGGACTTCGCGCCTGCTGAGCCATACGAGGGGAAGCTAAGGAGCGGGAGGGAGATCCAGTTGCTGCTCAAGCCCACGGTGAAAGTGTTGGGCAGCCTCCGCAGCAGGCCTAGGGCTGTGATAGCCTTCGCTGCAGAGAGCACAATGGAGGAGGAGAAGCTTGTGGAGGCAGCGAGGGAAAAGCTCTCTAAGTACTCAGCAGACCTGGTTGTGGCGAACCCTGTGGGCTATGCTGGCACAGGGTTCGCCTCCGAGACTGACAGGGCGATCCTGGTCTCCCCCTCAGAGGTCAGGAGCCTTGGCTTGATTCACAAGGAGCTGCTTGCCAGGACCATATTCGACGAGGCGCTCAAGATAGCGAGAGGTGCGCTGAAATAATCTGCGCCTCCTCCCCTCACCACATAACAGCCCTCTTCTCCCCCCGCTTTGGGGAGGACGCGAAGAGCACAGGCTCCCTCGGCTTAGGGATAGCAGTGGAGCCGAGAGCAAAGGTTTGCACTGAAGGAGAGGAGGAGGCCCGCAAGAGCCCCATAGCCACTGTGAGGAGCGTGGCAGAGGCACTCGGGGCAGGGGAGGAGAAGATCCTCGCAGTCCTCCCCCTCCCCCCTGGCGTGGGATATGCTGTGAGTGCCTCCGCAGCGATAGCTGCAGCCCTCGCCCTGGGGGCTCCCCGCCACAAGCTCAGCTACCTGCTCTCCTTAGCTCACGAGGCAGAGGTCAGGGAGCGCACGGGCTTGGGGGACGTGCTTGCAATATCTTGCGGCATAGGCCTCGTAGCCAGGACCTCCCCTGGGGCTCCAGGGATAGGGAGGGCTGACTGCAGGCAGCTCCCCCCCGGGATCTCCCTGATCAGCATTGCAGTGGCGAGGGAGCACGCTGGGGAGTACGTGAAGAGGTACACCTCCATGAGGCTTCACGAGGCAGCAGAGCCAATCATAGCCAAGATATCGGAGAGCCTGGACTTCCACCTCTTTGCAGAGGAGGTGCTCAGGTTCAACGTGGAGAACGGCCTGATAAGGAGCATGATAGGGGAGAGGGGGGAGGAGATAGTCCTCAGGACCCCTGGACTCATAACGGCCTATGGCAAGAAGGGGCTAGTGCTAGTTGCAGTGGAGAGGAGCAGAGCTAGGGAGGCAGTGGAGCACCTCTCTCTGCTAGGGTATAACTTATTCTACCTTCGCCCCTCCGGTAGCAGCGTGGCAGTAGAGGTGGCTTAGATGCGCTGGCACATTCCAGAGAGCCACCCCAGGTACAGGTCCCTCATAGCTAGGGAGAAGGTTGTCGAGGCCTTCCTCGAGGGAGCTGTGGTGCCACAAGGCCTCATAGCTCAGGGGAGGGGGGAGGCCTTCGACTACTTGCTAGGCGAGGTGAGCCACCCCTTCGCCCTCGAGGCGGAGAGGGCTGCAGTCGCTGCAATGCTGCTCTCCCAGAGGCCCATCATCTCTGTCAACGGGAACTACGCAGCCTTGGCATCCAGGGAGATAGCAGAGCTCTCCTCAGAGCTAGGAGCGAGGGTGGAGGTGAACATATTCTACAGGACAGAGGAGAGGGTGACGAAGATAGAGGAGATGCTGAGGAGGGCTGGCGTCAAGGAGATATTGGGCACCTCCTGCGAGAAGACCAGGCTCCCCAACCTCGAGAGCCCACGCGGGATAGTTTGCAGGGAAGGCATATACTCGGCAGACCTGGTGCTGGTCTCCATAGAGGACGGCGACAGGACTAGGGCCCTCAGGGAGCTGGGGAAGAAGGTCATAGCAATAGACTTGAACCCCTTCAGCAGGACTGCCCAGCTGGCTCACGTAACGATAGTGGACGAGGCAGTGAGGGCTACCCAGAACATGACGAAGTTCGCCAGGGAGCTCAAGGGGCTTGAGAGGTCCTCGCTCGAGGAGATCCTCTCCTCCTTCGACAACAGGAGGGCCCTCTCAGAGGCCTTCAGGGCCATTATGGCTCGACTAGAGGATGCTTCAAGGAAGGGCCTGCTACTTGAGCCTCCCTAGCCCTAATGACTAGCTCGAACAGCTCAAGCACCTCCTCCGCCAGCCTCACGTCCTCCTCTAGCCCCTCCTCCCCTAGCGCCCTTGCCTCTTCTATCACCTTCACCAGCAGCGGGAGCTCCTCGAAGGCCATTTTCCTCAGCCTGGCCCTGTCTGCCTCCCCTAGCTTCCTCCCTAGCATAGCCCTCAGAGCCTCTGCCATCCCCCTAGGGTTAAGTGTGTGGAGCTGCGCCCTCAGTAGCCTCCCCCTCACGCTGAGCTCCTCCACCCCGAGTGCTTCCTCCAATGCTTGCCTGTCCAGGATCCTCCACCACCTCTGGGTGCTGGAGCGGTAGCTGGTCTCTATCACCCCTATCTCCTTCTCTAACTTCATGAGGAGGGGGGCAGGGTTGTACTCTATACCCATGGCCTTTATCCTGTTCCTCAACCCCTTGAAGCTGAAGTCCCCCAGCTTTGCTCCAGGGGAGCTCCTGGCCTCCTCCAGCATAGCCCTCAGCAGGAGCTCCCCCCTCTCACCATACTCTGCCAGGAATGCCCTCAGCGCCTCCTTCATAAGCTTCCCAGTACTGGAGGAAAGCGGAGAGTTAAGGCTAGACGGGGGAGTTAACTCATATGTCACAGTTTCCTCTGTATGCAGTGGAGGCGAGGGATGTCAGGAAGAGGATAGGGAAGAAGGAGGTGCTCAGGGGCTTCTCCATAAGGGTGGAGAGGGGCTCGATACACGTCCTAGCAGGCCCTAACGGGGCTGGGAAGACCACAGCGATCAGGGTCATCATGGGTCTCGTGAGGAGAGACTCGGGGGAGCTGAGGGTTCTAGGCAGAGATCCGGAGGCTGAGGAGTGGGGGGAGGCGAAGCTCAGGGTAGGCTACCTGCCAGAGGAAGCTCAGCCCTACGAGAGGCTCACGGGGGAGGAGCATGCGAGGCTCTTTGCAAACCTCTACGGAGAGGACGAGGAGGAGGCCGTGAGGAGAGCCATGGAGATCTCGGGGCTTGGGGAGGCAATGAAGGCAAGGGCTGCCACCTACAGCAAAGGCATGAAGAGGAGGCTCATGCTGGCGCTCTCCCTAATGCATAACCCGCAGCTTGCCATACTTGACGAGCCCACTGGAGGGCTCGACGTGGTCTCCAGCTACCGCGTCAGGGAGGCCATAAGGGCCATGAGCTCTAGGGGCACCACCTTCCTGATCACTACCCACGACCTGCGGGAGGCTCAAGAAATGGCCAGCAGGGTGACCTTCATCTCGAAGGGCCTTACTGTGGCAGAGGGGAGCGTGGAGGAGGTGCTGAGGGCCTTCAGCGCCAGGACTCTCGAGGAGGCCTACGTGAGGGCGGTGGGCTTTGAGGAGTAGGGTAGTTAGGGCCATACTCTGGAGGGAGCTGTTGGACCTGTCGAGGGACATAAGAGTAGTCCTGGCAACAGTGCTCCTCCCCCTCCTCTCCCTCCCAAGCATAGCCCTCATCTCCGTGCTCCTTTACTCTACCCAGAGCGTTTCTGTGATAGTGGAGCTAGAGGACCCTGATGCAGCAGCATTCGCAGAGAGGCTGAGGGCCTCTGTGGAGGAGAAGGGGAAGCTGCTGGGGGTGGAGCTTACTGCCAGCCTGGGCTCTAGGGCAGAGAGGGCAGACGTTTACGTTACCATACCCCAGGGCTTCTCCCAGAACCTGAGCAGGATAGACGGGAGGGCCCAGGTGAGGGTGAGCAGGCTGGTGGGCTCCTCTGCAGGAGACGTGGCTTTCAACGCTGTCCAGTGGGCCCTCTCTGAGGAGAGCTCGAGGATAGTTAACGAGAGGATAGCGAGGCTTTCCTCGCTGGCCAACACCACGGTGGACCCGGAGTCCTTCAAGAACCCGCTCTACGTTTCCACAGGCTATCATGCTGTCACAGGCGTTGAGGTGAAGGAGGAGGTCGCAGCTGCAGCCCTCACAGCTAGGGTGCTCCAGCTTGCGCTCCTCTTCGTGGTCTACCCTGCAGTGGTCTTCATGACAGATGCTGTGCTGGGCGAGAGGGAGAGGAGGACTCTGGAGAAGTTGCTCTCTGCTACCAGGCACAGGGAGGACCTCCTGCTCGGCAAGATGTTGGCCTCTGCCCTCCTGGGCCTCCTGGCAGCCGTTGCGGACAGCGCTGCAGTGGTGCTCTTCTTCCTCCTTGCAGGCGTGGGGCTGGGGGTCTCTGCCCCCCTCGCCCTCTTCTGGCTCCTCTCAGCCCTGGCCCTCATAGCCCTCTCCTCTGCCGTAGCCACCATAATATCCTCCAGGAGCGAGACAGTGAGGTCAGCGCAGGTGCAGTCAGTGGCAGTGCTCTCCCTTGCCATGCTGGTCTACTTCTCCTCCTTCGTCGTAGACCTCACCAAGCTCCCAACCCAGCTGCTGGCCTTACTCTACGTCATCCCCTTCACCCACGCCTCCCTGGCAGTCCAGTGGGCCTCTGGAGGCGATCTGCTGCAAGGCATTCTCCACCTCCTGCTCCTCTATGCCTCCTCAGCCCTCTTTCTCCTCCTCTCCTTCAGGGAGTTCCGCTCTGAGAGGCTACTTCTGCTTAGGAGCTAGGCCCCTCAGCTCCCTCAGGAGCTCCCTCGCTGCCCCCTTCACTCCGCTACTGGCGTAACCCGAGATCACCCTCAGCCAGTCTATGGAGATCACTACGTAGGTGAGGAGGAGGGAGAGGGAGATAACTATGGCTCCTGCTATTGCCACATCGACCAAGGTGGCCCTCCCCACGCTGTTGAGGTAAGTGGAGACGAAGCCCTTCGCAGTTAGGCCGAGGGAGTAGACGATCGTGGCCATAGTTATCTTGCCCAAGGTCACAGAGACGGCAAACCTGAGGGGGCTGAAGCCTGCGACTGCCAGCGGGATATACAGAAGGTCTTCTGGGAGCGGGAGGGCAGCGAATAAGAAGACCAGGAAGGGGATGCTCTTCCCCCCCTGGAGCAGCTTTTTGAGCAGCTTCCTCCTCTTCCTAACGTAACCTAGTCTAGAGCCCAGGGCGCTGGAGGAGAGGAAGAGAGCTACCTTCCCCATCCCGCCGCCTATGCCTGCAAGGAGGACTGCTGAGAGGGAGTAGAGGAGGCCGGGGGAGATGGCAGCGTAGGAGGCTATGAGGGAGAGGTATACTGCGGGGAAGCCAGGGAACAAGTTCGAGATGAAGGAGAGGGCTGCTAGGCCCAGCGGGCCGTACTTAAGCAGCTCCTCTATCAGAGGCCCCAGCTCCCCCATAGCTCCCTGCGAGAGCTCCCTCCCTAAGCCTTAATACGCGATGCCCTACCATAATACAGGGGCTGTGAGGTGGCTCGAAAGGGCTGAGAGGTGATGCGCCCGCGCAGGGCCGAGCCCCGCATATTTATCCTCCCTCCAGATCTTCCATCCTGGCCCGCGGTATCCCGGCGGCGGCGCTACGGCAACTGGGAGCAGAGCTCCCGAGGATGAGCCTGAGGCCTCCTACCGCGGGCACACCCCATTGCTACCAGGGGTAAGCGTTTTAAGCTCTGGAGGACAAACTAAGGGAATGGTCCACGCTTAGGGCATGGGGGCCTGAGATAGCCCGGCCCTACGCCGGGAGCCCTCAGGTCCGACGAGGGTGCTTGGGCTGAGGCTCCGCGAGACGCCTGCCCCGCCAGTCGGCCCTTGCGGCCGAACTCCGGTTGATCCTGCCGGACCCGACTGCTATCGGGGTAGGGCTAAGCCATGGGAGTCGTACGCCCTGCCGCTGCAGGGCGTGGCGCACGGCTGAGTAACACGTGGCTAACCTAC
>JBCNVO010000045.1:0-20252 GCA_039630105.1 Acidilobaceae archaeon
CAGGAAGCCCCTCCTAGACTGGGTCGATGGCAAGATAAGCTGGGAGGAGGCGCTCAGGCAGCTCAAGGAGCTGAGGGGCACTGACAAGGACTTCGTGGAGGTCGCCGACTGGTGGAAAGTCATAGAGATCATAGCAAGGAAGCTTAAGGAACTGGCTGACAACAACGAGAGGCACGCCCTTATGTTCCTCTTCGGCGCCTGGGGTCCCCTCGCTTCAGGGAGGCTGGCAGTCCCGATAGCAAGGTTCCGCGACACCTATGGCACCCCCAATGAGATCCACTTCGACTATCCAGCCTGTGTCTCCCCCAGGATACTGGGCCACACGCTCGCTGGCATCCACGGCCACCAGGCAGCTACTCCTGCAGCAGACTACCTACATGCTAAGACCATAGTTATCATGAGGAGGAACAATCCGGGCTCCGGCGTGGTGACGACGGCCTGGAGGCTGGGGGTGAGCAGGGGTGACGGGGCGAAGATCATAGTTTTCGACCCCGCCTTCTCTGAGGCAGCGGGCTTGGCGGACATTTGGCTGCCGGTGAAGCCCGGCACGGACCTCGCTATAATACTCGCCGCGATAAGGTACCTGCTCGAGAACCCGCAGTTCATGGACAGGGAGTACGTGATGAGGTTCACCAATGCCCCTCACCTCATAGTGGTCACTAAGGGCCACAAACTCTCCGGGCTACCGATACCCATAGCGGAGGTGGACTGGGCCAGCTACGGAGTTGCGGACCCGGGCAACAGGGTCGCCTTCACTGTCATGGACGCCAGGACTGGTAGGCCCAGCCCTGACGACGTGCCCGGCGAGTACGCTCTCGAGGGCACCTTCAAGGTCAAGCTGAAGGACGGCAGCGAGGTGGAGGCGAAGACAGTGCTCACGCTGCTCAGGGAGTTGGTGACAGCTAACCTAGATGCTCTCGCGAAGGCTCACGGCGTCACGGACTACATCCAGGGGGTGGCGAAGGAGGCAGACGTGCCGGCAGAGGACCTGCGGGGGGCCATAAAGACCATAGTGGAGGACAAGGCGCTCTTCGACATGGGATGGCATGACCCCCGTTACAGCAACACGCCTCAGGTCTGGAAAGCAGTGAACGTCCTCATGGCCCTCTATGGCAAGATCCAGAGGCCTGGAGGAGTTTTCATCATGACCCACCTCTTCGGCGCGCAGGCTGACCTCTACACGAGGCTAGGGCTCACGAGGGACGACACGCCCTTCTACAGCATAAGGGGAGACTCGATAAGCAGGTACAACTCCAAGTTCGGCGCGAGGCTCCACATAGTCCCGCTGGTGCCGCCGCTCCCCGGCCCCACTGAGAGGGGCGCGCCTGCGCTTGGCAGAGCGCTGAGCAGCGAGTGGGCAGCCATGATGGCGAGGGAGGGATACCCGATACTGTTCCCCAGTCACCAGGTGCAGGCCATTTACGACTCGGTGGTTCACGGCAAGCCTTACAGGATAAAGGTGATCATGAACTTCTTCACCAACCCGCTCGTGGAGAACCCGAACGTAGGGCTCTGGAAGAAGGTCTACAAGGAGCTTGAGCTGGCAGTGGTCCACGACGTCATTTTCAACGACACCGCGCTCTTCGCAGACATAGTGCTCCCTGACATGACTTACATAGAGAGGCTGGACCTCCCGCTTCCAGGCACCTTCTCGCCATTCCCCACTGTGAGCATCAGGTTCCCGTGGTACTACAAGCTCTACAAGGAGGGCAAGATAAAGAGGGAGATCAGGCCCTTCAACGTAAGGACGGGCTTCGAGGTCCTCCTCATGATAGCTAAGAAGCTCCAGGACATGGGAGTGAAGGCAAGGGACGGCACAGAGTTCTCCCAGAACATGCCTGTGGGGATGCTGGACGAGGAGGGCAAGTTCCCACTGGACAAGATCGAGGCCTTCGTGAACAACGTGCTGAGGAGGGTCATGATAAGGGAGAAGGACGGCACTGTGAGGAGGCTCACCATAGACGACGTCTACAACAACGGAGCCTACGTGCTGCTCAGGTTCGCAGGCACTACTACGGAGATAGTGGACGAGCTTTGGAGCAGGGCCCTCGGGAGGGAGGTGAGGGTTAGAGTGCCGGTCTGGGAGATAATCAAGTACAGCGTGGAGAACGAGAGGGCCCTCTGGGCCCTCTATCACCACAGCAGCAGGTTCGGCATAGACATACCGTTCCCCACTCCCACAGGCAGGATAGAGATCTACAGCGTGGCCTTAGCTAGGGAGATAAAGGACACCCTCAAGAGAGATCCCATGGATATAAGGGCTGACACGCTGGAGAGCAGCCCCGTAGATCAGCTCTTCTCCCCCATACCCCTCTACGCAGGCAAGGCCCTTCCCGACTACAAGTGGGCCTCCAAGCTTCCAGCGACTCCTGGTATGGCCATCGACGGGCTGAGGGAGCCAGATCCTGCGAAGGGAGAGCTGTTCCTCGTCTACCGTCACGACACCTTCACTCACACACACATGGCCACTCAGAACAACCCGCTCCTAGACATGATAACAGCAGAGCATACTCACATGGCGTGGATTCACCCTGAGACTGCCAAGAGGATAGGGGTGAAGGAGGGAGACTGGGTTCTGGTGGAGCCTGCAGTACCTAAGGTGATAGAGCAGCTGAAGGGGGCTGGGATAGGCGAGGTACCCAAGATGAAGGTGAAGGTGAGAGTCACGAAAATGGTGAGGCCTGACGTGATGTACTTCGTGCACGGCTGGCCCACCGAGTCTAAGAGGGAGAGGATAAGGCTGGAGGTGATCAATAAGTTCAGAGATGCTACCTTCGGCGTGACTGACGACAACTACTTCATCCCAGCTCTCGTGGTGCAGCTGGGAGGTGGGTACGCGATGGGTACAGGCGTCGTGAAGGTGAGCAAGTTCGGGGGGTGATGAAAGGTGAGGCCTGTCTTCGTGGTTAACCCGAAGAGATGCGTGGGCTGTATGGCTTGTGTAGCAGCCTGCTCCATTGAGAACGGAGTGCTGTTCACTCTGGCGAAGAGCGATCCTCAAGCATGGCCTCAAACGCAGCGCCTCAGGACCTGGGTCTCCTGGATAGAGAGGGAGGACCCGAAGCCTCAGAGGACCTTCATGCCCCTGCTCTGCTTCCACTGTCAGGACACGCCGTGCGAGAGGGTGTGCCCCACGGGGGCCACGTACAAGACGAGGGAGGGAGTGGTGCTGATAGAGAAAGAGAAGTGCATAGGCTGCGCCTACTGCATAATAGCGTGCCCATATGGCGCTAGGTACAAGGTCAAGGCAGGGGACGTGGAGAAGGCGAAGAAGGCCTTCAACATGAAGGAGGTGGAGGAGAGGTACAGCAAGACAGATCTCAGGATCAGCTTGTTCAAGTCGCCTGTGCCCAACAAGTGGGCCACTGCAGAGAGGGCTGTGGACAAGTGCACCCTCTGCTACCACAGGAAGGAGTTGGGCAACTGGATACCCTCGTGCGTGGAGGTCTGCCCCACTAAGGCTAGGATGTTCGGAGACCTGGACGACCCGAATGATCCCGTAGCGGAGCTCGTCAGATCTGGCAAGGCAAAGCAGCTCAGGCCTGACCTGAAGACTGAGGGCCTCGTATATTACGTGAGGTGATGGGGATGGAGAACATAGTGTTCAACACTGTTTGGGACTGGCAGATAGCTCTCGAGATGACCTTCCTTGCTGTAGCTAGCTTTGCCACCCTCTTCGCCTACCTAAGCTACAAGGAGGGAGCAATTAGAGACGCTCTCATAGGAGCAGCAGTTGCAGCAGTGCTGCCCATGTTCTCCCTCATAATACTCACCCTCCATCTCCTCAAACCAGAGGCAGGGCTCTTGATCTTCCTCAGCCCGCAGCCCAGGAGCTGGATGCTGTACGGAGGTATAGGGATGAGCCTGCTCATAGCGTTCTCTGCCCTCTTCGCTATATTCGTGGCGCTCCCCGCCCTGAGGATACCTCTCGTGAGCAGGCTCAGCCCCCTAAGCTCGAGCGCTACTTTCATGAACGCCCTCAGCTTCCTCATGATCGCGACTGGAGTCTTCGTGGCCCTCTACACGGGCTTCATCATTTCCTACGAGAGGGGCATCCCCTTCTGGCACAGCGCTGCAGTCCCAGCCATAGCCCTCCTCATGGGCATAGCAGGGGGCTCCTCTTTCTACGCCTTCATTAGGCCTGCAGACCAGAGGGTCAGCTTTACCCTCCTCTTCTCCCTCGCCTTCCTCATAATCTTCTACCTAGCCCACCTGCTAGCGTCCCTCATAGGTGGGCCTGCAGCCAACGCCTCTGCAGCTAAGGTCCTGGGGAGCGGGCTCTTCCAGGTAACTCTACTGCTCTCTGTCGTAGCAGTGGTGGGCCTGGCAGCGAACATGCTCTGGTTCAGGACAAAGTACATACCCCTAATAGCTGGAGCAATAGGACTGATAACGATCTTCGTGCTGAGGGTGCTGCTCCTCGACGCAGGAGCCTGGGAGTTCCCCGTAGTCTAACCTTTTTCTTTTGCTTTTTCTGCTGCCAGTCTCTCCTCGAAGTACTTCTTCATCTCCTCCTCCTTCATGCTGGCGTAGGGCTCTGCCAGCAGGCCCCTCTTGTCGGGGTTCTTCATGAAGTACTGCACAGAGTAGGAGCATATAGGCACTATCTTGAGCCCCCTCTCCATAGCTACCTCTACTGCCTTGTCCACCATGAGCTTAGCCACCCCCTTCCCCCTGTGCTGGGGAGGCGTGAAGGTCTCTATGAGTGCCATCTTGTCGCCCTCTACGCTGTACCTAAGGAAGGCCTTGCTTCCATCGCTGAACTTCACGTAGAAGACCGTAGAGGTGAACTCTACCTTGAGCTCCTCTCCCATCTCTTGCACCGCCTACCCAACTGCAGGAGGCTATATCCTCTTAGTATAGAGGAGGCCTGCGAGGGAGAGGAGGGAGGAGAGCAGGAAGAGGTAGGGAGCCAAGTGGGGGAGTGCAGCAGAGATCAGGTTGCCCGAGGCCCACCCTAAGCCCATGTAGAAGTAGAGCAGAGAGTACGCTGCTCCCCTCTCCTCGGGCCTCGTGAGGACCGCCATAGCTGCCCTCGGCAGGACCTCGATGGCCCCCATGGCTATCCCCCAGAGGAGCAGGAAGGCAGGGAGGTTGGCGTTGAGAAGGGCAAAGCTGGAGAGGAGAGTTAGCAAGGGAAGGAGGAGGAGGGTTCTGAGGCCGTACCTGTCAAGAGCAAGGCCTAGGGGGAGGGAGGAGAGGCCGTCTACTGTCATAGCGATCGCGTAGAACACAGCTACCCTCTCCCCTCCCAGCTCTCTCAGCAGGTACGAGGCCTGCCCCCAGTGGACGAAGGAGAACATAGCTAGGGCTATAGAGAGGTAGAAGGGAAGGATCCCCCTCGTAGGGGAACTGCCCATCGCGGGCTTTGCAGACTCGAGGTTTGGGTGGGACCTCCAGGCCAGCAGGAGGAGCAGGAGGGAGAGGAGGGCAGGCAGTGAGAGGGAGAGGAGGGCAAACCCGTAGCCCCTCGCGAGCAGCAATGCTACTGCGAGAGGCCCGAGGATTGCCCCTACCTGGTCCAGGAGCTCGTGGAGCGCGAAGGCCTTCCCCCTCCCTATGCCGGAGGAGACCTCTGCCAGTATAGCGTCCCTCACAGGCGTCCTCAGTCCCTTTCCAGCCCTCTCTACCATGTAGAGCGCAAAGGCAGCCTCCCAGCTAGGAGCGAAGGCTAGGGCAGGGATCGCTAGGTTCGCCGCATATCCTAGCACCAGGAGGGACCAGTATCCCCTGCTCCCTCCCCTCTGAGCTATGAAGCCCCCCACGGAACGAAAGGTGTAGGAAACGAGCTCTCCCAGGCTGAGACCTCCTGCTATGAGAAGAGTTGCCCCTATGCTCTCCATGTATGGGCCTGAGACGCTCCTTCCCCCCTCGTAAGTCGCATCTGCCAGCAGGGAGACGAGGGAGAGGAGGAGGAAGACGTAGAGCTTCACTTTCCTCACTTCAGGAGCTCTGGGAACTTGGCTCCCAACCTCTTGTGAGAGCTGGATAGGTGGAGCCTTCTCACCCTCTCCACCACCTCTTCCCTGACTCCTGTTTTCTCAGAGATCTCTTCCCAGGCCACCCCTAGGTCGAAGTGGGAGTAGAGCACAAGGTCTATCTCCTCGTACTTCATCCCCAGCTCCCTCTCTGCCTCGTGGTCCTCCCAGAGCCTGGGGGAGCTCGGCTTAAGAGCTATCGACTCTGGCACCCCCATGTGAAGCGCAAGCCTCCTCACCTGCGTCTTGTAAAGTATTGCAAGCGGAGAGACGTCGACGGCTGCGTCTCCGTACTTCGTGAAGTAGCCTATCAGTATCTCGCTCCTGTCCCCTGTGCCCAGGACGAGGTAGTCCAGCTTGTTCGCGTAGTAGTAAAGAATGTTCATCCTGACCCTTGCCCTCAGGTTCCCGAGAGCTACCCTGTCAGCGCTGTCAGATTCGTATACGGGCAGAGCCCCCCTGTACACGTCTATTATGGGAGCTATGTCTATGACGTGGTACTTCGCGCCCATAGAGAGCGCTAGGCTCTTTGCGTCCTCCACGTCCCCCTTCGGAGTCAGGGCAGAGTCGGGCATGATGAGAGGGAGCACCCTCTCTTTCCCGAGGCTCCTCACAGCCAGCGCAAAGGATGCTGCAGAGTCCACACCGCCGCTGAGACCTACTACATAACCCCTCCTGCCCGAGGCCTCCAGCTCCCCCCTCAGGAAGCTCCCCAAGTACCTCTCTACCCTCCCATAGTCCAAGCTCAGGAGGCTCTCCAGAGCGATCACGAACCTCCCCACAAGAAGAGGAGATTAGAGGTTAAGATATAGGTAGTACTCGTAGGGGTGGGGCCTCAGCTCCACCTCCCTTACCTCCTTCCTCTTCAGCTCCACGTAGCTCTCGAGGAGCTCCCTGCTGAAGGCAGGCTTAAGGTACTCGTTGTCGCTCTCTAGCTCCTCCAGCGCCTCCCTTAGGCTCCCTGGCAGCGTGCCTATCCCAAGCCTCCTGCGCTCCTCCTCGCTCAGTTTGTAGGTGTTCCTCGCATAGGGCTCCCCCGGATCTATCTTCCTCTTGATCCCGTCCAGCCCAGCCATTAGGGTCGCTGCTAGGGCAAGGTAGGGGTTAGCTGAAGGGTCCGGAGCCCTGAACTCCACCCTCGTCTTCTTGTGGTTCGTGGCAGCAGGGATCCTCACCACTGCGCTCCTATTGTAATAGCCCCAGGTCTTGTACACTGGCGCCTCATAGCCTGGCACCAGCCTCTTGTAGCTGTTCGTGGTGGGAGCCACGAGGGCAGCCAGGCTTGAGGCGTGCTCCAGGAGGCCGCCTATGAAGTACCTAGCCATCTGGCTCAGCCCGTCCTCGTAGAACAAGTTCTTGTCGCCGCTCCACAAGCTCATGTGGAGGTGCATGCCGCTCCCGTTGTCGCCGTAGAAGGGTTTGGGCATGAATATCGCAGTTAGCCCCATCTGTTTTGCCACGTTCCTAGCCACCCACTTAGCCGTGACTACCTCGTCGCCCACAAATGCAGGATCTCCTGCACCCAGCGAGGACTCCACCTGGGAGATAGCGACCTCGTGGTGGGCTACCTCGCTCGAGTACCCTAGGGCTTTGAGGGCCTTGGAGAACCCGGTCCTGAAGCCGAGGAGGGAGTCCATGGGCTCCACAGTGTGGTAGGAGAGCTTTGCCATCCCAAAGTAGGCCCTCCCAGAGGCGGGGCTCTCTGCAGAGCGTATCCTTACGCTAGAGCCTGCGTAGTTGTTGAAAACGTTCACCTTCACCTCCTGCACCAGGAAGAACTCCAGCTCTGCCCCAACTATGGGCTCGAAGCCGAGCTCCCTGGCGTGCTCCATCGCCCTCTCTGCTGCCAGCCTAGGGTCCTTCACGTACCTCTCCTTGTTTGGCTTGTGAACTAGAGCAAGGGCCCTCCACAGGTCCTGAGCCCACGGGACTGGCTTCAGGCTGTACAGGAGGGGCTTGAGGAGGAGGTCGCTCTCCTCGATCTCAGCCATCCCCACGCTGCTCCCGTCAAAGGCGCCAGGGAAATCGTTGCCGTTCGCCTTCTCAAAGAGCACCTCCACGCCGCGGAGGAAGCCAAGTATATCAGTGTACTGGAGCTGTACCATCAGGTTTTGCCCGCTCATCTCTCTATCACGGGCAAGATAGTATCTTTTCGAAGACCTTATAAGCTTATGCATTATTTGTTCAGGGAATATCTGTAAAAATGGGAGTAGTGTTTCTCGAAGTCCTCCCTGAAGGCCCACCTCTTGAGGGCCTCCTCCAGCTCCTCCTCTGCGAGACTCGTCGTCACAGCCCCTATCGCGTTGTGGAGCAAAGCCTTCACCTTCCCGTAGGGGCTGAACACTACGCTAGCTCCCCCTGTCACCCGCCCATCAGGGTACCTGTTGCCCACAGAGTTGACGCCTAGGGCGTACACCACGTTCTCCTCAGCCCTTGCCCTGACTGCAGAGAGCCAGCTCCCCGTCCTGTCTACAGTAATGCTTGAGGGGTTGTAAATCACGTTAGCCCCCTTGCTTACCAGCTCCCTCGCTATCTCTGGGTAAAATATGTCCACGCAAGCAACGCAGCCTATGCTCCACCTCCCTAGGTGCAGGGGCGGCAGGAGCCTCCCGCTCCTCACGAGCGCCCTCTCCCCAGTAGCCTTTGAGGGGTGGACCTTCTCGCAAGCCCTCAGCACCTTCCCGCCAATGGCTGCGAGGCCTATGCTCCTCAGCTCCCCGTCCCTGTCCCTCACTGTGTTGAGGCCGCCGAGGACGCCCACGTTGAACTCCACGTGGAGCCTGAGCACGGCCTCCTCGTACTCCTCTATACTCTTCCCGCTCCTAGTAAGGGAGAACCAGTGCTCTGGAAGTGCCAGGAGCTCCCCCAGCTCCTCCCCCCTCAGGGCCTCTTTCAGGGCCTCCCAAGGCCTTTCAGAGAACCCTATCTGAACGATCGTGACCCTCAATCCCTCAACCCCCTCCCATTCCAGAGGAGGAGCACCAGCTCGGCCAATGCGCCTGCTGCGGCGGGCGACAGCTGGACTGCGTAGAAGCTGTACAGCGTCCTGTTACCAGCGACGAAGACAGCCCAGTACGCTAGGGTTATAGATGCGTAGAAGAGGGGAGCGCTCAGCCTGTAGGGCTGGGTGGGAGGGAGCAGGTGGTTCAGCACGACGTAGACGCTGAAGATCAGCGCTAACAGGTGGAGAGCAGTGTTGACCTCAGCCAACACAGGCCTCGGGTTGTAGGAGAAGGGGAAGGGGGCTGCGTTGGTGAGCCAGCCAGAGGGGCTAGAGGCCGGAGGGCCCTCGGGCCTGCTGCTCGTATGCCACCTAATTGCCTCAAGCGTCTCCCTCGCTATCTCCCCTGGGCCGAAGTAGGCCATGAGGGGGGCGTGGAGGAGGAGGGAGAGGGGGAGGATTGCTAAAGCTCCAAAGGCCAGGAGCTTGAGCCTCTCCCTCCTCTCCTCTACCCTGTACAGGTTCATGACAGAGCCGAAGAACGTGCCAGCCCCGCTGATCTTGACGTTCAGGGAGAGGACTGCAGCAAGGAGGGAGAGGGCGTAACGACCCTTGACGGCAAGGGCTATGGAAATGGCTGTGAGGAGGGAGAGCTGGATGTCCAGCATGGCGACGCTGGCTGTGGCAGAAACTATGGGGTCTGAGGCCAGGGCGAGGGCAGCCATAGCTCCAGCTGCAGGCCCCAGAGGGTGGCGGGTCGTGGCATAAGTGGCGTAGAGCACTAGGGGCATGAGCGCCCCAGCAGCTATCCCAGGCAGCCTCCAGCACATAGGAACGTCCCCGCAAAGGAGAATGCTCGCAGCTATGACGTACTTGCCCAGCGGCGGGTGCTCCAGGTTGAAGTAGTCCTCCCTCGTCCTGTTGCTGTAGCTCCCCTCTGCGTCTATCCCGAAGACCCTCTCCAGAAGCCTCCTTGCAGAGTCAACGTAGTAGATCTCGTCAGTCACGTAATCCTCCTGATAAGCTGAGGCCAGCGAGTAGGCTTCCCACCCTATGAAGAGGGAGGCCATCAGGGCTACGGCTGCAGTGGCCAGGTAGTAGAGAGCTGCGACCTTATGCATGGACCCCCCGAGCTCCGCTCTTCAGCAACACCTTTATTGCCCTTATAGGCTCCGTTTCTCCCTCCGGGAGAACGCTATGAAGTGCGCTGTGAGGAAGGACTTCTTGAGGCACATAGTCAACAGGGTGCTCATGGACTACGCAGACAGGCTGCCAGCAAGGGTGCTAGAGGACATAAAGGAGAGGATGGGAAGGGGGGAGGACAAGTACAACTTCGGCATCTACGGCGGCAACCCAGAGAAGATCGTTGACTACCTCTCCAGCGAGGAGTGGGCTGACTTAGTGAAGCACATGAGGAGCCTGGGCATGACGGGCGTGCTTGAGGCCATACTGAGGAGGCTGGCAGAGGAGTACAGGGACTGCCCTCCGGTCTCTGCAAAGGCCCTGGAGCTGGCCGAGAGGCTAGAGGTGACGCCAGAGGTGCCCAGGGTGACTGAGGCTCAAGTGCTGAACAGGCTGCAGCTAGAGGGCCTCAAGCCAGAGCTCGTTGAGAGGGAGGAAGGGAGGGTCATAGTGGTCAAGGACGCTGTGACAACTCTCGAGATAACTCTTTCCGAGGGAGTCATCAGCTACACGATGTGCAAGAAGGGGAAGAGCGCAACGCTCGAGACAGTCCTCGCCCTCTTCCAGAGGCTGAGAGAGCTGTAGGGAGGAGGGAGAGGAGCCTCCCCAGCGTGAGCTCCGTCCTGAACCAGCTCTCCCAGAGCTCCTTCGGCGCTCCCCTCAGGACCTCCCTTGCTACGGGCGTAGACAGCCTCCCCACAAGCTCCAGAAGCAGCATGGACGTCCTCACCTCGTTTGCAAGCCTTGCCGTTCTCTCCCTGTACGCTTTCAGCACCTTCTCCTGGTTAGGGTACCCGCTGGCGAGGGCCTCTGCGAGCGCTGCAGCGCTGTACAGAGCCATCCTGTTACCCTCGCCGTTGAGCCTCCCCACAAACCCCGCAGCCTCTCCCACCAGAAAGGGCCCGTTGCTTAGCCTGAGGGGGCTCCAAATGAGGATGGGCGCAACGCCTACCCTTAGCTCCTCGAACCTCCCCAGCATCCTCTTGAAGTAGCGAAGGGCCACCTGCCTCAGGACCCTTGGCTCGACATACCTGTCGAAGCCTACGCCCACGTTAACTACCCTGCCGTCCTCGTCTTGAGGGAAGATCCAGAAGGTGCCCCTCCTGCTCACTGTGAGGTCGAGCGATACCTCTCCGGGCTCCCACCTAGTCCTCGCCATGATGACTATGGCGTTGATCTGCCTGCCCCCGCCCCCTGCAAAGGGACCCCTGGCGTCCACAGTAGCAGAGCTGAGGCCGTGCTTCCCGTACCTCAGCAAGGCCCCCTCTGCCTCAGCCATCTCCCTCAGGCTGCCCACAAGCCTCCCCTTGTCCACCATGACCCAAGGCGAGGGCCTCAGGTCGAGGTAAGCTATCTCCTCCCCCTCTACTTTTACGGAGAACCGCTTTGCCTGCGCCAGCTCGCTCTCCGTAGCCTTGACAACTCTTGCAGTGAGCTCCTTCACGCTCACAGCGTTCCCGCAAGGCTTGAGGTACCTCCTCGAGAGGTCGTAGCCCTCTACCCTGAACCCTCTGCGGGCCAGCAGATATGCCAGGAAAGAGCCGCTGACCCCCAATCCCAATATCGAAATCCGCGACATTTCGCTTACATACGCAGATATGAGAACTATAATAGCATAACTTAGGGGAGAGGGGCGTGCTAGTTAGGCTGGTGCAGGAGGCATCTCAAAGCAGGAGCGGCCTACACGTGGAGAGGAAGCTAGCCCTAGTGTTGGGGAGGGACGGGAAGCTGAGAGAGGCGGCAGGGGAGGTAAGGAGCGTGAGGCCAGTCTACGCTAAGGGGGAGGCGAAGGAGATCTTAGTAGATCTCAAGGAGGGGGAGCTGGGGGTGCAGGTGAGGCTCGTGAGGGGGCTAAGGGGGAGGGTCAGGGGTTACATTGCCGTCATCGACAGCGAGGGGAGGGAGCTCTACAGGGCCTCCCTGAAGAGGAGGAAGCTGAGGCGCGGGAGGGGGAGAGCAGAGTACCACAGGGTGGTGGAGCAGGCAGTAGAGCAGCTGGGGATAGCGAGGCACTTGCGCAAGTACAAGCTCCCTTAACGCTCTTATAGGCTCTAGAGAGGAGCCTGCATGAGGCGATTGAGGTGAGGCAGTACCTAGCTCTGCTGAGCCTGGCGCTAATGTTCGCTGCGTTGCCTGCAGAGTCCCAGGGCATGAGGGTCGTGATCGATGAGAACAGCGTCTCGATCATAAGCCCTCTCCTGGGCGTGAACATAAGGCTCAACCAGGGCGGCGGGATCACTACGTGGAAGGCGGTAGAGGAGGGCAGGGAGCGCGACATGACTGAGCTGGCCTATCCCCTTCCCACTCTGGCAATATATGCTTATACTAAGAACGTAACTGGCAGGTACACCTTTGTACTGGGGGACAGGAGCCACACAGTCAGCCTACCCACCCTCACTTATCAGCGCTGGAGGGCTGAGCTTATCGCTAACGCCTCCGAGCTTATATCCGTCGTCTTGACTCCCTCCCCAGAGGCAGCCAGCGACATAGAGCCGCTTCAGGTAAGCGTCACTGTGAGGGCAAGGCTCTGGAGCCCAGCCCTCGAGTACACCATTACATTCGTAAACCCCTCTGCCGAGGCTGTGACCCTCAAAGGTCCCTTCAGAGGCCCTCAGATATACCTCATAGTGTACACGAGCGATCCCTCCAAGTGGGTGGGCACAATAGTGGACACTGGCACAGACAAGTTCAGGGGGCAGAGGCTAAACGGGACGGAGGGGGTGAGGGTGCTCGTGAACGCTGACTCTATAGCTATGGCCTCGTATGCAGACCCGAAGAACACTGCCTCCCTGAACCAGCTGGTGGGCATACAGCCTCTGGAGCCCCGAACTCTCTTCGTGAACTTCAGCAGGGGGCTGAGGCTAGGGAACGTGACAGTCCGCAACGCAGTGGCCCTCACCTTCGCTACCCAAGAGGTGACGCTCTTGCCGCAGCAGTCCTTCACCATATCCTTCCGCGTCGCATACCTCCCCTACAACCCTGTCATGTTCTCGATGGCAGGCCTTGACTCCTCTGCCATAATTGCCCACCAGGGCTACCTCAACAATCTCACCACCCTTGCGTTCAGAGACCCCATCGCGTCCTTCGTGGAGCTGAGAAGTCAGGTGAACAACCTCTCCAAGGAGGTGGAGAAGCTCAGCGCGAGGACAAAGGAGCTGGAGGGACTAAAGAGCTACTGGGAGAACGAGATCAAGATCAGGGACAACGACCTCAAGAGCCTGAAGGGGACCCTAGAGGAGAGGAACCTGGTGACCATAGGGCTGCTGGCGCTCGGTTTCGTGCTAGGGCTTGCGGGAGGTTTCGTGGCTGCCAGAGCAAGGGAGGGAGTAGCCAGGGAGGTCCCGAGGAGGAGGAAGGGCTAGAGGATCTTGACCTTTCTCACGAGCCCCCCTACGTTGCCCACCTTCTCCAGGTTCCATGCGCCCCAGAGGAACTCCTTCGCGAGCTCCTCCCTTAGCTTCCCCTTCGCAAGCCTCCAGAACTTCCTCTCCACGCCCTCCCTGCTCAGCGGGTTCATGAAGTGGCCAGGAGGGTAGGTGCTCTCTTCTGTCGCAGCCCTGCCGTCCTTCAGCCTCACAGTTATCCTGTTGGGGATCCCCTTCGGGTAGACCTCGTCGAACTTGGGCTCCACCTCCACCCTAGTCCTCCTCATCACCTCCCTCACGTCCCTTGCAAGCACCCTCTCAGGCCTGAAGCTCTCCACCCACACGTCACCGTCGAGCAGGGTGGCAGCAACAATGTAGGGCAGGCTGTGGTCTGCTGTCTCCCTCGTCTTCGGGTCCCACTTCTCTGGGTCCTCCACAATGATCCTGTAGCTCACTGTGAAAGTCCCTATCTCCACCCTCTCCACGTCCTCCGCCCTGAACGCCCCTAGCCTCTCCCTCAGCTTTATGGCAGCCTCCACAGCGCTCATAGAGTGGTACTCCACAGGCCAGTTCTTTATGCTGTTCTCCATGACTTTGAGCGGTTTCCCGAACTCCAAGTCGAAGGGCTCCTTCGAGATCACGTTGAAGAACCCGAACTTTCCCTCGAAGACAGGGGAGGGGCCTGTCATGCCCATGGAGGCAAGGAGCGCTGCGATAAGCCCATCCTTTGCTGCGTTAGCAGCAGCGCAGGCCTTCCACATGCTTATCTCTCCAGCCCTGGTCTGCCTGAGCGCAGGAGCAATAGTGGTGGCTATGTTTATGGCGTTCTCCGTAGAGCTCTCGTCCAAGTTGAGCACCTTCGAGACCCCTGCAGCAGTCCCTATGGCAATGTATGTAACGTGGTCGAAGCCCTTCCCCCTCACACTGAAGGCGTCAGCTAGCCTGCTGGTGACCTCGTAGGCCACAGCCATCCCCTCTATGAGCCTCTTGCCGTCTGCGTCTGCAGCCTCCGCAGCAGCTACCAGTGCAGGGATCATGTCGCTCGGGTGGAGCGCCTCCTTTGAGAGGTAGGTGTCGTTGAAGTCCAGGTACCTCACAGCGCACGCGTTGGCGAAGGCTACCTGCTCTATGAACCCTCTCTTCCCTGTGCCCCAGAGCGTGGCAGGGAGCTCTGAGGAGGAGGTAAACTCAGCAAGCCTCCTCGCTATCCTGACTGGCTCCTCCTCGAAGGCCCCCACAACCACAGCAACAGTGTCCACTAGCCTCTTCTTGAACTCCTCTACCTCCTCGCTGCTCATCGAGTCGTAGCTGAAGCCTGAGGCCCACTCTGCTATCCTCCTCGCGAGGCTCCTCAAGGCCTTGCACCGCTTAAGGGCTCAGGCTAGAACCTAAAAAGTGGGGAGAGGGTGAGCCTGAGGAAGTTCCCCTTCCTTGCTGATCCAAGAGAGCTGGCTGCAGGGCTCCTCCAGAGGACAGGGGCGCTGGAGGAGATAACGGAGGAGGTCGGGGAGCTCTGCAAGGCCAGGCTTGAGGCAACTCTCAAGGGGGAGCCCTGGGAGGGGAGGGGGGAGGTGGAGGAGGCGATCTCGTTCTGGCTCACCCTCATGGCGCTGAGGGAGGCAGGGAGCGTGAGGCTGCTAGAGAGGGCAATAAAGGCAGAGGCTGAGAGGGCGAGAAAGCTCATAGAGAGGGCAGAGCTGGAGGAGCTGGTGAGCCTAGCCAAGGCCATGGGCGTTGAGGCAAAGCTGGAGGCCATAGAGTTCCCTTGGGCTATCCAGGGGGGCAAGCTGGTGAAGAGGAAGCTCAACGTAGCAGTGAGGGCAGCAAGCTATCTCTCCCTAGTTGCTGGGACGAGGGAGGCGAGGCTGAAGCTCGTCAACTCCTTCCTGCTGGGCGGCTGGGTCTATATGGACCTCCCCCTTTTCAGGCTCTTCCTGGCAGAGGCAGTGCCGAAGTACATCTTGCGAAGACTGAGGGAGATGGAGGTGCCAGAGGGCCGCGTGTTCTCAGAGCTGGTGAGGAAGGCCAGCGCTGCAGAGGCAAAGGCAGAAGGGGTGAGGGAGGAGCTGTTCCCCAAGTGCATACTGGACATAATGGCAAAGGCTCGGGTCTCAGGCCTGAACGAGGACGAGGTCTTCGTCCTCCTCTCCTTCCTGAGAGCCATCGGAGCGCCCAGGGGCTACCTGGAGGAGCTGCTCGGGGAGCTGGGGATCGCGGGGGGGAGGGAGAGGCTGGTAGCAAAGGCCCTGGAGAGGATCAGCGCCTCCCCCTACAGCTGCGAGGAGCTCAAGAGGAGGGGGATATGCAGCTGCAGCGAGGACCTAGTTTCAGAGTACCTCAGGGCTCGCAGGCGCCAGGGTCGCTCGAGACCTTAGCCGTCAGCTCCCCCAGCCTCCTCCTCCCTTCCAAGAGCGCTCTGTTCAAGATCTCTGCCAGCTCCCCCAGATCTCCCCCCAGCAGCGGGAGCGCTAGCTGGACGCCGCTCATGAGCTCCACAGTGTGTCCTCGGGAGCTAAGCGATATGATGCCGCTGTGCTTGAAGCCAGAGCTCCTCGCGTGGGAGAGGAGCTTTGCGGCGCACCTCAAGCTGGGCGTCCTGAGGTGCAATATGGGCCCTGTGAGCTTCACCCAAAGCCTTTCGCTAAACCTCTTTGCCGCCCTCTCCAGCTCCTCCCTGGTCACAGGGTCATGGGTCTTGAAAACTATCCTAGCGTTCTCCCTCAGCCAGTGCCACTCCCCCTCTACGACTGTTATCCTGCCTGTGCAGCTGCTCGTGGTGACTACCAGCGCAGGCCTGTTCAGGAGCTCCAGGAAGCTCTCAGCGCCAGGATCGAGGTAGCCTATCAGCCTCTCCTCTCTCAGCCCTGCCAGGAGGGACCTCTTGTACTCCTCCCACTCAGCCCACCTCAACGTCCACCACCACCTGCTCTAACCTAGGCCCCACGCTCCTCACCTCCCTGCTCCCCAAGATCTTCGCAGGCCTCCCCTCCCTCTCCAGCCCTTTCCTCACCACCTGCTCCCCCTCCTCCCTGCTCCTCACGTGCAGGTAGATGTGGAGGAAACCCCTTCCCTTCAGGGCTAGGAGAGCGTAGGGGAGGTACTCTATGGCCAGCGCAGGGAGGGGCATGAGCACCCTGTCTGCAACACCTACTAGCCTCTCCCTTACCACCTCTGCAGCGTCTCCAAGATACGGGATCACTCTGCCCTCCACCTTGTTAAGCCTCACGTTCTCCAGCATGTAGCGATAGGCCTCCTCGTTCAGATCTATGCTGTGCACCAGTCTAGGCCTAGCTTTCTTCGCTATGACTATTGAGGATATCCCTGCTCCCGCGAACATGTTCACCACCACCTCCCCCTCCCTCACAAGCCTCGCTACCCTCAGGTGCTCGTAGCTCAGGCGGGGGGAGACAAAGACCTTGGTTATGTCCAGCTTGAAGGAGCAGCCGTGCTCCCTGTACACTGTCTCGCTCCTCCTCTCCCCAGCCAGGTGCTCGTATTGCCTCACCTTGTGAGCCCCAGACACAGGGGTGGCAGCAAGCCAGACTGACTTGACGTGAGGGGCCCTCCTCAGTATCTCCTCTGCAGCCCTCCTGTACTCCTCCCCTGCTGGGGAGCCGAAGGGCCTCTTTATTATGACTATGTCGCCCACCACCTCTACCCTGCTCCACGCTCTGGGCCCGAGCAGCTCCCTCAGCAGCTCCCTCAGGCTTATATGGGTCACCTCCCCCCTCTCCTGGGGGCCAAGTGGAGGAGTTCGCCGAGGCCTCAAAGCTGTTGGAGAGGGCTAAAGAGCTGAGCAGGGAGGAGAGGTCAGCCCTCAACTATTTCCTCCAGAACATCTCTGTGGGGGAGCTGAGGGCCCTCAGGGAGCTCAAGCGCGAGATACCCAACCCCTCGCAGGCAATAAGGAAGCTAGTGAGCCTTGGGCTGGTGGAGGAGGGGGAGGGCTGCTACAACCTGGCAAAGCCCTTAAGGGAGTACGTGATGAAGAAGGGCAGGCTGAGGGTCTAGGCCTTTCACTCTATCCTCATGACCTTCTCCCTCCCATAGCCAGTGATCACCCTCACGTACCTCCCCCTCCACTCCTCGTCCAACTTCTCGTCCCCAGTGTCTATCCTGAGGGCCTTGAGCCCCCTCAGCTTTGCGCTGCTGCTGACCACTATCACGTTCTCCAGCCCCACCCTCCTCAGCACCTCAGGGCTGATCTGCTGGTTGCCCCTCCCGAAGAGGAAGCCCTGCCCGCCGAGGGGCGAGACCACTATCTTGACCCTCTCGTGCTCCCTCGCTAGCTGCAGAAGCGCCCTCTCGTCCAAGTCTCTCCCCACCAGCCTCCCGTCCAAAACAGCATCTACCCCTAGGGGCGTCTTCTCCACCCCCAGCCTCCTAGCTATGGCCTCCACAGTCCTCCCTGGGCCGAGAAGGTAGAGCACACCCCTCTCTAGTGCCTCTGCTGCTTGCTCTGCAACAGCATCCAGGTTCTCCTCCTCTGAGAAGGCCTTCCCCTCCACCAGCCCCTCCATTACGGGCACCTTGAGGTAGCCGTAGAGCCTCACCTCCAGCCTCCCGGCCCTGTACTCCTCCTCGTCCACGTCCAATACCTCCCTCTCTGCCAAGCTGCCCCCCTCCTTCAGGAACCTCCAGGCCATCGAGGCTGCAGCCCGGGGGCTCTCCGCAAAGACTGCGCTGTAGCACTTCACCCCTGCAGGAACCCCGAGGGCAGGTCGCGAGGTTCCTATTGCCTTCACTACGTCCCTTGCAGTCCCGTCTCCCCCCACGAAGACCAGCAACTCCACCTTCTCCGCCATCCTCTTAGCGCACCTGATCGTGTCCAGGGCAGAAGTGGGCCATATGTGGGGCACGCAGGGCTCCACCTCTGCCCCCTCAGCCCACTCTGCCCCCATTTTCCCCGGAGGGACCAGCAGCTCCACCTCCCTTGGCAGTGCCCTGAGGAACGCCTTTGCCCTCTCAGGGGAGACGAGGGGAGCGCCCTCCAGAAGGGCCCTCAGGCCTGCAGAGCCGTCGCTCCCCTTCAGCGCCAGCCTCCCCCCTATGCCAGCTATGGGGTTCACTATTAGCCCTAGCCTCATCTCCCCTCCCAGACCTCCCTAACAATATAATATTTCCTATAGCTTCCTAGGCGTGAGCAGAGTTGGACTGTGAGAGGAGCTTTGCAGGGAGGGTCTTCAGCGGGCTCGGAGAGGGGGGATTTTACGTGAGCATTTACGCGAGGAGGTTCAGGGAGGCCTTAGGCATAAACCCCTACCCTGGCACCCTGAACCTCAGGCTAGAGGACCCTGCAGCCCTCTCAGGGTGCCTGAGGCTCTTCCAGCCCCTCAGGATTGCTCCCCCAGAGATCCCAGGGACGAGGCTGGGGGGTGTTCTAGTCTATGGAGTGGAGCTGGAGGTAGCCCCTGACATCCAGGCCTTCCTGGTCAGGCCTGAGATAACTGCCTACAAGGAGGACGTGGCAGAGCTCCTCTCTCAAGAGCACCTGAGGAGCGCGCTGGGGCTCCAGGACGGGAGCAGGCTGGAGTTCAGGTTGAGGAGCCTATGAGCCTCTCGCTGTTCTCCCTGCTTACCTTCTCCACCTCCTCCGCCGAGACCCCCCTCTCCCTCGCCACTAGCTCTATCGTGCCCCTCACCATTGCCGGTGAAAGGCTCAGGCCTCTGTACTCGTAAGGCCCGTCGCTCTCGAAGACCAGGTACTTCAGGGGGGCCTTCCTGGCTATCGCTGCGTGCTTCTCCTGCACCCTCACCGCAGGGTTTATGGAGACGAAGTAGCCCCTGGAGCCTATGACCTCCACAAGCTCCAGCGGCCCAGTGTACCAGTGGAAAACTGCCCTCTCTGCCCCCTCCTCTGCCAAGATCCCCAGGGCCTTCCCCCACGCGTCTGGCGCGTGGACGTTCAGGAAAGCCCCCAGATCCCTGGCAAGCTCAATGAACTCCCTGAAGATCCTTTCCTGCAGCGCCCAGGTGTGCTGGTCCAGGAACCTCCTGTCGAGCCCCACCTCGCCAACGCACCTCACCCCAGCCCTCCCTGCAAGCCAGGAGAGAGTCCTGGTGACGTGGAGGGGCTCCCTCCCTATGCTCCAGGGGTGGAGGCCTATGCAGGCTATTACCCTGCCAGGGAACTCCCTCTCGAGCTCCAGCGCCCTGAGCGCGGACTCCAGGTCCACTGAGACTGCCACTATCCTGAGTCCCCTGTCCTCGAGGAAGGACTCTATCTGCTCCCTGCTGTACTCGTACAGGTGGCTGTGGACGTCGTAGATCATTCCTTTCCCTGCAAAAGCCGGGATATATTTAAACTTTTCGCTCCGGGTCAGCGATGAGGGTTGATGATAGGAGCGCTGTTATGTTTATGCCCGTAAATATTCTCTTCCCTGTTTTTGCAGGGAAAGTCCATCAGCTCAGATCTGTGCTCAGATCCATCAGCCATGGCCATGGGCTGCAGAGGGAGAGAAATGAGATATATTATTTAAGCTCTGGTTATGTAAGTGAGGAGGAGAAAGCCCGAGAAAGGATGAGGGCGATGAATGCAGAATCCAGGTCATGGAGTTGAAAGGATACCTCTACGGGCCCTGCTCCCCAGAATGCGAAGATGAATCCAGGTCATGGAGTTGAAAGGTATTATGCCAGGTACAGCTCCCCCCCTCGCATACTTCTCTATAGAATCCAGGTCATGGAGTTGAAAGTCTTCTCATGAGAAGAAGGAAGGGAGGGTCCTAGAACCCTCCGGAATCCAGGTCCTGGAGTTGAAAGAACAAAATGTATGAAAAACATTGTAGA
>JBCNVO010000046.1:0-11063 GCA_039630105.1 Acidilobaceae archaeon
CCAGGCTCTACTCCTCGGGCTTCTTCGGCACCCCCTTGGGGATAGAGAAGCCGAGAGGGGGGGAAAGGGTACCCCTGAGGCTCAGCCTGCCAGAGGCCCTATACTTGGCAGAGAGGGGGGAGCTGGAGGTGCTGGACGAGAGGGGGGAGGTAAGCGTGGAGAGGCTGAGGGAGCTAGTGTTCTCCTCCAGGAGGGGAGCAGCTGTTTACGCTGTGTACAAGGACCTCAGGAGCTCAGGCCTCGTGGTGAGGTCTGGGCTGAAGTTCGGGGCGGACTTCACTGTTTACCAGCTAGGGCCTGGGCTGGAGCACGCTCCGTACATAGTTCACGTTTACGAGGAGGGGGAGAGGGTAGATCCTGCTGACATAGTGAGGGCCAGCAGGGTTGGTCACAGCGTGAGAAAGTCCTTCGTCATGGCCTTCCCCAGACAGGGGAGGACAGAGTACCTAGCCCTGAGGTGGGTTAGGCTCTAGGCCTAAAGCCTTGCCCAGCTCTCTGTCCCTCGCAGCAGCCTCCGCCACCTCCCTCGCCCACCTGCCCGCTGCCTTGCTGAGCTCTGCCAGCGCCTCCCTCCTGCCCACCCCCAGCCTCCCTGCCACGGAGGGGATAGACTCCTTGAGCCTGAGGAGGGCCTCCTCGTGGACCTCGCAGAGCCCGCTCTCGCCAGCCTCCCTCCTGCACACCCTGCACCTCCTCTCTGCCTCCCTCGCCCCCTCTGCCACTGCTATCCTCTCTGCAACCCTCGGCAGGACCTCCTTGTAGGCCTCTATTGCCTCCCTCACTGCCCTCTCAGCCTCCTTCACCACCTCTGCCCTCCTCAGCCTCCTCTCCCTGATCGCCTTGAGCTTCTCCTCGAAGGACCTGGTGAGCTCCACAGAAGCCAGCTGCGGAAAGGCCTCCCTTAGGACGGAGGCGACTAGGTAGCCGCGCTCAGTCACCACAGAGCCTCCCTCCTCCACCCTGAGGTACTCCCTCTCGTAAAGCACCTCCACCCTGTTTGCTCTCGTAGCCTCCGTTCCTATGCCGACCTCCTCCATCCACCTAACGAGGGAGATCTTGGATATGCTCTCCCCGTAGGAGCTCCACCTCAGGGAGAGCTCTGCGCCCTCCACCTTCACCTCCTCCCCAGGGGAGAGCTTGGGGATGGGCTTCTCGCTTGGGTAGCTGAAGTGGTAATAGTGAAGCCACCCCTTCGAGATCACGGCTGTGCCGCTCGCCGCAAAGCTCCTCCCCTCCCTGTCCCTCAGCTCTGCCTCCCTGCTCCTCAGCAGGGCCTCGCCGGCGAAGGCTGCAAGGAACCTGCGCGCTATGAGGTCGTAGATCCTCCAGCGCTCCTCCCCCATGTCCCTAGGCGGTATCTCCCCAGTAGGGTGGATGGCTGGGTGCGCTGGGTCGTCCTCCCTGCCCTGGACAGGCACGAGGTTCCCCCCTGTCTCTCTCAAGAGCTGTTTCACAAGCTCCGAATACTTGTCGACCTTCCCGAGGCCTGCCACGATCGACTTGAAGTCTATAGTAGGGGGTAGCTTCTGGCTGTTAGTCCTTGGGTAGCTTATGAGGGCCTCGAGGTAGAGCTCCTCTGCTATCTTTTGCGTCCTGGCAGGCGACATCTTGTATATCCTCGAGGCCTCCTTCTGCAGGTCCCCCAGGTTGAAGGGGGGAGGAGGCCTCCTTCTGAGCTCCCTCTCCTCGAAGCTCGCCACAGCGAGGTAGCCAGCCCTCAGCACCCCCTCCCTCGCCCTCTCCCCCTCAGCCCTGGAGGGGAAGCTCGCAGAGGCCTCGAAGGCATCGCCCTTTCTCAGGTGGACTTGGAGCAAGAACTGGGGCTCTGGCACGTGGAGGTTCATCTCCCTCCACCTCCTCGCCGCCTCCACGAGGGCTGGGCTCTGCACCCTTCCAGCGCTCAGGGAGACCCTCTTCCCAGTCCCCTGCTGGTAAGCCTCCATGAGTGCCCTGGAGACGTTTATCCCCCAGAGCCAGTCCAGCTCGTGACGCGCCCTGCCTGCCTCTGCCATCTCCCAGTCCAGCGGGAGTAACCTGTCGAAGGCCCTACGTATGTCCTGAGGGGTGAGGGCAGAGAACTTTGCCCTCTTCGCCCTCTTCAGGTCCCCGAACTTCGCTATGATCTGGAAGCATATCAGGCTCCCCTCCACGTCGTAGTCGCAGGCGCTGATGTACTCTGAAGCATATGGCAACGTCTTCTTCATGAGCCCATAGGCCTTCTGCCTGTGCCCCTCCCCCATAGGCCTCCAGTAGAAGTCGAATACGGGGAAGCCTCTGCTCTTCGTGGAGATCTCGAAGAGGTAGCCAGAGCTCGGGAGCACTGCATATGTCCTCCCTCCCCTCTCGAACACCCAGTAGGGGAGCCCCCCGTAGCACCTCTTAGGGGAGCTGCTCAATGCCCTCGCTATCTTCTCCCCTGCCTTCGGCTTCTCTGCTATTATGGCCACGAAACCCTTTGGCAGCTGGCAGTCCAAGACGTCACACCGGGAGAGGAAGAGTGAGCACGAAGAGGGTGCCGTAGAGGAGAGCCACCACCAGGCTGACCCTCCCGCTCCCCTCTATCATAAGGGCAGGCCCTGGATGTCTCCCGCCAGAGAGGAAGAAGAGGAGAAGGGCTAGGAGAGCGAAGAGGAAGAAGTTGGGGTTCAATATGGAGAGCACGACGAGCCCGACTATGAAGGCTCTGCTCACGAACCAGTGAGCCCTGGCCCCGGCTACCCCCCTTACCACGTGACCTCCGTCGAGCATTGCAACGGGTATCAGGTTGAGGAAGGTGACAAAGAACACTACGTAGGAGGCGAAGGCAAGGGAGCTCAGGAGCACGTACTCGCCCCCAGAGTAGAAGAGGGAGTAGATGAGCACGAAGGAGAGGGGGACGAGGTTGATGGATATGGTGCCCTCGGGGAGCTCAGCAGTCGGGACAGAGGTGGAGAGGCCATATATGGCTAGGGGGAGGACTGCAAGGTAGCCAGCCAGGGGCCCTGCGATTGCCATAAGGGAGAGAGCATCTGCAGAGGGCGGGAGCCAACGCAGATTGATCACTGCCCCGAAGGTGCCGAGGAAGCCCAGCTGGAGGGGGGGTGCTGGAACTAGGTAGGGGAGGCTGGAGGGCGTAGAGTAGAGCCTCATGAGGCTCCAGTGGCCAAGCTCGTGGAGGAGGAGGGGGACGAGGAGTCCTATAGCGTACGCGAAGGGGCTCCACGCAATGCCCCCAGCCCCCTCTATCCTCTTCCCTGCAGCTGAGAGGGCAAGGCCTGAGAGGAAGACTGTGAAGACTGTCACAGCAGCAAGCGTGAGGTTCATGACGACGTTGTCCCTGCTCCTCCTCTCCAGCACGTATAGGGTGAGCCCCCGCCGGTCTCTCTGGAGGGCTGGGTAACAGCTCAGCGAGGTAAGCTTTGGGTAGAGGCTCTCGAGAGCCCCCCTCAGGTCTCCTCCCCTAGGTAGCCCAAGGGAGAACTCTGCCCTACTCTCCATGACGTTCTCTGCCAGGACCTCGAAGTTCTCGTGGACAACAGCGCGGCAGAGCTGGATGTTACTCAATCTTCCCTACCACTTCCCTTGTTACCCTCACTAAAAGGGATAAAGGTATGCTCTGTTTCTGGCCAGAGCTCGTGTACCTGAGGACGGAAATAGGGATGAGCCCCATCTCCACCTCCCTCTTCGCTATCGCCACAGGGTCAAGGGTGCCCAGCTGTTCAGGAGGGAGAAGGGGCGGAGCGCCCCTGCTTATCTGGAGAGCCCTGATCGACACTATTCGAGCCCTCTCGAACCTCGTGAGCTTAGGAGGTCCTACCTTGATCTCCTCCCTTATCCTTGGGTAAGCACTGTAGGCCTCCACGCTCTCTCCCCTACTCCCCAGGCCTAGCCCTTAATGCTTAGCCCTGCCTAGCCTCTCGTGAGCCCTGGCCAGGTGGCCTGCAGCTATGGCAGCCAACAGGTTCAGCTCCCCTGCCAGCACTGCTGCAGAGAGCACCTCAGCGAACTTCAGAGCATTGGTCCCAGGCGGCTCCCCCCCTCCTGCTACGCCCATCAGGCTGAGGGCCTCCCTCTGGGTAGGGAGCCTGGTCCCACCGCCCACAGTCCCTACCTCGAGGCTGGGCAGGGTCACGGAAATGTAGAGGTCCTCTCCCCTAAGCTCAGTCCAGGTGAAGCCCATGCTGCTCTCCACGACTTGTGCAGCGTCCTGACCTGTCGCCAGGAACACTGCTGCCACTATGTTCGCAAAGTGAGCGTTGAAGCTCCCGCTCCCCGCAGCAGCGCTCCCCAGGAGGTTCTTTGCAGCGTTCACGTAGTGTATCAGCTCTGGCCTTGTCCTCAGCACCTCCCGCGCCACCTGCGACCTGATCAGGGCCTCTGCGACCACGTACTTGCCCCTCCCCAGCAGCCTGTTGATGAAGGCAGGCTTCTTGTCAGAGCACATGTTCCCGCTCAGCGCAATGCACCTCGCCTCCCCCTCGTACCTCTCCTCCACGTGCCTGCATATCCTGTCGCTTGCAATGGTCGCCATGTTCATCCCCATGGCATCTCCTGTGCTATAGACTAACCTCAGCCAAACTAGGTTCCCTACTATATAGGGCTGCACTTCTCGTAGCTCCCCGTGCCTCGTGGTCTCCTTTGCAGCAGCCTTGAGGGCCTGCAAGTTGGCTTCTGCCCACTCCTTGAACCTAATCGCCTCTTCCACGCTGGGCGTCCAGAAGAGGGGAGCTCTGGCCATACCGTCCTTCAGGACCCTTACCCTGGCTCCTCCGCTGGCAGTTATCGCCTTTGCCCCCCTGTTCACACTTGCCACCAGCGCTCCCTCTGTTGTCGCTAGGGGCACGTAGAACTCCCCCTTCGCGTACTCTCCCTCCACCTTGAGGGGCCCTGCCACCCCTACGGGGATCTGGACTGCGCCTATCGGGTTCTCTATGTTCCTCCCGTAGAGCTCCTTGAAGTCAAGTACTGTGCTGCCGAGCGCTGAGAGGCTGACGTTGAGCTTCCTCTCCAGGTACTTCCTCCTCACGAGGGCTGCCAGGTTAGGGCTCCCAAGCTGCTCCTCCAGCTTGCTGAAGGAAAGCTCCCCTCTCTCCAACATAGAGACCTTCTCTTCTATCTCCAAACCGCATCACATCACAGGCCTGAACTTCACTCCGTAAACTATAACGCCTGTCTCCCCTGCCTCCCCCATTCTCCGGAACACTGCCTCTACCTGCATGCCGCTCTTGACCTCCTCTGGCGTCACGTCCACTACCTCCGCTATCACTCTGGTCACCCCCAGATCTATTAGGCCCATGATGACTGGGCTCCTGTCGCGGGAGTCCTCGTCCACAGCGTACACTACACTGTAGCTGACTAGCCTCCCCACCCTGGGCAGCTCCACCTCCTCTATCTCGCCGCCATGAGGGCAGGAGAGAACTCTAGGATAGTACACCTCTCCGCTCGACTTGCACCTGCTCCCCACGAGCTTGTACCTGTGCTCCCTAGACCTCCAGACCACGGGAGGCGTCCTGACCACCCTACGCCACCCCCCTCAGGTACGCAACGTAAGCGCTTGAGCCGAAGCCGTTGACTGAGACAGCCAGGCCCTTCCTAGCCCCCTCAACCTTGAGCCCTGGGAAGCTCCCTGCCAGCTGCAGGGCCACCTCTGCCAGCTGGTACACTCCCGTCGCCCCTATAGGGTGGCCCCTTGCCTTCAGCCCACCGCTCAGGTTAACTGGCAGGTCCCCGTTCGGGGAGAAGCGGCCTGAGGCTACTGCCTCAGCAGCCTTGCCCCTCTCTGCCAGCCCCATAGACTCAAGAACCATGAGGGCAGTTATGGTGAAAGAGTCGTGGAGCTCCACGAGATCTACATCTCCCACCTCGTGCCTCTGGGAGAGCCTATGGAAGGCATGGGCAAGGGACTCAATGAACAGAGGATCTTCGCTCCAGGCTATGCTTGCAGGGCCCACAGCTGACTCCACTGCTACCAGCTCCGCCAGAGCGTCCCTGGGCCTCGACTCCAGGAGCACTGCGGCAGCCCCGTCGCCTAGGGGGAAGCTGTCCATGAGGGTGATCGGGTCTGCCATGGGCATGGCCTCCAGGACCTTCTCGGGCGCCACAGCAAAGCGGAGCATTGCGTAAGGGTTGTGCTTTGCGTTGCTGTGCATGAGGGCAGGCCAGTGAGCCATGGTGAGCCTGTCGACCCCGTACCTCTCCATGTATAGCCTCATGAGTATCCCAGCAATGCTGCCAAGGCCAGAGCTGTAGGCTGAGATGCTATCGTCGTAAAGGAGGGAGAGGTGAGCATAGGTCTCTGAAGAGGTGAAGTTCGTGAGCTTGTCGACTCCGACCACTAGCACCCGGGAGGCCTTACCCCTCAGGAGGGCAGCAGCCACATCTGCTGCAGCGAGCCCAGAGGCCTCCCCTGCCTCCACGTTCACAGCCCTGCTGCCCCTCAGCCCCAGGCTGGAAGCAAGGTGAGCCCCCAGGTCCAGCTGTGGTTCCTGCAGGTAGGATAGGCTCGAGGCCACGATCACGTAATCAACCTCGTCCACTCCCTCGAGAGCCTTCGTGGCAACGCCAGCTGCGAGATCTCTCACTCCCTTTTCGTAGTGCCTGTCCACCTTCTCCATAACAGCTCTTGTCACGAACACCTCACTTCACCAAGATCCTCCTCATCTTCACGTACTCTGAATAGCTTACGTTCCTCTTGTTCTTAATGTATTGGTCTACAGTAGGAGCTCTCCCCCTCCTCTCCACTATTCCCTCTGTGACGACTATGCTGTAAGCATCGCTCCCAGCGCCGCTGCCGAAGGGAGCCACGAGGACCCTCTCCCCGGGCTTGGCATAGTCGAGGACTCTCGCTAGGCCCAGCAGGGCGCTCCCGTTGTATGTGTTCCCGATCTGGGGGGTCACGAGGCCCACCTTCATTTGCTCCTGTTTGAAGCCCAGCATCTCCCCCACTCTGATGGGGAACTTCCCGTTTGGCTGGTGGAAGACAGCATAGGCGAAGTCAGAAGGCCTGAGCCCCAGCTCCCCCAGCAGCCCCTTCACTGCTTCCGTTATGTGTTTGAAGTAGGCAGGCTCGCCAGTGAAGCCCTCGCCATGGCTAGGATATGGGGCTCCCTCGCGTCTCCAGAAGTCGGGAGTGTCCGTAACGTAAGTGAAGCTCCCCTCGAACCTGGCTGCGGCCCCCTCAGCCCTCCCCAGCACGAAGGCAGCTGCGCCGCTCGAGGCAGTGAACTCCAGCACATCGCCAGGGCTAGCTTGGGCCGTGTCGCTCCCCACGACTAGGGCGTACTTGAGCATGCCTGAGGCTATGAGGCCTATGGAGGCCCTCATGCCCTCGCTCGCAGCCCTGCAGGCGAACTCCAGGTCGCTGGCCATAGTGATCGGGGTAATCCCGAGCGCCTCTGCTATTATGGTGGCGCTGGGCTTCACTGCATAGGGTTTCGACTCTGAGCCGAAGAAGACAGCCCCTATCTCCTCCCCCCTCACCCCTGCCCTCCTCACTGCATTGAGGGAGGCCTCCACGCCCATTGTGGTGGAGTCCTCATCGAAGGCAGCCACTGCCTTCTCTATCATGCCCAGGGCCTTCCACTGGTGATCGCTCCAGCCCCATTCCCTAGCGATCTCGCTCATCGGGAGCCTCGCCCGCGGGACGTAGGCTCCCCAGCCGTGGATGCCAACCTCGAGCTCGGCTCTCGACAAGCGTAACACCTCTCTGTCTAGGCTCTCAGCTATTTTTAAGCTTTTCGTCAAGGAGCGAAAGCGAATTAGACAGGAGGCTGAGGTGCCGCCGGGGGGATTCGAACCCCCGACCGCCCGGTCTTCAGCCGGGCGCTCTCCCGCTGAGCTACGGCGGCCAAGAGTCAAGAGGGAGCGAGGGAATAAATATCTTAGCCGTCCTTCAGGATCCTCTCAGGATAGGTCATCACTGTGAGCCCCCTCACCTGCTCTCCCCTCCTCAAGTAGGAGACGAGGGTTATGCCCAGTAGGGAGGCGGCGGAGAGGCCACTGTAGAGGGGGCCTCTGGTGGAGATCACTAGCGGGACCTTGACGTTCGCGGCCTTAGTTACCATGTCCGCAGACGCCCTCCCAGTAGTTATGAGTATCGACCTCTCGAAATGGGCCCCCAACTTCAGCGCTATGCCTATGAGCTTGGCTATCGAGGTGTGCCTGCTCGTGTCGTGAGCGACAATGACCCTCTCCTCCTCCAGCTCGTAGAGGGCTGAGGTGTGCATAGCCAGGCCCTTCGTCACGGAGATGGTCCTCCTGTTGAAGTCCACGTACACCTCCACCACCTTGCTCCAGGGGACCCTGAAGCCGAGGCCCACTCTCCTCGCCTTCAGAGCTGCAGGGCTGCAGTCCTCGAGGCTAACCCTCTTCACCTCGAGCTGCCCCATCAGCCTCACAGCTGCCACCTTGTTCCTCTCGTCTATCTCCACGCTCTCCACCTCCCCCAAGCCCCCCACCAGCCGTTCCGCCTCCATAACCCCCAACACTGTCTCCTCAATGTGCACAGGGCTCATGTAGAGGGTGGTGTAATGGTTCCCGTTGATATACAGGTCTAGCCTGTCGTCCACAGCCACGGGGGGGCGACCGTCGTTGCCTTCGAGGTACTTGACTTCGGTCTCAAATACCTTCAACTCCCGCATGCGAAGTACCACCAGAAAAAGGTTGGGAAGGGGAAAAAGGCTACTTCTTCTCCGCGAAGTAAGCTGGCATGTCCTCCCTGGCGTGCTTCTCAGAGACCATGCCGTTGCCGAACATGGCAGAGGCGAGCCAGAAGTTCCTCGGGTGCAGGGAGGCAAAGATGTGGCTCATGACGAACAGCATGATGGTGTAGAAGCCCAGGTTGTGGAGCACTATCATGAGCCTGTGGAGCTCTACCTCCGAGTGGCTGAGGAGCATCAAGGAGACGCCGCTGATGCCCAGCATCACGAAGCCTAGGACGAGGAGAGAGTTCGCATAGACAGCGAGTACGTTGTGCCTGTGCATGTGTTTCCTCACGTCCTCAGGTATCTCTCCCCCTACGGTGTAGACCTTCGCCACGTAGAACGCCTCCCTCAGCTGAACGCCTAGCGGCTTCATGAGTGCCCTGTAGATAACTATCCTGCCGCTCAGCAGGAGGTAGAGGAAGTAGGCTATGATCACTCCTCCCCATATGAGGCCGAGGAGCCTGTGGAGGGTCCTGAGCAGCTGGACCCCTGCAGTGACTGCGTAGGTCTCAGGATCTAGGCCGGAAAGGGTGGCGAGCGGCGTCCCTACGGCATACGCAAGCCAAGATGTCCATGGGAGGGCTACGAACAAGAGGCCTGTCGTGAAGAGGAGGGCGAACATTGTGAGGTTGGCAAGGTGCCAGGTCCTGTAACCAGCAGTCAAGAGCTCTATCTTCCTGTCCTCCTCCATCCCCCTCACCTCAGTGGCTCCCATTCCTCCTAGCCCTCAGCCAGGCCAGCCCGAGGAGTCCTAGCGTGCCCAGCGCCAGCACTCCCAGGCCTGGCAAGGCAAACGCGTTAGCTAGATCTCTCAACTCGCTCACGTTCTTAGCCTCCTCTGGGAACATAGCTGGGAACACCTTGTCTGCAGATTCCTTGGATGCCACGAATATCCACCTGGTCCTCCCGCCCACGTAGCCGTCGAGGTTGAGGCCGTAGACCTTCTTGTCCTTGTACTGAGAGGCAAGCAGCCTCTCCGCCTCGCTCATGCTAGCGAAGGTGAACACGTTGGTCGGGCAGACCTCTACGCACGCGGGCTGCCTCCCAGCCTGTATCCTGTCCACACAGAAGGAGCACTTGTAGTACTTGCCGTCACCGCCCTTCCTTGGAACGTTGTAAGGACATGCTCCAAGGCAGAAACCGCAGCCTATGCACTCAGCGGGCTCTATGACCACTGCTCCCTCGGGCGAGACCTTAATGGCTCCAACAGGGCATGCCCTGGCACAAGGCGCGTCTGCACAGTGCATGCAGTTGTAGGGCACTGGCACCACCTCTACTGCGTCCTTCAGCTCCACGTCTCCCTCTGCCAGCCTAAGCAGCTTAGTCACAGTGAACTCCTTGAAGAACACCACCTTCCATGAGTCCGCCGAGAGGTCCTGCGGGTTGGTGAAGGTGGGGCTGAACTGGGTCTTAACTGCCTTCCTGCCGTTCCACTCCTGACATGCTATCTGGCAGGCCCTGCAGCCTATACAGTTGTCCAGGTCTACTATTACAGCCACGCCCTCCCTGGACCCAGGCTTAGGTACCTTCACCATTTACATCACCTCGCCTTCCTCACCTTACCCATCCACGCCTTGGACTCCTGGATCGTCGTGATCACGTCTCCCACGTCCGGGTTGATGAAGTTGGCGTGTATACCTGTGGTCTTGCCGGCGAAGCTGAAGCCCCATATGACGCTGATCTCCGGTACCTCCTTGTCTCCCAGCTTGAACACTCCCACTCCCTTCGTCACGTCGCCTTGAGCTTCACTGAGCCCCTCGCGGTTATGATCTCCACGAAGTCTCCTGGCTGTATGCCTAGCTTCTACGCCAGCTTCTCAGGTATGCTCACGTAAGGCTCTGGCACCAGCTCAGAGAGGTAGGGCAGGTTCCTGGTCATAGAGCAGGTGTGGAAGGTCTCGGTCAGCCTATTAGAGGTTATGATGAGCTTCTCCCTCCTCCGGCAGATCTTGAGGCATGGCACGAAGCCCAGCTCCCTTCGTGTTGGGCTCCTCCTTAGGACCGCCCTCACGTTGAAGGCATTTAGCCACGCCAGGGTTGGGTACTTAATCGCCATCTCCACGTCAGGCGTCTCAGACAGGCTCCGTATGTATTGGGTACCTGAAGTCGTAGCCAGCGTACCCACTTCTTCTGGTCTACGAGCTGGAGCATGGCCTCCCTCATGCTCTTCTTATCCTCGTAGAGCTTCCTGAGCTCTGCCCTGAACTCCTCGTACCTGGCTTTGTAGTCCCTCCAGCCCGGGCCCGGGAAAGGAGGGGGGAGCCCCTGACCTGAGCCTTGAAGTTGGTGGTATCGGCATCCCAGAAGAGCGTGTCGTTAGCCCAGAGGTACCTCATGCCTGTCCTCGCAGCGAACTCTGAGAAGGAGAGCCTCTTCGCCTCGC
>JBCNVO010000047.1:0-2471 GCA_039630105.1 Acidilobaceae archaeon
GTCTACCAGCGCTGCCCTGCTGGCGATCCTTGTAGCTACCTCCTCTATCTTTTGTTTCTCCTCTGCTCTAGCCTTCCCATAGTAGATCTTCCACCAGTTGAGGTAGGGGAGGGCCACTGCGAGGCCTGAGGGGAGGGTGGCGCCGCTGGCCACGTCCACCGACCTCCCCATAACGCCCAGTGCCGCTGCGAGGCTGGAGACAGTCATCATGTGGAAGAGAGTATGCTCTATGTAGAGTTCCTTCAGCTTATCTGGGTCATCATATGGGTAGAGCTTCTTCATGAGCGACGCGTAGGCCTCGAAGAGGGGCCTCACTCGGTCGTCCTGAAATGCTTCCCTTAGCACCTCTCTCAGCGCGTCCTTCATTTCCTCTATGTCCCTCTTGTAGAGTTGGACTACAGCATCGGGGGTCATGGAGGCCCTAAGGGAGAACTCCTCAACCTGACCCATGTGGAGCCCCCGCCTGATAATGAGCTCAAGCTGTACATCCACGTCCCTCAAAGTGCCCTCTGTCAGCAGCTCCAGCTCTATGCTCTGCTTGTTCCCCCTTGTGTCCATGAACTCTCTCCTGACCTTGTATACTTCCCACCTGTCCCAGTTCGTGACAATATAGTAGGAAACGCTGGGCAGGCCGGGGAGGTACTCTCTCCTTGCTTTCTCTAGCGCCTTCTCGAACTCCTCCTCCCTCGACTTTAACTCTAAGAGTATCCTGCCTGCGAGCAGGATGTCTGCCCTCCTCTCTCCCTCCAGAGGCACCTCCTGCCTGAGGAGAAGAGGGCTCACATTAGGCTCTTTACACTCCCTCGCCAGCTCCTCCGCCAGGACCAGCGGGGAGGGAACGACTTCAGGAGAGGCCCCTCGCAGTCTCCTCAGCTCCGCCGCGATCTCCTCTACCTTCCTGCAGATCAAGTTGGAGACCCTGAACCTGATCTCCTCGTGCTTCCCCTTTCCCATATAGAAGGCCCCTCCCTCCCACGCTCCACACTTAATTAATTACACTGCTACAACCTACCTTACATGGCGATCGTTTCTAGAGATCGAGAAGGTCGTCCTCGTGACTACCCTTCTACTATCTCCCTCTGCCCCCTCCTGGTTTCGTGGACACTAGATCTAGGGCCTCCGCCAGGCGCTCCCGCCCCACGCGCTCCTCTATGTACTTGTCGAGCGCCTTCACCAGCTGCTGGAAGGGCTGGCTCCTCGATAGCTCCTCGAAGAGCTCCTCCCTGCCGGCAGTGGGGAGCCCTTGCATATATCTCTCCAGCTCCCTTGACAACCTCGCCACCTCCCTCCTGAGCTCCTCTGGTGCCTCCCTCCACGACAGCCTCAGTTTTATTATGGCCTCAAGGGGCCTGTGGACGAGCGTCCTCAGATAGCTCCTCCCAGCACGCTTCACGCAGAAGGCGAGGTAGTTCAGGAGAGCAGCGTAGTAATACGCCTGGTCCTCCTCCTTGCACTCTGTGAGGGCCACTATGTCCGAGACTGCTTCCCCTCTCCTCCCCACTGCCACATATGCTACGAAGAGCCGCATGTGCCTGTAAATGACATAGGGCTTCCCTTCCTTCAGCTCCTCCAGTCGCGCGCTGAGCTCCCTGGCGAGCCCCAGTAACTTCTTCCTGTCCTCCTCCTCGAGGTTAGCTCCTGGCGTGCTCTCCAGGACCTCCACCACCTCTGCTATGAACTCCTTTAGGCCCTTGCTCCCCCTCTTGGAGAGAAGGGCTCTCTTCCTCTCTGGCATATAGGGGAGGGCCCCGTTGTGGAGCTCGTATACGCCTACCCTATGCTTCTCCATGACGCTCCTGGGGAGGAGGTAGGCCTTCTTGAGGCCTGCAAGCCTGATCCGCAGAGCTGTGCCCTCCTCCTCCAGCTCCTCCACCCTCAGCCCAGCATATGATTCTGCCCCCCTCCTCCTCTCCCCGCCTGCGATGCCCCTGATGTAGCCGCCCAGCTTCACCTCCCTCACGTCCAGCCTCCAGGCCACTTCCTCCCTGGCGCTGCCAGCCCACTCTATTGCCAACTTCATGTACTGTTCGTAGCTCTGGTCGAGCTGCGTCTCCCTCCAGCCCACCTCCTGGAGGCTCTCCCCCTTAGATGCCCTCCTCCCCAGCTCTGCTACGAGGAGGCCCCCCTCCCTCCCGTCCTTGAACGCGAAGGCTAGGGAGGAGTCGATGTTGTGGCTGAAAGCGTCGTGCTTAACGTGGATCAGCTTCACAGAGCATTTGGGGCAGGCGTCCATGAGTGCAGCATATGCTGCCACCATGCCCGCCTTCACCGACATCCTGCTCGAGAATATGTGCTCCGCAGGCATCACGAAGCCGACCCCCTCCCGCGCAACTTTCAATGAGAGGGCAAGCGCCACCACGGAAACATCTGTGCCAAGGGATATGGCGTGGGCCTTCTGCTCTGAGGCGCCTGCCCTCATGAGACTCCTCTTCACGTACTCCCTCATCTTCCCTGCGTAGTCCGTGCCGACT
>JBCNVO010000048.1:0-19373 GCA_039630105.1 Acidilobaceae archaeon
GTGGGCACGTTCTTCCTCACAGTGATCGAGCTAGGCCCGTCCATCCTTATCGGCTTCACGAGCAGCTGGAAGGGCTCCGGGAAGCCTGCCTCTGGGGATGCATCGACCATGACTCCCTTCAGCACTATCCAGGCAGGTATCTCCGACGCGCCCATCACACTGGGGTAGTGGGGCACGAAGAGGGAGGAGAGCTTCGGTAGCGGCGAGTCGTAGAAGGCCTGGATACCGTGGCGTGGCCAGTAGGGCGGGAAGTTGAGCTTTGCTGCATATACAGCTCCGTAGAAGAACTCGTCGCTCGGATCTGCTAGAGCTGTGGGGCCTAGGCCTGTCACAGCCACGTCTATGTTAGTGTTGGTGCCCCTCCAGGCCACGCTAACTAGGTATCCCATCACGCTCCGGTCCTCCACTAGGACTGGGAAGCTCCTCCAGTCTGCGCTCTCGTACCTCCATCCCCAGTCGAACTGGCCGCTGACTGCGTAGTTGTTGTAACTGAACGGCTGCTCTCCCAACAAAGTTACCTCAGTGGTGCCCTTCCCTATCACTACAGCTACTGGGACAGAGATCGGGATGAGGGCGTGGCCGCCAGGGTAGCGCGCTACTAGGTATCCCTCGTAAAGCCCTGGCGTGGCTGTGCTGGGAACGCTTATCTTGACCTTGACCATTGACAGAGTCCCTGGCCGTACTAGCACAGAGGAGGGAGCGCTGATCCAGGTCCAGGGCACTGCCTCGTGCTTCCTGAACTCTAGCTTTATGGTCACCTCCCTTCCTATATAGGTGCTGTGTATGGAGAGGAAGCGCAGGTCAAACATTGGGGACTTGGCTAGAGGAGTGACGCTCCTGTTGAGGAACCTTGCAGCTATCTCCTCAGCCATCTTGAACTTCTCTGTCGGGTTGCCTACCTTCAGGTGGAGCACGTTAGCCCTCCTTATGTCGTAGTTGATCCTCTGCGTCTCAGAGACTGCGATGAACCTGTCGTTGTTCGCGTCTATGCCGTAGTGAAGCTCTATGCCCATCTGTATCCTCTCTGAGTACCCGCCTGCCCTGCCTGCTGGGTCGTAAACGCTGTAGGGTATGTAAGCAACTATCTCCGCCAGCCCTACTCCCTCGAAAGCGCTCCTGTGAATGGGTATCATAAGCCTAGAGAGGCCGCTCACCAATCTAATGGTTATCGAATCCTCCGTGTGCCTTACTGTAAGGTTAGCGAGGGGCACAGGTCTGCCAGCAACCACTGCGTATCCAGCGCTCAGGTTGAGATGCTTCACTAGGCTCTCTCTTGACATGCGGAACCAGATCGAGCTGAGGTTAACGCGAGTGTCCCTAGCGCCAACCAGGAAGCCTAGGTCGAGCTCTGCAGAGCTCCCTGGCTTCATGACTCCTGGGTACAGCTGGGTGTCTCCAGCTCCAGAAAGGTCACTGGGCACGTCTCCGAGGAGCGGGAGGGAGAGCCTGTAGTAGAAGTTCATGGCAAGCGCTACGGAGGGGGAGCAGGCTATGGGGATGCCGCCCCTAGCTACTGCAGTCACTGCCCTGTACACGTCAACGTGGCCAGAGCCCTGGCTGTAGGGGTTGTAGCCCATATCTAGGGCAGTGCTCTTCATGAGGCACTTCACTAGGCCTGGGTTGTAGCTTATGCCCCTGCTCTTCATGAAGCTAAGCACTAGGGCTATGGCGCCGCTCGTCATGGGAGTTGCCTGGCTTGTGCCGCTGAAGAGCGTGTAAGCGTTGAGCCCGTTGCCCAGGCCTACTAGAGTGTGGGTTATTGCCCACTCAAAGCTCCCTATGTTCACGAGGTCCGGCTTCACGACGCCTATGTTAGTGGGACCTCTTGCGCTCCAAGAGACCACGTCATGATAGGTGCCAGGCAGGAAGCCGAAGGCAGGCCTGTACTCGAACAGAGTGCTCGCTCCGAGGGTTATGGCAAGGGAGGAGTCTCCAGGGCTGGTCACAGTGCCATAGCCTGGGGCGCCGTTGCCCCCTGCGTGGACTATGAGGGTGCCGCTCCTGAGTATTAGGTGGTCCCAGAGCTGGGCAGAATTACTGACGCCGCTGGCGAAACCATAGAGGAGGAAGACGCTGGAGCCCCAGCTGTTGCTTATTATGTCGGCCTTGTGCTTGCCAGTGAACTCCCAGAACCAGAAGGTGTAGGGCTCCGTAGTGGTCCTCACTAAGTCGAAGCCACTGAAGAATATGACAGCAGCTATGGGGTTCACGAGGCCTGTGTTCGCAGCTATGAGGGCGTCGGGGGCTATTCCCTTCAGCGGGAACCTGCCATAGCCCACAGAGATCGGGGTGTCCAGCCTTGCAGCTATGGTGTTGGCAACGCTGGTACCGTGGCTGTTGTAGTCGTAGGCTATGGTAACGTACCTGCCAGAGGGATCGAGGCCTGGGAAGATCCTGCCAGTGTAGTCCCAGCCAGTTAGCCAGCTGTAGGAGCCTGCCTCGCCAGTGAAGAGACCTAGGAAGTCGTAGACGTAGCCCGCAAGGGCTCCTATGCTAAGGTCGGGGATCTTGTCGCCAGTAAAGTCTCTAGCGAGCACCTCGCTCCCATACCTTGCAGGGGTCTCGTCAGCAAAGCTCAGGTCGAAGAGGGGCCTCACTGCAGAGTCCGGAGGCGCCCTAATTACGCCAGTAGCGTTCATGGCCCTCAGGAGCAGGTAGTACATGGTAGAGAGGTCAGCGTACACTGTATCGTACCTGCCTGCCGTTGTGGAATCGACAAAGAGGATCGGGATCGATACGTAGAGTGTGCCGAAGCCGCTGACAGAGTGGTACTGGATCGCAAGGCCGAACCTGTAGTTACCGCTTGCCGAGGGGATGTCGCCCACTCTGTAGCTAGTGAGAGGAATGGCTACTGCAAACGTCCTCCCAGCCGGAGAAGTGTACCTGAAGAACATATTACGCGTCACGCCGGTCGTGTAGTAAGCTCCGTCGTAGTAAGGTACGCCTGCTGGGGGCAAGGATATGTTTCCAGCTGCATCCTTCCGGGCGACCACTGGGGTAATGGTTAGGCCTGACTGGTCGCTGTCGAATATGAGGGGCACCCCCTCAGGCGTCCTGGCTATCGCAGAGGAGCCAAGGCCAGGGCTGCCGAAGTCCACTCCTGTGTCTACTACTGCTACAACTACCCCCCTCCCAGTTACATTGTACTCCCTGTAGACCCTAGTGGCTCCTATCACCTCCACTGCCTTGTGTGTTGCTGGCTCCTCCTGAGCGCTGGGAGCAAGTCCCTCCGCCTCAGCCATCTTGACCATCTCCCTCTCGTAAAGTATGCTGGAGAGAGGAACTCTGGAGGCTGCAATGGCGTATATGCCTGGGAGGGAAGCTAGGGCCTCCACGTTCTCCCTCGTAACCCAGGCCTCGATGTAGATGAAGGTGGGCAGCTTTATGGCGCTTATTATGCCCCTCGTGTTCCTAGCTAGTGCTGCGAGGTCCACTTGCGGAGAGGCAGTGATGACAGCCTTCACTTGCCCTTCTCTTATCCTCTGGCCCTTCGAGAGGGCCAGCTCCATGGTCTCGTAGTACGTAGCCAAGTGCTCCTCTGGAGCATCTATGAGCGTCACATAAGAATATGTGAGGGGGTCGTAAAGGGCAGGGTCCACGAAGGCTCTCGCAAGCTGGAGCTGGGGCTGTGACGTGTCTGCTGCTACTGCTCCCACGCTAGGGAGGAGAAGTGAGACGATCAGGAACGCTGTCAACGTGCGGCTCAAGACCTTCAAGCGTTCTCACCAGTCGTTCTGATTAGACTAATTCAGAGCCTTATATAACTGTTAACTCCCCCCACTACAGCTCTACGCCCGCTCCCGCAGCATTGGGCAATCTTCATATATATACTGCGGAACGTAAGAAATGGGGGGAAATGGACACGAGGGTGGTGCCTGAGCCGCTCGTGTACAGGTACAGGCCTGACGCCCTCCAGGCCTTGAGGAACGCTGAGCTGCGAGAGAGGCTCTCCTGGTACTACTCTGTCCTCTTCAACGAAGCCCCTGCCAAGTACCTCATAGCGAAGAGGCTCAAGTCTCCCGTAGATCCCTACGACCCTGGCCTGAGCCTGCAGGAGCTCTGGGAGGTCCACGACTCGCTCTCCCTGCGCTTCAAGGAGAAGTGGAAGAGGGCAAGGGAGGGAGAGCTGGGGGAGGTGGCGAAGCCTAGCTACCTGGACGTGAAGGTAGCAATAGCAAAGAGGATGCTGAGGGGCTGCGAGCTCTGCGAATGGAAGTGCAAGGTGAACAGGGAGGAGAAGATCGGGGTCTGCAGGGTGGGGGACGAGTGCTTTGTATACAGCTACTTCCACCACTTGGGCGAGGAAGCTCCTCTCGTCCCGAGCGGGACTATATTCTACGGCGGCTGCAACTTCAGGTGCGCCTTCTGCCAGAACTGGGACATAAGCCAAGTCAAGAGCAGGAACTACGAGCTCTTCTCTCCACGAGTGCTCGCAGAGGTGCAGAGGGAGCTGGCAGTCTGGGGGGCGAGGAACATAAATCACGTGGGGGGAGAGCCCACGCCGCACCTCCCCTTCATACTAGAGAGCCTTCTCTACCTGGACATAAACATAGCCCAGCTCTGGAACAGCAACATGTACATGAGCGCTGAGGCCATGAAGCTGCTCAAGGACGTGATAGACATATGGTTGCCTGACCTCAAGTACGGCAACGACTCCTGCGCCAGGAGGCTCTCTGCCATAAAGAACTACTTCGCCGTTGCTACTAGGAACATTTTGGAGGCCTACGAGGAGGGGAGGGGGAGCGTCATAGTCAGGCACCTGGTGCTCCCCAATCACCTTGAGTGCTGCACCAGGCCCGTCCTGAAATGGCTGGCAGAGAACGTGCCCAGAGCCGTCCTAAACCTCATGGACCAGTACCGCCCTGAGTACAAGGTCGCAGAGGAGCCCCAGAGATACCCTGACATCTCTAGGAGGCTGACGAGGGAGGAGTTCAGGAGGGCCCTGAAGATGGCTGAGGAGCTGGGCTACAAGCTTACGCAGGAGGAGCTCATGGTGAGGTCAGGTTGAACTAGGCCAGTCACCTCTCCTTGACTGCCCGCCTCCTCATCCCAAATCGTGAAGTTTTGGGAAGCCTTTAACTCTCGTACCTAAGTATTTAAATACCCTCTCCAGGGTGCTTAAAAAGGTGCTTGTGGTGAAAGCAGAGAGAAAGCCAGAGGTGCAGGTCGAAAACATTGTCGCCACTGTCACGCTGGAGCACTCTCTGGACCTCACCCTCATAGAGTCGAGGATGCCGGAGGTGGACTACAATCCTGACCAGTTCCCAGGCCTCGTCTACAGGCTGGACCAGCCGAAGGTCACAGCTCTCATCTTCAAGTCGGGGAAGATGGTGGTTACGGGGGCGAAGAGCATAAACCAGCTCGTCTTTGCTGTCAAGAAGATACTCAAGAACATGATCAACAAGGGGGTCCCCATTTATGGCAAGCCCCAGATCCAGGTGCAGAACATAGTCGCCTCTGCAAACATAGGCATGATGGTGGACCTGGAGAAGGCTGCAGCTGTCCTCCCTAACAGCATATACGAGCCAGAGCAGTTCCCTGGGCTCATCTACAGGATGGGCAAGCCTGGCGTGGTGCTCCTCATATTCAGCAGCGGCAAGATGGTCATAACGGGGGCGAAGAGGGAGGAGGAGGTGCTGAGCACAGTAGAGAGCATTTACGAGACCCTCAAGGAGCAGGGCTGCGCTGTAGAGCCTGGAGAGGAGTTCCCCTTCTGATTTTTAGGCGTAGAGCTCCCCCAGTTCTACTAGGACGTGCACCCCTAGCCTCTCGTCCACCAGCACGGGGAGGGCCTTCCTGGGGATTCCGCTGCTCCTTATTATGGGGGAGAGGTAGGACTCCCTCTCCAGCCCAGCTGCGTTTCCAAACTGGTACTCCCCAAGCGCGGGAAGGACGAACAACGTCTTCCCCCTCTCCGTGGGCATGACTAGGAGGGCCTTGAACTTCTCCCTATATGCGCCAACGCTTATCTGGATCGCAGGGTGCTCGTGACCCATGATCACGTAGTCCCCCTTCAGCTCCGGCTCCAGGTGGCCATGAGTTATGGAGAACTCGCCCAGATCGAGCACTTCCTCCACAAGGGTCACGCCGTGATCTCTAAGCAGGGGGGAGACGTAGTTGTCATGATTTCCCCTCACCATGACGACCTCCTTGAGCCCCATCTCCCCCAGCCTGGAGAGGAACTCCTTCACCTCCCTTCTCTCCTGCCTCGTCAGCCTCTCGAAGACGTGTTTTATGTCTCCCCCTATTATGAGCTTCCTCGCCCCCGTTGCAGCGCTGGCTTCCCTCACAGCGCCCAGCACCTTCCTGAACTGGCTCCCGTAGACGAAGACCCCTTGAGAGGCGAGGGCCTCCTCGTAGCCGAAGTGTATGTCTGCCACTATGAGCGCGTCCTCAGGCTTCAGGTATAGCACAGGCCTTGGGCCTGCGAACGCTAGCTTCCTCCCCAGCACCTCCTCCACTGAGGCCCCTGTTGCAAGCGCAGGGGAGAGGAAATATGCAGGAGCCCAGGCGGGTGTGGCGGGCCCGCCGGGATTTGAACCCGGGACCCACGGGTTAAAAGCCCGCTGCTCTGCCAGGCTGAGCTACGGGCCCCTACACAAGAGATAACCCCTGACCTTATATTGTCTCAGGGGTCTTAGTGGAGCTGCTGAGGGTGGAAGTGGAGAGGGGGGTCCTCCTCTCCCTGGAGAACAGGTTCGTGGCAAGGGTGCTCCTAGAGGGGGAGGAGGAGTGCCACGTCCCAGATACGGGGAGCCTCATGAGAGGGTTGAGGAGGGGGACGCAGGTCTTCGTGAGGAGGAGGCTTGGGCTGGGGAGGAGGACCTCTTGCGAGGTGGTGGCAGCAGCGCTGGGGGAGATAGTCGGGGTGGACTCAAGGCTCCCAAACCTCCTCTTCGCAGAGCTCGCGAAGAGGGAGCTAGGGGGCCTGAGGGGGGAAGTCGCTGAGGAGAAGCTGGTGAGGGGGGCTGGGATAAGCTACAGGGCAGACTTCCTCCTCCTCTCCCCAGGGGAGAGCCCTATCGTAGCAGAGGTGAAAGGGGTGAACTACGTGGACGAGAGGGGGATAGCCCTCTTCCCTAACGCTAGGAGCGAGAGGGCCTCGAGGCAGCTGGACGAGCTGCTCAGGATGACGAGGGAGGGCTTCAGGGCCCTCGTAGCGTTTATAGTGATGAGGGGAGACGCGAGGGAGGTGAGGCCTTACTATGCAATAGATCGCTCCTTCTCCTCCCGCCTCTGCGCTTACCGCGACTACATAGGCTACAAGGCCTTCATGACCAGGTTCGAAGAGAGGAATGGGGCTCTCTCCATAAGCTATCTTGGCGAGGTGCCCCTAAGCCCTTGCTTGGCCTGAGGCACTCCCCTCTCGAGCTACTAAGGCCCGACGCCTGAGTCCTGAACCGGGAGAGGCTCCTACAGCGCTGAGAAAAAAGATTCCCATAAACCCTTGGCAAGGATATCTCAGCTACCTCGTCAACACCCCTATCTCCCTGTAGTATCTTATGGCCCCCTCGTGGTAGGGAAGTCCGCCGCCGTGAAGGACGACCGCGTTCCTGGGGGTAGTGTCCTTCGCCTCCCGAGTTGAACCCTGGAGGATGACGAGGTTCTCGAAAACAGTTCTGGTTATGCTGTAAGCGACATCAGAGGGGAGGTCCTTGTGACACACTACAACGTACCACAACGAGAGGGTCAGCGTGTCCTGCACTGTGTTGTAAATAGTCCTCGAAATGGTGGTCCTGAGAGCTACGCCGGGGAAGGCTGTCATGTACTTGTTTGCCGTAGCGTCGTCTATCGGCACAAGGTAGAGCCGCCTCCCCTGACTTGCCAAGTCTCTCGAGAGACTCTCTATGAAGTCAGCAGGCACAGGTCCCGTGTAAAAGAATGCATCCAATTCTCTATCTTTCAGGCGACTGCCGGCTACGCTCCCTGTGAGCTTCTCCCACCTCGAGAAGTCGCGAATGGGCTCTATGCCAGCGATCTCCAAAAGCTTCAGCGCCTGGAACTCTGTGCTGCCGCCAGGGGCCCCCGTGGAGACCCTCTTACCCTTGAGGTCAGCGAGGCTCTTGATGCCCGAGTCTTCAGTAGTGACTAGGTGGAGGACGCCAGGGAAGGCTGCCCACATGACAGAGGTGGGGGCAGGGTTGTTGACGAACCTCTCGTGCTTGCCCGTATAGGCAAGGTAGGCTATATCTGACGGCACTAGGGCACAGTATATTATTCCCACCTCTTTGGCAGTGCTGTCTCTAACTGAGAGGAGAGCAGTAAGAAAGTTCTCGGCCTCGACGAAACGCGTCGCCACGCCTGCTTGGCTCATAAGGAATTCAACTGCCTGGCCGTACATTCCCCATGAGCCGCTTATGGTTGTCATGACCACCGTGAGCTTCCTAGGCGGCGTGGGAGGAGGGGTTGGAGTTGCACCAGTCCCACCAGGGGGGAGTGTGGGAGTCGGAGTTACAGGGGTTTCCCGAGGTAGGAGCGTGGGGGTTGGAGTAGGAGAGGGGGCCATTCTCGTGCCTAGGAAGAAGGCGAGAAGGATGGCAGCTATGAAGAGGGTGAGGAGGAAGGCTCCTATCAGAACATAGAGGAGCCTTCTAGCCATATATATTTACACCCAAAAAGAGAGGAGGCAGAGGGCTTTATAGATTTCCCCTGTAAGTGGTTTAAAAATCAGCAAGTTAACACATGCGACCCTTCCTGCCAGCTCTCCCGTTCCTCGAGAGGGCGCCTTTCGCGAGGCCTTTCTTCGTCTCGGATTTCGAGCTCGGGAGGGCCTCTGGAGGGTAATAGAGTGCCCAGCGGCCAACGCTGCCCCTTGGCTTAGTGACGAAGCGATGACCTTCTCCAAAGCTAGGGCCTCGAGGCTGCCCGACCAGCTACTCAGCTAAGGGGGGCTTCAGGATCCTCCTGGCCTTCATGGTGATGAGAGGGGACGCTGGTGAGGCGAGGCATTACTGCTATGGATCGCTCCCCCTTCCTGCCCAGCGACCACACAGTTTACAAGGTCTTGAGCGCGAAGCTAGGGCACTCTCTCCATAGGCCCTATGCGAGCATGGCTCCGCGGGCGACCTTCAGCCCTTGCCCAAACCAAGGCCTAGAGCGGTCCTCCTGCCCCTTGCCATGTAGCGGCGACAGCCATCCTCTCCCATGCTGGAGGAGAAGAGCTGCGGGACACCTGCGATATGTCTCACTGCAATCACTTAAGCCGCAGAGCGCCTGGAGCAGGGTTGAGGAAGAGGAGTGTCTCCCGCCAGCAGATTAGTGTTGGGCTTGAGATACCTTCCCCTGCTGCTCGCAGCAGTCCTGGCAGCGCTCCTCCTTTCCCACCTAGTGCTCATAGAGCTCAGGACAGAGGAAGGGGAGGTCAGGAGGGCGTTGGTCCTGTGCAGCTCCCCAGTAACCATAGAGTTCAACCACAGCCTCACCCTCTCCCCTGTGAAGCTCAAGTTCAGGGCTTGCGGGGAGCTGAGGGCTGAGGGAATAGAGACAGATGCAGGAACTATGGAGTACTATTCGGGAGGGTTCTGGGACGTGAACGGCAGCGCCAGGTCCTTCAGGGCTGAGAAGATCTCGTTCTGCAGCGCTGGGGGGTTTCTAGTAAAGGTGGGGGGAAGAGAGGAGAAGATATCGGGAACCTGCGTGGAGATATCTAGCGCTAGGGGGTTCAAGGTCCTCCTAGGGCTTCTGCCTGTTCCTTGAGATCAGCAGGGCGGCGCCCGCAGCCAGCCCCACTACGTTGAAGAGCTCTACTGGGAGGATGAGGAGCACTCCAGCAAGGGCAAGGGCCACTCTTCCCCAGAGCGGTATCTCCCTCCCCTTCCCGTCATAGCCCGCGTTGGCAATAGCGATCAGCCAAGTCCCTGCCACCAGCGAGGCTATGCGAGTTACGAGGAGGAGAGCTGCTGAGGGAAGGCTCGAGGTGAGGATCACTGGGACTATCAGCACTGCAGTGCCCCAGTAGGACCATATCATGCTTGGAGCGTAGAGGTACTTGGGCAGCGCCACGAGGGCTGCCTTAACGCCTATCTTCAGCGGGTTCTCCTTGAAGGCTGCTGCGGCAGCAAAGTTAGAGAGGCCTACAGGCGGCGTGACGTCGGCCAGCATAGCCATGTAGAAGAGGAACATGTGAGTAGCAAGGAGGGCAGCCTCCTGAGGGATGCCAGCGGAGGTCGCCAGCTTTATGATGGCTGGAGCAGTGAGGAGGGAGGAGAGGACGTAGGTGGCAGTGGGAGGAACCCCCATTCCTAGCAGGAGGGAGAAGCCTGTGGCGAAGAGTATAGCAAGGGGCAGGTTGTTCCCCACAAGGTTCAGGAGGGCTAGAGAGAACTTCTGGTGGAGGCCCGAGATGACCACCATCGACATTATCACGTTAGCTATCGTTATGGAAACGCCTATGGGGGCCACCATCCTCATCCCCTCTGCCAGCCCCTCTGGCAGCCTGCGGACGTTCCTCCTCATCTCTGGCACGGCAAGGGCCAGCAGCACGGAGAGGACCATGGCAGCAGTGACAGCCAGGCGCACTGTGTAGCCTAGGAATATGAGCGCCAAAATGAACAGCGCGGGGAGGAAGGGGACGAGGAGCCCTACGTCAAGCCTTCTCTCCACTGGCACCTCCACAGCCCTTATGCCAGCCCCCCTCGCGTAGTAGTCGTTGTAGAGCAGGATGGAGAGGGCGTAGAGGAGAGCTGGCAGCACAGACATGACTATCACCCAGGTGTATGGTATGTTCACGACCTCGACGATGATGAACGCTGCTGCCCCTAGGATGGGGGGCGTTATTATAGCTAAGGTCCCCGCGTTCGAGACTATGCCTGCAGCCACCAGCATTGGATAGCCTGCGGCCTTGTATATGTCCCTCATGGTAGATCCTATGAAGGCAGTGTCTGCAGCGCCAGAGCCAGAGATCATGCCCATACCCAGGCCCATCCCTACTGTAGTTCTCCCCACGCTGTAGGGGCTCTTGCCGAGCAGCCTGAAGAAGGCCTTTGCCATTGTCTCCCCGTAGCCGAGGGCTGTGAGGACTCCTGCGAGCAGGGTGAAGTACACCACGTACTTGAGCGAGACGTTCGTGATCAGGCCAAAGAGAGCTGCCTCTGTCTCGCTGTAGATCTTTGCGGAGAGGAAAGCCACGTCAAAGCCCGGGTGATACCAGGGAGAGGGGAGCAAGTAGCCGTAGATGTTGTAAAGGATGAAGAGGGAGGCCAGGAGGGGCATCTCTGGCCCTATGAAGCGGAGGACTAGGCCGAAGAGCAGCAGGGTCATTGCCCAGCCCATCGCCACGTCCCAGGCCTCAGGAGTCACGATGCGGTAGATGAGCTCCTCGTAGAAGAGCACCTGGTAGGCGTAGGGGACTATGGTTGCGAGGGCGAGGAGGAGGCTGAGGTTCCTCGAGACCTCAGAGAGGGAGGGGGAGAGGGGAGAGATGACGGGGAGGAGCAGGGAAAGGAACCACACTGTGAGGAGGAAAGCGGCGGCAAAGGGCGCTCCCGAGTCCACCAGGTAATCTGTGACGAGGTATGTGGGGATGGCAGTGAGGGCGAGGAGGAACAGAGACTGGGCCCACCTCAGGTCGAGCCCTAGGGGCTGGTGATCGAGTGGATACATGAGGTAGCCCACGAGGAGGAGGAAGAAGACGTGGGTGGCCCTCTGGAGCTGGGTGAGGTCGAGGACGCCTACCCTGAACTGGTAGGAGAGGGGGGTGTAGGGGTGAACGATCAGGTAGAGGTGGTAGAGAGCCCCAGCTATTGCCACGAGAAAAAGGACTTTCCTTAGCGCCCCGGGGGGCAAGGTCAACCTGAGTTACCTCTTCAGAGCTCCTACCTCCAGATAGTAAGTTATGGCTCCCAGATGGTATGGCATCACGCCGCCGTAGAGGAGGAGGGCGTTCTCCAGCTTCGTGTCCCTCGACGGTGCCACAGCCCGGTGGAGGGTGGCGAGGTTCTCGAAGACCACCTTAGTTATCTTGTACGCTACCTCCGGCGGCGTATCCTTGTGGCAGACGAAGACGTTCCAGAAGGAGAGGGTGGGCGCGTCTTCTGGCGTGTTGTAGACGGTCTTAGGAATGGTCCCCCTGGCTGCCAGGCCTGGGAAGACGTCTGCGAACTTCTTCGCCGTCGCCTCGTCAATGGGGACGAGGGAGAGCTGCTTCCCCCTCCCAGCCAGCGTTCTGGACAGCTCCACTATAGAGCTCGTGGGGAGGCCGCCGCTCCAGAAGAAGGCGTCTATTGCCCCGTCCCTCAGCGCGCCAGCGCTCTCAGCCACCCCAAGCCTCTCCCACTTCGAGAAGTCGCGGGAAGGCTCTAGCCCGATGACCCTGAGTATCTGAAGCGCCTCCACCTCAGTCCCGCTGCCTGGAGCGCCTGTGGAGACCCTCTTGCCCTTCAGGTCTAGGAGGCTCTTGATCCCTGAGTCTGCAGTGGTGACCACGTGGAGGAAGTTCGGGTAGGCTGCCCAGAGGATGGCTATCGGAGCTGGCCTATCAGCGAACCTCTCGTGCCTCCCAGTGAACGCAAGGTAGGCGACCTCAGGCAAGGTCATAGCGCAGTATATGATCCCCTTCTCTACATCGGTTTTGTCCCTGATGAGGAGGAGGTTGTCCACCGAGGCTGCTGTCTGAATGCTTGTGGCCTGAATGTCAGTGAAGTTTGAGATGAGGCCTGCGATCGTTCCTCCGTAAACGAAGTAGACTCCGCCCACCCCTCCCGTAGCAATGATAACGCTGTACCTCATCGAAGGAGCAGGGGAGGGCGTGGGAGTGGAGGTCGCCGTGGTCTCGCCGGGAGCAGGAGCGGGCGTGGGAGCAGGGGTAGGCGTCGTCCTCCTAGGGCTCTCCTGGAGGGAGAGGAAGAGGGCGCCAGCGATCACAGCGATCAGAAGTACCCCCACTAGAGCGTAGGCAAGTCTCGACGACATGTTTAGCACCGTAGGTGAGAAATTGTGAGTGGTTTTATAAGTTGGTATGCTGTGGTCTAACGGAAAAAGCAGTCTGTTAATAAGTCTCCCACACTCTCTGACTTGGTGACACCCTTGCTCCTCCGCGGAGTGGTGGTTCTCGACCTCACCAGATCGCTGGCAGGCCCCATGGCTACAATGGTGTTGGGGGACCTAGGGGCAGAGGTCGTTAAGGTGGAGGCGCTGGAGGGGGACGAGACGAGGCAGTGGGCCCCCTTCGTGGGGGGCGAGAGCGCGTACTTCCTCAGCATTAACAGGAACAAGAGGAGCATTGCTGTCAACCTCAGGACAGAGGAGGGGAGGGAGGTGGTCAGGAGGCTGGCAAGGAGGAGCGACGTGGTCTTAGAGAACTTCAGGCCGGGCGTGGCAGAGAAGCTGGGCGTGGACTACGTGAGCCTGAAGAAGGAGAAGGGGGACATAGTTTACTGCTCCATAAGGGGCTTCGGCTCCCTCAGCCCCTATGCAGAGAGGCCGGCCTACGACCTGATCGTGCAGGCCATGAGCGGTATAATGCTCTCGACGGGGGAGGAGGGGAGGCCCCCTGTTAGGGTGGCCTTTGCCCTCTTCGACGTGATCGCAGGGCTCATAGCCTCTAACGCTGTGCTGGCAGCACTCCTGAGGAGGGGGGAGAAGGGCTCCACTCACATAGAGGTCTCCCTCTACGACTCAGCCCTCTTCTCCATGAGCTACATAGCCATGATCTACCTGCTCACCGGCAAGAAGCCAAAGAGGTGGGGTCATGCCCACCCCTCGATCGTGCCCTACCAGGCCTTCCGCTGTGCAGATGGGAAGTGGATAGCTGTGGCAGTGACGAACGAGAGGTTCTGGAGGAACCTCTGCTGGGCCCTGAACCTGCAGATATGCGACGACCCCAAGTTTTTCGATAATCCCAGGCGCGTGGAGAACAGGGAGGATCTGGTCTCCCTGCTCGAGGAGATCTTCCTCTCCAAGCCCAGCAAGTACTGGCTGGAGCTGCTAGAGAACTACGACGTCCCGGTAGCGCCAGTGAACGAGCTGGACGAGGCCCTCGAGGACCTCCACCTGAGCTCTTCAGGGGTGCTGGATTACGTGAACCACTCCACGCTGGGGAGGATAAAGGAGCTCCTCTTCCCTGCCCTCTTGGACGGGAAGAGGCCCCGGCCTAGCCTGCCCCCTCCCCTCCTGGGGGAGCACACTGTGGAGGTCTTGAGGGAGATAGGCTACTCAGAGGAGGAAATCGAAGTCTTGCTGAGGAAAGGGATAGTTAAGCAGAGCGGAAGTTCTTGAGGTAGTACTCCAACACTGCGTCCGTCCTAACCCCCTCCAGCCTCTCCTCCTTGATCTCAGTGCCGTTAACCTTTGCCACCAGAATGGTGGGGCTGGCTGAGACGTCGAGCTCCACGAAGGTCTTTGCTGCAGCCTGCGAGTCGCAGTTACCCGAGAACCAGTTACACATGATGATCACGAAGTGCACGTCAGGCGAGTCCCCGTACTTCACGAAGAGCCTGTAGAAGTGGTGGTCCTGAACCCTGCAGGCAGGGCAGTAGAGGTTGTCGAAGTAGATCAGGTAGATCCCGTCTCCTAGCTCGCCGATCCTGAAGGGCTCCCCCTCCCTCCTCAGTATCTCCCATCTCCTGCTCTGCTTGTTGTACCTGTAGACTCCATGAGGGCTCCCCGGCCCAGGCATGGCCTGAGTCATCCTTAGCACCAAGAACTAGCCGGCTTGGGGGGGATATAAACTGCTCTATCTGAGGGCATATAGGAAGGCTGCAGCGAGGAGAGCTGCGAGGAGTCCAGCGAGCCCAGCTGCAATGAGGAGGGCCTCGCGGAAGGGGAAGAGCAGGGCTCCGAGGAGGAGGACGAGGAGAAAAACTGCGAGGAGGAGGACGAGGGAGATGTACGCCACGCCAGAAATTATCATGTAGGCTGAGCTCGAGCGCAAGGGGAGCGCCCCCTAGTCCCTCACGAAGGGAGGCCTCTTCTCCCTTGCCCTCCTGCGCGCCTCCTCTATCGCCTCTTCCAGCCTCTCGAGGAAGTTTGGCGGGAGCTTGGCGAAGAGGGGCTCTGGCCTCGAGACCTTGTACTCCTGGGGGAACCTGTAGAGCTCTGAGTCCCAAAGGGCTCTGCCCACTTGACCCTCCAGCCCCAGCATGGACCAGAGCCTCTCTGAAGTCCTGGGCATTATGGGAGCAAGCAGGTGGGACAAGATCTTGGCTATGCTTGCAGCGCTCCAGAGAACCCTAGAGGCCTCCTCCATGTTGCTCCTCAGCAGGTGCCAGGGCTCCCTCTCGTTCAGGTACCTGTTCCCCAGCCTCGCCAGCTCTAATATCTGCTCGCTGGCTGCCTTCAGCCTTATGCTGTCGTACTCCCTCACTGCCCTCCCGGCTATGTCCTTCGCCCTCTCGAGGACCTCCTCCCCAGGCCCCCTCACAGCGCCCCCTGCTCTCCATATCAGGCTCAGCGCCCTGTTCACGTAGTTCCCTATGTCGTCGTTGAGCTCCGAGTTGACTATCCTGTAGAACTCGCTCCAGGTGAAGTTCTGGTCCCCTCCCTCAGGCCTCAGCCTGGTGAGGATCCACCTCCAGTACTCCCCTGGCAAAAGCTCGAGAGCTTCGTCAACCCATATGCCGACTCTCCTGCTCTTGCTGAAGTGGCTCCCCTCGTATAGCAGGTACTCTGTGGCGCTTATCCTCCAGGGGAGGACATAGGGGTCGCCGCTGGCAAGCAGCATTGCAGGGAAGATTATGGAGTGGAAGGGTATGTTGTCCTTCCCTATGAAGTAAACAGTCCTCACCCCCTCCCCCATCCACCAGCTCCTCCACTCCTCCTCCCTCCCTTGGGAGCGGAGGTGCTCTATGGTGGCGCTCACGTAGCCTAGCAAGGCGTCGAACCAGACGTATATGGTCTTCCCCTTCGCCCCTGCGAAGGGGGCCTCTATGCCCCAGCTAGTGTCCCTTGTGACGCTCCTAGCCCTCAAGCCCTGAACCACCCAGTTCAGGCTGTACTCCCTCACGTTGTCCTGAAGCTCCCCGTTGCTCTCAAGCCACTTCAGGAGCCTCTCCCTCTCCCTCCCCAAGTCTATGTACCAGTGCCTAGTGAGCTTGAAGACTGGACGGGAGCCGCAGAGGGCGCAGCGGGGCTCTATGAGCTCAGAGGGGTGGAGGAGCTTGCCACACCTGTCGCACTGGTCCCCCCTGGCCCTATCGTACCCGCAGTAGGGGCACCTCCCCTCCACGAACCTGTCTGGCAGGAACATCTTGTCGTTCTCGCAATAGGGGAGCACCTCGTCCTGCTCGAATATGTAGCCCCTCTCCATCAGCTTCGACATGAAGGCCTTGACGAACTCCTTGTGCACCTCGCTCTCCGTGCGAGAGTAGAGGCTGAACTCCACGCCGAGCTCCGAGAAAAGCTCGAGATCTCGCTTGTGCACAGCGCTCGTCAGCTCCCTCGGCTCAAGGCCCTTCTTCCTCGCCTCCAGCTCTATGGGCGTGCCGTGCTCGTCGCTGCCCGTTACGTAGATTACCTCATGGCCTCTCAGCCTCAAGTACCTGGCATATATGTCAGCGCTCACTATGTGGATGACTGTGCCCAGGTGGGGGATGTAGTTCACATAGGGCCATGCAGCTGTCACCACGTACTTCAGCGTTCTCACCAGAGCTGTGGGAAAAAGAGGGGAAAGCTTTAAGCCCTCTTCTGTGGCTCCTGCACTTCCTCCACGTATATCCCCACGATCCTCTTTGCTCCCCCTTCGCAGCTCCCCGTCACAAGGCCTACGTAGTCCCCCTCCTTGAACTCCCTCTTCTCCACCTTGTCCCCGCAGGCCTCAAGCGTGAAGGCCTTAGTGGCCTTTCCCATTGCACTGCTCCGGGAGAGCTCCATGGACTGGCGTAGGAGGATGAAGAGGAGGGTCCCCAGGAGGAGGAGCACGAGGAGGGGCTGGAGCCAGTCCATGAAGTTGTTCACCAACCTAGAGCACCCCGCTGGTGTTGCCTATACCAGCCAATATGACTGTGTCCCCAGGCTTGGTCTCTGAAATTATTATCTCCCTCGCCCTCTGCACAGCCTTCTCCACGCCGTCGTAGATCTGTTTGTTCATGGCAGAGATAGCCTCCTCCAGCGACATCTTGATCACTAGGGCCCTCAGAGGGATGCCAAACTCGGCGGCTATCCTCTCGAACCTTATCTTCTCAGGCCCTATGTCGCCTATCGCTGCCCCAACTCCCTCTGCCACGCTGCCGCTCTCCTCCCCCTCCAGCTTGAGGGCAGCGTCTACTGTGAGGAGCAAGCTAGGCCTCTCTCCCATCTCCTTCACCAGCTTCTCCACAGCGCTGCCAGGCTTGCCCACAGTGGGCATCGGTCCCTTTGCCTTCACGAGAATGACCCTCCTCCCCTCTATGTTGACCTCTGCGCTCACTGTCTCCCACTCTATGTCCTTCCACTCTGCAGAGTAGTTAGCCAGCTTTGCTGCAACGAGGGGTCCTGCAGAGTCTCCTATGGGGTAACCAGCGAGGAAGTCGTTTAGCGCCTTCCTGTAAGTGTCTGCCAGCTTGAGCAGCTCTGGCATGAGGAGCTGGAGCTGCATGATCAGGACCCAGTTCCTGGTCTTCTCGCCTAGCAGCAGGTAGTGCCTCACAGCCTTGAAAATGAAGGCGAGGGCAGCTGTGATCTCTGAGAGCACCTCTGCCTTGCTCCTTACCACCTCGCTGCTCTCCGGCATAGCCCTCAGGAACTCCTCCCTGAACCTCCTGTTCCTCAGGCTCACGAGGACGTCGAGCCTCCTGATTATGTCCACGGGCTCTATGGAGACAGGCTGGATGACGAAGAACTCAGTGATCCTGGTCAGGGTGGTCTCGGGGCTCCTCGCGCCGTTCTTTACTAGGAAGTCCAGAGTCCTCTTCTTCGCGTCCTCTGCCAGGCCCTCAAGCACTGTGAGCTTGCCCCTGATGTCCCTTGTCCATATGTAGAGCTGTATGCGCTGGTTCAGCCCTAGGAAGAGGGCTATCAGGAAAACTATGAAGAGCAGTTGGCTGATTGCCTGTATCCATGAGGTCACGTCCTGAACCACTGTATCTCCCTTTGAATAGCTATGTGCTGACCCTATAAGCTAGAACATTTGTTTCGGATCTAAGACCTCGCCAGGCCTCATAGCCCTCACCTTGACAGGCAGCCCCCTCTGTTTTATGAGCGCCTCAAGCTCCTCAGGCCTCCCGTATAGCACCGGGAAGGTGGCGTAATGCATCGGTATCACCACCTTGGGGAGGAGGAGCTCAGCTGCCTTCGCTGCCTCCACCGGGTCCATTGTGAAGTGACCGCCTATGGGGAGCATTGCTATCTGAGGCCTGTAGATCTCGCCTATGAGCTTCATGTCCATCATGACGCTAGTGTCGCCAGCATGGTACACTGTGAGCTCCTTCCCCATGATCACGATCCCTGTGGGAGCGCCGTAGGGGCTGCTGTGAACGGCTGGAGTCAGGGCTATCTTGAGGCTCACCCCCTCCACCACCATGGGCCCCCCTATGTTGCCCCCCACTGCCCTAGCTGGATCGCCTATGAGCTTGCCAAGGTGCTCTGCCAGCTCATAAATTGCCACTATCTTTGCCTTTGGGTTGTTCCTAGCTATGACTGCCACGTCCCCTATGTGATCTCCGTGGCCGTGAGTCACTATTATGACGTCCACTCCCTTGACGTTGGCAGGCTTCTCCTGCGAGAGGGGGTTTGAGATCCAGGGATCTATGAGTATCTTGTACCCATCTAGCTGGAGCTCAAAAGCCGAGTGGCCATAATACTTGATCACTCTACATCGCCGCTCTGCCTGGCGAGGGGGAAGTTATTATACTATAGGCTCTCCCTGCAGTGGCGGGCTGAGCAGGTGGAGCTGGAGAAGCTGAGGCAGGCGGGGAGGATAGCAGAGGAGCTGAAGGGGGAGGCGAGGAGGCTGGTCAAGCCTGGGAGGAGGGCCTCTGAGATATGCGAGAGGCTGGAGGCCTTGACGAGGGAGCTTGGGGGCTCCCCTGCCTTCCCCTGCAACTTCTCTGTCAACAGCGTTGCTGCCCACTACACCCCAGGCCTCTCTGACGACGTGACAGTGGGGGAGAAGGACCTGGTGAAGGTCGACGTGGGCGTCCACGTTGACGGCTACATAGCTGACACAGCCATAACCATCGACCTCTCTGGGGAGCATGGGAGGCTGCTGGAGGCTACGGAGAGGGCTCTGGAGGAGGCTGTGGCAGTGGTGAAGCCCTTCGTGAGCCTCTACGAGATAGGGAGGGCTGTGGAGAATGCCATCAGGTCCTTCGGCTTCAGGCCGGGTGAGGAACCTCTGGTCAGACCATAGGGAGGTACGTGATCCATGCCGGACTGAGCATACCTAACTACGCTGAAGGTCCTTCTGGCACATGAGGGTAGCGCCTGGGCACGTTAATAGCCATAGAGCCCTTCGCCACGGA
>JBCNVO010000049.1:0-72533 GCA_039630105.1 Acidilobaceae archaeon
CCTTCAGGATCGACCTCATAGCTGAGAGCTCGCCCTTCGTAGAGGCGCCAGTCGACGTGTGGGTGATGGCGTTCTACGGAGGCTCCCTGGCCCAGCTAGGCCAGATCTCGAGCGTTTCGGTCAACGCCTACCTGAGGGTTGGTGCAACTACTCGGCAGGCAACAGTGAGTGTGAGCCCAGCCCTCGCTCCCTCTGCTATCTACTACGGCTCCTTCGACCCAATAGCTGTGTTCGGAGCTGATGCAAGGGGCAAGGTCATTGCCCTGGTTGCTGAGGTGAGGGCCAAGTTCGTGCCAATTGCAAGGGAGGACGTGGGAGTAGACGTGGAGAGTATATTCGTGCCCACCAGGAGCCTCAGGGACGAGATTAATGCAGCCCTGAAGGCAAACCTGAGCGCTCTAGAGAGCCTGATCTCGCTAGTGAGGTCGCAGATAGCTACCAACCTGTCTGCTATAAGGAGCGACCTGGCCTCCTTCAGCGCCGGCGTGAGGGCAAACCTGACTGCCATTAGGGCCCTGCTGGTGACTGTTAACGAGAAGGCTGATGCCCAGATAGCTGCCCTCATAACTGCCAACGACAGGATAAGCGCTGTAGCGAGCGCCCTCAGCAGGATGAACGTGACTATGGTGAGCGGCTTCGCTGCAGTGAGGACCGACATAGCAGGCCTTGCTTCCCTCATGAAGGCTGTGAACGCCAGCCTTAGGGACGTCGTGGTCAGCGAGAGCGGTACTATTAGGGCAGCCATTGTTGCAGGCAGGGACGCAATAATTGGCGTGGTGAGGGCTAACGCGAGCGCCATTGCAGCCCTGGTGAGGGCTGTGAACAGCTCTGTCAAGTCAGTCTCAGATGCCCTCGCAGCCTTCAGGAGCGAGGCAACCAGCAGGATGGACACAATACTTGCCGAGGTGGGCAGGGCAAGGACTGACATAGCAGCTGTGGGCGCTGGAGTCACCACCGCACAGAGCGTGCTGGCAGAGGTCAGGACCACTCTGTCCACTGTGAACGACAGAGTGGTGGGCATTAGGAGCGTTGTGGACAGCGTCAACGCAGCTATGGCTGGAGTTGCCACCAAGTCAGAGCTTGCAGCTGCAAGGGATGCGGTGAACAGCAGAGTGGCAGCTGCAGAGAGCTCCCTGACTGCTAGGGTAGCAGCGCTGCAGAGCGCCCTCGGCGAGGCCAGGGCTTCCCTCGAGGGCCAGATCCAGAGCAGCCAGGACGCTCTCCTAGCGAACGACAGGAACTGGGGCATCATCAACTCGGTGCTCGTGATCATAGCAATAGCGCTGCTTGCATACTCGCTCTTCGTAGCTAGGAGGCCTTAAATTAGTTCCCTCTCCCTCAACCTTTTTATGTTTCTCCTCCCCTTTTCCCCAGGAGAGTTATGGTCATTAGCATAGAGATCTCTGGCACCCTGGAGAGGAGGCTGAGGAGGCTCGTGGAGCTAGGCGCATACCCTAGCGCTGCAGAGGCAGTGAGGGAGGCAGTCAGGACGTTCCTGGAGAGGTACGACCTCAGGGAGCTCGCCTTACAGACTTACCTCTCCAGGGACGCCAGCCTCCATTACGTGGCAGAGCTGGCAGGCACGAGCGTTGAGGGAATGATCGAGTACATGCTCTCGAAGGGCGTCTTTCCAGCCCTGGGCGCCCTGAGAGAGGAGGATTTGACAGTTCTGGAGGGGAAGGCGCTGGTGGATCCCTCTGCGCTCTACGTTATGTACAGGAGCCTCCTCCACCGCCTCCTCCCCATAAGCCCTGCGAGGCTGGTGCTGCCGCGACAGCTCCTCCCCACAGCCCAGGTAATGGAGGTGAAGATGGTGAGGCTGGGGATCCCTGTGAGGGCTAGCTGGGAGTACCTAGAGGTGGAGCCAGAGGAGGAGGGGGACGACACCATCTCCCCACTGGAGAGGAGCGTGCTTCTGCGGGCGAAGGAGCTGGGGCTGACAGTGCTGTCAGACGACGTGAGAGTGAGGGAGAGAGCCAGGAAGGAGGGGCTGAGGGCTTACAGCAGCCTCTCCCTCGCCCTCACGGCAGAGAGAAGGGGGGAGCTCAGAGAGGTGGGGGAGCTCCTCATGTCCCTGAAGGCAGTTCCTTCCCTCGTGCCGCCCGAGCTGGAGGGGAGGTGGCTGAGGCTTGAGAGCTAAAGACCTAGCAATAGCCCTCGACATATCCCTCAGCATGGGGGACAGGTACGGCGACCTGGCGCCCAGCAAGCTCGAGGCGAGCAAGGAGGTCGTTGCTATTCTCGGCAGCAGGGCCCTTCAGGCAGGCTCAAGGATAGCCCTCGCCCTCTTCCACGTGCTCATCCCCCTCTCCTGCTCACAGGCGACTACAGGACCCTAATGAAGGCCCTCTCCGAGGTGAACTTCGTTAGGGAGGGCTCTGCGCTGGGAGACGGGGTAGTCGAGGCAGTCAAGCTGCTGAGGCCGAGCAGGAGGGAGAAGGTGGCGATAGTGTTCACTGACGGCGGCGTTACAGAGGGGATACCCTTAAGGGCTGCTGCCCTCTACGCTAAGTTCAGCAACGTGAAGCTCTCGCTACTGATCTTGAACAGGGAGCTTAGGGGAGAGCTCGCAGAGGACTTCAAGAATGCTGCCGAGGCAGGCGCAGAGATCCACATGGTCGACTCGAAGCAGAAGCTGGTCTCTCTCATGCTCAAGACCCTAAGCTTATAGCTCTCTCCCTCTCTTGGGAGGGGGCCTTGCCCCTGCTGGTCCTGGCTGTGGAGAAGACGAGGGAGATCGACACTGCTCTAGCTGAGGAGTTCTTGAGGATAGCGGCTGCCCTGCGGAGGCCTGAGGGCTACAAGGTAGCGCTCGTGGTTTACGGGGAGGGCGCAGTGCCCCTGCTGGACCCCACTGACAGGTGGGAGCTGCTCCCTGAGGCCTTCGACCAGGCTCCCCTCCTAGGCAAGTCGGCAGACCTGCTGGAGGCCCTCAGGGAGGTGAGGGAGATGGCAGAGCTGGAGGAGGAGCCTTGGGGCGCCCTTATCCTCTGGTCGGCTGCAGTCAGGCCAAGGTTCAAGGTGGAGCTAGCCCTCAGGTTCTTGCAAAGGATGGGGGTTGCTTACAAGGTCCTGGTCCTGAGGCCCAGCTTGCCAGGCTGGGCCAGGTACCACGGGGAGTTGGCAGAGGCCGTGACCTACAGGAACAACATGAACATGGAAAAGCTCTACCTGAAGCTCACAGAGGAGCTGGAGAGGGCTGCGCTGGGAGTGAGGGGGGTTGAGGCTTAGGTTTGGTCCTGCTGGTGTGCCCATAGACTACAGGGGGGCGATAGAGGGGGTTCCGCAGTACCTCAGATCGCTCGGGCTAGACGCTATGGAGTACGAGGCTGTGCACGGCGTGAGGATAAGCGAAGGGAGAGCTAGGGCGCTGGGCGAGGAGGCAGAGAGGAACGACGTGACAATGAGCCTCCACGCCCCCTACTACATAAACCTGGCCAGCAAGGAGAGAGAGATCTTCGAGAGGAGCGTGCAGAGGGTGGTGGAGTCGCTGCTGGCAGCAGAGTGGATGGGGGCTGAGGCTGTGGTGATACACTCTGGCTACTATAAGGGCCACCCGAGCAGGGAGAGCGCCCTCAAGAGGGTGATAGAGGGCTACAGGGAGGCTCTCTCGAGGGTGGACGTGAAGAGGGCCAAGGTCTCGCCAGAGATTATGGGGAAGACGAGCCAGGTGGGCACTGTGGAGGAGGCTGTGGAGATATGCAGGAGCGTGGGGAGGTGCAAGCCCTGCATAGACTGGGCCCACCTTTACGCTAGGGCAGAGGGGAAGTACGTGCTGTCTCAGGAGGACGTGGTCAAGGTCCTGGAGTACCTGGAGAGGGAGTTGGGGAGGGAGGCAGTGAACCCCCTGCACTCTCACTTCTCCAAGATCAAGTACGGGAGGGGAGGGGAGAGGGAGCACCTCCCCCTCTCGCAGCAGGGCGGGCCTGAGTGGGCCATAGTTTGCAAGACTTATCTGGAGCTGGGTTACAGCGCTGTCACGATAAGCGAGAGCCCAATACTGGACAAGGACGCCCTAGTCATGAAGGCTGTCTGCGAGGAGATCAAGATAAAAGGGCCCAAGGGGGAGGGAAACTGGTGACCAGGATGCCCAAGATATCTAAGGTCATACTTGACACAGCTGAGCACCACCCCCTCCACAAGGACTGGCTCAAGCTGGCGAAAACGCTGAGTCAGGAGCTAGGGGTGGAGCTGGAGGTGATCTCCGAGGACTACGTGTTTGCCATAGAGCACGGGGAGACGGACGATCTGGGGATGGCCTGGCTGCCTCAGCTCTTCGCCAGGTTGGAGGACGGGAGCGTGAAGCTCCTCTTGAGCAAGTACCCCTTCGACCTCCAGAGCGCCAGGCCAAACGAGCAGCTGGCTTTGGAGGAGGTAAGGAGGAGGGCTCAAGAGATATCTCAATAAAACCTCCTGCTCCCTATTTCGTGGGGAGAGGTTGGAGGTCACTTTCCAGTTATTGGACGTGAGCTACGAGCTCGTGGGGAAGGAGCCCAGGATACTCATGCTCTCCAGGCTCTCCGACGGGAGGAGGGCCACCATATGCTACGAGGGCTTCAGGCCCTACTTCTATGTGCTGGCAGGGGGCGCAGAGGTCGCGAAGGAGATACTCGCCCTCTCCAAACAGGCCAGCCCCATAGTTTCCGTGGAGGAGGTGGGCAGGAGGTACTTCGGGAGGCCAGTGAAGGCCCTCAAGGTAACCACGCTGGTGCCAGGGAGCGTGAGGGACTACAGGGAGGAGGCAAAGGAGCTGCACGGAGTTCTGGAGGTCCTGGAGGCAGACATAAGGTTCTCCATGAGGTTCCTCATAGACATGAACCTCTACCCCATGAGGTGGTACGTGGCAAGGGTGGAGGAGGTAGAAGATCACTATGGCACTGACGCTACCTTCCTCGTGAGGGGCCAGATAGAGGAGGAGGCAAGCAGGGCAAACGTGGACCCGCTCGAGGGCCTCAGAGTACTTGCCTTCGACATAGAGGTCTTCAACGAGCAGAGGACCCCGGACCCGCAGAGGGACCCAGTTATCATGATAGGGCTCATGAGCTCTGAGGGGGAGCTGAAGGTACTCGAGGCAGAGGATGACAGGGAGCTCCTACCTAGGTTCGTGGAAGAGGTGAGGAGGCTAAACCCTGACATAATAGTGGGCTACAACCAAAACAGGTTCGACTGGCCTTACCTGCTAGAGAGGGCTAAGGTCCTGGGGCTGGAGCTGGGGGTAGGGAGGAGGGGGGAGGAGCCGCAGAGCGGCGCCTATGGCCACTACTCTGTGCCCGGGAGGCTCAACGTGGACCTGCTGGACTTCGCCTTTGGCCTGGGGGAGGTGAAGGTGAAGAGCCTGGACGAGGTGGCAGACTACCTCGGCGTTATGCCCAAGGAGAAGAGGGTCCTCCTCGAGTGGTGGCAGATAGGGGAGTACTGGAAAGACAAGGCAAAGAGGGAGGTGCTGAGGGAGTACCTCAAGCACGACGTGATCTCCACTATGGGGCTAGCTCAGAAGTTCCTCCCCTTCGGGGCTCAGATGAGCCAGATCAGCGGCCTCCCCCTAGATCAGGTCATGAGCGCGAGCACTGGCTACAGGCTCGAGTGGAGGCTCATGAGGGAGGCCTTCAAGAGAGGGGAGCTGGTGCCTAACAGGGAGGAGAGGGGGGAGGAGAGCTACGAGGGAGCCATAGTGCTGGAGCCTAGGCCTGGGATTCACGAGAACGTGGCTGTGCTAGACTTCGCGAGCATGTACCCCAACATAATGGTGAAGTACAACGTGGGGCCAGACACGAGGGGGGAGGGCTATGTTGCTCCAGAGGTGGGCCACTCCTTCAGGAAGGAGCCCCCAGGGTTCTTCAAGGAGGTGCTCGAGAGGTTCCTTCGCTGGAGGAGGGAGATCAGGAGGGCAATGGAAGGCCTGCCCAAGGGGAGCCCAGAGCACAGGCTCCTGGACGAGAGGCAGAAGGCCATAAAGATACTCGCCAACGCAAGCTATGGCTACATGGGCTGGCCCAACGCCAGGTGGTACTGCAGGGAGTGCGCTGAGGCAGTCACAGCCTGGGGGAGGAGCCTCATAAGGACAGCCATAGCAAAGGCGCGGGAGCTGGGCATAGAGGTCATATACAGCGACACAGACAGCCTCTTCGTGAGGAACAGCGAGAGGGTTGCTCAGCTGGTAGCCTTCGTGGAGGGGGAGTTGGGCTTCGACATAAGGGTGGACAAGGTGTACCGCAAGGTGTTCTTCACAGAGGCAAAGAAGAGGTACGTGGGGCTCACAGAAGAGGGGAAGATAGACGTCGCAGGCTTCGAGGCAGTGAGGGGGGACTGGAGCGAGCTGGCAAAGGAGACGCAGACTGCAGTTGCAGAGATCGTCCTCAAGACGGGGAGGGTGGAGGAGGCGGTAGGGTATGTGAAGGAAATGGGGAAGAGGGTGAGGGAGGGGAAGGTAAGCATGGACAAGCTGGTCATATGGAAGACCATAACGAGGAGGCTCACTGAGTACAAGGCTGAGCAGGCCCATGTGACTGCAGCAAAGATGATGGTGAAGCAGGGCATAAAGGTGGAGCCGGGGAGCAAGGTAGGTTACGTTATAGTCAAGGGCCCAGGGCCTCTCTACACGAGGGCAAAGCCCTACTTCATGACCAGCTGGGAGGAGGTGGACAAGGAGTACTATGTGGAGAAACAGCTGATCCCGGCAGCCATGAGGATACTGGGCTACTTTGGCGTGAAGGAGTCCCAGCTCCTCCCCAGGCGGACCCTCAAGGACTTCTTCTAGGTTATGTCGCTGAAGGTGAGCACCCTCACGTTAGGAGGCCTGTAGGAGAGCTTCGTGCCCATCCTCGCCCCTATGAGGAAAGTAACTCCCTTCTCTGCTGCCAGGTCCACGAGCCTCTGCGTTATGATGCCGTCGAAGATCACTGCGAAGGCCTTCCCCTGCTCGAGCGACTGGATGGCGTTGAAGAGGTCTTTTACCTTCACCCTCCCCACCTCTGCCCAGTTTTGGTCGAAGAGTACTGCCTCCAGGGTACCCTTCAGCTTCTCCGTCTCCCCCAGCACAGACTTGGGGAGAGCTAGGGTGACCTCTGCAGGCCTCTTCTCCTCCTCCTGAGGCACCTCTGCCTCTGGCACTGTGAGAGGCTTCGCCTCCTTGACCTCTACCCTCTGCTCCTTCACCTCCTCCCTCTGCTCCACCTTTTGCTCTGGAGGCCTCAGCTCCTTGAGGAACTCCCCTGCAGGGACCATCTCGCTCAGAGCCTTAGCTATTTCCCTCCCCGTGAGCTGCTCCACCTCCCTCCCTCTCGGCGCCCTGGCTACGTAATCCACCTTGATCTGTCCTATCGCGCTGCTGGCAATGAGCTCCCCGCCCCTGTCGCCGTCCACGAACAATATGACCTTCTTGTTCTGCGCCAGCCTCTTCACGCTCTCTGGCAGGGACTCCTTAGCTCCCTCCACTGCAACGACATTGGTGTAGCCATACTTCAGGAGGTTTATGACGTCAGCCCTCCCCTCCACTATTATGACAGTGTCAGCCCCCTCCACGTCAGGGCCTGCAGGGAGCTTCTCTGGGCCATACTCGATCAGCCTGGGAGCCTTCTCCGCCTCCCCCTCTACCTGCCTGAGCACCTCCTTGATGTCGGGCTCGCTCTCCCTGATCTTCCTTATGATCTCCTTTGCCCTCTCTATGATCACTTTCAACTTCTCCGTCCTCAGGTCCTTTATGTCCTCAACCACCACGCGGGCAGCATAAGGCCCAACCCTGTCGATCACCTCCAGCATTGCTGCAAGAACTGCAGTCTCAACCCTGTCGAGGTTGCTGGGGAGCTGGATGGAGCCCACAGTTTTGCTCCCCACCTGCTTCAGGTCTACCTGCATCCTCCCTATCTTGTCCTTCTCCTGCAGGTCCTCCAGGTCGAACTCCTGTCCAAGCAATCCCTCAGTCTGGCCGAAGATGGCTCCGATCACGTCGTGCCTGTCCACCTTCCCGTCTATCTCTATCCTGGCCTTGATCAGGTACTTCAAGTCGCCGCACCTACCCAGCAGCTAGGGGGGCTTTGATCTTTATATAGTCTACCTAGTCACCCTCTTCGATATCCTCTCTATTATTTCGCTGGCTCTCCCCCTCCCTGCCGCAGCCCTTGCAGGCCTCAGCAGCTCAGAGAGAGCCCTTGCCGTAGCGACCTTCAGGTCCAAGGGGTGTAGCTCCCCTCTAGCATATGCAGCCTCCATCTCCCTCTCGTCAGTGAAGGTCACCGGCCCGCCGTACCTTGCTGGCCTCTCCACCTCCAGCCTGTAGCCCCCCCTCGCTGCCAGCACGTACCTGTTTATCTCTATCACAGGGTTCCCCTCCAGCACCTTGGGGGGGCAGTAAGCTTTCCTCAGCTTCTCCTCTATGAGCTCGGGGGGGTCGTGGAGGAACACTGCAGTCTCTGGTTTTGACTTGCTCATCTTCACCTCTGCGTAAAGCTCGTCCACCTCAGCCCCCTCCATCCTCTGGGCTCCCTGCAGCCCTGAGACTATGGGGGTGTGGATCGCTACAGGCTTCTTCAGCTCCCTCCCCATGAGCCTGGAGTAAAGCTTCCTCATCTCTGCCCTCTCTGCCACGTCCCTGGTCAGCATGTGTGCCTTCCTCTGGTCCATGCCTCCCAGCGCTATGTCCAGGTCGAGGTAGAATATGTCTGCTACCTGCATAGCTGGGTAGATAAGCTTAGAGGCATCTATCTCAGCCTCCTCTGCCCTCCTCCCCATTATTGTGAGGGCCCTCTTTATCCTGGCAAGGCTAGAGCTCTTCGCAACTCCGAGCACGAGGGCCCAGTACCTCTCGTCAGAGGCCATCTCCTCTGCGTCCACGAACCTGATCTTCTCCACTGGCAGGGAGAGGGAGCTCATGTACTCCCTCACCAGCCAGGCAGCCTCCCTGATCAGCTCCATGTCTCCGCCCAGCTTGTCGTTTATGTAGGCATGCCAGCTCGCCTCTAGTATCGTGAAGTCCACACCTGCCTCCACCAGGTCTGCTGCCTTGAACATCCAGACGAGCCAGCCCACGTGGACTAAGCCGCTGGGCTCATAGCCTATGTACCCCTTAGGCCTCCCCTCGAGGGCTGAGGCCAGCTCCTCCTCTGTAATGATCTCCGCAGCGTTCCTCTTCGCTAGCTCCAGCCTCATGCAGAGCCCCCAGAACGAGGGGAGCCCATAACTTTTAAACCCTTGGGAGAGGGGAGCAGAGGGGAGAGAGTTGAACAGGAAGAAGGAGAAGGGGAGATCTGGCTCCACGAGGCCTGCGAGGCCCCAGCCCCCGAGCTGGCTGAGCTTCACGCCAGAGGAGGTGGAGATGATAATAGAGGAGCTGGCGAGGAAGGGCTATAGGCCTAGCATGATAGGGCTGATACTGAGGGACCAGTTCGGGATCCCGCTGGTGAAGCCTGTCCTCGGCAAGACTGTGACAGAGGTATTGGCAGAGAAGGGGATGGAGCCGAAGATACCAGAGGACCTCCTCAGCCTCATGAGGAAAGCAGTTAACGTGAGGAGACACCTGGACGAGCACCCAAAGGACACGAACGCGAAGAGGGGCCTCGTGGACACAGAGTCCCGGATCAGGAGGCTCGTGAAGTACTACAAGAGGGTCGGCAAGCTCCCGAAGGACTGGGAGTACAGCCCTGAGAGGGCCAAGCTCCTTGTGGCAGGAGAGGGCTAGTGCTCAAGCTCACCCTCTCCCCCCTCACCCTTGAGAGGGAGATAGGGACTGCCAGGAAGTCCCTCGAGGCCCTCCTCAACGAGGCAGAGCTCCTCCGCATATACTCGTACCCAGCGCTCGATCCCCTCATAGCTTCAGCCATCCTCTTCCAGTACTCCTCTAAGCTCGGCGTCAGGGCAGCGCTGAAGGTGACCCCAGAGCCCCCTAGGGTAGTGGAGGGTGAGAGCTTTCTGACGGGCTACAGGGAGCTGAACTACAGGACAGAGGACGTGAAGAGGAGGCTCGTGGCCCTCTCCTCTGGGGAGCTCAAGTCGATACCTGTTCACGGCACCACCTACGTGGAGGGGGAGGGGAGCTGCTCTGCAACGCTCGCCCTCATGCTGGAGGGCCTGGACTCAGAGCTCTCCCTCCTGGCCTTGGCGGGTTCATATGCAAGCAAGTACGTGGAGAGGATAGGCAGGTTCTCAGGCTTGGACCAGGTGCTGTTGGAGAGGCTCAGATCTAACGCCAGCCTCTCCCTCTCCATGAAGACTGTGCTGAAGGTCTACAGGCCACATGAGAGGGACGCCTGTACTGCCATGACCCACACCCTCGATCCCTACTACCCGGGCATCACAGGCACAGGGGAGGGGTGCAGGGAGCTCCTCTCCTTCGGCGCGGGGGAGGGGATGAGGGGAGAGCTCGCGAAGCTGGAGGGGAAAGCTGTGGAGAGGCTCGCTGTGGCAGTGCTAGAATATGCGGAGAGCAAGTTCAAGCTAAAGCTGGAGCCAGAGGAGGTGGTGGGAGGGCTTTTGATATCTGAGAACAGGACTCTCCCGTTCACAGACCCACGCGAGGCATCCCACGCGCTGCTCTACGCTGCAGAGGCATCTCTGGACCTGGGGAGGGTTGCGGCAACAGTCGCAGAGCTCCCCTACGAGTACCCTATGGCAGAGGCCAGGCTTGAGGGGTATGCCCAGAGGTTAGCAGAGCTGGTGAGGGGAGGGGTTACGAGGAGGGGGAACCTGAGGCTGAAGGTTTACGAAGCACCGATCTCGAAAGGAGACTCTCCCACCCTGCTCTGGAGGGCCCTGAGGGTCATGAAAGCAGTGGAGCAGGACTCCATAATAGCTTTCAGAGGGGAGGAGGGCCTCTTTGCCTCGCCGCTCCAGCTGGAGGAAGCGCTTGGATATGGGGCAGCTAGGAGGGTAGGAGAGTGGAGGGAGGGTCTCGTTTGGCTGGGGAAAGGTGCATAGCGAGGGTTAAGGTGAGCACTGAGAGCGCAGCAGCCCTCCTCGAGGCAGTGGAACCAGACAACGCTCGAGCCCCCGAATGGCTTCAGGTGAGCTGCCGCCAGGCAGAGGGGGCCCTGGAGTGTCTTGTGGAGCTGAGCTGCGAGGACCCCCAGAGGCTCCTGAGCCTCAGGAACACGCTGGACGACCTCCTCCTCTCCCTCAGGGCAGCTCTCGACGCCCTGGAGGAAGGAGCTATATAAGGTTCAGCAAGGGAAGGGGGGAGGGGTCCTAATGTCCAAGGCTGTAAGGGACAAGTGGAAGGTGAAGAAGTGGTACCAGGTGCAGGCACCACCCCTTTTCGGCAACATAGTACTAGGCGTGACCCCAGCTGACGAGCCAGGCAAGCTCTTGGGGAGGGTCATAGAGACGACCCTCTTCGACATAACTGGAGACCTCACCTACGGTCACGTGAAGCTCTACTTCCAGATAGTGAAGGTGGAGGGCTCCACAGCCATGACTAGGTTCAAGGGCCACGAGCTGCTGAGGGACTACGTGAGGAGCCTCACGAGGAGGAGGAGCTCCAAGGTGACTGCCATAGTGGACCTCTGGACCAAGGACGGCTACGGCCTCAGGCTGACTACTGTCGCATGGACCCGCTTCAAGTGCCAGACAAGCCAGCAGAGGGCCATAAGGAGAGCTATGAGGGAGCTGCTCGTAGAGAGAGCTAAGGAGATGACCCTGGACGAGCTGATAATGGGGGTGATATACGGGGACAGGCAGGGGAGCCTGCCTCAGCAGGCAGAGCCTGTCGTGAGGAGGGTGTACCCGATGAGGAAGATAGAGATAGTGAAGTCCAAGCTCCTCTGGGTCCCAGGCCCAGGCGGACCTGAGAAGGCTGTGGTCATATCGCCCGTAGAGAGGAGGGCAGCGTAGAGAGCTTTGAAGGCCCTCGTCCTCCTGGCTGCAGGGAAAGGGGAGAGGCTAAGGCCTCTCTCAGAGACGAGGCCTAAGCCCCTCATGCCCGTGCTGGGGGAGCCCCTCCTCTGCAGGCACCTGAGGCTGGCAAGGGAGCAGGCAGATTTCGACAGAGTGATCGTCGTTACCAGCTACATGAAGGAGGAGCTGGAGAGGGCCCTGAGGAGCTGTGGGGGAGGGGAGCTCGTGGACCAGGGGGGAGAGCTAGGGACGGGACATGCAATAGCGAGGGCAATGGAGCACGGGGGGCCTGGGGAGTACACGATTATATACTCCGACGTTTTCATGCTCAGGGAGGGCTATGAGCTCCTCTCCCGCCTCCCCTCCCCCTCCCTTCTGGTCGCAGAGGTCGACAAGCCCTGGGAGTACGGCGCTGTAGAGGTGAAGGAGGGGGAGCTGCAAAGGGTGAGGGAGAAGCCAGGGGAGGGGGAGGGGATCAGCAACCTTGTCTTTGCAGGGGCGCTGAGGCTGGACTACGAGGTGCTAGAGGTGCTGAAGGCGCTCAAGCCCTCGCCGCGCGGGGAATACGAGGTCACAGATGCGCTGAACGAGCTAGCAAGGAGGGAGAGCGTCTCAGCGGGCAGCCTCGGGAGGGGGTGGAGGGACGTGGGCAGGCCTTGGGACCTCCTCCTAGTGAACAGTATGGCGCTGGACCGAGAGCTCAGGGAGGAGGTCAGGGGCGAGGTGAGCCCGAGGGCAGTCTTGGAGGGGAAGGTCTACGTGGAAGAGGGGGCTGAGGTGAAGGCCTTTGCAGTCATAGAGGGGCCTGCTTTCATAGGGAGGGGGGCTAAGGTGGGGCCTCACTCCCACATCAGGCCTTACACTGTGGTCCTCGAAGGGGCCCACGTCGGGGCCTTCGCTCAGGTAAAGGGATCCCTGATCATGGAGGGCTCAAAGGCTCCCCACCTGAACTACGTGGGCGACAGCGTGGTAGGGGAGCACGTGAACCTTGGGGCAGGGACGATAACGGCGAACCTCCGCTTCGACGATGAGCCAGTAAAGGTTAACGTGAAGGGGAAGAGGGTGAGCAGCGACCTCAGAAAGCTGGGCGCCTTCATCGGAGGTTATGCGAAGACGGGCATAAACGTCTCCATAATGCCCGGGGTGAAGATCGGCTCCTATGCCTGGATATGGCCAGGGTGCGTGGTGAACAGGGACGTGGAGAGGGGGGAGAGGTTCGATTGCTGGCTAGCTTATAAGGCTCCAGAGGGAGGCTAGGGGGGAAGAGGGGATGGCAAGGTCAGCGTACCACTACATGAGGGAGCTGTGGAAGAAGCCTTACGAAGGGGAGCACGGCCTGCTAATGAGGGAGAGGCTCGTGGAGTGGAGGAAGCAGCCCTCTGTAGCGAAGGTGGAGAACCCCACGAGGCCTGAGAGGGCTCGGGAGCTGGGCTACAAGGCAAAGCAGGGGATTACAGTGGTGAGGGTGAGGGTAAGGAAAGGGGGCATGAGGAAGCAGAGGCCTAACAAGGGGAGGAGGCCCAAGAGGATGGGAGTCTATGGCTTTGCTCCCGCAAAGAGCGTGAGGCTGATAGCAGAGGAGAGGGCTCAGGTAAAGCACAGGAACATGGTGGTGCTCAACAGCTACTACGTGGGGGAGGACGGCAGATATGTCTGGTACGAGGTGATCCTCGTAGACCCCCACCACCCCTCTGTGACGAGCGACCCCGAGCTGAGCTGGGTAGCCAGCGGGAAGCATAGGGGGAGGCCTCAGAGGGGCCTCACCAGCGCTGGGAGGAAGATGAGGGGCCTCAGGAAGTCGAGAGGGCTGAAGGGAACGCACAAGCAGAAGTGGAGGATCAAGCAGAGGGAGAGGGAGAGGAGGAGGCGCCACGAGGCCAGCAGGGGCTCGAGGCTCATAAGGCCAGAGAAATAAACTCCCACCTTCTCCTGTCCTGGGGGCCCTCGTGATCTCCTCTGTAGAGGCTAGGGTATATGTGCACGCCACTGAGAGGAGGGAGAAGGTGCTGAAGGCGCTCCTGGAGGTCTTTCCCCCAGAGCTGAGGGAGAAGGCAAGCATAGATGCGGAGGAGCTGGAGGGCCACCACGGCAACACCATAGAGGTCCTCACAGCAACGCTGAAGGAGGGCGAGGCTGCTTTCAGGTACCTCCTCTCCCGCCTGGACGAGCTGGACAGGGCAAGGCTGAAGGCCACCTTGGGGGCTAGAGTGGACAAGGGGGGAGACCTGTTCCTCAGGCTGAGCAAGCAGGAGGCTTTCCTTGGGAGGCTGGCGCTGGAGGACTCTGACGACGTGGTGAGGGTGCGCTTCTCCTTCTCTGGGAAAAGGGAGGAGGCGCTTAGGGCTTACGGGGTGGCGCTAGAATCTACGTAGACCTCTCCATAAGGCCTAAGGACAGGGAGACAGCGCTGGAGATGCTCAGGAGGGCAAAGGAGCTGAGGTTCTCCCGCCTCTCCCTGGAGCTCTCTGAGGGGCTGGAGTGGGAGGAGGTGGAGAGGGCTGCTGAGGAGCTGGGGCTTAGGGTGGTTCCTAGGGTAACAGTGGAGGGCTCCACGAGGGCAGAGATGAGGAGGGCCCTTGACAAGGTCGCAAGGAGGGGAGTGATCACAGCTGCGAGGCCCAAGAGCCTGGACGCGCTCCGCTACTCCTCTGTGAGCAAGAGCGTTCACCTCATAAGGGTCGAGCAGGAGGTAGAGAGGTTCATTGACAGGTCTGAGGCTAGGCTCTTCAGGAGCAGGGGGTGGGGGGCCCTTGAGCTCTCGCTGGGGGGGCTCAGCGGGAGACGGCTCGCCCTCCTTTACGAGATTAGCCACAAGGCGCACGCGCTTGACCTTAACTTGGTGATCTCGAGCGACGCTTCCTCCCCACAGGATATGTGGAGCCCCCTCTCCGTCATAGGCCTCCTCTCCTCCTTCGGCATCCCTGCCTGGAGGGCCAAGTCTTGGCTCACCTCTGTCCCCTCCTACGTCATTGACAGAATATTAGCCTGAGGAGACATTCAGCGGGGGAGGCCATGGAGCCCACTAACATCCTCATAGGGATAGTGGGGAAGACGAACACTGGCAAGTCCACGTTCTTCTCTGCAGCCACCGAGATAGCAGTGCCCATAGAGAACAGGCCCTTCGTTACCATAGACCCTAACGTGGGCATCACGCATGCAAGGAAAACCTGCGTGCACGTAGAGCTGGGCCTCCCAGGCTGCGACCCCGGCAACAGCTTTTGCAAGAGGGGCCAGAGGTTCATCCCTGTGAAGATCATAGACGTGGCAGGCCTGGTGCCAGGAGCTCACGAGGGGAGGGGGTTGGGCAACAGGTTCCTCGACCACGTGAGGAGGGCTGACGTGCTCCTACTCGTGGTGGACGCCAGCGGCTCTACAGATGAGGAGGGGAGGCCTGTGAAACCAGGGAGCTACGATCCAGTGGAGGAGGTGAGGCAGATGGTCTTCGAGTTCGAGGAGTGGCTCTTCTCCATCATAGCCAAGGACTGGGAGAGGATTGCAAGGCAGCTGGACACCTCTGTGGCTCTGGACGCTGCAGGCTCCATAGCCCAGAGGCTCTCAGGGCTGGGGGTGACGAGGAGGCAAGTCGCAGAGGCGATCATGCTCTCAGGGCTGGAGAACAAGAGGTTCTCCTCCTGGAGCAAGGAGGAGCTGAGGGCCTTCGCCTCCCGCCTCAGGGAGCTCTCCAAACCTCTGGTCATAGTCGCGAACAAGGTGGACGTGAGTCCAGCAGAGGAGAACGTGAGGAGGCTCAGGGAGGAGTACAAGGGCGTTCCAGTGATGCCGACGAGCGCCCTCTCAGAGCTGGCCTTGAGGAGGGCAGCCTCGAAGGGGCTCATAGACTACCTCCCGGGGGACAGGGAGTTCCAGGTGATCTCGCCTCTCCCTCCCGAGGTCAAGAGGGTGCTGGACAGGGTTGCTGACATAACCCGCAGGTGGGGCTCCACAGGAGTTCAGGAAGCCATAAACACAGCCCTCTTTGACAGCCTCTCCCTCATCCCCGTATACCCTGTGGAGGATCCGAACAAGTTCACAGACAAGCAGGGCAGAGTGCTGCCAGACGTGCTGCTCGTGCCAAAGGGCACAAAGGCGAGAGAGCTAGCCTACAGGATCCACACTGAGCTGGGCGAGACCTTCCTGTACGCTATAAACGCGAAGACGAAGCAGAGGGTAGGGGAGTCCTACGAGCTCAAGGAGAGCGACGTGATCAAGATAGTGGCGAGCGGGGCTAGGAGATGAGCCTCCTTGCCCTCCTAACGCTCCCAGTAGTGGCTATGGGCACCAGCCTTGCCCTTTTGCCCCCTACCTCCTTTACGTAGCCGAGAGCTCCCAGCACGTGATCCCTGAAGGCCCTCCTCACCCTCACTGCTCCCCTCCTCCTCTCCTCGTCGTACTCCACCAGCCTTGCCCTGCTGGCTATGAGCCCCAGCTCCCCATATAGCTCTCTCATCGCTCCCACGAAGGCCTTGTTCACCTCCTCCTTCGTGAGCCTCTCTGCTGTCACTGCCTCGAAGACCACGTACCTCCTCCTCTCCTTCTTGGGGGAGAGGAGCAGGGGCGAGGGAATTCCTACCCTCCTCACTGCATAGCCTCCAATCACTCCTCCCAGGAAGCCCAGCAGGGCGCTGAGGGCCAGAGAGAGGGGGTCCACTCCTAGATCCCAATTTAAGCCTTAGAGGGCAGTGCTAAAATCAGGTGAGGCGTTTGGCGTTTGCAACGCCCCAGGTAATGGCTTACGACAGGGCTGCCACCATATTCTCCCCAGAGGGAGATCTCTACCAGGTAAGGTACGCTTTCGAGGCCGTGAAGAAGGGCTGGACTAGCCTAGGGGTGAAGAGCCTTCACGGCGTAGTTTTGGCAGCAGAGAAGAGGAAGCTCTCTGCCCTCCTCGACGTGGCAGATGTGGAGAAGATATACAAGGTGGACGACCACGTAGGGGTAGCCTTTGCTGGCATGGGGAGCGACGGGAGGGTGCTCATAGACTATGTGAGAGTCATTGCAGTGAGGCACAGGCTAGTTTACGGGGAGCAGGCAACTGTGGAGTACCTCTCGAAGGCAGTTGCTGACATAAAGCAGGCCTACACGCAGCACGGGGGAGTGAGGCCTTTTGGCGTAGCCCTCATATTCGGCGGCGTTAACCCTGGAGGTCAGGTGAAGCTCTACAGGACGGATCCAGGTGGGCAGTACTTCAGCTACAAGGCTGTGGCAATAGGCATAGGGGACAGCTACGTGAACGCCTTCTTCGAGAAAAACTACAGGGAGGACCTCAGCATAGAGGCAATGATAGAGCTCTCCATCGAGGCTCTCCTGAGGAGCAGGCTCTCTGCAGGGGACGAGAAGAAGGAGGCCCTCTTGCCAGCATTCCACGAGCTGGTGGAGGTGGGCTATGTAGATGCAAAGGAGAGGAGCTACAGGAAGCTGTCCCCCTCAGAGCTGGTCGAGTTCGTCAAGAGGGTGGGGAAGAACATATAGCTCCTCCTCAGGGGATCAGCTTTGTCCAAAAAGCAGAGTTACGTGGTGGCTTGGCTAGAGATCAAGGGGGAGAGGTTCGAGGTTCTCGTGAGGCCGGAGAGCGCCTTCAGGTACAAGGAGGGAGAGAAGGTGGAGATAGACGAGGTCCTCTGGTCCGACACAGTCTTCAAGGACAGCAAGAAGGCCCTCAAGGCAAGCCCAGAGAGCCTCAAGAGGGCCTTCGGGACCGAGGACGTGAGGGCTATAGCAGAGAGGATACTGAGGGAGGGCAAGATACAGCTCACAGAGGAGGAGAGGAGGAGGCTCCTGGAGGCGAAGAGGAGGAAGGTAATAGCTTACATAGTCAGGAACGCCATAGACCCGAAGACGAGGCTCCCTATACCTGAGCAGAGGATAGAGGCAGCCATGGAGCAGGCCGGAGTCTCAGTGGATCTCTACAGGGACGCAGAGAGCCAGGCGATCGAGATAGTCTCCAAACTTGCCCGCATAATGCCCATAAAGATAGCGAGGGCCCTGCTGGAGATCACAGTCCCCTCCGACGTGGCGGGGAGGGCTATGTCAGAGGCGAAGAGGATGGGAGAGGTGAAGAGGAGCGAGTGGCTGAAGGACGGGAGCCTGAAGGTGGAGCTAGAGGTCCCAGCAGGGGCGCAGGTGGACGTCATAAACAAGGTGCAGGAGATAGCCAAGGGGAGGGCTAACGTTAACGTGAGGGTGGTGTCGTGATGAAGGCCTATGGACAAATAGTGCTCCCTGGCGACAGGCTAGACTCAAAGACAGAGATAGAGAGGCCCTTCGTGGCAGAGCTGGGCCAGGAGAAAGTGGTCACGGTTGTGGGCATGCTCTCGCAGCGGGAGGGGAAGGCCCACTTCGTGCCTCTCAAGAGCATATACATGCCGAAGCCAGGGGACATAGTGATAGGGCTCGTGGAGTCAGTGGGGGCCACGAGCTGGAGCGTGGACATAAACTCCCCCTACTCTGCCCTCCTCTACGCCCAGGACTTCCTGGGGAGGGCCTTCAACCCCTCTACTGATGACCTTTATCAGATACTGAAGCCAGGGGAATACGTGAAGGCCAGGATAGCTGCCTTCGACAAGACGAGGAGCCCCCTCCTCACAGTGCAAGGGGAGGGGCTCGGGAGGTTCATTAGAGGAGCTGTGATCGACGTCCCGCCTGCCAGGATCCCCAGGATAATTGGGAAGAAGAGGAGCATGGCAGCCCTGATAGAGGAGAAGACGGGGTGCTCCCTGTTCCCAGCAGTTAACGGCATGGTCCACGTGGATTGCCCTAGCCCCGAGCTTGAGGCAATAGCTGTCATGGCCATAAAGCTTATAGAGAGGGAAGCCCACGTCCCCGGCCTGACAGAGAGGGTAGCTAACTTCATAGAGGAGGAGAGGAGGAGGAAGGGGATATGAAGGCAAAGGTCGGGATAGACGAGAGGGGCCTGAGGCACGACGGGAGAAGGCCTGACGAGATGAGGCCTGTGAGCATGAAGGTAGGGGTCCTGGCCAATGCCTCGGGCTCAGCCATGGTGGAGTACGGGAAGACGAAAGTGCTCGCAGCAGTCTATGGCCCCAGGGAGCCCACCCAGAGGTTCATGGTCCTGCCAGAGAAGGCCATACTGAGGGTCAGGTACCACATGGCCCCCTTCTCTACCTCAGAAAGGAAGAGCCCTGCTCCCTCCAGGAGGGAGGTGGAGCTCTCCAAGGTGATTAGGGAGGCCCTGGAGGACGTGGTCATAACTTCAGAGTACCCTAGGACTGTTGTAGATGTCTTCGTGGAGGTTCTCCAGGCAGATGGGGGCACTAGGGCTGCAGGGATAACTGCTGCCTCCCTAGCTCTAGCAGACGCAGGCCTGCCGATGAAGGCGCTCGTGGGGAGCGTGGCAGTGGGGAAGATAGCTGGCACGCTAGTGCTGGACGTGGACGAGGCGGAGGACTCTGCCGGAGAGGCAGATATGCCAGTAGCTGCAGCCCCTGATCTTGGATTGATCACGCTCTTCCAGCTAAACGGAGTGCTCACAGAGGAGGAGGTAAGCAGGGGACTCTCCATGGCGCTGAAGGCCATAGAGCAGCTTGTGGCTATGCAGAAGAACGTGCTGAGGCAGAGCTACGAGGTGGTGGAGGAGTGAGCATAACTCCCTTCAAGCTCCCCATTGTGCCCTCGCTCAAGAGGCAGTCCTACCTGAACCTCTACAAGAGGGGAGTTCGGGAGGACGGGAGGAGCATTAAGGCGCCCAGGCAGCCAGAGATCAAGGTGGGGGTGCTGGAGAAGGCAGAGGGTTCAGCCCTTGTGAAGCTGGGGAACACGCAGGTGCTGGCTGGAGTTAAGGTTGAGACGGCGAGCCCCTTCAAGGACACGCCTAGCCAGGGGGTGCTCGTAGTTCACGCAGAGAACGTGCCTCTAGCATCGCCCATATTCGAGCCTGGGCCTCCTGACGAGAACGCTATAGAGCTCGCCAGGGTAATTGACAGGAGCCTGAGGGAGGTGAAGGCAGTAGATCTGGAAGCCCTTGTGCTCAGGCCTGGGGAGAAGGTCTGGAACCTCTGGGTAGACGTTTATGTGCTAGACCACGACGGGAACCTTTTCGACGCCAGCATGCTGGCTGCCATGGCAGCCCTCCTCTCCACTGACCTGCCAGACTACGAGGAGCTGGAGACTGGGGAGCTCTCTGTGAAGAAGGGGACGAAGGGGAGAAGACTAAAGGTGGATCACAACGTAGTGACAGTAACTACTGCAAAGGTAGGGAACTTCATCATAGTGGACCCGAACTTCGAGGAGGAGGTGATCTCCGACTACAGGCTGGTGCTCTCCTTTGACGAGAAGCTGAGGGTAGTGGGGGCGCAGAAGACGGGCAGCGGCGGCATGAGGGTGGAGGAGCTGCAGGAGGCAATAAAGGTGTCGAAGGAGGCAGCGCAGATCTACTTTAAAGCACTGGAGCAGGTGAGGCAGGGGGGGAAGTAACGTGGGGAGGACAAAGGTAGTGGGGCCAGTAGGAAAGTACGGCGCTAGGTATGGGGTGAGCGTGAGGAAGAGGGTGAGGGAGATATTGCTGAAGATGTACGCAGAGCACGAGTGCCCCTTCTGCGGAGCGAGGGGCACTGTGGAGAGGGTCTCGGTGGGCATCTGGAAGTGCAGGAAGTGCGAGAACACTTGGGCTGGAGGCGCCTACGCTCCCTCCTCTGAGATAGCAGTCCCCAAGAAGGCAGAAGCTTAATTAGCCCAGGGTTCTCCTGCCTTGAAGGAGGGGCCGGTAGCTCAGCCTGGAAGAGCGCCGCCCTCGCACGGCGGAGGTCCCGGGTTCAAATCCCGGCCGGTCCACTTGATCTCTCAAGTTGTGGAGGCTCTCGAGCACTTCAAGGAGGAGCTGAGGGAGCACAAGTGGTTCCCCTCCCCCGGAGAGAGCCCAAGCTGGTGGGCTGGCTACAGCGATCAGTTCCACATCGCGGTCACCGCCGTCCTAGTTCGGATGAACAGGTGGGAGCAGGCAGAGAGGGCCATGAGGGAGCTGGCCAAGAGAGGACTGGACTCCCCAGAGGCCATAGCAAGGGCGCCCGAGGGGGAGCTGGAGGAGGCGATAAGGGGAGTAGTGTTCAGGAGGGCCAAGGCCAGGCACCTGAAGATCCTAGCTGAGGCCTTCCTCGCTCAAGGGTCGCTGAGGGAGAAGATCATGCTGGCCCCCATAGGCAGGGAGACCAGGGAGGCGATCCTACTCTTTGCCCTTAACGAGCCCCTCTTCCCCCTCTCGAGGCAGGCAAAGAGGGTGCTCTCCCGCTACGGCATCAGGCTGGGGAGGAGGGAGGCGAGGGAGATAGAGGAGGCGTTGGGGAGGGACCTGTACAAGCTCAAGCTCCTCCACGCCTCCCTGACTGTGATAGCAAGGCTCTACTGCAAGCCAAGGAGGACTAGGTGCGAGGGCTGCCCCCTCTCCCCCACCTGCTCCAAGATCCTCTAGCGGAAGCGGTCAAGGCCCTTCCTCCCCTCCCCCTTCTCTTTCCTCGCCTCCCTCACCCTCTCCGCTGCTTCCATAACCTGTTCTGCCCTCTTCCCTGCCAGGTACCTTATCGCTCCCTCAGAGAGCCCGTAGCCAAGGGAGAGCCTAGCTGCCTCCTCTGCGCTGCCCTCCCTGAAGATGACGAAGAGGTAAGGGAGGACCTCTGCCTTGACTGTCGCCTTCGAGGTCCTGATCCTCTTCGCGATGAGGAGGGCCAGAGACTCCCTGAGCTCTCTCATGGGCTTCGACTCTGCCATAGCCCTGATCCTCTCTGGGAAGCTGAACCTCTCCTTGCTCACCTCCCCCTTCCTTGCGAGCGCCACGCCGGGCCCCATGAGGTCGAACATGTACCTCAGGAAGCCCCACTCCCCTGTGGCTTTCGCCTTCCTCAGCATCAGCGTAGCCCTTGCCAGAGCTTCGTAAGCCCTGTACAGGTCCGCCGGGTCCTTGTACTTCTTGGGCAGGTTGTCGTTTATCCAGGCCAGCAGCGTCTCGTAGTCCTCTTCGCTCTGAGTCACTGCCCTTTTAGCCCTCCAGGCCTCCTCTGCGTAGAACAGCTCCCCCAGAGTCCTCCAGATGTTTATGCTCTTCTCCCTCCAGTCCAAGAGCCCCTCCACTGCCTCCTGGCTCACGTTGCCCCCCTCTGCTAGGACCTGGAGGTCGTTCACTGCAGCCCTTGCGTCCCCCCTGTTCCTCGAGGCTATCTGCCTGAGCACCTTCTCGTCGCACAGGATCTTCTCCCTCTCGCATATCCTCTGCAGGAGCGCCACTATCTGCGCCTCAGTTAGCTCCTTGAAGGCCACGAGCTTGCACTTCTCGCGCAGGGGACGAAGGGAGTCCTTCCAGGGGTTGTTTGCAGTCATGATTATAGGGTTGACTGTTCTTTCCAGAAGCCTCGAGAGCACCTCTATGCCTCCCTCGTCGGCCCTCGGGTCTATCCCGTCTACCTCGTCCATCAGTATGATCATGAGCCTCTTCCTGAGGGGCCTCCTCGTAGCTGCAGCCACAACTACCCTCTCCAGGTCCTCCCTCCTCCTCTTGTCGCTGGCGTTGAGCTCGAGCAGCTCGAGGTCCAGCTCCCTTGCAAAGGCCTCCACGAGGCTCGTCTTCCCTACCCCTGCAGGGCCGTGGAGCAGGAGCCCCCTCACTGCAGGTGGCTTCCCCTTCAGCCAGCCCTCGAGCCACGCCCTGATCTCCTTCTTAGCCTCCTCCTGGTCTATCACCTCCTCCACTACCCTAGGCCTGTGCTTTATGAACCAGGGGAGCCTCCTCAACGCCTCGCCCTCTTGCCTAGCAGGGAGAGCCAGGCTAGGAGCGCAGAGAGCTGTATCTCCTCGTCGCTCCCCTCCACCAGCCTGAAGTGTATCTCCCCTATGTAGTCCGCTATGAGCACCCTCTGCTCTTCTGGTATCTTAAGGTCAGAGCTGAACACCTCCCTGTGGATCTGCTTCACCACGTCCTCCCCGCTCAGCCCGTACTCTATCATAAGCTTCCTCAGCGCGTTCCTTGCCTCCTCGAAGTTGCCAGAGAGCGCCATCTCGAGCATCTCCCTCACCTCCCTGGGCCTGGCAAGCCCCACTACCCTGTACACGGAGTCCACAGTAACCTTGCCCAGGCTTGCTGCTGCCTGGAACACGTTTATTGCCTTCCTCATGTCCCCCTCGGAGATCTCGTAGATCGCGTCGAGGGCGTCCTCCTCGTACTTCACCCCCTCCCTCTCTGCAATGTAGCTGAGCCTCCCCACCACGTCCCCCCTGCTAAGTGCAACGAACCTGAAGAAGGCGCACCTGCTCTGGAGGGGGTCTATGATCTTAGAGGGGTAGTTAGCTATGAGGACGAAGCGGGTAGACGCAGTGTAGAGCTCCATCAGCCTCCTCAAGGCCTGCTGGGCATCAGCAGTCATGTTGTCGGACTCGTCCAGGAGCACTATCTTGAATGGTATGTCTGGGGCCGTCCTGCTCCTTGCGAACTCTTTCACCTTGTTCCTTATCGTGTCTATTCCCCTCTCGTCAGAGGCGTTCAGCTCCAGGATGTGGAGCAAGTAGTTCTCCCCGTACAGGTCGTGGGCGAGGGCATGCGCGACAGTGGTCTTCCCCGTCCCAGGCGGCCCTGCAAAGAGGAGGTGCGGTATGTTCTTCTCCTTCACGAACAGCTTAAGCCTCTCCACCACCTCCCTCTGGTTCACCACCTCAGAGAGGGTCCTAGGCCTGTACTTCTCCACCCACAGGAGCTCTGCCTCGCTCATAGCTGCCCCCTCTGCTCTCTCCCGCAAGGGCTTTATTAGGAGGTGATCGAGTTATTTACTTCTCCCCGCTAATGAATAAGGAGGGGGTAGATGATCAAGGAGAGGTTGGAGCTCGCCAGGCTCCTCTACCAGCAGAGGAAGGTGAAAGTTATGTTCATGAAGGACTACCCTGCTCTCCCCACCCCCTCTGGCTTCATTAACGCCAGGAGGGGGGACGAGCTGGAGCTCCCCCGCTGGCAGGCAAAGCTCCTCAAAGCTATGGGTTATGCTGACATAAGGGAAGCGCCCCTGGACATAGGCCACATAAACCAGCAGCACTTCAGGGAGAGGAGGGGGGAGAGCGCAGGGCAGCTGGTCTCGCTCCAGCCCGACTTCTACCTGAAGGCAGGGGAGCTCGTGGCGCTCCTGAACAGCCTGATCAGGGAGAACCCCAGCGCTGCCATAATAAGGGACAGGGAGGGGGCTGAGAGGAACATAGTAGACCTAGCAGATGTAAGGCTTGGGAAAATGCTTAGGCTGGCGCAGGCGGGCGAGAGGGGAGTAATGGAGAGGATGACGCCAGAGGAGATAGCCCTCTACCTCCACCTGCTGGAGGGAGTAGATGCTTGGAAGGGGTACGTGAGGAGCATTTCGCGGGGTGAGGAGGGTGGCTAGCGAGACAGCACTCTCCTACGGCGACTCCTTCAGGGAGTTCGTGAACAGCTTCAGGGACGAGAGCGGGGAGCTGAGGTACAAGGCAAGGCTCCAGAGGATGATAAACTTCGGCATGAGGAGCCTCGTGGTGGAGTTCGGCGACCTTTACAGGTTCGACGTGAGCCTTGCTGAGGCCCTGATCGAGAAGCCAGCGCTAGTGCTGCGCGAGTTCAGCGAGGAGCTGAACGGGCTGGTGGGGAAGAAGGGGAGGTACAGGGTAAGGGTAGTGGGGCTGTACGAGGTCACCAAGATCAGGAACGTGAGGAGCGAGCAGGTGGGGAAGCTCGTGGAGATAGAGGGGATCGTCACGAGAATGCACCCCCACAAGAGCAAGCTCCTGAAGGCCCTCTTCCGTCACGACAAATGCGGCGGGGAGTTCGAGTGGCCCCCAGAGGACGAGGAGATAGGGGAGAGGGTGGAGAGGCCTGCGACATGCCCCCTCTGCGGGGAGGCAGGGGGTAGGTTCACCCTCTTAAGAGAGCGCTCCCAGCTCATAGACTGGCAGAAGATAGCAGTTCAGGAGAGGCCAGAGGACATCCCAGGGGGCCAGATGCCCAGGAGCATCCCTGTGCACCTATCTGAGGACCTGGTCGACTCTGTGAGGCCAGGGGACAGGGTCTCGATCACAGGGATCGTGAGGCTTTACGACGAGGACCTGAGGAGTCCCTACCAGGACCTTTACGTAGAGGCTGTGGGCATTCGCGTCTCAGAAAGAGCTCTGGAGGAGGTCGTGATAACGAGGGAGGACGAGGAGAAGATCATGGAACTCGCCAAGGATCCGTGGGTGAAGGAGAAGATCGTAGCAAGCATAGCCCCTGGTATCTACGGCCACTGGAACCTGAAGGAGGCAATGGCCCTCCTTCTCTTCGGGGGTATGCAGAAAGTTCTGAGGGACGAGAGCAGGATCAGGGGGGACATCCACGTGCTGTTCCTCGGCGATCCAGGTGTTGCCAAGAGCCAGCTCCTCCAGGCTGCCGCCAGGATAGCACCCAGAGCGGTCTTCACCACGGGCAAGGGCTCCACTGCAGCAGGGCTCACTGCAGCAGTGGTGAGGGACAGCAAGACTGGCGAGTTCTTCCTAGAGGCAGGAGCCCTAGTGCTGGCAGACGGGGGGGTAGCAGTGATAGACGAGATAGACAAGATGGACCCCAAGGACAGGGTTGCGATACACGAGGCCATGGAGCAGCAGCAGGTGAGCATATCCAAGGCAGGTATAGTGGCTAGGCTGAGCGCCAGGACCTCTGTTCTTGCAGCAGGCAACCCGAAGCTCGGGCTGTACGATCCTAAGAGGAGCTTTGTGGACAACGTGAACCTCCCCCCCACCATCCTCTCAAGGTTTGACCTGATCTTCGTGGTGAGGGACACCATAAGCGTGAGGAGGGACCAGCAGCTGGTGAGGCACATCTTGGGAGTCCATGCAGAGCCAGAGAAGCTGAGGCCAGAGATAGAGCCAGAGCTGTTGAGGAAGTACGTGATCTATGCTAGGAGGTACGTGAGGCCCCGGCTCACGCCTGCAGCGAGCAAGCTGATAGAGGAGTTCTTCGTGGAGATGAGGAGCGCAGCCCTCCAGTACCAGCAGGACGGGCAGTCGCCTATACCCATTACTGCCAGGCAGCTGGAGTCCCTCGTGAGGCTTGCTGAGGCTCACGCTAGGATGGCGCTGAGGGAGGAGGTGACGGAGGAGGACGCTGCTGCAGCCATAAGGCTCATGACCGAGTACCTCTCGAGCGTGGGCCTCGACGTGGAGAGCGGCGTCATGGACATGAGCGTTATCACGACTGGGAAGAGCTTCACCGAGAGGAGGCTCATGGGGGAGATCTTGGACCTGATCAAGAGGAGGGGCGCAGAGGAGAAGTGCGTGAAGCTGGAGGAGATAGTGGGGGAGATGGAGAAGAAGAGGGTGGAGAGGCACAAAGTAGAGGAGATCTTGGGGAAGTTGAGCAAGGAAGGCCTCATATATGAGAAGGGGGTGCAGTGCTACAAGGCGGTAGGCTAGAGATGCCCTCTCCCCGCACAGAGGAGCTGATGAGGAGGCTAGGATACACCACCTTCTACCCCCCTCAGGCCAAGGCCCTCGAGGCTGGGGTGGAGAGGGGGGAGAGCGTTGTCGTCTCCACCCCTACTGCCTCGGGCAAGACCCTCGTGGGGCTGATATCTATAGTGAACTCCCTCCTGCCTGGTCAAGGAAAGGCCTTCTACACTGCCCCTCTCAGGAGCATAGCTATGGAGAAGAGGGAGGACTTCAGGGTGCTGGAGGAGATGGGCTACCAGGTGGGGCTGAGCATTGGGGACTACGCAGAGGGGCAGGGGAGGGGAGACGTGGTGGTTACTACCTACGAGAAGCTCGATTCCCTGATCCGCAACGACCCATCCCTCCTCCCAAAGATCAAGGTGCTGGTGGTGGACGAGATCCACTACGTGGGGGACGAGGAGAGGGGCTCTGTGCTCGAGTCCCTCCTCGCGAGGGTGCTCTCGCATGGGAGGCCTCAGATAGTGGGGCTGAGTGCCACAGTGCCGAACGCGAAGGAGATCGCCGACTGGATAGGGGCGAAGCTAGTGGAGGACAGCTGGAGGCCTGTGCCTCTATACGAGGGCGTCTACAAGGAGGGGAGGATATACTATGCAGACGGGAGGGAGAGAGGGGTAAGGGGGGAGACAGGTTACGCAGACCTGGACCTTGTTCTGGACTCGTGCAGCGAGGGGGGACAGAGCATTGTCTTCTCCCAGTCCAGAAGGAGGGTAGTGCAGCTCGCCGCGAGGGCAGCTAGGTTCTCTGAGAAGCTGTGTCACGACAGGAGGGTGGCCAGGGAGGCTGCTGCAGAGATAGCGAGGAGCGAGGGCCCGAGGGTGTTGAGGGAGGAGCTCTACGGGCTCGTCCTGAGCGGCGTCTCATACCACCACGCAGGCCTCTCGAACGAGCAGAGGAGGATCATTGAGGAGGCCTTCAGGAGAGGGGGGCTGGCAGCAGTGTACTCGACCCCTACGCTTGCTGCAGGCGTGAACCTGCCTGCCAGGAGGGTTATATTGGACGAGTACTACAGGTTCGAGGAGGGCTATAGGAAGCCCCTGAGCGTGGCAGAGTACAAGCAGCTCGCTGGGAGGGCAGGGAGGCCTGGGCTAGACCCTTATGGAGAGGCGATCCTAGTGGCTATGCCTGGCGACGAGCCGGAGGAGCTGCTAGACGGGTACGCGAGGGGGGAGGTGGAGAGGGTGGAGAGCAAGCTCACTAGCTCGAGGAGGCTCAGGCACATGGTCATGGGCCTTGTGGCCTCGGGCATCTCTGGCAGGAAGTCCATTTACGGCGTGCTGGAGAAAACTCTCTACTCCTTCCAGAGCTCCCCGGCAGAGGCGAAGAGGAGGGCAGGGAGGGCCCTGGAGGACCTGAGGGCTTGGGGCCTCGTAGAGGGCAGGGAGGAGCTGAGAGCAACGCCTCTGGGCTACGAGGTCTCCCGCAACTACCTAGACCCCCTCACTGTGCCCAGGTTCAGGGAGGCGCTGGGGAAGATCAAGGGCACTGGAGAGCTGGAGCTCTCCCTCCTCATCTCCCTCATGCCAGACATGACCACTTTCCCCGTGAGCAGGAAAGAGGAGGAGGCGCTGATGGAGGAGGTACTCTCCCTCTCCCCCCACGTCTTTGAGGAGGTCATAGACTGGGAGGAGCCAGAGGAGGTGAGGGCGGTCAAGGTAGCCCTCATCCTCAGGTCGTGGGTGGAGGAGGTACCAGAGGACGTGATTGTCCAGAAGTTCAACGTAGGCCCGGGAGATGTGGCTGTACTAGTCGACAACGCTACATGGATAGCCTCAGGCCTCTCCCGCATATCTAGGCTTATGGAAGTGCCAGTAGAGCTGGCAGACAAGCTGAAGCTCATGGAGAGCAGGATAAGGCATGGAGTGAAGCCAGAGCTCCTCCCGCTCGTCGCCATCCCCCGCATAGGGCGCGTGAGGGCGAGGAGGCTCTACAACGCAGGCTACAGGGGGATCCACGACCTGGCGACTGCGAGCCCAGAGGAGCTCCTCAAGATCTCAGGCATAGGTCCCCAGACTGTGAGGGCCATAATGGACTTCCTGGGGAGGGAGGAGGGGCCAAAGGGAGGGTGGGGCCTCGAGGGCTACATAGAGTGATATATTATATACGCCCCTCCCTCTCCCCAGGGTGAGCCTTTGGGAGCAGGGATGATTGACGTGAGCTCCAAGCCAGCAATAGTGAGGGAAGCAGTCGCATCTGGCAAGATATATCTGAGGGGAGAGACGCTGAGGAGGATCAGGGAGGGAAAGGTGGAGAAGGGGAACGTTGAGGCTGTAGCGTCCACAGCGGCTATTCTGGCAGTGAAGAACACCCCCCAGATCCTCCCCCTCTGCCACCCGATCCCCATCACTTCTGTGAAGGTGAGCTTCGAGTACGGCGAGGACCACGTAAAGGCAAGGGTGGAGGTGAAGAGCAAGGCTGAGACTGGGGTGGAGATGGAGGCCCTCACTGGCGTTACAGCTGCCCTCCTGACCATATGGGACATGGTGAAGGCTTACGAGAAGGACGAGCAAGGCCAGTACCCCTTCACGAGGATAGGGGAGGTAGTAGTTGAGAAAAAGGTGAAGGCCCCTTGATGGGCGGCTTCAAGGAGCTGACCAGCATAGCAAAGGCTGTGGAGATGCTGAAGGCCAGAGTAACCCACGTGCCAGGCAGGAGAAGGGCGAGGCTGGAGGAATCCCTCGGCAAGTACCTTGCAAGCGACGTGACTGCTCCCCTCAGCATTCCCCCCTCTGAGAGGGCTGTAGTGGACGGCTATGCTGTGAGGAGCGCAGACACCTTTGGCGCCTCCCCCTCAAACCCCTCTATCCTCCGCGTGAAGGGGTTCCTTCGGGCTGGCGAGGAGCCCAAGGTGAGCATCATGCCAGGGGAGGCAGTGGAGGTCACGACTGGGGCCCAGCTGCCGCCTGGCGCAGATGCAGTGGTCATGTACGAGAGGACCAGGAGGAGCAGGGACATCCTCGAGGTAATGGAGCCTGTCCCGCCCTTCGGGAACGTTTCAAGAGTAGGGGAGGACGTTATGGAGGGAGAGGTGATCCTAAGGAGGGGCACGAGGCTCATGCCATGGGACATAGCAGTGCTGGCCTCCATGGGGATAGGGGAGGCAGAGGTCTACGAGCTGAGGGTAGGCCTCCTGAACGTGGGAAGCGAGCTAGTGGAGCTGGGGAAGGTGGAGGCAAGGGAGGCCCTCACGAGGGGGCTCGTCATTAACAGTAACAGGTATTCCATCTCAGCTCTCCTCTCCTCCCATGGGTTCTCCCCAGACTACCTAGGCATAGTGCGGGACGACGAGGGGGAGATCAGGGAGGCCTTGGAGAGGGCGCTGAAAGAGCACGACGCTGTGATCACCATGGGAGGGGCCTCTGTGGGGAAGGCAGACCTCACAGTGAGGGCAGCGAGGGAGCTCGGGGCAGAGCTGGTCATTCACGGGGTGCAGCTTAGGCCTGGGAGGGCTAACAGCGCTGCAGTGATCAGGGGGAAGCCCCTCTTCATCCTCGCAGGCTTCCCCGTTGCAGCCATAGTGGGCTTCGAGGCCCTCGCGAAGCCTGTCCTGCTGCACATGGTGGGGGGAGAGGAGGAGCCGAGGGCTGTGGTGAGGGGAGTGCTCACCAGGAGGGTGACAACGCCCATTAGCGTGAGGAGCTACGTGAGGGTCAGGGTCTTCGAGGAAGGGGGGAAAACCTACGTGGAGCCCCTTGCACTGACAGGCAGCGGCATCCTCAGCACCCTCGTGAGGGGCAATGGGATCCTCGTCGTGCCAGAGGACAGGGAGGGTTACGACGAGGGGGAGGAGGTAGAGGTGATCCTGCTGAGAAGCCCTAGTAGGACACCTTGAAGACCTGGGCGTAGGCCACTCCCTGGACCCAGAGTACAGCCTCTGGGTTCACGAGCTCCATCTCTATCGCGATCGCCACGGCCCTCGAGCCCACCAATATGAGCACACTGGCCTCCCTCATGAGCTCCCTTGCCCCCTCCTCGCTTATGAGTTCTCCCTCGTAGAACCTCCTGCTCACGTCTATTGTGACGCCCCTCTGATCCCTGAACCTCTTCCCCAGCAGCTCCTCGTCCACCAAGCTTACCATGGCGCTCCCATCGGGGAGAGGGGTGAGCCTGGCGTAGAACCTGTTACTCAACGAGGCTCCACCTCCCCTCCCTGCTGTCGTATATGACCACTCCGCCCCTCCGCAGCACCTCGAAGGCCTTAGAATACTTCCCCATATGCCTCGCCGCCTCCTCTGGGTCCCTTGTCCTCGTCTCTGCCATGAGCCTTGTGAACTCCTCCATTGCTGAGGGGCTGATGAGGACAGCGTCTATGCCTGCGTCGAGCACTATAGCCCCCGCCCCCCTCGCCTCCTCCACTAGCGCTGTGGGGCTCGTGTTTATCCTCCTGCTGGTCTCCCCTGCAACTATGTAGCCCTCCTGCCTCAGCACCTTCCTCACGAACTCGCTGAGGCTCGCCTCCCTCCTCCTCTCTCCCCTCGACTCCAGCATGCCCTTTATCTCAGCTATCTCCTGCTCCATCCTCTCCACCCTCTCCCTGATCCTCCTTATCTCTGGCATGAGGCCCTTGAGGAGGATAATGGAGACCTTCTCTGCTATGATCGAGGCCATCCTGTCCTCCTCGCTCCTGATCTTTATCCTCCTCTCCTCCTCCCCCATGGGACACCGAGATAAGAGCGGGGGAGGAGTAAAAAAGGGCTACCAGGAGTAGGAGGGCTTCCTCCTCTCCACGAAGGCCCTAGCTGCCTCCTTAGCCTCCTGTCCCCTGGAGAGCCGCTGGAGCTCGCTCAACCCCAGCTCGATGAGGGGGGAGCTCTTGGAGAGCTTCAGGAGCCTCTTGATCGACCTCACGCCCTGGGGCGAGTTCTCCATGATCGCTTTGGCTACCTTCTTCACCTCCTCTTTTAGTGCCTGCTGGTCTGGCACGAGCCTCGCTATTATCCCGAGAGCGTGGGCCTCCTTTGCTGTGAGGGGCTCTATGGTCATGGCGAGCATGGCAGCCCTGGAGGGGCCGAGGACCCAAGGCCCTATGACTGGCAAGACTGGAGCGTTGTAGCCCCACCTAGCCTCAGCCCACACCAGCTTAGCGCCCTCCACAGATACCACTATGTCTGCTGTCCAGATCATCTCCGCCCCGCCACCATATGCATCTCCGTTTAGGGCCATGATGAGGGGCTTCTCGAGGCCCATGAGGACAGAGACCAGCCTTGCTATCGTCTTGAATGTCCTCTCTGCCTCCTCAGGGGAGCCGGCCCTGTGGACCTCTGAGAGGTCTGCCCCTGCAGAGAAGAACCTCCCCTCCCCAGTGACTGCTATCACCTTCACCTCCTGCATTGCCTCTGCCTTCTGGAGGGCAGCTATCAGCTCCTCCATGAGCTCTGTGCTGAGAGCGTTAAGCTTCTCTGGGCGGTTCAGGACCACAAAGCCCACTCCCTCCTCTACCCTCAACTCCACAGAGGGCATCTCTATCGCCGCATTAGCACGCTACTTCGCCTAATATAGCGTTTATTATTAGAGTTTTGCACTTAACTATATATGGGAACAGCCTTGAGCTATCCAGAAGTGCTCTCCCCACCAGGCTCCCGCGTCTTCACCCTCGGCAACGTGGCTATTGCGAGAGCCTGCCTGGAGTACGGCGTGGGAGTTGCAGCTGGCTATCCAGGTACCCCCTCGAGCGACATAGTGGAGGCTCTGAGCTATGCTGCGAAGAAGCTAGGCTATCCTTATGTGGAGTGGAGCGTGAACGAGAAGGTGGCCTTAGAGGTAGCATATGGAGCTGCCATAGCAGGTGTGCCGAGCGTGGCAACAATGAAACACGTAGGGCTGAACGTGGCAGCAGATCCCCTCTTCAGCAGCGCCTACACAGGCGTGGAGTCCTCGTTTCTCATAGTCTCTGCTGACGACCCCTCAATGTGGAGCAGCCAGAACGAACAGGACAACAGGATATACGGGCTCCACGCTTACGTTCCAGTCTTCGAGCCTGCGGGAGCGCAGGAGGCGAGGGAGGCAGCGCTCGAGGCTCTCAGGTTCAGCGAGGAGCACAAGCACCCTGTGATCCTCAGGAGTGTCACGAGGGTGTCGCACACGAGGGCCCTCTACACATTCGGAGAACTGGGCACCCCTCGCATGGAGGGGAAGTTCCAGAGAGACCCCTCCCGCTGGACCCTCGTGCCAGCTCACGCCCGCAGGAGAAGGGAGGAGCTGATAAAGAAGTGGAGCCTCTTCGCCCACCGCCTCTCCTCTAGCCCCCTCAACTCTGCCACGGGGCCTGAGGACTCAAGGCACCTCGTAGTTGGAGCAGGGATCGGCTTCAGGTACGCAAAGGAGGCCCTCTCCAGGCTAGGGCTGCTGGACAGATCAAGGCTCCTGAAGCTCACCACCCCAGTCCCCCTGCCCAGGGAGTTGCTTAGCAGGGAGCTCGAGGGGAGGGAGAGCGTGATCGTCGTGGAGGAGGGGGAGCCAGTGGTGGAGGACCAGCTGAAGCTCCTCCTCTTCGACCTAGGCCTGAAGCCAAAGCTTATCGGTAAAAGGTCAGGACATATCCCGCTCGCGGGAGAACTGAGGCTAGAGGCAGTTACGGATGGCATAGCCGGAGCCCTGGGCATGAGCTCCCCGCCGAGGGAGGCCAAGAGGTTTTCCCTCACCTCTCCCCCGAGGCCTCCCACTCTCTGCCCTGGCTGCCCCTACAGAGGGGTCTTCTACTCCCTGAGGAGGGTAGCCTCCAGGATGAAGCTCAAGCTGATCTACTCTGGAGACATAGGCTGTTACAGCCTTGGCATTAACCCCCCGCTCAGCTCCCAAGACACTTTAGTGGAGATGGGAGGGAGCCTTGGCCTAGGGGCAGGCCTCTCACACGTAGTGAAGGACGCTGTCGTCGTGGCCACCATTGGCGACTCCACCTTCTACCACGCTGGCATGCCAGGTCTCGTGAACGCAGCATACAATACTGCGCCCATGCTAGTTCTAGTGCTAGACAACGGGACGACTGCCATGACCGGCCATCAGCCCAACCCAGCCAGCGGGCACAACCTGAGGGGGGAGGAGAAGCGCATATCCATAGAGGAGGTAGCGAAAGCTGCAGGGGCTGACAGCGTGAGGGTCGTCAACTCCTTCGAGATGGAGGAGGTCAATAAGGTAGTGGCTGAAGCGCTCGAGGAGGTGAGGGAGGGGAAGCTCTCTGTCCTCGTGGCGAGGGGGCCGTGCATTCTGGAGGCAGTCGCTGAGGCAAGGGAGAGCAAGGTCCAGAGGCCTCTCTACTTCGTGGAGCAGGACAAGTGCAGGGCATGTACTATATGTTACAACCTCTTTGCCTGCCCTGCCATCCTCTCCCTGCAGGACGGCAAGGCCAAGATAGACCCCAACCTCTGCACAGGCTGTGGGGTCTGCGTAGATGTCTGCCCGTTCGACGCCATCTTGCCTAAAGGTAAGGTGGAGGAGGGCTGGAGGGGGCTGCTGAGAGGTGGCTAGCCTCAACGTGGTGGTGGCAGGGGTAGGAGGGCAGGGAGTGCTCACGCTGGCAAAGGTCATCGGAGAGGCTGCCATAGCAGGGGGGAGAGGAGCGCTCGTAGCAGAGACCCACGGCCTTAGCCAGAGGGGAGGGAGCGTCGTGGTTCACGTGAGGCTGGGGGACGTGGAGGCGCCGCTGGTCCCAGAGGGGGAGGGGGACCTCTTGCTGAGCACTGAGCTGCTGGAGGCGCTGAGGTATGCTAGCTTCCTCAAGAGGGGAGGGGAGGTGGTGAGCGACGCCCTCGTGCTGAAACCCTACGGGTTCAAGGGGGAGCTCAAGGCCTATCAGGTCGCGGAGGAGCTGAAGAGGCTGGGGCTGAAGGTGCACCTGGTGAACGCTGCTGGGATGGCGGAGCCCCTTGGGGACGTGAGGGCAGCTAACATGGTGTTGCTAGGCTACGCCCTTTCCAGGACAAGGTTGGGAGAGTTCCTTGAGCTGGGGAAGGTGGAAGAGGTAATAGGGAGAGGGAGGGGGGCTGAGGTTAACTTAAAGGCCTTCAGGTTAGGCCTGAACATGAGGGCAGAGGAGTGAAGGCTCTGCTGGTCCCTCTCGGCCACCTGGGCGACCTGAGGGAGCTGGAGGAGCTTGCAGGCAGGCTAGGGATAGAGGCAGAGATCTCCGTTTGGCCTGTCAACCTAGATCGCTCTGGCACCTTTGACATGGAAAGAATGAGGTTCGTGGCGAAGAGGGTGAACGAGGCGCTGAGGAGGGAGTTCAGGGAGTTCATTGAGGGAGGGGGGCTAGTGGTGGCAGTCTCGCAGGCAGAGGGGGACCTGCCCTTCCTGCACGAAGGCGGCGTTCTAATCGTTTTCAGGAACGCCCTGGAGGAGCCCTCTGGGCTGGAGAGGTTAAGGCTTAGTTTATTAACCCCCACTCGGGAAGACTCTGAGGGTCAGTGAGGTGGCCCTGCTAGAAGTCGAGAACCTGAAAACTTACTACTACACCCTTAGGGGCCCTGTGAAGGCTGTGGACGACGTGTCCTTCGACCTGGAGAAGGGGAGGATACTTGGCATTGCGGGGGAGAGCGGGTGCGGTAAGAGCACTCTTGCCTGGAGCCTCCTGGGGATGGTGCCCCCGCCTGGGAAGATAGCGGGCGGGAGCATATACCTGAACGGGACAGACATAGCCAAAATGAGCGAGGAGGAGTTGAGGAGCAAGGTCAGGTGGAAGAAGATAAGCATGATATTCCAGGGAGCTATGAACAGCCTCAACCCAGTGTACAGTGCAGGTGCTCAGATAGAGGAGGTGCTGACCTACCATGGAAAGATGAGCAAGCAGGACGCTAGGAGGAGGGTTTACGAGCTCCTGGAGAGCGTGGGGCTCGACAGGAGCTTGGCAAACAGGTATCCTCACGAGCTGAGCGGGGGGCAGAAGCAGAGGGTCGTCATAGCCATGGCGCTCTCCCTAGAGCCCGACATAGTGATAGCAGACGAGCCCACCACAGCCCTGGACGTGGTCGTCCAGGCACAGATACTGAACCTGCTCAAGAAGCTCCAGAGGGAGAAAGGTATCAGCGTGATCCTGATCACTCACGACCTAGCTGTCATAGCAGAGCTTGCAGACGAGGTGGCAATAATGTACGCTGGGAAGATAGCAGAGTACGGCACCAGCGAGCAGATCTTCTACAAGCCCAGGCACCCCTACACATACCTGCTCATGAAGGCAGTACCAAAGCTCAAGGGGCCAAAGGAGAGTCTCATCTTCATCCCAGGCCAGCCCCCAGACCTCGTGAACCCCCCGAAGGGCTGCAGGTTCGCCCCAAGGTGCCCCTGGGCTATGGATATGTGCTCAGAGGAGCCCAGCGAGGCAGCCTCAGAGGAGCGCCACAGGGTAGCATGCTGGCTGGAGAAGGTCTACCCAGGCCAGTCCCTAGAGCTCTCCAGGAAGCTCCTGAGCCGCTGATCTATCCTGGCGAGGCTCCTCAGCCTCCTCTCCTCCGGGCTCCCCCGAGAGTACTCTATCAGCGCCCTCCTCCCAGAGATCAGCCTTGCCGAGAGCTCCATGCCGAAGAGCATGGTACAGAGCTCTGCAGCGCCCCTCACCTCTGCCAGCTCCTCCTCCCTCTCCCTGTTAACCAGGGCCTCTATCATGCTCCTGGACTCGTAGATCTCCTCCTCCCTTCTGATCGCCTCCCTGCAGGAGGAGAGGAGGTCTTCAAGAGCCTCGCCCCCTCCCTCCTCTGAGCCAAAGGGCTTGCACGAGGAGGAGGGGAATACTAGGGCTAGGGAGCGCCAGGGAGCCTCCAGATGCTCCCTCATCGAGGTGTCCACGCATATCTCCAGAACCCTCCTCCCCCTCTCTATCTTTAGCAGCCACCCCTCCCCTCTCATTCACGCCCTCCTCAGCACTGTATACTCTACCAGCCCATACGCCCCCAGCAGCAAGGAGAGGAGGAGGACGAATATGGAAAGCACAGAAAGACCAGGCCTCACGCCCTCCCGAACCCTCACGTAAAGCTCTAGCCTCAGCTCCCTGGCTCCCTCCCCGAACCTTATTGCCATAGGGTCTGTGAGGTCCCTCAGCTCTACCTTCACTTTCGATGCTGGTTCAAGGGAGAAGGAGGCGTTGCCGACTTTCACGACCACAGAGCTCCCCCCAACGTTTCTCGCCAAGAGCGTGACGTTCACGTAAACTACGTTGAGCTGGAGGCCCAGCAGCTCGTGGGCCCTCCCTACCTTGTCCTCACTGAACACCAGCTCCCTTGGCTCCCACTCCCTCTCCACGCCGCTCGCCACGAGGGAGAGGGCAAGAGCTATCAGCAACCCCACGAAGCCTGCAGCCATCTTTTCCAGGCCAGCCAAGGCCCCCTTGTTACTTGTCGAAGCTATAAGAGCTCTTGTGTTATAGCGGGAGCTAGCGTGCGGCTCAGGTTGCTTGCAGCTTTGCTTGCAGTTCTTGCCCTCCTCCTCCAGCTGGGGAAGGTTGGAGGGCTCTACTCTGAGCAGCTTCTCATAGTAGACAACGGTTACCCTGTCAGCGCGCCGGGCTTCAATGTCACCCTTCTGCCAGACTACAACCTCTGCTATACCTCGCCCTTTGTTCCCCCTAACATGACCATCTCTGTCCCTCTCGAGGGGGGAGAGGCGAGAGGGCCCTTGGCTAGCGAGGGCTGCCTGGACCTCCCCCCAGGGCTCTCCTTCGGCATCCCCATGCTGCTCTTCGGCGAGCCCGTCGTGAACGTGCCCATAAGGGAGACCTTCACGAGGGAACCAGGAGTGCTCCAGCTGGACTACGAGGGTTACTCCATGAGGATCACCTTGTTCGTGAGCCTCCTGCTGCAAGAGATCAGGGGGGAGGTGAGAGGGGAGGGAGAGTATGAGCTGAAGCTGGTCATGCTGAACGGAGAGAGCGTTGTAGGGGAGAGGTCGTTCTCTTGCTCAGGTAACTGCACCTTCCAGGAGAGGCCAGAGGCGAGGGTCACAGCTTACGACCTATACGTGACCAGAGATCGCCTGCCCCTCTGGGCCGTGGACCTCCTCAGCCTTCTCCTACTGGTGTCCTCCTTGCTGTTTCTGCTGCTAGGGAGAAAACAGTTTTTCCCTTTACGATAAACTTTTAAGCCCACCTATACTTCTAGTAGTAATGATCAGGTGGCTTGACGTGAGTTTCACGAGAACTTTGGCCGTAGTGTTAGCAGTGCTCCTCCTGCTCCCATTGTTCAGCTTTGTGGCTGCAGAGGCCCAGACAGCGCCTGCTCGAGGACCTGCTGTTGACAGGGTGGAGTGGTTCAGGGTCAACCTGCCCGACGTTGAGGCAGCCATAACTGCTGGCAGAATAGACCTCTACATATTTGGTAGAGTTCCCTCTGACGTCGCAGTCAGGCTAGCTGCCACGCCTGGAATAAGGGTCATCAGCGCCTCTGCAGGCCTTACTGACATAGTGCTCAACCCTGCCCCAGCGCAGATAGTGAAGGTCTCTGGCAACCTCGACCGAGACACAGTGGCCCTGAGGCTGGGAGTTAACCCAATACTGGTGAGGAGCGTCAAGTTCCTGCCTGCAGAGAGAGCCACGCAGATAGAGCTCTGTGGCATAGTAGATCCTCTGCCTGCAGGCTTCAGCAACGTGTTCAAGAGCGACAAGATAACCTTCAACCCGTTCTGTGTCAGGGACATCAGGTTCGAGCTGAACTACGTTTTCGACAGGGAGAGGATAGCTAGGGAGGTCTATAGAGGCTTCGCCCAGATCAAGTACACCTTCTACGGTGCTGATGACCCAACCTATACGGAGGTTGCAGACATTGTTGCGAGGTACGCCTTCAAGTACGACTTCGAGAGGGCTAAGAGGAGGATAAGCGACATAATGACTTCAGCAGGCGCAGACCTGCAGGGAGGCAAGTGGGTCTACAAGGGGAAGACTGTCGACATTTTCGGCCTCATTAGGGTGGAGGACGAGAGGCTCCTCCTGGGCAGAGCCTTTGCCCTGGAGCTGGTCAAGCTGGGCTTCAATGTGATACCCTCTGAGCTCACCTTCGGCCCAGCCATTAGTATAGTTTACGGAACCAACCCGATAGACTTCCAGTGGTCCTTCTACACCGAGGGCTGGGGTAAGGGAGCCCTCGACAGGTTCGACCCCGGTAACCTTGCCCAGTTCGGCTCTGCCATTCTTGGATATCTCCCTGGCTGGGGAGATGTGAGCTATTGGAACTACGCTCACGACCTCAGGCTGGAGGGCAAGAACGCCACCGAGTACGCAGAGATGGCATACCAGATGAAGGTGAAGAGCAAGGCAGAGTGGGTCGATGCCCTCAGGAAGGGAACCGAGCTCGGCCTCCTGGAGTCAATAAGGATCTGGGGCTTCGCCACCCAGGACAGGTGGCCTGTTAGGGCTGATGTCCAGGGCCTTACAGTCGACCTAGGAGCAGGCCTCAGGAGCCCCTACAACTGCAGAGGCTGGTTCGTTTCGGGCAGGACTGACATAAAGATCGGCCACCTCTGGGTCTTCACTGCAACCACAGCTTGGAACACCTACAGAGGCTTCAGAGATGTGTACAGCGTTGATCCAGCAAGGTGTACTTTCGACTTCACCATATGGAGGCACCCGTTCACTGGCATGCCCATGCCCTTCAGGGCAAGGATAGCTTCTATCGAGACAGCAGGCCCCGACAAGAAGCTGGCACTGCCAGCAGATGCCCTCTGGTTCGATGTTGCCAGGGACAGGTGGGTCGCAGCTAGGGAACTAGGTAGGAACGAGGCCACTAGCAAGGTCGTGTTCAACATGTCCCTCTTCCTCAACTCCAACTGGCACTACGGTCGCAGGATACTCATGGGAGACTTCATGGGAGCGCTAGCGCTGTACCTAGACGCTATCTATGACGCTGAGAAGGCCAGGATAGAGCCCGAGTACGTTAGCGTGAACAAGCCCTACTTCGACACAGTCGTTGCTGTGAGGCCTGTTGGCAACTTGCTAGAGGTTTACGTCAACTACTGGCACTTCGAGAGGTCCTACATTGCTGACTGGGCAGCTGGAGCGCTGGCGACTGGCCTGCCCTTCGAGCTCGTAGCAGCGCAGGACTTCGTGATGTACGTTAGCAAGGAGAGGGCCGGGAGCACCACGAGGGCCAGCAGGGACAGACTGCCTTACATGAGCTTGGTGCTGAGGTCTGATGCTGAACTCGTGGTAAGGCGCTTCGCAGATGGCAACATAACTTATGACAGGTACATGTCATATATAACGCCTCCTGGAGCCTCCCCGCTCATAACGAGGGAGGAGTTCTCCGCAAGAGTGGCAGCGCTGAGGAGCTGGTTCGAGAGGACTGGAACAGTGTGGGTATCCAACGGTCCCTACTCTGTGGCATCCTACAGCCCTGAAGAGCAGAGGCTAGTGCTGGTCGCTAACAGAGACGCCACCTACCCGTTCGGTCCTAGGGACTGGGTGTTCGGCGAGGCTGTGCCAGTGAGGATAATCTCTGTGGACACGCCTCTAGTGCCAGTGCCAGGCAAGGCTGACATAACTGTGAGGGCAGAGGGCCGCGGAGAGATCACTGTGCTATACATCATCAGAGACCCTGAGACCCTGGAGGTGGTGGCCAGTGGCTCTGCAGTACCTAAGGCAGGAGCTTTCGTCATTTCCCTCACTGAGGCAGAGACGGGCAAGATGCTGCCCTTCAGAGTCTACGACGTGCTGATCATTTCTTACTCCTCAGAGGTGGCTGTGCCTGTGGAGAGCGTTGCCAGGATCCAGACGCTGCCTGCGGGTCTGATAGGCCAGCTGGGCGAAGTGGAGCAGTCTGTGGAGCAGCTTAACAAGAGGCTCGACGAGATCAATGCTGCCCTCACCAAGAGGATAGACGAGGTCACTGCAAGGCTCTCTGCAGAGGTAGCTGCGAGCCTGAGGGCCCTCTCTGACACGCTGAGGGCCTCTATTACCGATCTTGGCAAGGCTACGAGCGACTCAATCAGGGCTCTGGGCACTGAAGTAGGCAGGCAGATAGGAGAACTCAGGAGCACTACGGAGCAGCAGATCACTACTGTGGAGACTAAGGTCACGAGCGAGATCGACGAGGTGAGGCAGATCTCTGATGCTGCCCAGAGCAACGCCAGGTGGGCTCTCATAGTGAGCGCTGTCAACCTGCTGCTCCTGGTTGCAGTAGCAGTGCTGGTATACACCAGGAAGTAGCCCCACTCAAATATCCCCTTTTTTTAAGCCTCAGTTTTTCTAATCTGCTAAGGTGCTACTGTTGCCCCTTGACCGGAGGTCGCTCAGGATAATAGCGTTCAGGGGGCTAACCCTATCCTTCACTCTTGTCGTGATAGTCCTGCTAACATCAGTAATAATGGGGGCAACAGGTTACGACGAAACAGTGCTGAAGTCCATAATTAACGAGGAGATAAGGGCGTTCAGGCAGGAGCTCAGCAGGCCAGGAAGCCCTTACACCCCCGAGGAGAGGGAGAAGCTGATAAGGGAACAGGAGGCAAGGCTGAGGCAGATATATGGGCTCGACAAACCTTGGTATGGGAGGACCATTTCGTATCTACCTAAGCTCGTGACCCTCGACATGTACGTTACTAGCGACGAGGTGGCAGGAGTCCTAGGACTCAGGAGGCCTCTGAAGGCAGGAGAGGCCATAGCTGTGGCGCTCCCCAGGACCATAATCATGATCACGCTTGCCTACGCGCTCTCTGCCCTGATAGCGATACCTATGGGCCCATACATGGCCTACAGGAGGGGAAGCATTCTGGACAAGGGCGTCATAGCATATGCTGCCATAACTAATGCGTTCCCAGTGTGGTGGCTAGCCATGCTTTCCATATTCTTCTTCGGCTTCTACCTAAACGTGGCTCCCACTACCTACAGGCCAGTCATAGCCCACATCTCTTCCCTCTCTGAGAACCTCTCCTCGCTCGACCTCGGGGGAGCGCTGTCAGCCATTCTCAAGATCGCGTACTTCTCCTACGTGCCCATCCTCGTGGTCACCTTCAGCACTCTCGGCTCCTGGCTATATTCTGCCAGAGCCGTCGCGATAAGGGTGGTAAGCGAGGACTACGTGGCAGCCGCCAGGGCCAGGGGGCTCTCGGAGAGCATAGTCGTGAGGAAGTACGTGCTCAGGGTGATCGCAGGGTCTGTGCTCACCTTCATAATATTGGGGCTCGCCGGCAGCATTTCAGGGTACATTATCACAGAGAGCGTGTTCGACTGGCCAGGCATGGGCCTTCTCACCTACGTGTCCATAATTGTAGGCGATAGCCAGATGGTGCTTGCCATAGTCTACGTCACGACGCTGGTGTATGTGGCAGCGAGGTTCATCTTGGAGATCCTCTATGTCATTCTAGACCCGAGGGTGAAGCTGTGATGAAGCAGAGAGAGGAGAGCCTGCTTACGTCTGTTACGCGATCTGTGAGGGGAGGGCTGAGGGAAGTCCTCTCTTCAAACCTGGGCAAGGTAGGGCTAGCTATACTCCTCTTCATGATAGTGATGTCAGCCTACTCCCTATACGCTCTCCCCAGCGACTTCCCAGAGAAGTGGAAGTACCCTACTAGGCCGCCGTGGGTCTTCAATCCGAGGAACGCTGAGCCCGAGTGGGTGGAGCTCTTTGGCGCAAGGGTTGCAGACACTGTAATTCGCAGCAACTTGAGGGCAGACAGGGAGAGTATACTGCTCGCTCCAGACGCCCTCATCAGGCTGGTGCCAGAGGCAGAGAGGGCCCTCGGCGTTGGGAGGCCTACCTTCATAGGGTATGCAATGGTCTTCAGGACGAGCTACACCCTTGATAATGCTGCCTACCCGCAGGACGTCATATCGCTGTTCAAGGTGGAGACGTCGGAGAGGGTAAACAAGAGCAGGGTGGGCGTGGTGGTGCTCACCTACATTACGAGACCAGACAACCTGGTCCTCAAGACCAGTGAGGAGAGGCTCACCCTTGCCGCTCTGGACTACGTGAAGATAGACCAGGCAGTTTTCGCCTCTCCATACATATCGCACTTCAAGCTGAACCTCACTGAGGACGAGATGAAGACCCTCTACTACATTGCAGTCTTCGGCAGGCCTGTGGGGAAGGACTTCGAGCCCCTGCAGGGAGAGTACCAGATCTCGCTGGTGCTCCTGTTCACAGGCGTTGACCCTAGAGAGGTGCAGTCGCTCGTGAGGAACGGGGACATTAAGGTGACAGTAGAGGTCAGGGTGCTTGGCACCTCCTATGGCCTTCTCGGAACAGACAACCATGGCAGAGACCTCTTCCTGGGCATATTGTTCGGCTTCCCTGTGGCTCTTGCTGTGGGCTTCATGGTGTCCTTCACAATAGTCGTCATAGGCCTCACGCTGGGAGTGGTGAGCGGTTACTTCGGAGGAAGGGTGGACGAGATCATCCAGAGGACTGTGGACGTAATAGCTAATATACCGCTCCTCCCACTGCTCATCTTAGTGGGCGTAGCTATCCAGACCAGGGGTTACATAGGCTGGCCTGCCCTGGCAGCGATAATGCTCATCCTCGTGATCTTCAGCTGGGGCGGCGTGGCAATCATCTCCAGGAGCATGGCGCTGAGCATAAAGTCAGAGCCCTATGTGGAGGCAGCTAAGGCTCTGGGCGCGTCCTCTGCCAGAATAGTGTTCAGGCACGTACTCCCGCAGCTAGTACCCTACGCTATGGCAGCCCTCGTTTTCGGAGTTCCGGGCGCTATCCTTGCAGAGGCAGGCCTGAGCGTGCTGGGCATAGATCATGGTCTCCCCACGTGGGGCAGGATCTTGGCAGATGCGCAGGCGAACAGGGGAATAGCCTACAACATGTGGTGGTGGGTACTGCCGCCTGGCATCCTGCTAGGCCTCTTCAGCTTTGCCTTCGTGGCTTTAGGGTTCACGCTAGAGACTATAGTGGAGCCCAGGCTCAGGAGGCGGTAGAGAATGGAGGTGCTGAGGGTAGAGGGCCTCAAGGTGTGGTTCCCGGTTAGGAAGGGCTTCCTCGACGTGCTGCTGGGCAGGCAGGAGTTCGTGAGGGCTGTTGACGGCGTCAGCTTCAGCGTTGCGAGGGGGGAGACCTTCTGCCTAGTGGGGGAGAGCGGCTGTGGGAAGACCACGACAGCTAGAGCTATAATGATGCTCATAGAGAGAGGCGACGTAAGAGGGGGCAAGGTGCTCTTCAAGCCCCACGAGGAGGTGTTGTCAGAGATCAAGAAGCTCCAGCCCTCTGCCATAGCGGACGGGGGCTATGTCGATGTGCTCTCAACGAGAGGTCAGGCAAACAAGATGATCCGCAGGGAGATCCAGCTCATATTCCAGGACCCCTTCGGCAGCATAAACCCGAGGATGAGGGTCTACGACGTGGTGGAGGAGCCCCTGATCATCCATGGCATAGGGAGCAGGGAGGAGAGGGAGGAGATAGTGGCGAAGGCGCTGGAGGCAGTGAAGCTCTCAGCGAGCGAGTTCATGTACAGGTTCCCCCACCAGCTGAGCGGGGGGCAGAGGCAGAGGGTAGCTATAGCTAGAACCCTCGTGCTCAACCCTTCCCTCCTCCTAGCTGACGAGCCTGTCTCTATGCTCGACGTCTCCATCAGGGCAGAGATACTCCAGGTCCTCGACGAGCTGAAGAAGAGCAGGGGCATGTCAGTGATCTTCATCACCCACGACATTGCCCTAGCTAGGTACATATGCGACAGGATAGCTGTCATGTACCTCGGCAAGATAGTGGAGGTAGCAAGGGCTGACGAGATAGTGGAGAGCCCAAGACATCCTTACACAAAGGCCCTCATAAGCGCTGTGCCAGACGTAGTGCCAGAGAACAGGAAGGTGCTGAGGAACGTGCCCATTAAGGGAGAGGTGCCCAGCGCAGTGAGAATACCCACTGGCTGCAGGTTCAGGCCTCGCTGCGTTAGCTTCGACCAGAACCCGGGCATTCAGGAGAAGTGCACAAAGGAGGAGCCAGGGCTCCTGAGGGTAGGGGAGGAGCACTACTCTGCCTGCTGGCTAGGCTGACCTCATGCTCTCCTCCAGCAGCTCTGCTACGTCCTTTACCTCGAAGCCGTACTGCTCTGCCTCCCCCCTGAACATTATGTTGCAGAACGGGCACGTCACAGCGACAATCTTCCTCGCCTGCCCCACGTCCAGGGTCTTGGAGGCCTCCTCGCTCCTCAGCCTGCTTATCCTCTCCCCCTTCTTCACCTCGTAGAACAGCTGGCCTCCGCCCCCTCCGCAGCAGAAGCTCTTCTCCCTGTTCCTGGGCATCTCGAGAAGCTTCAGCCTCCCTATGGACTTCAGCACCTCCCTCGGCTCCTCGTAGACGCCGTTCCACCTGCCTAGGTAGCAGGGGTCGTGATAGGTCACGTAAGCCTTCACCACTCCTCCCTTGAGCTTCCCCTCCCTCACTAGCTGGCCCAGCAGCTTTGCGTGGTGCTCCACCCTGAGCCTCTCGAGCACCTCTCCCTTCTCCCCCAGCCTTTGCTTAAAGTATTCCTTGTACCTCTTATACTCCCACTTTATTGCAGTGTAGCAGTGGGGGCAGCTGACTAGCAAGGTCTTGAAGCGGTACTTGGAGAGGGCCTCTAGAAACTCGGTTGCCTTTTCCAGGAAGAGCAGCTCCTCCCCCATTCTGAGTGCAGGGTCGCCTGTGCAGAGAGGATCTGGAATTATGGCCACCTTGTATCCCAGCTTGCTCAGAACTCTCAGCGTGCTGACAGCAACCTCCCTGATCCTGGGATCATACGTGGTTGCGCAGCCGGGCCAGTAGAGTATATCGTACTCCTCCCCCTCCTTCGCAACTATTTCCCCGAGGGAGGTCCTGAGCTCCTCCATCCACTCCTCCTTTGCTACAGGGGAGCTCCCGAAGGGGTTGCCCATCTGCTGCATGCTGGTCAGAGCGCCCAGGCTCCCCTCTGGGACAGAGGGATCGCCTAGCGTGAGCATCCCCCTCCTCAGGTCGAGGATGCTGTCCACCTGGTGGATCAGCACAGGGCATTCGTTAACGCAAGCGCCGCAGGTGACGCAGCTCCAGACTGCGTCTGCCTCAACCCCTCCCTCCCCCCAGGGCTGGGACTCCCACCTCCCTCTATACATGAGGTCTCTCAGCGTTACCATCACGTTCTGGGGGCTCAGAGGCTTGCCAGCAGCGAAGGCGGGGCAGGCATTGGTGCACCTCATGCAGCTAGTGCACGCGTCCCAGTCCATTCTCTGCTTCCAGCTGGAGGCAGAGAGCTTCACTATGCCCACGCCGGCGCCGCTCGAGATCCGCTCGTCGACGTCAGGGTAGCTCCTCAGGGCCCCCACTGGGGGCCCAGGCCTAGCTAGGGCTATGTTCAGGTTAGAGGCTATTATGTGCCAGAGGTTGGTGAAGGGTATGAGCGCAATTGTAGCCATAGCAGCTGTCATGTGGATTACCCAGAGGCCCCTGTAGTAAGTCCTGATCTCGTCGAAAGAGAGGCCAGAGAAGGCCAGGTAGAAGAGGTAGCCTAGGGGGTCGAAGAGTGGAGACTCGAAACTCGATCTGTGGGCAGCAGCCAGGAGGCCGTTGAGGGTGAAGCCGGAGATCACGATGAAGAGCAGGAGGGCGTAGACTAGGTAGTAGCTCCTGTCCTTGGGCAGGTTGGGAGTGAGGCCCCTCTCCCTCCTTATCACAGCTATGGCTATCCCCAGGATCACAGAGGCCCCAGCGACGTTGCCGAGGAACTTGTAGGCCTTCCAGAGGTCTCCCACCAGGAAGTTGAAGAAGTAGGTGTCGAGAGCCCTCAGGCTGGTCATGACGAGGAGCCAGAGAATACCCAGGAATATGAGCAGGTGCAGGAGGCCTGGCAGGCCGTGCCTCAGCACCTTCCTTTGGAGGAGGCTGTAGCTCAGGAGGTTGCCGAGGGAGAGGCGGAGCTGTATCTTCTCCCCTCCTGTGCTCCAGCGCCTGTAAGATAGGAGGAGGTTGTAGGCAACTATGCTCACTGCTATGAGCGCAGAGAGGTATACAAAGGGCCTGAGGTCCTCTACCATGAAGTAGTGAATTATGGGCTCCTCCATTTTACTCCTTCCTCTCTTCTTTTCCCATAGCCTCGTCCACGGCCTTGTTGAACTCCCTCACTGCCCTCCCTATGCCCCTCACCACGTCGCGCGTAGCCTTGGGCCCCAGCACTATGAGGAGGATCAACAGTATGACCAGCAGCTCTGAGCCGCTGAAGGGCCCTATCAGCTCCCCTCACCTCCTTCATTACTCGTGGAGATCTTAATATAACTTTAAGTTGAGATAAGTGCCTGGGTGCAGCCCTTGACCTATGTGCTCTCTGGGATGGAAGTGAACGCTCTGGTGGACCCCAAGGGTTTAGTTAGAGATGTAGAGAGGGTGCTCCTGAGCTCCTCCAAGCCTCCTGCGAGGGTTGCTGTAGAGCACCGCGGCTCATGGTTAGGCGTTATGCCAGCAGCAGGGGAGGGGTACTACGCAGTGAAGATAGTAGGGGTCTTCCCTGAGGCTCCAAGGCTCGGCCTTCCGCTCGTGAGGGGGACGCTCTTCCTGATAGATCCTGTGAGGGGCGACATACTGCTCGAGGCTGACGCTGCCCCAGCTACAGCGTGGCGGACTGCAGCTGCCACCACTCTGGCCCTCAAGACCCTTGGTTACAGGAACGGCGTCCTAGGCATAGTGGGGGCAGGCGTGCAGGGGGAGCACCACGCGAGGGTGATAGGCGAGGTCCTTGGCTTCACTGAGCTACTCGTTAATGACCAGATCGCTGCGAAGGCCGAGTCCTTGGCCAGCAAGCTGGGGGGCAGGGTGGCTAGCCTGAGGGAGATACACGAGAGGGCAGACGCGATAGTGGCAGCCACGACCAGTCAGGAGCCCGTGGTGAGGGGGGAGGCGCTGAAGCCCGGCGCTGTAGTGGGGAGCGTGGGAGCCCCAAAGCCTGTGAGGGAGCTCGACGATTCGGTAGTGAGGAGGAGCAGGTGCCTGCTAGTGGACACGGAGGAGGGGGTGAGGGGGGAGAGCGAGGAGTGGAAAAGCGCCCTAGCCATCCTCGAGCTCTCCAGGGCCCTCAAGGGGGAGGGCTGCGACTGGGGCGACGTGAAGGTCTACAAGAGCGTGGGCTATGCCCTTTTCGACCTGGCCATAGCTCTCCACCTTTACGAGAGGCTGAAGAGCAGCCAACCCTACGTGATGTAGCGGTCCATGGTGACGAGCTTATAGCCAAGGCCTTCCAGGTGCTCTATAAGCCTCCCCAGGTTTTCCCCCACCCTTTCTCCCACCCCTAGGGTTAGATCAGGCCTTGGGTGAGCTACCAGCTCTATGTACTCCCAAGGGTGGGTGATCACTACGTACTCCCTTCCAGGCGGGAAGAGGGCCTTTAGTAGGGTCCAGGGGAGCCTCAGCACGCTGCTGGGGTAGCTGGCGGGCACCCTCAGCACTCCTGCCTCTATAGAGGGAGAGAAGCGGAAAGGAGGCTTGTACCAGGCCACGCTGGAGTCCACCTTTACCCCCTCCTCTCTCAGCACGTGTAGGAGAGGCGGGGGGAGCTTGAGGTTGGGAGCCCTGAAGGTCCTCACCTCTGCGAAGTCCCCCAGCGCCCTTATGCACCTCCTCACGTTCTCTGCAGCTTCCCGGAGGGGGAGCTTGTCGAGCCTCCTGTGATCGTAGCCGTGGCAGCCCAGCTCGTGCCCCTCCTCGATAATGGAGTAGACTGCCTTTGGCCTTAGCTCCCCCAATATGCCAACGGTGAAGAAGGTGGCCTTTGTCCCCCTCTCCCTGAGCACCTCGAGGATGAGAGGTAACCCCTCGTCCACGCCCCTCCAGCTGGAGAGGTAGGGGGGCGCGTCCATCTCCACATCAAAGGTCATAGCTGCCCTCAAGTCCCCTCCCCTCGCACCTCAACTGCGAAGCCTTTTCATAAGCATCCAAGTACATCTGAACCACCCTCGAACAATCGAACAGCTGGACCCTCTGCCTCGCCCTCTCCCCCATTGCCCTCAGGGCTGTAGCGTCTGAGGCCAACCTCGCCGTCAGCTCTGCGAGCTCCTCCTCGTTCCTTGCGAGCAGTCCTGAGACCCCATCTTCCACGATCTCTGCCACGCCCCCGCTCCTCATAGCCACCACAGGCATGCCCACTGCCATTGCCTCAAGGGCTGAGAGGCCGAAGGCCTCGAGCTTAGTGGGGAGAACGAAGAGGTGGGAGGCTGCTAGAACTCTCCTGAGCGACTCGCCGGTCGCAGCGCCTAGGAAGACCAGGTTGCCAAGCCCCCTGACCTGGGCCCTCCTCTCCAGGGGCTTCCTCAAAACTCCATCCCCTACGACGTAAAGTATTCCCTCTGGCGCCTCCCCCTTCAGGCGCTCTGCCACCTTCAGCAAGGCCAGGGGGTTCTTCCTTGGGACCAGCCTGAGCACGGACACCAAAACGGGGTCTCCTGGGAGCTCTAGGGGCTCCTCCCTACCCCACTCGCTCGAGCGGATACAGTTGTAGGTAACGAATATCTCCCTTGGCTTGAGCTTCCTGTAGACCTCCTCTGCCACTGCTCTGCTCACAGCAGTGAGGAGGTCTACCCTACGCGCCACGAGACGAAGGGTGCCCACCACATACCTCGGCGTGTCCCCCCCAATGAAGGAGTGCGCAGTGAGGAGGGAGGGCTTCTTCAGCCTCCTCCCTGCAAGGGCGCCCATGAGGGAGAGGGGGGAGAAGAGGCCGTGGCCGTGAACCACGTCAGGCTTGAGCTCCCTGAGCGCCTTGCTGAGAGTTATGGCAGAGAGGGGGTTCAGGGTGACGCCCTTATAGTAGAGGCGGCCTGAGTCGACCCTCACCACCCTAACTGGTCCATCTTCCTCTACCCTGAACTTCCCCGTCTTCTTGGAGCTGGTTATGACGAAGACCTCGTGCTCCTCTGCCAGGCTGTAAGCAATGTTCCTCACAGCACTCTCTATGCCCCCTATCTTGGGCTTGTAGCTGTCAGTCACGAAGGCTATCCTCAAGGCTCTCCCTCCTGGTAGCAAGCTTCAGGGCTGCGAGCCCGCCCCTGTACAAGACCAGGAGGCCTCCCGCCAGGCTGGGGAGGAGGGTGGTGATGAACCTCTCTGCTATTATAATGCTCGCCACCTCCCCCACTGAGAGCCCGTAAGCAATCATGGCTCCTGCGAACCCCCCCTCCATGAAGCCCAGCCCTGCAGGCACTGGGATAAGCCTGACTAGAACCCCTATAAGCGTCAGGGTTGCAGCGAGGAGGAAGCTCACCTGCGCACCAAAGGAGAGGGATATGAGGAGGAGCCTGAGCGAGTCGAGGATCCATATGCTCACAGAGAGCAAGAGGATGAGCAGGAGGAGCTTGGGCTCTGAGGCTATCTCCCTCGCAGCCCTCGCTATCTGCCTAACCTGCTCTCCTCTCCTCCTCAAGAAGAAGACCGGGAGGACTGTTTTCAGGAACTGCGCAGCAATGAGGAGATAGACTGCCCCCATGAGGAAGTCGAGCGCCCTCTCCGCAAGGGCCCCCGCTACTAGCTTGTGAAGGGGGATATCTGTCCTAAGCTTGGCCCAGCCGACTCTGCTGACCTCCCCTGCTGCGCCAGAGAAGGAGAGGACGTTGTTCACAAAGGTGCCCACGAAGAGCGCCTCAACTAGAGCCCAGAGGTTGTTGAGAGACACCCTCGTCGCCAAAGTCCATCTCAAGCCAGCTAGGCATATGGAGAAGAAGTACACTAGAGTGGCGAGGATGAGCAGCTGGGGGCTGGCTCCTGAGAGCACCCTTATCGTCTCTTCAAGCATCTCTTGCCTTTAAGAGAAAAAGGGGATAGGGTAATAAGTGCGGATCACCTTCTCAGGAGCGCAACCACCACTCCTGCAGCGAGGGCTATCGCGAGGAGCACTGCTATAACGTTCAGGAGCGTATTGTCCTGTGGCCTCTCTGTTACTGGAGTGGTCTGAGTTACTGGAGGCGGGCTGGGGGTTGGAGTCTCTGGGGGCGGAGTGGGCGAGGGAGGTGGAGTGGTAGGAGTTGGCGTGGGCCTTTCAGGATCCTCTAGAGAGAACCTGATCGTCCTCTCTGCTGAGTTTCCCGCGAGGTCTACAGCTCTTATGACTATCTCGTAACTGCCATAAGCTCTGGGGACGTAGAGGAGCCTGAACTGAGCTGGCTCTATCGTCCTCAGTCCGTTCACCTTAGCCACCACCTTCCCGTCCAGCTTGACCTCTGCAAAGACGCTCTCTATCCCCCACCCCTCGTCCGTTGCCTGAACTGAGAGCACGAGAGGTCTGTTTAGGGAGGGGGCAGGGAGGGCAGGGAGCTCTATCCTCGGCGCCACCCTGTCCTCATATGACGCTATGGTTACCTTGCCAGGACTCCTCAGGTCCGCGTAGACCTTGAAGAGGTAGTACAAGCCTAGGTCGTATCTCTCCACCCTCTTCACAGCGCTCTGGGAGCCGAAGATCCTGTAGGAGTCCATGGGCGCACTCTTGTTTAGGTAGAAGGGGAGCACCACCTCCTCTGTGCCCAGGTCTGCGAAGCCAGTGTTGTTCCAGAACCAGGAGACTGCAGCGCTCCTGCTGTCCCTCAGCTCGAACGTCAGGAACGTTTCCGTGTTCATGCTCCCAGAGGTGGGGGAGTAGCTCCTCCCGCCCGGGATGATCACCCTCACCTCTCCGTTCTTCCTTATCTCCAGCAGCTTAACTCCCCAGTAGAACCCAGCTGGGTAGCCGTGGTTTGCAGTAACTGTCGTTATGAAGTGAACCCTTGACCCGTCTGCCCTCTCGTATATGGCATCTGCGTCCCTATGCACGTGGCCTGCCAGAACTGCCACTATGTTCTTGTGCTTCTCCACTATCTCTATGAACCTCTTGCCCTGCTCCCAAGCAGTCCTCCAGCTGCTGTAAACGTTCCCCCTGATCTCCTCTGGCCTCCCCTTGTATGTCCCAGCCTGGCTGAAGTAGGGGTGGTGCATGAGTATGATCACTGCCCTGTGGGGGCTGCCAGCGACAGTCCTCTCTAGCCAGTCCAGCTGCCACATCTCAGGGTAGCCCTCGAACTTGGTGTCTATGGCAACGAACATGAAGTCGCCGTAGCTGAAGTTCCAGGCGACGAGGGGGATAATGTACCTCCCATAGTACATCTCCACAAGGCTTCTGGTGTCCACCACCTGCGACCAGTCGTGGTTGCCTGTGAGCGCCAGCTGGGGAGCCATCACCTGGCTCGTGGCTGAGAAGAAGTCGCGGTAGGACTGGACGTCTGTGCCCACGTCTATGAGGTCGCCTGTGTACACTATTAGCCCGACTCCGTGCTTCTCCACCAGTGTGTTTAGGAGAGCTACGTAGCGGGAGTGCTTGAAGTTGTTAGGATAGCCTCCCTGCTCCGCCCCAAAATGAGTGTCAGTAACATGCACTATCCTTATGCTCTCCCTAGGCCCTCCAGCCCTGTCCACTATGACTGCATTTGGCATCCACAGGAGCCCTCTCTCGTGCCTTATCATGAGCATGTAGAGCCCGTCTGCAGCGTCAGAGGGCACCCTGAACTTCAGCTGCTGGCCCCTGAACGTGTAGGTAGGGTCTACGAACAGCTCTGCCCTCTCCCTAGCTTCAAGAGAAAGCTGGTAAGAGGACCTGGGGCTCACTAGCATTGCTTGAGAAGGCGTCACCTCGCCCCTCACGACCACGCTGAGGCTCTCGCCAGGCTTCACCAGCGTCGGGTAGAGGTAGGAGGGGAGCACTATGTAAGGCTCTGCTGCAGCTGCAACGCCAGGCACGTAGGCTATCGCAGCCTGAGCTGAGAGCAGCACCAGAGCTGCAAGCGCGAGGGCTAGCCTCATTTCCCTCTCCGCGAGGGGAGTGGCGGGAGGGCTAAATTAGTAGGGGTAAGGAGACTATATATCTAGTCCTCTATAGCAGAGAAGGGGTACACCTTGACGTCCTCTGGGCTCACTGCGATCCTTATGGGGGAGCCCTGTTCTATCTCCTCCTCTCCCCTCAGGTACCCTATTATGGTCAAGCCCTCCCCCACCCGGACCTTCACCTGCAGGGCCAGCCCTATGAAGCTCACCCTCTCAGCTATGCCCTCCATCACGTTCACCTCCTCCTTCGACATGGCCCTCCTCACTGCCTCGTGCCTGATCACAGCCATCACGTCCTCCCCGATGCCGGGCCTCTCTCCCGGCGCCACTCCATACAGGCTCACGCTCCCAAATGAGACCCGGTAGAGCCCGTCAGAGACAGATCTCACCACCCCCCTCAACACGTTGCTCCTCCCCATGAAAGTAGCGACGAAGAAGTTCGTGGGCTTGTGGTATATCTGCTTCGGGCTCCCCACCTGAATTACCCTCCCCCTGTCCATTATGGCTATCCTGTCGCTTATGCTCATGGCCTCCTCCTGGTCGTGAGTAACGTATACCATGGTTATCCCAAGCTTGCGCTGGAGCGTGACGATCTCCTCCCTGACCCTTACCCTCAGCTTTGCGTCGAGGTTGCTCAAGGGCTCGTCCAGGAGGAGCACCTTGGGCTCCACCACTATAGCTCTGGCAAGCGCTACCCTCTGCTGCTGGCCGCCGCTGAGCTGTAGGGGGAACCTGTTCTCGAGGCCGCTGAGCCCCACGAGCTCCAGAGCCCACTTCACCCTCTTCCTTATCTCCTCCCTCCCGTAGCCCTTCATCTTCAGCCCATATGCTATGTTGTCGAAGACGCTCATGTGGGGCCACAAGGCGTAGTTCTGGAACATCATGGCAGTGCTCCTCTCGTAGGGCTTCTTGAAGGTTATGTCCTCCCCTCCTAGGTACACTCTCCCCTCCTCTGGAAGCTCCAGCCCTGCTATGACCCTGAGGGTGGTGGACTTGCCGCAGCCGCTTGGGCCTAGCAGCGTGAATATCTCCCCCTTCCTTATGCTCAGGGAGACACTGTCTAGGGCCTTGAACTGCCCGAAGTACTTCGTTACCTTCTCCAGCACTAGCTCCTCCATCTCAGATCCCCAGGAAGGCGTACCTGTACTTGAGCACGTAGTTCGAGACAGTTATCGCTACCAGCTGCACTATTATCATGAGCGCCACTATTGCTGAAGCGAGGTGGACGAAGGCCCCTCCCCCATATCCACTAGTGAGGTAATCGTATATATAGTAGGTGAGGGGCGCCTGCTCCCTGTTCAGCGAGCCTATGGTTATACTTGTGCTCACCTCGCTCATCGAGTAAACGAAGCTGATGAGGGAGCCCGCTATCAGGTTGAGCCCTATGAGGGGGAGCACCACTGTGAAGAGGGTCCTGGTGCGGGAGGCGCCCAGGTTCATCGCTGCCTCCTCCAGCGCCTTGTGCACCTGCTGGAGGCCTGCGAAGACGGAGCGGGTAGTGAAGGGGCTCTTCCTTATCGCATAGCTTATCACGAGCAGGAAAGCTGGGTTAACGTAGGGATCTAGGGGCGTGTCCTTGAACAGGACGCCGTAGAGCACGAGGAGGCCCATGGCTATGGAGAGCCCTGGGATAGCAAGGGGGCTCATGACTAGGGCGTCGAGCGCTGAGACCCCCCGCAGGTTAAGCCTGCTCACCACGTAAGAGCTGGTAGCCCCTATCGTCACTATGAGCACGAGCGCCGCGAGGGAGTAGAGCACGCTGTTCCTGAGGCCCCTCACCACGTTGTCATCAGAGAGGACTGCAACGAAGTGGTCGAGGGTGAAACCCTGGGGCAGCGCGCCTCTCCAATTCTCGGAGAAGGCGTAGAGGAAAACCCCCACCTGGGGCAAGGCGCTGAAGAGGACAAGGGGGAACACGAGGAGGTAGATCAGGGCAGAGACGAGAGGGCCTGGCTTGAAGACTCTGGGCTTCCACCTCCCTCCCCTCGAGAGCATTGCATATTGCTTTAGGCTCACGTACTGCCTCACTGCAAAAAACCAGCTGAGGGCCATGAGGAGGAGAAGGCCTGCAACTATAACTACCTCTGTCCCCAGCTCCTCTATGTTTCCCGAAGCCAGGATGTTCTCTACGATCCTGACTGACATCACGTCCCTCACCTTGAAAGCAAGCGGCGCAGCAAGGTCCTCCATGGAGAATATGAACACGAGCCCAGCTCCTGCAGCTATCCCTGGCATGCTGAGGGGGAGCGTTATAGTCCTGTATAGCGTGAGCCCCCTAGAGCCCATGTTCTCTGCCTGCTCCTCCAGCGTGGGGTCTATCTGGAGCATGGAGGCCATAGTGTTCAGGTAGACTATGGGCCAGAACATGATGGTCTGGGCAATTATGACGCCTGCTATCCCTGCGAACTCCAAAGATATGGGGAGGCCCAGGGAGAGCATGAGGCTGCCTATCATGCCGCCGTCCCCGAAGATCTTGTAGAGGACGAAAGCACCCACGAAGGGGGTGTAGAGCAAGGGCATGATGGAGGCTATCCTGAGCAAAGTCTTGCCTGGGAACTCGTACCTTGCCATCACTGTGGCAACCAATATGCCAATGAGGGTAGCGAGCACAGTGACAGCTGAGGCTATGTAGATAGAGTTGAGGATCACGCCGAAGTTCATGCCGAGAAGGCGCAGGAGCTTGTACTCCCCCCTGTCAGATATCAAGTACCACTCCCCCAAGGGCGGGATGCTAAGGTACGGGTACCTCAGCATGTCGAGGAAGGGCTCAGGTGAAAGGCCTGCCAGAGGCCTCAGGAGGAGGAAGGATAGGGGCAGTATCAGGAACAGGGAGAAGAGAGAAAGGGTGGTGGAGAGGAGCAGTGCGAGGGGGACGTCGAACACATAGGTTATCCTGCGCACCTGCAGCATCTAGCCCAACCTCCTGATCTCGGCTAGGAGCTCCCCGTACCTCCTCTCTGCAGCCCTCCTCCACTCCCTCATGTAGCTCTCCTCCACCCTCGCATCAGCCATGATGGCAGCTGTCACCTTTTCCGCCTCCTCCTCTGTGAACTTCACAGTCCTGCCAGTGACGGGGTCTCTGTACTCGAGGGGCTCACCAAGCCTCCTCAAGTACTCGCTGAACCTCCTCTCGTCCAACTTCCCCTCTAGGTAGGCCTTCACGAGGGCCCTCCAGACCTCCTTGAGCAGGGAGTCCAGGTCCACCAGCGTGGCTTTGAAGTATGCCTGCATGGCCCTCTCTGTCTTCATTGCCTTCTCGTCGTCGAAAGGCATTCCCTTTGCGTTCATCGCGCTCTCGAAGGCCTCCTTCAGGTCCTTTCTCGCTGCCCCTTCTGGAAGCTGGAAAGCCCTCGGGTTAGAGGGGAGCCTGTTTATGTCGCTCCTGAACCATATTTTCTGGCCCTCAGTGAGAGCCCAGGCTATGAAGGCCTTCGCAGCATCCTGGTTCTTGCTAGTTACGAGTAGAGCTATTGGGTCGCCGTTGATTATGGTCTCCCCCGGCGGTATTATGTACTTCGTGGCAGGGTTGGCCTGCATGGCTGTGTAGCCAAAGAAGTCTATTGTTATAGCTACCGCCACCTTCCCTGCTATCACATTGTCCCTTGCCTCAGTGCTCCCTCCCTCTATGAGGGAGTTGGCTGCCATGGCTGTGAGGTTGACCCACCCCCTCTCCCACCCGTAGGCCTGCAGGATTATCTGGTACATCCTCGTGTGGCTCGTGGACCTAGTCGGATCAGCTATGGAGACCATGGGCTTTAGCTCTGTGACGAGAGGCCTTGCAAGAGTTGGGGAGCCTAGGTCTTTCCAGCTGGTGGGCGCCCTGAGGTTGTACTTGCCTAGTACCTCGTTGTTTACAGTGAAGCCAAAGCTCGCTATGCTCGCAGCTGCCCAGTAGACCTTTCCTCCGCTGACCCTCTTCATGGGAGCTCCAGCTATCGTGTCTGGGATCTGGGCTACTGCAGACGCGACGGGCTCCCCCTCAAGGGGGGCCAGCAGGTTCTTGCTCAACAAGCTATCGAAAATGGTGGGGCCTCCTCCCCAGGCTATGTCGAAGTCCCCCCTTCTCTGTATGGCAGAGATCCAGGCAACTGGATCTACTGAGTAGAACTCCACGTCCTTAATGTTATACCTTCTCGCCCACTCTGACTTGAGGAACTCGCTTCTCGCTGCCACCTGGATCTCGCCAGGATGCCTTGTGAGCACAGTGAGCGTTACGGGCCCCGTCTGGGGCGTAGGCGTGGGGGAGGGCGTGGCAGTAGGAGTCGCTGTGGGAGTAGTTTGAGTCGGAGGCGTGGTCGTTGCTGCCTCCTTTTCTCGCTGAAGTAGGGAGGGTCCTAGGAGGAGGGCAGCTGCTAGCACCAGGAGCACGCCCACTGCCACCAGCACCCTCACAGAGGCAGACCCTTTCACGAGAACCACCGTGATCTCGGAGGACTCAGGCTTTATTATTTGCGGGAAACCCTGACTAAATAGCTCTATATAGAGAAAGGGATCGAGAGTTATCTCCTCCCTTACCAGAAACTCAACCGGCTGGGAACATGAGGAAGGTCTTTGCTCTGGCGGCTCTCTTAGCCTTGGCCATAGCTTTCCTCCCGCTGCCAGCAGAGGGGGGCAAAATAGTGATAGCTTTTGACGCGAGCCACAGACAGTCCCCTGCAGGGCTCGAGGTTCTGGCTTTGCCTAACATGACGGGAACTATGTACAAGGTCCTCATAGTTCTCGACGACTCTGACCTCCAGAGGATCCCCAACGCTACCCTCAGGGCGTTCCAGGAGGTGAGGAGGGGCGGGTTTACTGCTGAGAACTTGAACGACGTGGACATCCTGATCATAGGCATGCCTGAGGCAGCTCTTAGGAGTGGCGAGGTGGAGGTCCTCAAGGCCTGGTTCTCCAAGCCCAACAAAGCGCTCTGGATAGCAGCAGACAGCGACTACCCTGCTCAGGGATCTGAGAGGGCGCAGCAGTTCATGAACGCCGTCCTGGAGGCCCTAGGAAGCGTGATCAGGATCGATCACATAAGCGTGGAGGAGCCTACCTTTAACATTGGAGGAGCTCCCTACAGGGTCATGGGTACTATTGACCCAAGCTCAGAGATCGCCAGCATCATTATGCAGGGAGTTCAGCACAAGAGGGTCCTGTTCCACGGGCCCGGCGGCCTATACGTGCTCGTGAACAACAAGCCTGTAAACCCAGTTAAGGAGCCCGCCCAGAGGCCAAAGAACGTTTACGTGGTAGTCAGGACAACAAACGAGTCCAGGGTAGTGGACAACAACCCTGCAGAGAAGGGCGGGCTGCCGCCAGTGTTCTACGACCCGCTTGGGCCTGCTACGGTGAGCAGGGGACCATATCCGCTCATGCTAGCCGAGACCTTCCCGAACAACAGGATCATCATAGCCTCCTCTGAGACGCCTTATGGGGGATACCAGCACATGACGATTTCTGCCCACAGGGGAGTTGCCCTTGACGGCCACGTGCTGGTCAGGAACCTGCTCCTCCTCCTAGACCAGGTGGTGAACAGGCCTCAGGTGGTCACTGAGGTGAGGACTGAGATAAGGACCACCACTGCAACTCAGCTAGTAACTCAAATGGTCACCCAGGTCACCACAGTTACCGAGACCAGAGGGCTGGAGCTCCCCATAGCTGCAGGGCTCGCAGTGCTGGCCCTTCTCGCAGGAGTTGCCATAGCCTTCGTGCTGAGGAGGTAATCCCTCTTTTTTGTTTATTTTATTCCAAGCTTTGGGTATATGACCTCGTCTATCCTCCTCCTTGCCTCCCTGTACATCTCCTCGTAGAGGTTCCTCCCCTTGCTGTCTATCACTACTGTGAGTGGCCCCAGCTCCCTCACCTCGAGGACCCACATGGCATCTGGCACCCCCAGGTCTAGCCAGTGGACGTTTAGGACTCTGACCACCTGCTCTGCCTGGAGCGCTGCAGCTCCGCCTGGATATACTGTGTACACAGCTCCGTACTTCTTGCACGCCTCTGCAGTCCTCCCCCCCATGCCCCCCTTCCCTATTATCATCCTCACGCCCGTTCTCTCTATCACCTCAGCCTCGTATACCTCCATCCTCGTGCTGGTAGTGGGGCCTATGACCACCACCTCCCACCCCTTCTCAGTCTTCCTGACCACAGGCCCTGCATGGTAGAGAGCCAGCCCCCTCAGGTCCACAGGCAGGCCCTCTCCCTTTGCGAAGAGCTCTGCTGCCCTCCTGTGGCCCGTGTCCCTCATTGTCACTACAGTCCCCGTGAGGTACACTATGTCGCCGGCGTTGAGCTCCCTCACCTCCTCCCCCAGCGGTGTCTTGAGCCTGTACTCCATGCCCTTCACCTCCCGCTCAGCTCAGGGTGGGAGAGGTACTCGATCTCCCCGTTAGCTTTCACCCTCATGGTGGCCCTCCTCGTGGCCCAGCAGCCCAGGACTACAGCGATGCTCAGGGATGCGGGGTGCCTCGCTGCATGCTCTACGTGCACGTCGAAAGCAGTGACCTTCCCTCCCATTCCATGTGCCCCGTAGCCTATCTCGTTTATTGCCTCCAGGAGGGTCTGCTCTAGCTTTGCTACCTCTGGCTCCTCGTGCCTCTGCCCCACCGGCCTCAGGAGGCCCTTGGAGGCGAGCTTCATAGCCACGCTCACCGTAGGCCCTATGCCCACCCCCACTATCACTGGGGGGCAAGGCTGGGGGCCTGCCTCGTAAACTGACTCTATGACGTACCTCATGATACCCTTTATGCCCTCTGCAGGTATCAGAGTCTTAGCCCTCCCCACGATCTCGCTCCCCCCTCCCTTCAGCATGACTGTCACCTCTGCGTCCTCCCCCTCCCCTACCTCCCACTCGATCCAGGGCATGTTCCTGCCAGTGTTGTCCCCTGGGTTCTTGCCAGAGAACACGTCTATGGTGTTGGGCCTGAGGGGCACCCTCCTCGTGGCCTCTACTGTTGCCTCCTTCAGGGCCGGGAGGAGGGTCCCTATGTGTGGGAACTTGTCGCCCACCTTCACATAGAAGAGCACTGCCCCCGTGTCCTGGCATATGGGGAGCCTCTTCTGCCTGGCTATCCTCACGTTCTCCACCATGGCTTTGAGGAAGCTCTTTGCAGCAGGCGCCTCCTCCGCCTCATAGGCCTTCACTAGAGCTTCCTCCACGTCCCGCGGGAGGCTGGTGGCTGCAGCCTCTATGAGCCTGACGGTAGCTTCTCTCAGGAGCTCCCTCATAGTCATCCCTCATCTCTACTGAAATAAACTAGAAAATATATATCCTAAGCCCTCCAAGGCCACCTCTCCACTGCTGCTATAGCTCCAGCTAGAAACACTGCCCCTAGCAGCCTGTCAAAGCTCCCCTGCTCCCGCAGCGTCGCGTCGAGCTTCAGGAGCTCCCTCACATCCTTGCCCCTCACAGCTACCCCTCTCTCCTCCAGCAGGGAGAGGTAAGCTTTCTGTATAGCAGAGACTATGCCCCTCTCCCCCTCTATGCTCCTCGAGAGCTCCAGGAGCCTGTCCAGGTCCCTCAGGTTGAGCCAGAACCCCGTCTCCACCTCCCCGAGGACCTCGTACACGTTCCCGGGGGAGAGCGCGTTCATCCTCGCCGAGGCCTTCGTAACCCCCCTCCTCTCTAGCAGCTCGGACAGCTCCCCGTCTCCTGAGACCTCAAGGGCCTCGAGGAGCCTGAGCGTGTCCTCCACGTTGCCCCTGTAGAGCACAGAGGAGACCAGAGCCCTGATGTTGGCCCTCAAGGGTCTCGAGGCTCCATCGGAAAGGCCCTTCATGAAGGAGAGGCTGAGAGATGCTGCCAAGAGCCCTATCATGGGCCTCTCCCCTGTTACTCTCGACACCTCGCTCATGGCGCTGAGGAGAGCTGCGCCTATGCTGATGGACTGGAGAGAGGATCTCCCCTCGCTGACCTCTCTCCCCCTCCAGTAAGCCCTCTCCACCTCCTCCAGCATCACTGCTGCCTCCAGAAGCCTCCTCTCGAAGGCTGCAGAGAGCCTGCTCGTCGCCCCTGGCTTGAGGGGGGCTGAGAGCGTCACCAAGAGGGAGGCCTTCAGCGGCAGCACTTCCTTCAAGTGCTATAACCTATTGCTATTACTTTTCGCCTAATATTAAGGAGGGTCAGGTTGCACCGCGTCGCCCTGAAGGCCTACATGCCTGACGTGACAGCTCTCCCCTCTCTCATAGTTGCCCTCTCCGCAAGGCTGAGGGAGGAAGGCTGTGAGGCCGTCAGGAGGCCCTCTTGGGTGGTAGCAAACTGCAGAGGCGCGCTGGTAAAAGCCTCCTTGTATGCTCACCTCCCTGCAGCAAGGCCCACGATCGAGCTAGAGGGATCTCTCACGGTGGAAGTGGAGGGGGAGAGGAGCGAGGACGTGGTGCGCCTCACTGAGGCTGTGACTGAAGCGCTGGAGGGAGCGGGAGCTGGCGTGACGCTGCACGGGTGAAGAGGGAGGAAAGCATGATCCCTGCCAGGAAGCCACCGATGTGAGCCCAAAGGGCTATCTCTGTGCTCCCTGCAACTTTCTCGAGGCTCAAGATGAACTGGTACAAGAGCCATATCGCAATGATGCCAATTACTGCGGGAGGCGGAGAGGAGCGGAGCTGCCCCCTCGCGAGGAGGTAGAGGTAGCCCCCTAGCACCCCTGAGGCCGCCCCTGAGGCACCTATGGCAGGGACTGCGAGAGCCTCGGGCTCAAAGAGGAGGAGGGAGAGGGAGTGAGCGACAGAGGCCGCGAGCCCCGAGAGGAGGAAGAGGAGGAGGTACCTTAGGGAGCCCAGCGAGCTCTCTACAGAACCGCCCAAGAGGTAGAGGTACAGCATGTTGCTCAAGAGGTGGAGGAGGTTTGCATGGAGGAACATAGATGTTATGGCAGCGTGGAGCCTCTCTCCAGCAATCAGGGCTGCAGGAACGAGCCCCAGCTCTGCCGTCACGTCCCTCCAGTTTTGGGCGCCAGGCAGGAGGAGGGAGGGGAAGAGGAGGGAAATGAAGTACATAGTAACGTTGAGCGCTATAATGGTGTCGTTTACCAGAGGCCTTCTCTCCAACTGGGCTCCCGTAAAAACTCAGTTCTTTAAGCTTAATTCTTTATGTATTAGGCTGGGACGACCAGTGCAGAAGCTGAAGGACTACGCGGAGCTCACCAAGCCTAGGCAGACAGTACTTCTCCTCCTCACTATGTTCAGCGCCTACTTCATTGCAGGAGGACCTCCAGACCTAGTCATGTTGGCGAAGTTGGCTGTCATGGGCTTCGCCTCAGTGGGCGGAGTGACAGCTCTCAACATGTACCTAGACGCCGACATAGACTCTTTGATGAGGAGGACGAGCAAGAGGCCTCTCCCCTCAGGGAGACTTAGCCCCAAGGAAACCTCCTTCCTCGTCACCTTCCTAATAGTCTTGGGAGCTATGGTGGCCTCCACTATAAACGAGTACGTGCTCTTTGCCGTGCTGGGAGGTCTCTACTTCGACATCGTGGGCTACACAGAGCTCACGAAACGCTTTACGCCGCTCAGCATAGTCTTCGGCAGCATTGCAGGCGTCATGCCTGCTCTCGGCGGGTGGGCAGCAGGGGCTGGCGCGATAACATTGCCCGGGATCCTGCTTGCAGGAGTCGTTTATGCCTGGCAGCCCCTCCACGTGTGGTTCTTAGCATATGCAGCTGAGGAGGATTACAGGAGGGCAGGGGTGCCCGTTGCATCCCTCAGGTACAGCCCAAAGCTGTTCTCCCTCCTCGTCCTCCTCCACCTGGCGATCATGATCTCCTCTGTGTGGGGCCTGGTGTACCTTCTCGGCTTCGGCCTGCTGACTGGCCTCATCTCGTCAGCCTTCATAGCCTTAGCCGTTGCAAAGGTAGCCACTTTCTACAAGAACCCATCCAAGCAAGAGGCCTTCAAGATATTCAAGTTCGCCACTCCCACCCTCGCCATAGTGTACCTGCTGCTCCCCCTGGAGCGCCTTGCAGTAGCCCTTCTATGAGGTGAGGAGCTTGTCTCTCGCCAGACTTTTGCCTTACGTCGTGCTTGCCGTTTCTGGCCTCTTGGTACTCCTCTCCCTTCTGGCAAGGGGCTCTCAGGAGTTCCTCCTCCTCGCCTCCCTCACCGCCTCCCTCCTCGCCTTGCTCTCGCTAATCGTAGTGAACGCAAGGTCGCTCCTCGCCGCCGCTCTCTCCCTCCTCTCCCTCCTCTCTCTCCTCGGCTTCTCTCTGGGCTTCGGCTTTGCTCTCCCTCTCTCTATCCTCCTCCTCTCCCTCGTCGCCTATCTGCTTGCAGGCAGGGCTCACGTCCTCCTCCTCTCCCTCGGCGCTGCAGCTCCCCTCCTCAGCTCTTCTGCAGGACTGATGAGCGCCCTCATAGTTTCGTACCTAGTCCTGGGACTCACTCCCATAAGGGAGCTCCGGAGCTGTCCCTTCAGAATGGACTCAAACCTCCTCTTCTTCGGCACCATAGTAGGGAGCGTGGGGGTGTTGCTCCAGCTCACGCCACTTTCCTGGCTCTCCGAGACTGTGTGGCTCAGCGGCCTCCTCCTGCTCCTCTCTGGACTAATAGTTCCTCTAGGACCCTCAAGTCAGCAGCCTTCTTCGGTATAGCCACTCTCTCCCTTGGCGGGATGTGGTTCTCCCCTAGCCTCGGCAAATAGTATGGCCTCCTGAGCCAGTTAGCCTCCACCATAGCCCTCACTGCCTCCCTCACTGCCTCCCCCCTCCCTCCTGCCCTCCTTATCCTGCTCAGCAGGTCGACCCTCTCCCCCTTCCAGTTTATGCAGGGGCTGAGCTTCCCATCTGCGTCTAGCCTCAGCCTGTCGCAGCCAGAGCAGAAGAGGCTCGACGTGGGCTTCACTATCTCTACTGTGGCCCCGTTGGGGAGCTTGTATATAGGCCTCAGGTGGAGCTCTCTCGTCTCTGCCTTCGCCCCCATGTCTATTAACTTCTCCTCTATCTTGCTCAAGGGGAACTTGTGGGTCCTCAGGAGCTTCGCCCCCATGCCCACAGGTATGAGCTCTATGAGCTGGAGGGCTGCTCCCATTTTGTGGGAGAACTCCAGGAGCTCGAAAACCTCGTCCTCGTTCACTCCAGCGAGGACGAGCGCGTTCACCTTAGCCTTCAAGCCTGCCCTTATGGCAGCCTCCAGCCCCCTGACAGCCTTCTCTAGCCCGTCGACCCCCGTTATGAACTTATACCTCTCCCTCCTTAGGCTGTGAATGGAAACGTTTACCCTCCTCAGCCCAGCCTCGCGGAGCCTCTCTGCGTACCTTTCGAGCAGAAGGCCGTTGGAGGTCATGGAGAGGTCTGCCTTAGGCGCATATGTGCTCACTGCCTTCACCACCTCCACTATGTCCCTCCTGACGAGGGGCTCCCCCCCTGTGACCTTGAAGCTCTCTATGCCGATCGCTGAGGCCGCCTCAGCCACCACCTCGTAGTCTGCGGGGCTAAGGGAGGGGGGACGGGAGCCGATCACTGCAGGGGCGCCTAGCGGATCTCCCTCCAGGTGGCAGAAGAAGCAGCGATAATTGCATTCCTTCGTCACAAGCAGCCTCATGCTCTTCAGCGGCCTGCCGTAGGCGTCGTAGAGCAACCAGCTCATCTCCTACCGACCCGTGCGTTCTCACATATTATATATTACACTCATGCCTGTTATCAGAAGCGTTTACCACGCTTGTCCCTCGAGTTTTAGCCTTTCGAGAGCACCCGTGGGCAAGGGGGAGAATTTGCTGCGGCGTAACTTCCGCGAGGCAAGGCTTTGGAGGAGGGCAGAGAGGGAGGGGTGGGTAGTCTGCGAGCTCTGCTACAGGAGGTGTCTCATCGCTCCCGAGAAGTACGGAGTCTGCGGCGTCAGGGTCAACAGGGGCGGGACCTTGTACAGCGCAGTCTATGGCCTCCTTACTGCCTTCAACATAGACCCCATAGAGAAGAAGCCCCTCATGCACTTCCACCCTGGCAGCGCCGTCACCAGCATTGCCACCGTTGGCTGCAACTTCTTCTGCAAGTTCTGCCAGAACTGGGAGATCAGCCAGAGCAGGCTGGAGAGAGGGCTAGCTGGAGTCCAGTTCTCCCCTGAGAGGGTTGTGGAGCTGTCCATAGCATATGGGGCAGACGGGATCAGTTACACCTACAACGAGCCCACCATATTCTTCGAGTTCATGGAGGACGTAGCTAGGCTTGCCAAGAAGAGGGGGCTCTTCAACACGATGGTGACAAACGGTTACATGACGCCCGAGGCAGTAGACCAGCTGGGGAGCTCTATGGACGCTGCAACAGTGGACTTCAAGGGAGGGGGGAGCAGGGAGTTCTACAGCTCCGTTATGAACGTGAGGGATCCAGAGCTCATCTACGGGACGATCTTAGCTATGAGGGACAAGGGGTGGTGGATAGAGATAACAAACCTCGTGGTGCCAAAGTACGGGGAGGACGAGGGGCTAGTGAGGAAGATGGCCAGGTGGATCCTGGAGAACTTAGGGCCTGAGACGCCTTTCCACCTCCTCCGCTTCCACCCCGACTACAAGTTCCACGAGGTGGGCTGGACGCCTGTGGAGCTCCTCGAGAGGCTCGCCAGGGCAGCCCAGGAGGAGGGGCTGAAGCACGTCTACATAGGCAATGTGCCAGGACACAGGCTGGAGCACACATACTGCCCCTCCTGTGGCTACAGGGTTGTGGAGAGGAGGGGCTTCTCCATCCTTGCCTACGAGCTGAGTGAGGACCACAGGTGTCCTAAGTGCGGCTACAGGCTTAACTTCAGGGGGAGAAGAAGGGAGCCCAGGTCTCTCCCCCTCTTCTTGTAGGGGGATGTGGCGGGCCCGGGGGGATTTGAACCCCCGACCGCCGGCTCTCTCCGCGCCGGCTTAGGAGGCCGGCGCTCTATCCTGGCTGAGCTACGGGCCCAGCACCTCCTTAGGAGGCTGTAGTTAGCCTAATTAATCTTTACTCTACATATTTCTCTGGCAATGAAGTGCTCGGCGTGGCCGAAGGGTGAGGAGGGTCTTGAGTGCTGAGCCAAGCCTGCCCAGTGTTTCTGAGTTATTCTATAGTGAAAACATTTTTAACTCGTAAAGAGGAAACTGAATCGGTGCTAAGGATGGTCTCCGAGCTCTTCAAGTACACTCGTGTCGTGATAGACCAGGAGACCTGCATAAGCTGCGGCGCCTGCATAGAGGTCTGTCCTTATGATGCCCTCGAGTTCGACGAGAACATGAAGGCCAGGCTCATCTGGGACAAGTGCAAAGACGACTTCAGCTGCGTCGAGGCCTGTCCAGTCAACTGTATCTACAAGACCAGCGAGGCTCCTCAGGACTACAAGAACAGGTCGGGCTGGTACAAGCTCGGCAGAGCTCTTAGCGAGGAGGAGCAGGCAGCCCTTGCAGACTGGAGAAAGAAGTTCAACGTGGGGGCAGAGCCCCTCTGATCACTTTTTCACTTTTATTATGTAATCAGAGAAGAGCTTTCTGAAATCCTCCCTCCCTATGAGAGGCTCTCCCCCGTTCCTCTCTATGACCTGCCTTGCGGGAGCTATGGAGGAGAACGTGGGGTTCCTCTTGGCGATCCTGTCCTCGTATGTCTCTGCGTAGGGGTTGACGTAGAACACGCCTACAGGTATCCTCTCTCCCCACTCCCTCGACCTGGCTATGGCTCTGCTCATTTTCTCCTCCACCTCCTGAGGGCTCCTCACCACAGGGTCCCAGCCAGGCTCCTCCTCCAGCTTGTACAGCTTGTCCTTGTAGTAGTCCACAGTGTAGAGATCGTTGTAGGTGACGCAGGGCTGGAGCACCTCCACTAGGGCTGCGCCCCGGTGGCTCACTGCAGCCTTGATCAGCTCCTTCAGGTGGTCCACCCAGGAGGCATATCCTCTGGCTACGAAGGTGAAGCCTGCAGAGACTGCTAGAGCTATGGGGTTCACTGGGTCCTGGATGTTGGGGACCGGGAGGCTCTTTGGCTTGTCCCCCTTCCTAAGGGTGGGGGAGGCCTGACCTTTCGTGAGGCCGTAGACCTGGTTGTTGTGGAGGATAACTGTTATGTCCAGGTTCCTCCTCCCCAGGGCGACGAAGTGGGCCACGCCTATGCCCAGCAGGTCTCCGTCCCCGCCGTTCACCACAACAGTGATCTCTGGGTTGGCGAGCTTTATTCCCGTGGCAAAGGCTATCCCCCTGCCGTGCAGAGTGTGCACGCCGTTGGCGTTTATGAAGTGCGGCGTTTTGCTGCTACAGCCTATGCCTGAGACCACAGCGAGCCTCTCGGGCTCCAGGTTCAGCTCTGCGAAGGCCCTCTGCATGGCTGCAACTATGCCGAAGTCCCCGCAGCCTGGGCACCAGTCTATCCAGACATCAGTCCTGAACCTACTTGCCATAGCTCATCACCTCCCTCTCGCTCCCCTCAAGGAGTCTCTTCACTGCCCGTATTAGCTCCATGGTATATATGGGTCTGCCCGTCCACTTCAGGGCATGCTTCCTGATCACGTGGCCTGTGTTCATGGCTATCACCTTCGCAGCCTGGGAGCCTATGGTAGATTCCACTGCAATGATCCTCTCAGGTGAGTACTGGGAGAGCACCCTCGAGACGAGCCTGGAGGGGAAGGGCTGGAAGACCTTCAGCTGGAGGAAAGCCCCCCTCAGCCCCTCCCTCCTGAGCTGGGCAAGAGCATCAAGCGCAGGCCCCTTAGTGCTCCCCCAGCCCACGAGGAGGAAGTCCTCGTCGCCCTGGGCGTGATATATGGCCCTCTCCTCCTCAGCTATCTCAGCGTCCATCAGCTGGAGCTTCTTGTGCCTCTTCTCGTACATCTCTAGCCTGTTTATAGGGTCTTCACTGATGTGGCCCAGCTCGTTGTGCTCGTCCCCAGTGTACCAAGTGACAGCTCCAGAACCTACCACAGGCCTGGGGGAGATCACGCTCGACTTGTCGAAGCGTTTCCACACGCCCTTTGCCTCGAATATCGTGCTCCCCCTCTCGATCTTTATCCTCGACCAGTCGGGGATGGACATGGAGGTTATCATGTTAGCGAGGAACTTGTCGAGCAGGTGGATCACTGGCACCTGATACCTCTCTGCCACGTTAAAGGCCCATATTGCGTCGTAGAAGGCCTCCAGGTGGTCGCCGCTGGTTATGACGACCCTGGGGAACTCGCCGTGGCCCGCGAAGAGGGCGAAAAGCAGATCTGTTTGCCCTCCCCTCGTGGGCAGCCCTGTGCTGGGACCTCCGCGCTGGTAGTATGTGATCACTACCGGCGTCTCGTTCATCCCAGCCCAGCCGAGGCCCTCCACCATGAGGCTGAATCCAGGACCGCTGGTGGAGGTAGAGGCCCTTGCTCCAGCCAGCGCAGCTCCTATCGCAGAGTTAACTGCAGCTATCTCGTCCTCTGTCTGGAGCACCACGATGGAGCCCAGGCTCTCCCCCTCCACCCTCAGCGCCTCGAAGGTCTCATGGAACACAGACTCATCGGTGGCAGGGGTTATCGGGTAGTAGGACTGGTACCTCAGGCCTCCTACTATCTTGCCCATAGCTACGGAGTCGTTTCCAGAGAGCAGGAGGAGCTCCTCGTTCTCGTTCCTAGCTGGATCGAGCGATAGGGGTGTGCCTGCCTTCCCCTTCACGTCCTCTGCCACAGCAGAGATAAGCGCCTTGTTTGCCTTCGCGAGGGCAGGCCTCTTCCCGAACCTTCTGTCTATAGCGTAATCGAGGGCTTCGACCTCTAGCCCCAGGAGGCCTGCGACAGCCCCCACGACTATGCTGCTCTTGAACCTCTGCGCCTCAACCTTAGCGATCCCCATCTTCTCAGAGAGCCAGTTCAGGTAGCTGGAGAAGCTCAGGCCTATGGGCTGAACGCCCAGTTTAGGGAGGGCTGAGATGAGGGAGGAGAGCTCCTCCCCTGCCCCCAGCTCCTTCAGCTTTGCCTCTATCCTCGCCCTGCTCTCTGGCTCTGTGTTAGGAATGAGCCTGAGCTTCGTCTTTGCGACCTCCTGGTCGTAAACGAGGTAGCCGCCCCTCCTCACGTCGTCGAAGTGGAAGAAGACAGACTCAGCGTCGAGAGCTGCAACTATGTCCACAGGGTAGGTGAGGCTCCGCGGGAGCTCCCTGCTGGAAGCCCTAAGGTGGATGTAGCTGTGCCTCCCCACTATGTTAGAGTAGTACTCCCTGTTCGAGAGGACGCCGTAACCTGCCCTGACGAGGGCAGAGGAGAGTATGAGGGAGCTGGTCTCTATGCCAGAACCTTGGGATCCTCCTATTAGGATCAGCGCCTCTTCCAAAGCCTTTCCCAGGACACAGTAGGGGAGGGTTTTTAGGCATGAATTATATATTTTTATCGAGTCTAATAGGTTGCAGAAGGGGGAGGAAACCTCCTCTAGTAAAAAGCTCTGTCCTCCTTTACGACCATGATGAGCTGTGACGAGAGGTCTGCTTGGCACATGTAGCTCTGCCCTTCAGGTAGCGCTCGACTTCCTTGACCTCAGCGAGGCCCTCTCCCTCGCCTCCCTCCTGCCGCGAGATCCTCGGCTCATCCTCGAAGCTGGCACCCCCCTAATCAAGGCCTGGGGCCTCGTGGCTCTCTCCTCTCTCAAAGCGCTCAGGCAGGAGGGCATTATCGTCGCAGACACGAAGACTGCCGACGCTGCTCGCCTCGAGGCAGAGCTCGTCAAGAGAGGAGGGGCTAATGCATTCAGCGTCCTCTCCCACTCAGAGGAGGCCATAGCTGAGGCTGTGGACGCAGCGAGAGAGCTAGGCCTGGCGCTCTACGGCGACACCATGGCTGCGGACCCACAGCTGGCGATGGAGAGGTTCCAAAGGCTGGGAGTGGACGTGCTCCTCCTCCACGTGGGGGTAGATGTTCAGAAGAGGCTGGGCCTTACAGCTTCAGCCCTCCTGGAACTGGTGAAGCAGGCCTCAGATCGCTTTGACACAGTAGCTGTTGCGGGCGGCATAAAGGTCCACGAGGTCAGGAGGTTCCTCGACGCAGGGGCGAAGATCGTGGTCATAGGCTCTGCCATAACAAGAGCCCAGAACCCGAAGGAGGAGACCCTCAGGGCTCTGGACATAATGGAGGAGGCTGGCTACAGGTGCCGCTAGAATATGCAAAGCTCAGCTCGAGGCAGCTGGAGGAGGTGGCAGGGAGAGCCATAGCAGTCCTCCCGCTGGGGAGCCTGGAGCAGCACTGCGAGGGCCCCCTTGGCTTCGACTCCCTTGTGGCAGAGCGGCTAGCCTGGAGGGCCTGCGAGGAGCTGGAGAGGAGGGGGAAGCTCTGCGTCATCCTGCCCACCTTGCACTACGGCTTCTCGCCAGAGTGGAGCGAGGTCAGGGGCACAATATCCTTGGACCTGAAGACCTACTCCTCTCTCCTCTCCTCGATCCTCGAGGCCCTCTTCAAGGTTGGTTTCAGGCGCATAGCCCTCCTCAACGCCCACGGGGGCAACGCTGGGCTGCTCGAGGCCATAGCGAGGGAGCTGTCTCGAGATGGGTTAGCGATAGGGGTCATAAACTACTGGCAGGCTCTGGGGATCTCCCTTGATCACGCAGGGCCTGCGGAGACAGAAGTTGCTAGAGCGCTGGGGCTAGAGGCAGGTTTCGGGAGGTGTGAGGAGGAGGTAGGGCACGAGAGGCCTACGATAGTCGCAGGCAAGGCAAGGAGGACGGCAGGGATGAGCGGGAGGGCCCAGGAGGTGAGCGAAACAGCTGAGAGGGTTGCCCTTGCTCTAGAGAGGCTGTACGAGGCGAGGGGAACCCTAATCTAGAAGGCTCTCTGCCTTGCACCTGGAGCAGAGCCTCAGGTTCCTGAGGGCTATTGTTGCCCCTGCAGCCCTCAGCCTCCTCTCTACTGAGGCTATGAGCCTCTCTGCATCTAGCTCTGCTCCACACCTCTCGCACCTGGCTATTGGGGAGCTGGCTAAGACCTTCTCGTAGGGAGCTGAGAGCCTCCAAGCTACCCTCTCTATGGCCCCCTCTGGGCAGACCCACTGACACTTGGAGCAGCCAATGCACTCGTCCCTCACCAGCTTAAGCACCACGCTCTCCCCTCTCTCTATCCTCAGAGCTCCAGTAGGGCAGTACCTGGCACATGCCTCGCACAGGGTGCAGAGCTCCTCCCTGATCTCCACGTCAGCGTAGCCTGGGAAGCGCAGCTCCCTCTCGCCGAAAGGCTCCAGCACCTCCCTCACGTAACCTCTGTAGCTATCGCTCCTCCCCATGTCCTCTAACTTGAGAGGTTCCCCTAGGGCCTCTGCTAGCTCCCCACCACTCGTAGCCAACTTCACCAGGTCGAGGGAGACCAGCTCGTCCAACACTTGGGAGACTTCTGCTACTCTCTCCGAGAAGAGCACAGGCTTGAAGCCCCTCGAGTAGAGCTTCAGCAGGAGCACAGGTGGCACCTCCTCTACCCTGGCGACAGGCAGGACTAGGGCAGGTGCTCTTGAGGAGCTGACCTCCCTCAGCCTCTCAAGCGGTGCTATGACGAGGTATGCAGGGGAGCTACTCTCCTCCCTTATCTCCCTCACATAGGCCTCTAGAGCTTCCTCGCTCAGAGTGGGGGTGCTGTAGGCACCTATGGGGCAAAGGGCTATGCAGAGCCCGCACATGGTGCACCTGTCGTAGCTGACCGCTGGCGGCTTTCCCTCCAAGGCCTTGTGTGGGCAGATCCTCACGCACATGTCGCACTTGTCCAGCACGCTGCAGGAGTCTCTGTCTATGAGCGGGACGTTGTAATATGATATGGCTGTCGCAGGCCTTACCAGGAGGTCCCTCCTGCTCACCCTCCTCTCCAGGCTGAACTTGAGTGGGGCACGGGAGGCAGGGGAGGAGAGGAGCCTTGAGTGGCGCGCCCTCGCTATGGACCCCATGCTGAAAGCCCCCTTTGCCATCTCCCTCTCAGCCCTGAGGTCCAGCAAGTCCAGAGCGAAGGGGTTCAGGCCTCGAGACCTCACGAACTCCAGGACCTCAGGGGACCTCTCCCACGCTCCTTCCATAGCTATAAGCACTGGCTCCCCTGCCCTCTCCAGGATCTCCAGAGCCTCCCTCAGCTCCGAAAAGCCGGCAGCGCTGAGCTCTGGAGAGCTCGAGACGATCATGGCTTCCCCCAGGTATAGCTGGCGAGAGCTATTAGAGCTCAAATTATAGTATTTAACACTGTTAAACAATACAAAATATATAAGGATCGTGGGATAACAGTTCCTTGATGGTGACAGGTTTGGCAAGGCTAAGCAGAAGGGACTTCATTAAGGTGGCGGGGGTAGCTGCAGCAGTAAGCTCCCTACCCCTAGCCCACCGCTACCTTGAGCGGGAGAAGATGCTGCAGGCAGCTGTCAAGGACGTGGAGCCCTTCGAGGCCCACAGCGTCATGAGCATTTGTGGAATGTGTATGGCACAGTGTGGAATTTACATAGACGTGGTGAACAATGTCCCTGTAAGGCTGAGGCCCAACACCAACGCCCCCACAAGTGCCATGGGCATATGTTCGAGGGGAGTCTCAGCCATGTACACTGCCTTCCTCAACCCGGACAGGATCGTGAACCCGCTCGTCAGGAAGCCCCTCCTAGACTGGGTCGATGGCAAGATAAGCTGGGAGGAGGCGCTCAAGCAGCTCAAGGAGCTGAGGGGCACTGAGAAGGACTTCGTGGAGGTCACCGACTGGTGGAAGGTCATAGAGATCATAGCGAGGAAGCTGAAGGAGCTGGCTGACAACAACGAGAGGCACGCCCTCCTCTTCCTCTTCGGTGCCTGGGGTCCCCTTGCCTCTGGGAGGCTGGCAGTCCCGCTAGCAAGGTTCCGTGACACCTATGGTACCCCCAACGAGATCCACTTCGACTACCCCGCGTGCGTCTCCCCCAGGATTTTGGGTCACACGCTCGCCGGAGTCCACGGGCCACCAGGCGGCTGTCCCTGCCGCTGACTACCTGCACGCGAGGACCATTGTGATCATGAGGAGGAACAATCCGGGCTCCGGGGTGGTGACGACGGCCTGGAGGCTGGGGGTGAGCAGGGGAGACGGGGCGAAGATCATAGTTTTCGACCCCGCCTTCTCCGAGGCGGCGGGCTTGGCAGACATCTGGCTGCCGGTGAAGCCCGGCACGGACCTCGCTATATTGCTCGCCGCGATAAGGTACCTGCTCGAGAACCCCCAGTTCATGGACAGAGAGTACGTAATGAGGTTCACCAACGCCCCTCACCTCATAGTAGTCACGAAGGGCCACAAGCTCTCCGGGATGCCGATACCCATAGCAGAGGTGGATTGGGCCAGCCACGGAGTTGCAGACCCGGGCAGCAGGGTCGCCTTCACCGTCATGGACGCCAGGGCTGGTAGGCCCAGCCCTGACGACGTGCCCGGCGAGTACGCTCTCGAGGGCACCTTCAAGGTCAAGCTGAAGGACGGCAGCGAGGTAGAGACAAAGACCGTGCTTACGCTGCTCAGGGAGTCGGTAACAGCTAACCTAGATGCTCTTGCGAGGGCCCACGGCGTCACGGACTACATTGAGGGGGTGGCTAGAGAGGCAGACGTGCCGGCAGAGGACCTGCGGAGGGCCATAAAGACCATAGTGGAGGACAGGGCGCTCTTCGACATGGGATGGCATGACCCCCGTTTCAGCAATACGCCTCAGGTATGGAAGGCAGTGGACGTCCTCATGGCCCTTTACGGAAAGATCCT
>JBCNVO010000005.1:0-6879 GCA_039630105.1 Acidilobaceae archaeon
GGAGAGCTGGGAGTTCAGGGTGTTCAGGGTGGACTACCCTAGAGAGAAGACGCTGGAGAAGCTCAAGCCCTACGTCGACGACCCGAAGGTCTACGCGAAGCTAGCGGAGATACTCACGATAGGGAGGGTTCTCTGACCACCTCCGCCACCTCCCTCAGGAAGGCAGTAGCATATGCGCCGGGGGGGAGGCAGAGAGTGAAGGAGACCTTGTTACCTTCCCTTGCTGCAGACCTGAGTTGGGCAGGGTAGTAGAGGGCCCTAAGCTCCCCCTTCATCCTCCTCAGCTCCCTTCTCGTAACACCCTCCTCCCCCATCACCTCCTCCACCAGCCTCGCCCAGCCTGTGCCCTTCAGGCCCTCGTAGGGGAGCCTCACGGCGGGGAGCCTGGCTGCGCTGCCGCATGCCCTCACCTCCACCTCCCCCTCCCCCACCTGCTCTAGCTTTCCCTCAGCTATTGCCCTCGAGAGCGCCCTGTTGAACAGGTAGGCCTGGAGGGCCTCAGAGTAGAGCCTCCCTGACCTGCGGAGGAGGAGCCATGGATCTCTCCTCTCCCTCGCCTCTTCCAAGAGCCTCCTCTCGAGCGAGAAGCCTCCCTTGAACTCCCTAGCCAGCGCCTTAGGATCTCCTCTCGCGAGGGCTAAGCCATAGAGGTGTGTGGTGAGCCTCCTCCCGAAGCGCTGTGGGCCATAGAAGGCAGGCACCCGCTTGACGATCTTCAAGTTCTCCTCCAGCAGCTCTACCCTCTCGCTGGAGAGCACCACCTTGAACAGGTTCCCGCCGTGCGACCCCCTCCTGAGCTTAGGCCCTCTCCCCACGAGCCAGGCCTTGACGTTCCCCAGGTCTATGAAGGGGGGACCTGGGGTGGGGCTGGAGAAGTACTGGTAGCTTATACTGTGGGCGTCCTTCAGCCCTGCGTGGGAGCTCACGCGTATGTGCCTCGAGAGCGCCAGGAGAGCCCTCTCTGTACTAACTCCAACCTTCCTCACGAAGTAAAGGTATTGCTCCCCCTCCCAGCTGGACGAGCGGAGCTCAATTACCTTGAATCCCTCTGGGAGCTTTAGGACGACCTGGGGTCGGGGAAGGGAGTAGAGCCTCGCCTCCAGCCCCATGAGCAACTCGACCAAGCGGCACACCTAGTACAGCTTCAGCTGGCCAGTGATCTTGTCTACTGCCTCCTCTGGAGCTGGCCCTATGGCTACTGCAGTGAGTGTGCCCGGGGGGAGCTGGGTCCTCCCCGCATCCCTCACGAGGGAGGCAGGAAGCCCAGCCCTGTTTGCCTCCTCGAAGACCCTCAGGAGCTCCCCCTCCCCCTCAGCCCTAAGCACTACCTTCTCCTGTCCCTCCTCCAGCCACCTCTCTAGCCACTCCCCCCACTCCCTTTTAGAAGACCTCAGGGCCTTCAGCACTGCCTCCACGCTCGCATGAGCTGCCTGCGCTGCTGCCTTCCCCCTCCCCATGTCTATGTCCTTCCTCAGCACTATGACCTGCTTGTATCCCATTTCTCCCCCATCATAGACGTGCTAGACTTATTTACCCCTGCTCCCCTCGCTGCCCTGGTGAAGAGCATGATCCCGATCAAGGAGAGGGCTCACGTAGGCATTATCGGGGGCTCAGGTCTCTACGATCCTGGAATTGTGGAGAACGCGAGGGAGGTGAAGGTAGACACTCCCTACGGCAGCCCCTCCGACTACCTCATAGTGGGGGAGGTCAGAGGCGTTAGGGTTGCCTTCCTGCCGAGGCACAGCAGGGGCCACCGCATTCCTCCCCACTCCATAAATTATCGTGCTAACATATGGGCTCTCAGATCTCTCGGCGTGAAGTGGGTCATAAGCGTTTCAGCTGTGGGGAGCCTGAGGTGGGACTACAGGCCTGGGGACTTCGTGGTGCCAGATCAGTTCATAGACATGACGAAGAACAGGAAGCATTACACCTTCTTCGACGGCCCCGTAACAGCTCACATAAGCATGGCAGACCCCTTCTGTGAGAGCCTGAGGGAGAAGATAGTGCAGGTTGCCACGAAGCTGGGCTTCCCAGTCCACCCAAAGGGCACCTACGTGTGCATAGAGGGCCCCAGGTTCTCCACGAGAGCGGAGAGCAGGGTCTGGAAGGAGGTCTTCGGGGCTGACATCATAGGCATGACGCTCGTGCCAGAGGTTAACCTAGCTTGCGAGGCCCAGCTCTGCTATGCCACTCTTGCCATGGTCACTGACTACGACGTCTGGGCAGAGAGGCCTGTCACAGCAGAGGAGGTGACGAGGGTGATGAGCAGCAACGTGGAGAGAGCGAGGAAGATACTCTACGAGCTCGTCCCGCAGCTGGGGGAGCCAGAGGAAGGGAAGTGCTCCTGCTGCAAGGCGCTGGATCATGCTATCGTCTGAGCTGAAGGAACAGTTCTCGAGAGCCCTGGCTGTCTCCAGGGCTCTGAGGCTGGAGATCAGGGAGGGGGACCTCATTGTTTTTTCTAGGGGAGCTGAGCCCCCCGCCTTCATTGCCTACCTTGCCTCCCTCCATGCAGGCCTTAACGTGTCCATAGCCTCCACTACAGAGGCCTCCCTTCACATTCTCCCCTACTCTGAGCGCTCCCGCGTCCTAGTCTTCTCCTCAGCCCAGAAGGACAACAGGGCTGTCTCGGCAGCCATAACTGCCTCCCTCCTCGGTTCGCAGGCAGTGCTCGTAGCGCCTCCCCAACCCCAAGCGCTGGAGGAGAGGCTCGAGGCAAGGGGGGTCGAGAGGGTGAAGCTGCCAAGCTCAGCAACGCTGATGACCTCAAGCCTCCTAGCGATAAGGAGCGCTCCCAAGCTCATGGGCTTCAGGGAGGCGAGGGTGAGGGGGGAGATAGAGGCTCTCGAGGATGCCCTGGAGTGGGCCTGGGGAGAGTTGCAGGGCCTCAAGAGGAGGGACTACGACCTCATAGCATACTCCCCCTCCACTAGGCCTGGCGCTTACTACTACAGGGAAGCAGGGAAGGGGGAGCCAGTCCCCATTGAGGCCATACCAGCCCTGAGCGAGGGGGCAGCGCTGGCGCTCTACTCCTCTGTGGAGGAGGGCGAGTACAGGGAGATCATGATTTCTCCCCGAAAGGCAGAGGCGGAGTTCCTCCCCATAAACGCAGACCCAGTAATGGCAGCCTTCTACTCAGTCCTCTACGCCTCCCTGCTCTCAGGAAAGGTCATTTAGCCCTCTCCTCCCTTTTCTCTCGGCGAGAGGCTTGAGGCTTGCCCTGGTGGTGACGAGCGATTCAGTGTTCGCAGGAAAGAGGAGGGACGAAGTGACTGAGCTGGTGAGGTCGAGGGCAGAGTTTGAGCTCGTCTCCTCTGTGGTGGTGCCTAACCGCTTGGGCGAGATCAGGGCAGCAGTCCTGAGCGCAGCCCAGCAGGCAGAGGTGGTGCTTGTGACAGGAGGCACAGGCCTCAGCCCCAGGGACATGAGCATAGAAGCTGTGGAGGGCATAGCTCGCAAGAGGGTGCCGGGGCTGGGGGAGGAGCACAGGAGGAGGAGCTACTCCCTCATAGGCCCTCGTGCTCTGGGCAGCAGGGCAGAGGGCTACGTGGTGGGAAATGCCCTAGTTTTCGTCTCCCCAGGCAGCCCAAATGCAGTCAGCCTCTCCCTCGACATTTTGGCTGAGGCTGCAGAGCACCTTGTGGAGGAAATCAGAGGTACTGCTCACGGGAGAGGCGATGAGGGAAGAGGGCAGAGGAAGGGCTGATACGTTTATTAAGTCAGCTTTGAAAAGGGCAAACGGGTCGGAGGAAGGGGTGGAAGAGGAACAACGTGGCGATAATATAGTCGGGAAGCATGTCTACGCAAATTTATACAACATCGATCTGGACCTTGCAGCGAACGAGGAGGTCATGAAGGCCGTTGTGGTCAAGGCGGTGAAGGAGGCCAACGCCAACCTACACGACGTTCAGGCCTGGAAGTTCGGGGGGAGGAAGGGAGGGGTCTCTGTTCTAGCCCTCGTGCTGGAGAGCCACGTGGCAGTCCACACCTGGATAGAGTACAATTACGCTACTGTGGACGTCTACACTTGCGGAGAACACACGGATCCTTGGAAGGCCCTGAAGGTCATAATCGAGGCGCTCAGGCCAAAACACTACACTGTTCACTACGCTGACAGAAGCCAGCTCCCCCTCTAGCCCCTCATTCCCCTCTTTTTGCCTCGCTACCTCACTATCCAGCGGGAAACGTAGTATAGCTTGTCGTTAAACTTGACCATAGCGAATATGGCTGGCGCCTTGCCCTCCGGGACCGGCGGCATTCTCACCATGAGCACCTTTGAGCTGCCTGGAGGAAGAAGGAAGCCCGCAGCAGGGAAGCTTACTCTGCCGCTGCCTATTTCGCTCAGCGTGAACTCGTCCTCGGTGAAAACGTTATCAGTCTTGATGGTGGTGGTGACAGGTACACAATGGTCTTGGGACGAGCACTGCTGGATGTCCAGAACGCTGATCTCTCTCAGGACGTATAATTTCGTGTCCCCATGAAAAACTGGGACATGCTTCGTCAGGTCGATGTGGCCAGCGGCAATGTACACGAAGAACTCCCTCTCGCCTATGTTTGTGACTTGGACATGAACTTGCGTTGCTTCCGCAGAGAGCACCGTTACTTCGAGCGCCATCCTGGCCTCATTGATCAAGGAGAGTTTTGACCTCTCCGTTGCCAGCGCTATCATATGGTTGGTCACAACGGCGAGGAAGAGAACGCCCAGTATCGTGACCGCTGCTATCATGATCAGGCTCCCGACTATAGCTGTCGAGGCTCTCATTGTCGCCCTCCGGAGGGACGCAGATCCTTATATGACAAGAGCAACGAAGACGCCAGCAGCGTTAATATAGTCTTTAACCTCTCCGGTAGCCCAGAGTCCCCGAGATGAGGAAGGCCCAAGCGGAAATAGTAGCAGGAATAATAGTTCTCAGCGCGATGGTACTCATGCTTATCCCCTTTCTCCTGAGCCTCATCAGCTTCCAGGGAGAGGCAGTAAAGAGGCACGGCGATATAGCCTCCTACCACCACGAGAAGCTCATAGAGCGTACTCGCATAACGCAGAGAGAGCGCTGCAAAACGCTGGTCATAAACAATACCGGCCTAGTGACTCTCACCTTTACGATCGTTTTGATCAAGGACCTTAATACGGGGTCCCTCTACCTCGTCAATCTGACGAAGTACTCTCCCTCTCTTGGATGGCCCATAAGACGGATAACAGTGTACCCTGAGGGGAGAGAGGTGCAGCAGGAGCCGATAATTTTGCCCGTAGGACACTACGTAGTCATGGAGCTAAACAATCCCTCTTTGTGGGTTGTGGTCTTGTGGTCGACGAGAAACGTGCCCCACATAGCACCCCTATTGGAATGTTTGCCAGCATGAGTGCTATGCTTATTGGGGGGGGGAGCGGGGACGCTGTGGGGGCGAGCCGCTCCTAACTCCTTAATCCTTCGCTCGCGCCATTTGAACTAGGGTGGCAGTGGAGAAACACTTAGCCCCTCCCCATATTAGAGGCAGCGTCCGAAGGGTTCTCGGTGAGATCGTGAGCCAGGAGCGCCACGAGGAAAAGAAGAGGAGGAGTTGTGGCAGGGTCAAAAAGGAGAAAACATGACTGAGGGACCCCAGGCCAAGATACACGCCCTGAGGGCCGCAAGGGCTCTGGCGGGCAAGAGGGTAGTAGAGGTAGTCTCGAAGAGAGAGGAGTTCAAGGCGCTATCAGGGAAAACGCTCGAGCAGGTAGAGACGGTGGGGAAGAACATACTCGTGATCTTTGGAGAGGAGGCCCTGAGGATCCACCTGCTTATGTTCGGCAGGCTCGACGTTTGCGAGAGGAGGGAGGAGTGCCCCACCGACCGCCTCAGGCTCATGCTCGTCTTCGAGGAGGGGGCCCTGTCCGTGAGCAGACAGGCCTCCCTGGAGCTGGGCAAGAGGGACATGCTGGAGAGGCTGAAGATCACGCTGGGCCCCGACCCCCTCGGGAGCTGGGACGAGGAGGAGTTCCTGAGGAGGCTGGGAGCTAGGGGGGAGGAGAAGGTGGGTACAGTGCTGCTGGACCAGACTGTGGCAGCAGGGATAGGGAACATTCTGAGGAACGAGATCCTCTTCCTGTCCGGCATAAGCCCGGAGAGGCTGGTGAGGGAGCTGAGCCCTCAGGAGGCAAAGCTCTTGGCGGAGGTAACGCTCTCCTACACTCGACAATACTTCGAAGCGCTGCTGGAGGGGAGGAGGGAGAGGGAGCTCCACTCCGTGTACATGAGGGCAAAGAAGCCCTGCCCGAAGTGCGGCACCCCCATTAAGATGTTCTACCAGGAGCCGCATGGTAGGAAGACGTTCTATTGCCCCTCATGCCAGAAGTAGTGCATATATGAAAGCGACAGGTAGACGGAGGTTTCAGCTGAGATATGTGGAGCACCTTCGTTGGGATAAACGCGAAGAAAGTGAGCGACGTGAGAGTCAGGTGGGCTATGAACATGGCAGTGAACAGGGAAGCGATAGTCAAGGAGCTCCTCACAGGCGCTGCAACTATAGCTACCTCCCCTCTGTCCCACTACATCATGGGCTCTGCGCAATAGAGGCCTTACGTGTACCCGCCGGAGACTGCCAAGAAGCTCTTGGAGGAGGCGGGCTGGGAAGGAGCTTCTCATGATCTCCCCCAGGGGCAGGTACTTCCGAGATGCAGAGGTAGGTGAGGCAACGAAGGGCTATTTGGAGGAGGCAGGGCTTGAGGTCAAGCTGGAGCTCTACGAGTAACCAGGCTACATGAAGGTCCTCAAGGAGAGGGAGGACTACGACCTCTTCCTCCTCCGCTAGTCCACCGTCACCCTGGAGGTTGACTTCGGGCTTAGCTGGCTCTTCATGAAGGAAGGGAGGCTGAACAGAATGGGCTACGAGAGCCCCCTT
>JBCNVO010000050.1:0-9488 GCA_039630105.1 Acidilobaceae archaeon
GAAGAGCGCTAGGAACATCCCTGCAAAGCCGAAGAGGAGCACGAGGGGCCTGTCGAAGAGGAAAACTAGCGAGAGGCCCATCAGTATGGCAAAGGCTCCAAGGGAGAGGGAGGCAATGAGCAGCTCGTGGGGCTTGAACACCCGGGAGAGGATAGGATGAGGTCTATAGAGAGTAGTCCCGACGCCCTCCCTATCAATGCCTCTCATGTAATCGAAGTAGTCGTTAAGCCAGTTAACCATGGCGTGGAGGGCTACAACACCGAGAGCTATGATGGAGAGTAGAAGAAGATATACAGGCTCTATGACACTCGAGAAATATGTGGCATATGCTGCTGCGAGAAACACTGTTGTCAAGGACATATTGAAAGACCAAGGCCGCGAGGACTCGTACGCTTTCTTTACGTTCCTCACGCTGACTCTCCGACTAATTACTGCGCTAGGAGGGCTTTTGTTTCTCAAGCGAGCGCTGAAGACAAGCGAAGGACAGGCTGCAGAGCTAGCCCTAAGAGAAATGGTAGCGAGGTTGACCTCACCCTAATTGGTGCGTCTCTCCCGCTAGGCCTGAGGTCTATACACGCTTTCGCTACGCTCCTTACTGTGGCAGCAAGCATCCCGAAGGTTATGAAGGGAAGAGCAGCTTACGCAGGGCTATTACCGCCAGTATGCAGAATACGAGGGTCGCTGTCACCCCAAGAGTGCAGTCATCTTCTTGGACCCTGCCTGCTGTTCTCCTCTGTACTTCTCGTTAAGACTAAAGTTATTGCGTCCTGTGATTGTATTTTTAAGACCCCCTATGAGCAGGCGCAGACTTTCAGCTATGTGCTACCCATATCTGGGGGGCTATGCTACCTTTTCCCCCCATAGGGTCTCTACCTTATTACTCAAGATCTGCTCAATTTAGGATGAGGAGGTAATCCTTGCTCGGTATAGAGGTCAAGCTTCTCCACTTCTCTTCAGAGGGACCGCGATTGATAGCCATCTCTTCCAAAGTCTCCCTTTCTGCCAAGGTTTTCGACGAGCTGAAGGGGATAAGCGAAGAGGAGGTGGAGGTCTGGATCAGGGAGACATACAGGAGGACACACTTCTCGCCGTGGGAGCACGCGACCTATACCTTCGTAGTAGACGGGCTCAGCAGGGTTGCCAGCCACCAGCTTGTGAGGCACAGGGTGGCAAGTTACACCCAACAGAGCCACAGGTACACGGAGGGTTACCTCAGGAGGATGGCGCTGAGGGCATCTGCGCTCCTCTCGCTTGGCTGCCCAGAGAAGCCCAAGGAGGGGAAGAGAGATGCGTACCTCTGCTATTCAGAGGCGCTGAGGAAGGCAGAGGCAAAGGCAGAGATCGCGAGGGTAGGTTTTGTCCCGCCCCCTCTCAAGAGGCTGGACCTCTGGGCCAGGCACGTAATGGACGCTGCTGCTACATATTATGAGCTCCTCGCCAGCGGGGCCAGGAGGGAGGACGCAAGGTACGTGATCCCCGACTCGGTCAGGACCAGGATAGTGGTTACTATGAACGCTAGGGAGCTCATCCAGGTCTTCTTCCCTCTTCGCATGTGCACAAGGGCGCAGTGGGAGATAAGGCACATTGCCTGGAGGCTCTGGGCAGAGCTCATGAAAGTCCACCCGCAGCTGTGGAAATACGCTGGCCCTAGCTGCGTCTTCAGGGAGAACACAGAGAGGGAGGAGCCTGCAGCTCTAGAGGAGTACCTCAAGGGGGAGAAGGCCTTCGGGATAAGGAGGTGCCCAGAGCTGGTGGAGAACAAGGCCATATGGGGCTGTCTAGCCAACGCAAGCAAAGCATTGGAAATGTGAGGAGAGGCCTGCTGCGGACGAATATTTTATTTCTCCCTCCCCATAAGAAAGGCGAGGTGAGAGCATGAAAGTCCTTCTCCTTGGTGGTGATGCTGCAGAGACCCTCGAGATCTTCTACCCCTACTTCAGGCTCAAGGAGGAAGGGTGGAAAGTGGACGTGGCAGCCCCTACGAGGAAGCCTTTGAGGACTGTGGTGCACGACTTCGAGGAGGGGTGGGAGACGTACACGGAGAAGCCAGGGCACAAGTTTCCCTGGGTGACAAAGGCCCTCTCTGACGTGAACCCGGCGGAGTACGACGGCCTAGTTATACCGGGTGGCAGGATGCCAGAGTACGTGAGGGTAGCGGCAGAGGAGGACGTAAAGAGGATAGTGGAGCACTTCTTCAAGACGGGCAAGCCTGTGGCAGCCATATGTCACGGCCCCCAGATCCTGGCTGCCTTCGGCCTTGTGAAGGGGAGGAAGGTGACCAGCTACATTGCTGTCAAGCCAGAGGTGGTGAACGGAGGGGCTCACTGGGTGGACGAGGAGGTAGTGGTGGACGGGAACCTGGTGACCTCGCGGGCATGGCCTGACAACCCTGCCTGGATGAGGGAGTTCATAAAGCTCCTAAAGTCCCACAAGCACTAGCTTTTTAGTGTTCCCTCTCCCTTTTTCTAGGGCTATGATTAGAGCTGGTATTTCTGAACTGTGAGGACAGACACCAGAGATGAGCCCCTAGAAAAACTTCGTTACCCTCTTTGGAGCTAGCAGATCGTTACTCTTTCTCCTTCTTTAGACAGATCTCGATGCCGCTGACCCTTCTAGGCCTCTCCTCGCCAGTCTGCGGGTTCTTGACCATGATGTCCTGGCTGGAGATGTCGATACCCTCTATGACCACGTTCTTGGCGAACCTGCTCCTCACTATCTCGACAGCGTCCACAGCCTTGTTAATGTTCCTGCCCCTGGCCTTGACGACTACCTTGTCCACTCCCTGCTCCATGAGGGTTGTTAGCACTGCGAGCACGTAGTTCATGACAGGCTTCTGCCCTATCCTGACCTCAGGCGATCCCTCGCAGACCATCTCTCTCACCGCGCCTCTTTTGTGTCGAGGATGGTGTCTCAATTGTTCCCTATAAGCTTTATTTTTTATATAGATCGCCCTGGAGCAGGATGATAGTTATCGAGAACCTGGAGGAGAGGGTGGGGAGGTGGGCTGTGGCAGAGTACGCAGAGGCGAGCAGGGTCGCGAGGGAGCGAGGGGTGGAGCTCGTTGTCAGCGGTTACGTGACAGGGGAGCTCGAGGCAGCAATGGGGAGGAGAGGCGTCAGGGTCATGAGGGACGCAGCTAGGGTTCTGAACAGGCCAGACGTTATCTTGCTAGATCTCTGGGCCCCAAAAACGTTGGGGCCAGAGGAGGCTTTGACAGCCAGGGCTTTCGTGGTGGGCGGCATCCTCGGCGATCACCCCCCCAGGGGGAGGACCATGCTGCTCTACGACAGCTATTCCTCTGCAGCCAGGCGGAACCTAGGGCCCTACCAGCTCAGCGTTGACGGAGCAGTGAAGGTCCTGCTGCAGGTGCTCGAGGGCAAGAGGGTCTCAGAGATCCCCCTAGTTAGTCCCCTCCGCCTCAATATCGAGGCTCTGACCAGAGCGGAGGTGGTCCTCCCCTTTGCCTATCCCGTGCGTGAAGGCAAGCCCTGGATATCCGAGGAGCTCGTAGAGCTCCTGAGAAGGGGGTTGACGTGGGAGGAAGCAATCAGTCTAGCTCCCTGATGCCCCCTGCTTCCCCAGGAGGCGACGTTATCTCCGCAGCCTCTATCTCAAGCTGCTCCTTGAGCTCCTCGTTTATGTAGGGCGCTATGAGGTAGATTTTGTTCTCCACATACTCCTTCTCTGAGAGCATCGAGTTGTCGAAGCTGATAGTGAACACTGGGAATACGACCTTGAAAGAGTTCCTCCCTCTTATCCCCCTCCCCCCTACTCTCTCCAGCTCCCTTATGGCTGCGGCGCTTAAGTTGTCTACCTCAGCCTCCCGCTCGTCCTTCAGAGCTATGAAGTCGCTCCTCGCCGGGTCCCACTCCTCTGCTGCCTTGATCACGTAAGCCCTCACAAAACTGCTCAGGTCTCCGTCGTAGACCTCAGAAGATACTACCCTTCCTCTCTCCGCTCTGACTATCAGCACGCTCGCTATCTCGATCACCCCTGCTGCCTCTCGCCTCTCTCCTTAATATCTTTAGCTGGGATGCCTGGCCTGACGAGGCTTTCAAGGTTAAGGACCCTGTCTATCTCCTCCTGCGACAGCCCAAGCTCTGCCAAGGCCTCCCTTATGCTCCTCCCCTCGTAGAGCTTCTTGGAGATCTCTGCTGCCCTGTCGTAGCCCACTATAGGCGCCACGACAGTAATGAGGGCTTGGCTGCTCTCAGCCATCTTCCTGGCCCTCTCCTTCAACGGCCTCACGTTCGGTATCACCTGCTCAGAGAGCTTGTTGAGGGACTCAGCCACAAGGGTCGCTTGGGAGAGGGTGGCGTAGCCTGCAAGAGTTACCCCCATGCTCAGCTCGAACTCCCCCAGCAGGGCCGCCATGGTCATGCTGCTCTCCAAGCCCACCACGTGCGAGGAGGCCTGCATGACAGCCTCTATGGTGACAGGGTTCACCTTGCCGGGCATCATGCTGCTCCCTGCTATCTCCTGGGGTATGTCCACCTCAGAAATGCCGGTGAAGGGGCCAGAGTACATGAGCCTCAAGTCCTGGGAGAGGCGCCAGAGGTCCAGCGCTACCACCTTTAGGGCAGAGCTGGCAGCGAGCACGTCGGAGAGCAACCTCATTGCCCTGAACTTGCTCTTTGCAGGGACTACCTCCAGCCCAGTGAGCTGGGAGAGGTTCCTGATCGCTACCTCAGCATAGCGAGGGTGAGAGTTCAGGCCTGTGCCCACAGCAGTACCGCCGAGGGGCAGCTCCAGGAGCAGCCTGTAGACTGCTTGTATGAGCTCGCTGTCCCTAGAGAGCGCATCTGCATATGCCCCGAACTCCTGCCCCATGGTCACAGGCAGAGCGTCCCTGAGGTGAGTTCTGCCAGGCTTGATCACCTCCTCTGTCCTTCTCGAGAGGGCCTCCAGCTCCCTAGCTGCCCTCTCGAGGGCTGGCATGATGCTGCCCTTCAGCTCGTAAGCCAGCGCTACCCTGATCGCTGTGGGCACCACGTCGTTAGAGGACTGGCTCATGTTGACGTGATCGTTGGAGTGGACTTTAAGCCCGGAGAGCTCAGAGGCCCTCTGAGCGATCACCTCGTTCACGTTCATGTTCAGGCCCGTCCCAGAGCCAGTCTGGAACACGTCCACCACTATCGAGCTGTCAAGGGAGCCGGTCATCAGCTCCTCTGCAGCCCTCTCTATTGCCGCCCCTACCTTTGGGTCCAGGAGCCCTAGCTCCACGTTTGCCCTCGCCGCTGCCATCTTGACAGCTCCCATGGCCCAGATGAGCCGCCGAGGGAACCTAGTGCCCGTCTGGAGGAAGACCTCTAGAGCCTTCGGCACATACTTCATGATCTGAACCCGCCTGCAGAACGATAGCCATGGCTAAATACTGCTCCATATATTAGAAAAAGGAGGATGGGGAAGGCTCTCTACAGTTTACTCTCCTCTATTTCCAGAGCCTTCGTTATCTCCTTGAACCTGTTCCTCACAGTCACTTCTGTTACCCCTGCTACCTGCGCTATCTCCTTCTGCGTCTTTCTGAACCCGTGCCTCAGGGCTGCCAGGTACACTGCAGCTGCAGCCAAGCCGCTGGGGTCTTTGCCAGAGGGTATCCCCCTTTTCTTTGCGTCCCTGATCACCATTATTGCCTCCACCACAACGTTCTCTGGCAGGCTCAGGGCGCTGGCTATGTTGTAAACGAACCTCTCAGGCTCCACTACAGGGATCTTTATGCCCAGATCCCTCACGAGCAAGCGATAATTGCGCGAGACCTCCCTCTTCATGTCTATCTCGTTGCTCCTCAACATCCTGACTATCTGGTCCAGGCTGACTGCTATCTTGCTGAGCCTGCAGGCAATATATAGGGTTGCAGCCACCATTGCCTCTGTTCCCCTGCCTCTCGTGAGCCCCTTGTGGGCAGCTTCACGATATATCCTGGCTGCCTCCTCCTTGATGTTCTCTGGGATGTCGAGCTTTGCTGCCAGGTCGTCCATTATGCTCAAGGCATGGCTCGTGCTCTTCTCCACGCTGTTCGATATCCTCCCTATCCTCAATATCCTCTGGAGCCTGAGGGTCTCTGCCCTCTTGGTGAGGCCTCTTATCTTCTTGTTGCCTGGCTCCCTGTAGGGCCCTACGTGCGCCTCCACCCCCATGTGGGGCTTAGAGAAGGAGACAGCCCCCCCTACTCGGGCCCTCTTCATCTTCTCTTCAGGAGTGTACGCTCTCCACTCTCCCTCGTCCGTTATTATGTGCTCCTCTATAACCTCCCCCGTATCTATGCAGATCCTGGTGCCTCGCTGGGGATCGTAGACAATTTTCTCTGGAGGACATTTCTCTCCAAAGGTTCCCTTCAAATGCCCTCACCCCCGGCCTTGGCCCAGATAACTGGGCGCCACCTTTTTATACTCTGCTTGTGGAAGCTTATATAGTTTAGTATATGCTATATCCTCTCCTATATACGTTCTAGCCGCGCGCCAGGGGCTCCGATCTCGCTGACGTAAGTCTCGTACCCAAGGGAGAGCATGTGCCTGGCTATCTGGCTGGCTTTCTCCCTCTCAGCGAGGGCCACCACGCAGCCTCCTTTCCCAGCACCCGTGAGCTTGGAACCAAGGGCGCCGGCCCTCCTGAGCTCCTGGACAATTAGGTCCAGCCTCGCCGTGGAAACGCCCACTGCAGAGAGAAGACCATGGTTGATGTTCATTAGCTCCCCAAGTCCCTCGCCGTTCCCCTCTGCCATGAACCTCAGGGCCCTCTCCACTATCTGGTCCGCTGAAGCATAGACCTTCTCTAGTACGTCCCAGTGCCTCTCTGCCAGCCTGAGGACTCCCTCTACTGCCTCCCTCGTGCTCCTCCTCTCTCCGCTGTTAACTATAATGAGCAGGTAGTTCGAAAGCTGGGAGCTCACGCTCTTGGGAGCCTCTCCCCGCCTGTAAACTATGGTCCCGCCCCTCACAGCCATCGCGTTGTCCACCCCGCTGGGGTTGCCGTGGGCAACCCTCTCGCCGGCCATGGAGACCTCGAAGAGCTCCTCCTCGGCTAAGGGGTCGCCGTGGAGGGCGCTGTAGGCAAGGGCATAGGCCACGCTGGTGGCAGCGCTAGATCCTAGACCTGCAGAGAGGGGCATCTCGCTCTCAATCATAGTCCTGTGGGGCAGGAGAGAGTAGCCCCTCTCCCTCAGGGCTCTGAGCACCGAAACGTAAGGAGCGAGCTCTGCTGGAGCGCTGCCAGCCAGGCTGGGCTCGAGGGCAGCCCTCAAGTTCAGGTTCTTGCTCTCTATGATTATGCTTCCCTCCCCCCTTTCCACCCTCGCCCTAGCCCTCAGGCTCACAGCGCTGGCTATGGCCCTCGCCCCTCTCACCACGAAGTGTTCGCCGAACAGGATCACCTTTCCAGGTGCAGAGGCCTCTATCATTGCTCCTCCCACGGCGTCGCGAGCAGGGGTTCGTCCTGCTCGTACTCTATCCCTAGCTTCAGCGCCAGCTCTGCCTTGGCCAGCTCGTATCCTAGGTATGCAGCGTGCTCTGCGCTTATGCCTGCCCTCCTCACGACTGCCCTTGCAAGGCTCGTCGCCTCCTTTCCTCGGAAGGCCCTCTTGTTGCCGTTGCGCCCATAGAACGCGACCACTAGCTCCCCCCTCTCGTGGTCCACGTGAACCCTCAAATAGCCCCTCTCGTCCATCTCGGGCTCAACGTGGCCCACGACCTCTGCTTGGGATTCCACCACGCCCCTCCCTCTCCTCCCCCTCTTCATCACCACCAGCCTACTGAAAGTGCCCTTGGGCGATGTCTTAGCCAGGTAGTGCTGCGAGGCTATCCTCAGGGCCTCCCTTGCCTCTGCTGTGGAGTGGAGGGACTTGGGCGAGTCCTCCACCACGGCATAAACAGAGGCCCTCAGCTCCACCGCTAGGAAAGCTAAGACAGCGTGGACGCCGTGGCTGTCAGCCTCTATCTCCTCCTGCGCATTAGCAGAGGAGAACCAGAGGGGGAGGTCGAGGGAGGACGCCTGTAGGTAGCGCTGCGCGGTCGCAGAGAAGTCCACTAGCGGGACGCCTACTATGGGGTCTATGAAAATTTTGTGGACCCCCACGCCCTTTGCCTGCTCCACTGCCCTAGCGAGGGCAAGGGGGTCCCTGTCTCCCACTACCAAGAAGTTACGGGAGGATAGGAGGGGGACAACGTCGGGGACCATGTCTGCAGATATGGACAAGCCGTGGGCGCCTGCGGAGAGGGCAGCCTTTGCGTGGTGAAGGGTAGGGGCCTCTGCCACTACGACGCAGCCAGCGTCGCTCACCAGAGATGCCCTTCGCGAGAGCTCCTCAGTGCTCATGTCGAAGGAGGACCCCACAACGATTATCTTAGCGCCCTCCTTCAGGAAGCGCGCTATGGTGGAGCTGAACTCTTCATAAGGGAGACTCTCCACTGCCTCAGTTGCAACTATAACAGGCGGCCCCCTCATGGGGATGCTCAGGTCCTCCACCTGGAAAGCCTCCCTGTACTCGATCTTTGGTTCCACGAGCCTGACGAACTCCTCTGCAGGCTTGATCGTGTCTAGGGGTCTGCCCTCAGATATGTGCTTCAGCACCTCGTGAAGATAGTAGAGGGCCCTCGAGGCCTTGTAGACTGGCTTGTTCAAGACCCGGGAGACTATGTCCACGTCCCCCATCACGCTCCCAGGCACGAGCACTACGTCTACGTCCCTCAGCCTCTCCCTTAGCTCCTCTTTCCTCGCAACTATCTTTGCTATGGTCTCAGCAGATACGAGAGAGATGGAGTGGAGCGGCAGGTCGACTATGACTGTTTCCACGCCAGGGAGCTTGAGGTCCCTCAGGTGATCGGCGAGGAGTCCTTTCGCCAGCCTGCTCGTCAGCAAAGCCACCTTCGGCATTTATGTTACCTTTCCTCTCCTTTGCTCTTGAGGTTTAAGTACTCCTCCCAGATCTTCCTTGCAGAGCTAGTTCCCACAAGCGAGGCGCCAGCGCTGATGGCCCTCGCCAGATCGCTCAGGCTCCTGATGCCCCCTGCTGCCTTCACCTTTAGCCCGTACTTCTCCGCAACCGCTCTAGTTCTTCGCACGCTTTCCGCGTCGCCGCCCTTCGAGTAGACCCCTGTGCTCGTCTTCAGGTAGCTCGCGCCGCAGCTTGCAGAGACCCTTGCCAGGAGCTCTAGCTCGCCCTCCTTCATGAGAGGGGCCTCCACTATGACTTTGAGCTCTGCCCTCCCCCTCGTCCTCTCGCCTACTTCGCATATTTCCCTCTCCAGCTCCTCCTCCCTCTCCAGCAAGGTGAAGTTGGGGACGAGGTCGATGCTCATGACCTCGTGGGAGAGGACCTCCTCCAGCTCTACCAGCTTTACCCTGAGGGAGAAGAGGCCTGAGGGGAAGCCAATGACATTGCACAGCTTCACTTCAGCCTCCCTTGCCGATCGGGAGAGCCTTGGCACCACTGAGCTTGGCACAACTATGCACCTGAAGCCATAGTCGCGGGCTTCGCGGAGCAGGGCCTCGAA
>JBCNVO010000051.1:0-66149 GCA_039630105.1 Acidilobaceae archaeon
GTAGCCGTACAGGCGGGCCACGAGGTACACTGCTGCAGCAGCTATGGTCTCAGGCCTCTTGCCGTAAAGGTTCTTCCCTGACCTGATAGCTGTCTCAACGAACCTCATGGAGTCCCTCCTCACTACCTCCCTTAGGCCGTCGTCAGGGAGTATCTCGCTCACGAGGCCGTTCACGTACGTCTCCACCCTTTCCAGCAGCCTCCTGTGGCCCCCTTGCCTGTACATGTTCCTGTTGTACTCCCTTGTGACGCCCTTCTTGTGGAGCTTGTTAGTTGCCTTCCAGACACAGTCCTCCGTAGCTCCCATTAGCTCGAGGACCTCGTTCCTTGCTATGCCCAGGTTGTAGAGCTGGATCACCTTGAGCACTGCAGCAGCCACTATGCACCTCCTCTCCCTATCCCCCGAGACCCTCTCTCCGGCGAAGTAGGTGCTGATAATGTAGCCGACGTCCTCCCTTGCAGTCTTTGGCAGCTGGAGCCTGGAGCACAGATCGTTTGCCATTTTCAAGGTCGTTATCAGCGAGGCGTCCCTCTTGCTAACTCTTCCCTCCCTTATTCTCTCCCTCAGCATGCTTGACCTATTCAGCGGGTTGCTCTCCCTCTTCCTCTCGAGTTGTGCTCCTATGCCTTTGTCGTGCCTCGTGTTAGTGTTTGCCTTCCCTATCCTAGGCAGGCTCTTCGGGTCGTCCTTGAAGAACCTCTCTGGCTCATCTGCTATCATGTTCTCTACCATGACTTCTCCTGTGTCTGCACAGATCAGGCGACCGTCTTCCGTCGCCACAAGGTTTTCACAAGAAAAAGACCTCCCCCCTGCCTCTTCCACTACCTCCTCGAACTCTTCCATCCAGATCTCCTCCTGGGGGGCCTCCAGAACTCGAAGTAGAGCTCCTCCAGCTCCTCCGCTAGATGCTCGTCAACTAGCCTCACTACAGCATATGGGTTCTTCACGTTACCTATTATGTCAACTACCTTCCCTACCTCACTTATCTTCCCCTCCTTCTCGCTGTAGACCTTTGAGCCCAGCGGGATCGGTTTCTCCCTTTCCATAGCTACGACTACATGACTCCCAATTGTGCTCCTTACAACGCGACCAAGGGGTTTCAAATGTCTCTTTGCCTTCATCTTTTCCTCGGGCCCCCTCGGTAATACTGAGCCAGGTCTTATAACGTGTATAGCTGGCAGGAGGCAGAGGGTTTTATAGGTGCACCTCCACCTCTATGTCTCGAAAGATATCCTCATGCCTCCTCCCCCTGCTGAGGACTGAGAGGACTCTCTGGTACGCAAACTCAGCTTCAGGCCCCAAGCCTTTCAGAGCCCTCATGAGGTGCTTTGTGCTCTCGCGATCTGCCTCCAAACACTTCCCGTCAAGGCCGTGAAGGGCTGCGTAGGCAGCTATGACGGAGGCCTCCACGTCTAGGAGGGCGTTGACCATCAGCACTCCCTCCTCTTCCTCTGCATATGCGAGCAGGGGAACCAGCGAATCCTCCCCTCTGAACAAAGAGTCGAGGAGCAGGAGGAGTCCGTCTGTGGCTGTCAATGGGAAGAGAACAGCGTCGCAGCCGAGGACACTAGCTGTCTTCAGGCTCCACGCCCTGTCGTACAGGAAGGACTGCACAGCGCCCATCCTTTCTTGCCTACCTACCTTCACCCTAACTAAGTCTTCTCCCTCTATCCCTAGCACCTTTACTGAGCTCGGGATCGCTATAGTGACCTTTGTCCCGTAGCCCCTCTTCATTCGCCTGGCCAGCTGGGCAAGGCCGAGGGAGGCAAGGGTATTGTAGCAGGTAATGGGCACTAGCACCTTCTTGCCGGGAGCGAGGGCTCCCAGCTTCGAGAGAGATCTGCGGACTCCTCTCTCCAGAACCCTCTCGAGACAGCGGAGACAGAGCCTGTGGCCGCTCGAAGGCCTGTACATCACGGCTCTGCTGTCACAGAGATCGCACTTCATCCTCTCAACGCCTTCTTCAAGGCCTCGACGAACTGGTAGAGGTCCTCATGGTTGTTGTAGAAGTGCGGGGAGACCCTCACCAGCCCTGGCCTTGCTGCCACCTTTATCCCCATGCCCTGCAGCCTCTCGACTAGCTCCATGGGACGACGGTGCTCGAAGGAAACTATGGCGCTGTGGTTATCCCGCGAGCTGAACAGCTTCAGCCCTGCCCTCTCCACCTCCTCTGCTATCTGATCCGCCAGCTTCCATGTGTGGTGGTACAGGAAAGGAGCTTCGTTCTCCCTGAGGAACTGGAGAGACCTCTCAAGGGCAGCAAAGGAGATCAGAGACTGCACTCCGGGCTCCAGCTTGCTACCCCCCTCTGCGAGCTCGAGCTTTGAGGTGTCGAGAGGTCTCGCAAACTCAGGCTCGCCTCTCTCCATTCTCTTCACTACAGAGTCGCTCACAGAGAGCCACCCTGCGAAGACGGGAGTGACGGAGTCGAGCAGCTCGTCCCTGACATATGCGAGGGCAGCGCCGTGGAGGCTCATCAGCCACTTGTAAGAGCCTGTGACGAGGACGTCGACGCCCAGGTTTTTCACGTTAATCGGCATGACGCCCACTGCGTGGAAGGCATCGCTCACGAGGAGGGCTCCGCGACGGTGGGCCTCCTCTGCTATGCTCGGGAGGTCTGCCACTGCTCCAGAGAGCCAGCCCACGTAGTCTACCATAACTAGGGAGGTGTCGCTGTCCACTGCCCTCCCTAGCTCGTCGAGCCTTGCTACCCTCACCTCCCTCACTAAACCCCTTGCCTCCAAGGAGCGGGCCAGCAGGATGCTGGTAGGGAAGTTGTGGTCTGCAACGACCGCCTTGCCCCTCTTCAGGGGGAGCGAGGTGAGTATCATGCCGAGACCGTAAGTGACGCCGGGGAAGGCTGCTACCTCTTCCCCTCTCGCCCCTATCATTTCAGAAAACAGCTTCTTCGAGTTAAGGACACTAAACACGCCCTCCTCCCAGGGTTCCCCCTCCTCTTGCCACTTCCTCGCGAACTCTGCGATCCTCTCAACTACAGGCTCGGACAGAGGGCCTGAGCTCGCGTTGTCCAGGTAAACGTACTTTTGGAGGATCTTGATCTGGGACCTGACGTTTCCCATTAGAGATACCCAGTTCTCCTCTGTCCCAGAGGCTAATATCATAATGAGCCGTCTCTTATCCTCACGCCCAGCTTCTCTGCTACCTTCTCGAAGTCCTCCCTCGTAACAGGGAGCCACTTGCAAAGGTCTTCGTAGAGCTCCCAAGTAACGTATGGGGAACCAACGCCCTTCTTTGCTGCCTTCATGATCTCGTAGTAGAGCCTGGAGACGACGTTCTTTTGCGTCATGCTGGAGATGACAGCCTTTTCTATGTCGCCCCCATACTTGTACCTTGCCTTCAGCACCATCTCCACCATCTTGTTTATGCTCTCTGGCACGCCCACCACAGAGTTCCTCAGCTCCACTCTCCTCGGTAGCCCCCAGGGCACCAGGTTGTCCAACATCCTGCTCTGAATAGGGGAGAGGGCTTTCTCTTGAGGCATCCCCACTAGGAAGGCCTCTGAGGAGAGAACGTCGTGAGGGGTAAGAGCATAAGGGGCGTCTTGCCTCAGTATCACGACCTTGTCCGCGTCCATGCTCCAGAGGAGCTCGCTGGGTCTGCTCTGGGTTATCGTTATCTTGTTCCTGCCCACTATCATGCTGACCCATTCCATGAAGCCCCTGTCGGCGCTAGTAATGGCGAGGTGGGGGTCCCAAAGGTACTCCCGAACTCTCTCTATGAGCTCCCTGATCTGGACTCTCATCACGTTGGGGTCCTCGCTGGAGAGGGCGAGCGCCCCCAGATCAACAGTCACTGCTGGGGTGGGAGGGGCGGGGAGCAGCTCCAGCAGGTCGCGCCAAGAAAGTATGGGCGACGAGTACTCAGAGCGGGAGAGGACAGCGTCAGCCCCCTCCTCCCCTCCAGGAGAGAGGAGCCTGAACCTTGCTCCCCTGTAGACGTCGTCCCTCAGGGGAGATCCCCTGAAAAGGGGGTCGGAGACGAGGTACTGCTCCCTCACTAACATCTCGACAGCCACGTACTGATAGCCGAACTCCTGCACCTTCCTCCTCTCCAGGAAGTGCTTCAACCCTACCTTGTACGCTCCTGCGTTGTACAGGAGGTCCAGTAGGGCCTCCATTGGCCTCTCAGTGTACCCCATCTTCACCTTTCATACCTCACATGAACTCTTCAAGGGTCTTATGGCTACCTCTGCCCTTTCTTACTACCTCTATACCCAGAGAGGCGAGCGTTGACCAGGAGTACCTGACTATGGGCGGCCTTTCGCCTGCACTCAGGGCCCTCCTCAACCACTCTATAGTCTCTCGGTCGTGCGGGTAACCGCTCCCCCTCACTCCGTAAAGGGAAGACAGGACCTTCAGCCTCGCGTCACGCAGGTGCTTCGCAATTATGCTGGCAGCAGACACCTCCACATACCTCTCATCTGCTCCCTCCTCTATCAAGAGCTCCCCCCTGAAGCCTCTCCCCCTCAACTCCTCCGCGAGCCCCCTTGCAGGGCCGAACTTGTCCACTACTATTCGAGAATCAAGTAGCCTATTTCCCAACCTCTTGTGCAGGGAGAGGAGGGCTCTGGCTATTGCCCTCTCCTCCAGGCGGTTAATGTTGTGCCTGTCGATCTCCGCAGGCGTTATGGGCTCAGCAGAGAAAGGTAGGCGCTTCAGCACCTCGTACAGCTCCTCCCTCCTCCTCTGGCTGAGCTCCTTACTGTCCCTCACCCCCCTCTGCCTCAGCTCCTCAGCCATATCCCTTGGCACTGCCACAGCTACAACTATGAGCTCCCCTACCAGGCTCCCCCTACCCGCCTCGTCCACCCCTACCAGGAGCTCAGGGACCAACTAGCTTCCTCACCCACTTCGATATGAGTGGGAGGGGGGACTCGAGGCTCTCCAGCAGCTTCTGCGTCTCGACTCTGGAGCCATCTGGGTCTCTGGCTATGCTCGTCAACACCTCCTCTCCCTCCTCGTACCCCTTAACGTACTTGACGGGGAAGCCCATAGAGATGAGGGCCCTGTCGACGCTTATCACCTCTCTGAAGACCGATATGCCAGGAACGCCCAGCAGGGCCGCCTCGCGTGCCATGCTTATGCCGCCAGTGAAGACGGCCATGGAGAAGAACTCGAGGTCTAGCCCTATGAAAGGCCTCTCTAGCACCACAGCCCCCCTTATCTTCTTTGCCTCCTCCAGGTGCTCCCTATATCTTGGTATTATGACAGGTCTCACCCCCAGATCTGCGGCTTTCCTGGCCAGCCTTAGCACTAAGCTATGGGATATCTGCTCGTAATAGTGGGCCTTGAACTCCTCAGGCCTGAAGACCATGTAGCTGTATGGCTCAAGGTTCAGGGACCTCACCCCCTCCTCTCTTGGAGCGTAGGCCTTGACGTAAACGAGCTCGTCAACTCCCCTGAAAGTCTCCACTGCAGTGAAGCCCTTGAGCAGGAACCTCTCCATCTCGTTCACCACGAAGTCGCTGAAGATAGCTACTGAGGCCAGCGGGTAGGAGAGCCTGTTCATCGCCTCCCCGTGCGGAGTGTCGCCGAGGGCAACGTAGGGTATCCCCCTGCCGAAGGCTACCCTAGCTGCCGGGGGGGAGGGGTAGGAGATGAGCACCTTTGGGTTCCACTCCTCCACCACCACGTCGAGATCTATTGCCCTCCCCAGGTCTGCTATGAGCTTGCCCCTCAGCGTCCCTCCTCCGTGAACCCCCGTGGGCAAGTATCTTTCCTCTAGGTGCTCCAGTATCTTGACGGCGTAGTCGTAACCTCTTGCTGTGATTATAGTTTCGTATCCTGCCTCCCTAAGGTTTCTCGCAATGAAGGCCGACAGAAGGGCCCTTTTCGCGGTGGAGGCGTCGAGCCAGACTGTGGCCCTAGCCATCTTAACCCCTCCTACGCCCCCTTTTCCTTAACCTATTAAGCTGCGAGAGCAGAAGGAGGGCGGCGAGGGCAATGGGGAAGCTTTTCGGCACGGACGGCGTGAGGGGAGTTACTGGGACAGAGTTCACTCCTGAGATGGCGTTGAGGCTTGGGAGGGCCATAGGCGCCTTCTTCGGCCGCGGGAGCAGGCTGCTGGCGGGAAGGGACGTGAGGGCGGGAGGGGACATGATACTGGATGCTGTGGTCTCAGGCCTTCTCTCGGAGGGGGTAAAGGTGTACTACGTGGGCTTAACGCCTACTCCAGCGCTCCAGCTGGCAGTGAAGAGAGGGCCATATGACGGAGGGGTGATGGTCACAGCCAGCCACAATCCGCCAGAGTACAACGGCGTGAAGGTAATGGGGCCAGAGGGCGTCGAGCTCTCCAGAGAGGAGGAGAGGGTCGTAGAGGAGCACTACTTCTCAGGCCATGCGAGCAGACTGGAGTGGCGGTCCCTGGCCCACTCGGTAGAGATGAGGCATGGGATAATCGAGGAGTACGTAGATGCTATCGTAGATCAAGTGGATCGGGATTCTATTGCTAGGCTGGGGGCGAGGGTGGTAGTAGATTGCGCGAACAGCGTCTCTTCCCTTTCCACGCCAGCGCTCCTAAGGAAGCTGGGGGCAAGGGCTCTCTCCATCAACTGTCACCTGGACTCAGACTTCCCTGGTAGGGAGCCTGAGCCCACGCCAGAGACGCTGAGGGAGGCAGCGACCCTCGTAGCTTCCACAGGAGCGCTGCTGGGAGTGGGTCATGACGGCGATGCGGACAGAGCCATTTTCATTGACGACAGGGGCACTGTGCACTGGGGAGACAGGTCCGGGGCTCTCCTCTCATATCACGCCTCCAGGAGATGGGACGCGCCGAAGAGGGTCTTCACAGGCGTCTCCAGCAGCACCCTCGTCGAAGAGTACCTGAAGCCTAGGGGCGTGGAGGTGATCTGGACAGCTGTGGGCTCTGTTCTCCTGGCAAGGACGCTCTGGAGGGAGGGGGGGATAGCTGCTTTCGAGGAGAACGGCGGCTTCATACTCGCGCCCCACCAGCACGTGAGGGACGGAGCCATGAAGCTGGCCCTCATGCTAGACCTCATAGCCTCAGAGGGCGTCAAGGCCAGCGAGCTGTTCTCCAGGCTGCCGCGTTATCTCAGCAAGAAGACGAAGGTGAAGGTGACAAGGGAGGAGGCAGCCTGCGCTGTGGAGAGCGTCAAGGAATACTTTGCTGGCTACAGGCAGATAACCATAGACGGGGTGAAGGTCTTCGGCGAGGACTTCTGGATGCTGGTGAGGCCGAGCGGCACTGAGCCAGTAGTGAGGATCATGGCTGAGGCCTTGAGCGAGGGGAGGCTGGACGAGGTAGTCAATAAGGCTGTAGAGCTAATTCAGAAATGCAAGGGCGACAAGGGTTGAGGTACTACTTCTTCGAGCTCCTTGCATGTCCTGCCTGTAAGAGCGTGGACCTGGAGCTCCACTCAATAGTAGAGGAGAGGAGGGAGGTCAATGTCGAGGTGGAGAAGGTGAGGTGCAGAAAGCTGTGCAGCCTCCACAGGAAACCTGCGGACCAGGTTCCCCTGTCAGAGTGCGCTAGCTGTGTTCACCGGGACGTGCTAGAGGGAGTCATAGTGTGCAAGAACTGTGGTAGGTGGTACCCCATAGTAGAGGGCATACCTGTGATGCTGGTTGACAAGTACAGGAACCCGCGAGAGGACGAGGTATTTGTTAGGAGGAACCTAGAGAAGATCCCGCAGGGAGTCCTGAAGCTCATGAAGTACCCGAGGGTGCTCAGCTAGTAAATATCAAGGATAAAAGAGTCCAAGGGCAGGTGTTATTCGGTGGGAGGCTTGAGTCAGCCAAGGGACCTCTCGAGGTTCTCTAGGAGCCTCGAGGAATGGGTTGCAATGCAGAAGGTCATGCTGGAGAACTTCAGGAACATAGATGCGAGGGTGAAGAACTCGGACAGGCTGGACATAATCATCCACACCCGTCTAATCTTCAACCACATGATGAGGACTCTGAAGGCCTTCGACGACTGGCTTCAGGACCCCTTCATTTCCAGCAACATCCCCAGGGACCTGCTGCTTGAGGTCTGGTCGACGTCGCTCGAGCTGGCAGAGGAGCTACTCAAGCTGGACATCAAGCACACCTCTGAGGTCAGGAACATAATAGAGAAGGCAGTAAAGGAGGGACAGGTAAGCCCCATGCTCGCCCAGCTCAAGGACCTGGGACAGAGAGGGGAGGAGAGGGAGAGGAGAGGGCCAGCTATTTCCATCTAGCCTTGTTCTCTCTCCATTGCCCTCAGCAGCTGATACGCGGCCTCGGCGCTATATTTTAGGGCAGCTCTAGCCTTCAATATTTCTACAGTAGTGAACAGCGGCTCTATCCTCACCTCTACTACAGCCCCCTCCAGCTCCCTGTAGCTGACCTTCGCGAGCTCCTCCTCCCCTGCCCTCGCCTGCAGCGCCCTGATCTCCTGCTCTATGGTGGCGAGGTACTCCCGGATCTCCCCAGGGATCCTGAGGGGTTCGTCGAACAACACGCGCACATAGTTCTCGCCCGTCATGACGCGCGCAATCCTCCTCCTGCCCGATTTCACCTCTTCTACCCGCTCGCCCAGGAGAGGAGAGAGCTCCCTCTGATCAAGCAGCGCTAGGAGGGATCTCAAAGCCTGCAACCTCTGCTCCAGCTGCGCTATTTCTTCGCGCAGCCAGAGCACGAGCTCCTCCCTCGTCCTCCCCGCCTGCCCCTCTGTTCTGCTCATGGCCCCCACATAACATGTTCCCTCGAGAGGATTGTAGGGTTGTAGCTCAGTGACACCCAGCTAATACTTCCGATTTCTGGAGGGAAAGTGCGGCAGAGGGGGCACCCCTCATTTCTTTCTGCGGGGAACGGGGTGAGAGATGGATCTAGTGCAGACGATAGACGAGTGGACGACAAGGGTCATGGCCCTTGCGTGGGCCCTGTTCCTCCTCACCTGGAGCATAGGCTGGACTCTGAGAGGAGCTCCCATACCCTTCAACAGAGTGAAGAGGGCAGGGAGCAGCCTGGTGGAGGACTCGGTGTGGGCAGCGTTTTGGCTTGCAATAGGGGCGACAGTTTTCAAGTTCATTGGATATGTGGTGAAGCTCATAGCGGGAGCAGTGTAAGCTATGGACGTTGGGGAAGGGATCCTCCTCGCGCTGAAGTTGTCCCTCCTCACCTTCTACCTAGGGGTCCTGATCTACTCTCTCCCCATCCCTCTCCGCTCTGTGAAGAGGTGGGGACCAGAGCTCATCGTGGACTCCTTCTTCGCCTTCGCCCTCGTCCTAGCCCACGGGGCTCTCCTCGTTGCGAGCGAGCGCCTTGCCCTCATGCTCGGCGGATCTAGGTCCCTGTTCATTGACTGGATCTCTGGAGCCATGAGCATCGTAATAGGGGTCAAGATCTTAACCAACCTGATCGATATCCTGCCCCCCAAGATAGTCGTTTCTCCAGCCCTACAGGCCATAGCTATTCCCTTCGACAGGATGGCCACGCTTGCCATCGCTTTCCTCACCACCTTGAGCGGGATAGCCATTCTCGTGTTCCTCTACGGCTCCAAGCTGCTCCTCGTCGGCGTAGTGCTCTACGCCATCCCCTTCAGGTTGGCGAAGAGCGCTGGAGCTTGGCTCATCTCTTTCGTCCTCGTGTTCACTGTTGGGCTACAGGTTCTCCCCCTTTTCCTCCTCACGATATCCTCGCCGCCCGAGGAAATAGAGGAGATAGACTACAGGACTGTCACTGCAAAGGTCGTCTCTGCCCACAAGCATTCGGCTGCAGGGGGTATCCTTAGGTTCGAGAGGAAGGACATGCTCTATTCCTATGAGCTCGACAAGGAGGGCTACGCCTCCTCGCTCTATCTTCCAGAGAGGGTCATAGCGCTCCCAGCAGAAAAGTTTGCGCCCTTGCTCGAGTTCGCCGGCTACGTGTTCCCCCTCCGCCCCTCGCCGTTCGACGTAAGGGCACATGCCGGCGACGTCGTGGTCTTCGAGGCACCTCACGTAGTGCTGTTCAAGGAGCCAGCCACAGTGATATTCGTGAGCACCCTGACTCGTCACTCGCTCGAGGTAAAGGGGAACGCTTACGTTGCCAGAGCATGGCTGGAGAGGGGGGACAGTATAGGAGTCAGGCTGCCCGAGGCCTGCCCTCACGAGGTGAAGGGAAACGGGACTATAGTCAGCGGGGAGGGGAGGTGGAGGGGAGTGGACATCAAGGCGTACTCCCTCAAGGCAGAGGTGGAGGGGTGGTACGAGGTAAAGCTGGTCGTCGCCCCCTGCCAAGTCGCCCTGGAGCCTGCTAGGACCAAAGACTATATGAAGGAGCTGCTTGACAAGCTACACTATATAGACTGGACCCTCGTGAGGGGATTCATTATGTACTATCTCACAGTTCCTGCAATGTACGTCTTCATTCTCTTCCTTATCACGAGTGGGACAGCCTACTTGCTGGGCGGGAGGGACAGGATACCGATAAGGGTGGCTTGATTGAACCCCATAGACGTCCTCGTGGCAGCTCTCGCTGTTGCTTCTCTCCTCCTAGTGCTCAGGAACATGATCGTTTCGGGCGACCTCAGGGTCCCGCTGGGCGTGAGAGGGTCAAAGGACATGAAGATAAAGATCGGCGGGACTTCCATGAAGGGCTACATCCTCGTCGCAGAGCAAGTGCCCTCTGGCGACGAGAGGGTCTCGGAGAGGCTTGTCGAGCTCGCCAAGTCCATGAGGGCCAGCGCTACCTTTGTCTCCTCCATGATCAAGGTAGAGGCCGGAAGGCTGCTCAAGTACCTAGACGAGGAGATCAAGAGGGCTGAGCTAGCCTATGCTGCCACGAAACACGTCAAATATGCTGAGAGGCTTAGGGCCCTGCAGGAGCTCTACAAGAGGGCCGTGAGGGATCACAAGGCGTACGTAGGCTCCCTCGCTGTGATCCTCTGGGTCCCCGAGGGGCAGGAGGAGAAGAGGCTCGTAGAGGCCTACAGGGCCCTTGCAGAGGCAGAGCTGGGCGTTAGCCTAAGGCCTGCGAGCGGTGACGGCAGCGTCTCCTCCCTCCTCTCCCACCTGCCGCCTCTCGAGACCTCCCTCAGCATGAGGCCCGTGATCATTTCAGAGAGACACATAGTGGACAAGAGAGGGATCATAGTAGGGAAGAGAGTAGACGGGGAGGACGTAGTGGTCCTGGACTGGCCTAAGGACTTCGAGGCGCACGTCGGGGTCTTCGGCCCCACGGGCAGGGGGAAGACGGTGCTCCTGGCAGGCCTCTCCTCGCAGCTAGGCATTCTGAGCGAGTCGCGACTAGACCCCCACTCAGTCATGGTAGTGGACCCAAAAGGGGACCTGAGGTCCTTGCTCTCAAAGGCTGGCGCGAGGGTCGTGAGGGTGGAGGGCTGTGTCCCCGTCCCGAGGCTTGACGGGATCGCAGAGGAGCTCCTCAGATCCAGCATGGAGACAGGCTGGGGGAGGAGCAGCGTTAGGGCGTGCGAGGGCTCCATAGTGGACAGGGGCTTCCTGGTCTACGACCTCACCGACCTACCCAACGAGGACAGGAACGTGGCAGCCAGCATGCTGCTGTCAAGCATTGTCGTAGAGGCCTCGGAGAGGCAGCTCCCGGGGAGAGTTGTCGTGGTTATCGACGAGGCCTGGAGGATAGCCCAGGGCTCTGCCCAGCACTTCGTGATGGCCCTCAGGGAGGGGAGGAGCAAGGGAGTCCACGTGATCTACGCCACCCAGTCCCCCTCCGACGCGCCCCAAGCCGTCCTGGACAATACTCGCGTCATGGTAGCTTTTGGAGGCTTCACGCGGAACTACGTTGAACTTGCCAGAAGGCTAGGGCTGGAGAGCGGGGACCAGCTGCTGAGGATGCCCGTTGGGGAGGCCTTGCTCAAGGTGGGCGACAGCCCTCCGCTCCCTGTGAGCGTGTACAACTACAGGGCTATACTTGGGGAGGAGGTGCAAGAGGCAGTTAAAACGGCTGATCTCCTCTAGTGGGTACAAAGGATGGCTTACCTCTATGGGGAGCCCCTGGAAGAGCCTGGGAGAGCCCTGAGGGAGCTCATGGGGAGGAGGGGCATCGTTCCGGTGCCTGGAGTCTTCGGTCCTGCCTTCGCTCTACTGGCAGAGAGGGTGGGCTTCGAGGCCCTGTACCTCTCTGGCGCTGCGCTTACAGGCTTTCTGGGCATGCCAGACATAGGTCTCATAACCCTCAGCGAGCTGTCCCAAGCGCTAAAGGCCATAACCAGGGTCACGAGGTTGCCAGTGATAGTTGACGCAGACACTGGCTTCGGGGAGGCCATTAACGTGATGAGGGCCATGAGGGAGCTTGAGGAGGCGGGCGCAGCTGCCATACAGCTGGAGGACCAGGTCATGCCCAAGAGGTGCGGCCACCTCCCTGGCAAGAGCCTCGTGAGCGCAGAGGAGATGATGAAGAAGGTGAGGGCAGCCGTGGAGACGAGGAGAAGGGAGACGATCATTATAGCCCGCACAGATGCGAGGGACGTGGAGGGGCTAGAGGGAGCTGTCGAGAGGGCGCAGCTGTACCTGGAGGCTGGGGCAGACGTCATCTTCCCTGAGGCCCTGAGGAGCCTGGAGGAGTTCAGGGAGTTCGCTAGGAGGGTGAAAGCCCCCCTGCTGGCAAACATGACAGAGTTCGGCAAGACCCCCTACATAAGGGTCAAGGAGTTCGAGGAGGCTGGATACAAGTTCGTCATCTTCCCTGTAACGCTCTTCAGGGTGTCCCTCGGAGCCTCTGCAAGGGCCCTCCAGCTCATCATGAGGGAGGGCACGCAGGAGCCCCTGCTAGAGCAGATGATGAGCAGGAAAGACTTCTACGACCTCATAGGGTACCACGAGTACGAGCAGAGGGACTCGAAGGTCTCAGCGGAGATGGAGGAGAAGGTGAAACGCTTAAAGCAGCGAGGCGGGAAATAGGGAGGGTGATATAAATGGGAGGGAGGCAAAAGACCACCATCTTCATGATGCCAGAGAGGGAGAAGAAAGAGGAGGAGCAGAAGAAGCCTGCTAAGGGCAAGAAGTAATGCTTTCCCCCTGGCCGCCTCCTAGAAGGGAGAGGAGGCTCTCTGTTGCCCTGCCAGGGAGCGTTCTTTCCACAGAGGAGACCCTGAAGCTCAAGACCATAAAGGCAGGCTTCGTGGGGAGAGCTCTAGCCATGTTCAGAGTGGACGAGGTGATCCTCTACAGGGACGAGGACACTGAGGAGGCGGACCTGAGGCTCGCGCAGCTCCTGCTGGAGTTCATGGTTACCCCTCCCCACCTCAGGAAGAAGGTCTTCCCCCTCTCCCCCCAGCTCTCTGCTGCAGGCCTTCTCCCGCCGCTCAGGCTCGTCACTCACGATCCTCCAGCAGAGCCAGCGCCTGGCGCGAAGATAGAGGGGCTAGTGGTGTCATGCAAGGGCGACCTCTGCAAGGTCTTCCTGGGGAAGCTGGGGACAGCAGTTCTGCTGGGGAGAGCAGAGGTGGGGAGAAGGATGACAGTGGTCGTGAAGTCCATGGAGCCTCTCGTAGTGGAGCAGTCCTCCTGGGGGAAGGTCTACACAGGCTTCGAGGTGAGGAGGGAAGACCTCCTCCAGAGAGCTATCAGGAGGAGCAGGGAGGCGGGGGAGGCGGTCATAGCCTCCTCTAGGCTAGGGAGGAGCGTGGGGGAGGCGGCAGGAGAGCTCCTATCTATGGTCGCGAGGGCGAGGGGGGCGCTGGTGGTCTTCGGGGGCCCAAGGCTCTGCCCTTACGAGGAGGCCCCTCACCTCTTCGACATGGCACTGAACACAGTTCCCTATCAAGGCACCTTTACTGTGAGGACTGAGGAGGCCCTCTACGCAACTCTCTCTGCTCTCACCAACGCGGGGGTGCTCTAAGCTTATAAGGACGTGAGGCTCCAGAGCTGAGCTAAGGGAGAGTGCTTGGGTGCCAGAAAGAAGAGCGCGCCAAAGAGAGGCAGCCTAGGCTTCACGCCGAGGAAGAGAGCTGAGAAGATAGTGCCGAGGGTGAGGTCCTGGCCGGAGGTAAATCTGGGCAAACCACTGCTCCTAGGGTTCCTCGGCTACAAGGTAGGGATGACCCATGTGTACATGGTGGACGACCTGCCCGACAGCCCCACCAGCGGGAGGGAGATATTCGTTCCAGTCACAGTGGTAGAGACGCCCCCACTCTACGTCCTTGCTGTGAGGCTCTATGGCTTCGACCTCAACAAAGGCCTCTACAGCATGGGGGAGGCCTGGGTGGAGCCCCCGAAGGAGCTGGAGCTGGAGAGGAGGATCCCGACGCTGGGCTCTTACAACACAGAGGCTAGGCTGAAGGAGCTCGAGGAGAGCTTAGAGCTGGCAAGGGCTGTGAGGGTTATCGTGGCATCCCAGACGAAGCTCACAGGAGGGCTGAGCAAGAAGGCCCCAGACCTCCTAGAGGTGGAGGTAGGTGGCGTGGGGGACGTGAAGTCCCTCTTCAGCTATGCTGTGGGCAAGCTGGGGAAGGAGGTGAGCATAAGGGAGGTGTTCCAGGTAGGGCAGCCCATCGACGTGATAGGAGTGACGAAGGGCAAAGGGTTCCAGGGCGTGGTGAAGAGGTGGGGAGTGAAGGAGCTCCCCAGGTGGCACAAGCACAGGAAGGGGAGCAGGACTGGGCCAGGAGCTAGGTCCTCTGCAATAGGGACCTTCTGGGAGACCCCTCAGCCAGGCCAGATGGGCTTCCACAGGAGGACAGATTACAACAAAAGGCTCCTCTCCATTTCCCAGGACGGGCATGCAGTGACTCCTGCAGGAGGCTTCTTACACTATGGCCTCGTGAGGAGCGAGTATGCAATAGTAGCTGGGAGCCTCCCTGGCACTGTCAAGAGGCCCCTAGTCCTGAGGTGGCCCATAAGGCCTCCCTCCTGGTACCTGAGGCACGGCACTTTGACGCCCAAGATAGTGCACGTGAGCGTGCAGAGCAAGCAGGGCAACTAGGTGATCGCTGTGTACTCCTCGCTGTTCCTCTACCTGAGGCCCCCCGTGAGCGTCCCCGTGCTGAACGGGAAGGGGGAGAAGGTCTCTAGCGTGGAGCTCCCGCTCCCGTTCAGGGTGCCCGTCAGAGAAGACCTGATAAGGAGGGTGTTCCTGAGCGAGTTCACTGCGAGGATACAGCCCAAGGGGAGAGATCCTCTGGCAGGCAAGAGGACAACTGCAGAGAGCCTAGGGATAGGCTATGGAGCAGCTAGGGTGCCCAGGGTAAAGGGCTCCAGGAGGGCTGCCTTCATAGGCTTCGCTGTTGGTGGTATGGCCACTCACCCGCCTAGGGCAGAGAAGAGAATACACGAGAGGGTTAACAGGAAGGAGAGGGTCCTAGGCACCATGAGCGCTCTTGCTGCTACAGCAGACCTAGAGCTCGTCAGAAGAAGAGGTCACGAGTTCTCAGCAGAGGTAGTGCCTGTAGTGGTGGAGTCGAGCGAGCTGAGCTCCATAACGAAGGCAAAGCAGGCAGTGGAGCTGCTGAAGGCTTTGGGAATGTATGCTGACGTGGAGAGGGCCTACGAGGGCATCAGGTGGAGGGCTGGGAAGGGGAAGATGAGGGGGAGGAGGTACAAGGAGCCGAAGGGGCCTCTGGTTGTGCTAGAGGACCACAGGAGCCCCATAGCCCTAGCCCTGAGGAACCTGCCCGGAGTGGAAGTAGTCACCCCAAAGATGGTCAGCGTGCTCCACCTGGCGCCAGGCGGAGTTCCAGGAAGGCTTACCCTGATCTCCTCTGGCTCTGTTCCTCTGCTGGCTGAGAGGTTCAAGGTGAGCCTCTGATGGTGGTCATAAGGGCTCATGCGAGCGAGAAGGCGAGCAGGCTGCTGGAGGAGAACGTCATAACTCTGGTGGTGGAGAGGGGCGCAAACAAGCACCAGGTGAAGAGGTTCTTGGAGGAGAGGTTCGGGGTGAAGGTGCTAGAGGTGAGGACCCTGATCACTGCAAGGGGAGAGAAGAGGGCATATGTGAAGCTTGCGCCCGAGTTCAGCGCCAAAGACCTAAGTGTGAAGCTGGGCACAGTCTAGTCCTCTGGAGCCTCCGGCTCCGGAATCTCCGGGATCCTTGCTTTCCCTCCCTCCACTATGTCCACTATCTTTGCTGCTATGTCCCTGAAGGTCTGAGCTGCCTCCGAGTCCGGGTACTCCAGGAAGAAGGCCTTGCCCTGGTCGCTCGCCTCCCTCACCCTCGGGTCGAGCGGGATAGCTCCGAGGAAGGGTATGTTGTACTCCTTCGAGAGCTCCTCTGCTGCCCCCTTGCCGAAGACATAGACTATGTCGCCGTGGGGGCAGCGGAGGTAGCTCATGTTCTCTATAATGCCTATTATGGGCGTCTTCACCTTCGCCGCGAAGGCTATTGCTTTCTTCACCACTGCCTTGGAGACCTCGCTTGGGATGGTCACCAGCACCATACCTGTGACCCTGGGTATGGACTGCACTAGCGTGAGGGCCTCGTCGCCCGTCCCTGGAGGCAGGTCTACTAGCAAGTAGTCCAGAGGTCCCCAGTTCACATATGCCAGCAGCTCCTTGATAGCCCCAGCCTTTATGGGACCTCTCCATATGAGAGCTACGTCGTCCTTAGGGATCAGGAGGCCTATGGAAGCAAGCCTCACGCCGCCTGCCGTCACCACAGGGTTCACTGTGCCGTCCATCCTTGCAGACATGCCCTGCCCTGTGGGGACGCCCAGCATCTTGTGGGCAGAAGGCCCGTGGAAGTCCGCGTCCAGAACCCCCACGCTCTTGCCCATGCTCGCTAGAGATATGGCAAGGCTGGAGGTCACCAGCGACTTGCCCACCCCGCCCTTGCTGCTGAGTATCATGATCTTGTACTTGATCTTCATCATGTTGGCTGTCACCATGGTCTGCTGCCTAGCTGTCTCCTTCATCCTCTCTGCTGTTTCCTTGTAGCTAGGCGAGCTTCCCTTCTTGTAGTGGCCCATCCTCAGCCCTTTGTCCTCTGACAACTCTCTGCTCCTCCTCCCTATTAGGAGAAAGATTTTATTTATGCCATTTACCAAAGGTGGAGACTTGAAGCTTGTGTTGCTGACAACTCTGCCACAGCTCCCTGAGGTAGAGAGGGCTCTAGAAGGCCTTGGCTACAGCGTGAGGGTAGTGAGGGTGAGCGACCTCAGGCCAAAGAGCGTTGCAAAGGCTCTGGAGGGCTTGAGCTACGACTACGCGCTAGTTCCTGGCTCCTCGCCTTACGATTACTCTGGCGTTCCACGAGTGGTGAAAGGCACGGTTTCTGCCCACGCCCTCCCCTTCCTGCTTAAGGTAGTCCCGCCTAGCTCCCTCAGCCCCTCCCTCTCTGCAGAGAAGGCTGCGGGAGACAGGATGAGGGAGGTGGCAGAGGAGGCCCTCCGCGCCCTCCCCAGAACTATTGCCTTCTCGATCGGGGCCCTTGAGGTGCCAGCCAGGCCTCCCCCGATGCTTCTGGCCTCCGACGTGTACCACAAGGAGGGGAGGAGCGCCGAGGAGACAGCAGAGGAGGCAATGTACAGAGAGAGGGAGGGGGCTAACCTGATAGTCCTGAGCGCAGACCTCAGGGCAGAGGAGGGGGACTACCTGAGGGCCCTGGAGGAGGTCATGAACGCCTGCAAGGTGCCCATAGCAGCAGACGCTGGGGGGCTGGAAACTATGGTGAAGGCCATGGACATGGGGGCCTCGATAGGCATGAGCTTGTCCTACTCGCTGCTGCCTGAAGTGCCGAAGAGGCTGAGGGACAGGCCTTACGTGATCATTCCAGAAAGGATGGGGAGCTGGAGGGAGAGGGCAGAGGAGCTGAGGAGAGCCTTGCAAAGGGCAAGGGAGCTCGGCTACGAGAAGGTCATTATGGACCCTGTCGTTAACCCCCCCGTTTATCCAGGCTCCCTTCAGTCCCTCGCAGCTGCCCAGGAGCTTTCTGACCTGGGGACTCCCCTCCTCCTGGGGCTCAACAACGCTGTGGAGCTGATGGACGTGGACACTCACGCCTCTGTAGCTGTGCTGGTCTTCCTGGCGGCGGAGGCAGGGGTCTCGATAGTCATGGTGGGGGAGGAGAGCTACAAGGCTAGGGGGAACACGAGGGAGGGGAGGAACGCGATAGCAATGGCCATGGCTGCCCTGGCGCTCAGGACCCCTCCCAAGGACATAGGTTACGATGCATTAAAGTTCAAGAAAAAGAGGCCTTGAGCTAGCCCCTCTCTATCTCCTTCCTGACCTCCTCCTGCAGCTCCCTGATCCTCTTTATGTTCTCCCTCACCTTCTCCAGCCAGTCCTTCGAGGCCTCAATCCCCCTCTTCGTGAAGAAAGCCACAGCCTCGCTCCTGCTCTTGAATATCCCAGCGTTGACCAGCTCGTCGATGACCTGGAGCTCCTCCTCCCTTAGCCTTATGGAAGAGATGACTGTCGAGGGCTCCCTCTCCTCTGCAGCCCTGAGGGCCCCCTCTACTTCCCTCCCTATGCTTCTTATCAGCCTCTGGGACATCTGGACGAAGGGGGTCACGTCGAACCTGCCCCTCCTCTCTGTAACACTCTTCTCTGCCCTCCTCAGCAGCTCCTCGTACTTCTGGGCAAAGCTCCTCGCCCTCTCTTCCAGAGCTCTCTCCAGCTCCTCCGCCCTCTTCCTCAACTCCTCCTCCCTAGCCTCTTCCCTGATCTCACGCAGGCCTCTCCTGACTCTTCGAAGCGCTCCCTCCAGGTCCTCTATGACCTCCCTGAAGTCCTCGTAGAGCTCTCTTGTCCTCGCCCCCCTCTCCAGCTCCCTCTCCAGCTCTTCCAGCTCTCTGGCAGCCTCCTCGAATGCCCTCTCTATCATGTTCCGTATTCTCTCTACCCTCCTCTCTGTCTCGCTCATTCTTACCACCTTACACGTAATTTTGTAACTGAGACTTAAATAGTTTAGTGCGACAGAGCATTTCAGAATAGGCTTTGAAATCACTGAAAAGCTCTAAGATCTCAGGAGCGTGGAGAGAGGAATGAGGTACGACTTCGTAGTCGTGGGCTCTGGGATAGCTGGCCTCTCTGTCTCCTACATGCTGGCAGAGAGGGGCTACAATGTCTCCCTCGTGGGCCTGCCAGAGCTAACCTCCATGGTGGCAGGGAGCTCCTCTGGCATCCTCACGTACCACATGCGGGAGCCCTTCCTCTCCTGGGCTCTCCGGACTGCTGACATATATGAAGGCCTGGGAAGAGTCGTGGAGAGGGTGGACAGCGTTTGGTTCTCTACAAATTCAGACCTCGTGAGGGCTGTGGGCGCTAGGCTTGAGGAAAGAGGGCTGGGGGTGAGAAGAGACGAGGAGAGAGCAAGGGAGCTGCTAGGCAACTATCGCTCCTTTGACGGAGAGGGCGTGTTCGTCGCTGAGGCTTTCAGGATAAGGGTGAGGGACCTCATAGAAGCCCTCGTCTCCCGTGCCAGGGCAGCAGGGGTTACGATAGTGCAGGGCTGGGGCAAATTAGGCGACGAAGGGGTCTTGGTGGGGAACGAGAGGGCAGAGGGCGAGGTGGTGCTCGCCTCGGGCGCCTGGGCAAAGGAGACCCTGGGGCTCCCTGGGCTGATCGTGTACAAGTGCCAGGCAGTCAGGCTGAAGGGCCCAAGGCTTTGGTCCATGATAATAGACGACGTCCTCGACTACTACGTCAACCTATTCCAGGACGGCGCATTGGCAGTGGGCGACGGGGCAAACGTGGTCACTGCAACGCCAGAGGACGCCCTCTGGCCCGACAAGGCCTTGCTCGAGGAGGTAGTCGGTAGGGCGAGGAGGAGGGGTATAATAGGGAGCTATGAGATCTCCAGGTACGTGTCAGCGCCCTGCATAGGCACCAGGGACACCTTCCCCCTCGTAGGCAAGTTGAGGGAGGGGCTCTACGTCCTCACAGCCTTTGACGGCGTCGGCTTCTCCATAGCCCCAGCTCTGGCAGAGATGTTGGCAGATCACTTGCACAGGGGGACCCCTCTGCCTCCCCAGCTGGATCCAAAAAGGGAGCTGGAGCCGGGAGAGCCCGTGGAGCCCATAGACTAGAGGAGAGACCTCTTGACGTACTTCTCCTCCAGGTACTTCGCGAAGTGTTCTGGGTTCATGGGCTCTCCGAGGCTCCTCATGACTAGCTCTTTCGGCGGGTAGAGCTTCCCGTACTTGTGTATCTTCCTCCTCATGAACTCTGTTATCTCCGCAAACCTCTTTGCCCTCACGAGCTCTCCGAGCGGCCCTACCTCCCTCTCCAGGGCGCTCTTCAGCTGAGCTGAGAGGAGGTTTCCTATGGTGTAGGTGGGGAAGTAGCCCACTGCAGTTATGGACCAGTGGATGTCCTGTAGCACCCCTTCTGACAAGTTGGGGGGCACTATGCCCAGGAGCTCCTCCATCATCTTGTTCCAGAGCTCCGGGAGCTCTGAGACCTTGATCTCCCCTCCCACCAGTCCCCTCTCTAGCTTGTATCGCAGGTAGATGTGCATGTTGTAAGTCAGCTCATCTGCGTCCACCCTTATCGTGCTAGGCCTCACCACGTTGAAGTACCTGTAAAGCTCCTCCTCGTCGTAACCCCTGGCAACACTCAGGTGCTTCTCAAGTACGGGCTTCAGCACAGAAATGAAGGAGAAGCTCCTCCCCACCACGTTCTCCCAGAACCTGCTCTGGCTCTCGTGCACCCCTAGGCTGGCACCGCCCTCTAGCGGCGTCATGGCGAAGGCCTCGTCCACGTTCATGTCATAGATAGCATGACCGAACTCGTGTATAGTGCTGAAGAGGCTCCTCCTGAAGTCCCTCCCCTCGTACCTGGTCGTGATCCTCACGTCCCACAGCGATATGCCCACTGTGAACGGGTGGGCGCTCACGTCCAGCCTCCCCCTGCTCCAGGGGAAGGAGAGGAGCTCCAGCACCTCTCTGTTTACCCTCTCCAGCTCCTCCTTCACGTACTCTACCTCCTCTAGCCTGTGAGTCCTCGGGTAGTAGCCTTCCTGGCCTACCTTCTCCAGCACCTTCTTTATAGAGGGCACCACGCCTCTGAACATGTCCTCCACGTCCCTGTCCATTAACCCCTCCTCGTACATGTCGAGGAGAGCGTCGTAGGGGTGCTCCTTGTAGCCCAGGTACTCTGCAGTCTCCTTCCTGAGCTCGAAGACCCTGGCAAGGTAGGGCTCGAAGGCCTTGAAGTTGCCCTCAGCCTTAGCCCCCCTCCAGACTGTGGAGGCCTCAACTCTCAGCTTTGCCAGCTCGTACTGGACCCTCTCAGGTATCTTCCTCATCCTCTCCAGCTCCCTCCCCAGAACCCTCACCACCCCAGCCTCATACTCGTTCAGCCTCTCTGCCCCCATGACCTTCTCGAGGAGGGGCGCTATGTCCTGGAGGAACAGCTTCCTGTAGAGCAAGGCGAGCTCTGCAGACGCAACAGATCGCCCCTTAACCCCCTCTCTTGGCATGTAGGTCTCAGAGTCCCAAGCCATGAGGCTGTTTGTATGGCCAAGAGACCAGAGAACCCTGTACTTGCTGAGGATCTCCCTTATGACCTCGTTCTCGAACATCCCTGATCGCTGCACCCAGGGTAGCTCAAAGGTTATTAAGAGGCGACATTACTCGCTAAAGCTGAGCAGCCTTGCGCATTGCTCAAGCGAGGGAGTTCAAGAGGGCTCTCGTAGAGCTGGTCAAGAAGAACGTGGAGCTGGAGGAGGTAAAGGAATGGTTGTGGGAGGACTTCGGAGCCAGGGTGAGGAGCTGGGCAGAGGCAGAGAGGTTCATGATGAGGGAGGAGGTGACGATAGCAGACCTGTACATCTTCCTCAGGGAGAACGACGTCGAGGTAGGGGAGGTAGAGGGGCTCTGATTATTTAGTTCTAGCAGGTCTCTGGAGGCGGTGAACGCTTTGAGGCTCAAGGGGAGAGATCTGGTGGAGCTCACTGATTACTCGCCAGAGGAGGTCAGGTTCATGGTAGAGACAGGGCTGGAGATGAAGAGGAGGTTCTACGCTGGGGAGAGGGTGATACCAGTGCTGCCTGGGAGGACCATAGCTCTGGTCTTCGAGAAGCCGAGCACGAGGACCAGGGTGAGCTTTGAGGTAGCAGCCAGGCAGCTAGGGGCAGGCTCGCTCTACCTGGGCTGGAACGACCTACAGCTCGCTCGCGGAGAAACGCTGGCAGACACTGCAAGGACCCTCTCGAGGTACGTTGATGGGATCGTCGCTAGGGTAAAGGAGCACTGGAAGGTGACAGAGCTAGCTAGGTACTCCAGCGTGCCAGTCATAAACGGCCTGAGCGACCTAAGCCACCCAGTCCAGGCGCTGGGGGACATGATGACCATACTCGAGAAGAAGGGGAGGATCTCTGGCATAAGGCTGGCCTTCGTGGGAGATGGTTCAGACAATGTCCTCAACAGCCTCATAGTTGCCGCCTCAAGGCTGGGAGTTCACGTGATCGTTGCTTCCCCGAGGCAGCTGCGGCCTAGCGAGGAGCTCCTGAAGAACGCCCTCGAGGTCTCGAGGGAGACAGGCGCTGCTATAGAGTTCACAGAAGACCCTAGGGAAGCAGTTAGGGGGGCTGACGTGGTGTACACAGATGTGTGGGTCAGCATGGGCCAGGAGGCGCTGAGGGAAGAGAGGGTGAGGCTGCTCTCCCCTTACCAGGTCAACTCAAAGCTGATGAGCGAGGCAGGCTCAAAGGCGATCTTCATGCACTGCCTCCCGGCAAAGAGGGGCGAGGAGGTAACTGATGACGTCATAGACGGGGCGCAGAGCGTGGTGTGGGACCAGGCGGAGAACAGGCTCCACATACAGAAGGCAGTTCTGGCCCTGCTCATACCCTAGCGCATATTACTTCTAAGGACTTCCCACCTAGGGAGGAAAAACTTGGAGCTAGGCGAGAAGATCCAGCTGACGAGGGAGGAGTTGGCAGCTCTGCTGAAGGAGCTGAAGAAGTGGAGCGCCCCAGCTACTGTGCTCCTCAGCCTCTACGTCCCTCCTGGCAGGCCCATGAGCGACGTGCTCCAGCTCCTCAGGCAAGAGTATGCCATAACGGACAACATAAAGCTCAAGCGAACGAGGCAGGCGGTGAAGAGGGCCCTCTCGGGAGCAATAGAGAGGGTGCAAATGATCCAGAAAGTCCCTCAGAACGGGCTCGTAGTTTTCTGCGGCGAGAACGTGGACTCGGGGGACTTCCTGTGCATAATGCTCTCCCCCCCTGAGAAGGTGCCAGTCTTTTACTACAGGACTGAGAAGAGCTTCATTACCTCCTTCCTGGAGGACATGGTGGAGGAGAAGGACGCGATAGGCATAATCATAGTAGAAAGAGACCAAGCTACAGTGGGGGTGCTCAGAGGGGGGAGGCTAGAGGTCTTGGACGAGGTGGAGGGCTTCGTGCCAGGGAAGCACGAGAAGGGAGGCCAGAGCCAGAGGAGGTACGAGAGGATCATCGAGCAGCTTGTGGACGAGTTCTTCAAGAGGGTTGGAGAGTCTGCCAACATGCACTTTGTCCCTCTGCTGGAAAAGGGCATCCTGAAGGGCATAATCCTTGGAGGCCCAGGCTATGCAAAGGTGGACTTCTACAAGGGGAACTACCTGGACTACAGGCTCCAGCAGCTCGTCTCTCCGGAGCTCGTCGACGTGGCATACCAGAGCTACGAGGGCCTGAAGGAGGCAGTAATGAAGGCCCAGAACGTAGTTCAAGCACAGCTCTACAGGGAGGCCTCAGATACCCTGGAGGACTTCAAGCTCCACCTAGTCCAGCTGTCAGGGCTTGCCATATATGGGGAGAGGGAGGTCAGCCTAGCTCTGGAGGCTGGGGCAGTGAAGGTCCTACTGATCCACCAGGAGAGGGAGGACCTCAGCAGGTGGAAGGAGCTAGGGGAGGCAAAGGGGGCCAAGGTAATGGTGATCCCTGCAGGACTGCCTGAGGCAGAGTGGTTCAAGGAGTTCGCCGGAGTAGCTGGCATTCTGAGGTACAAGTGGAGCCCCTAGTCGCCTGCGTGCATCCACCTGATCCTCTCCACTCCGCCTATCCCCTCTATAAACCTGGCAGTGGAGGCTGTCACTGCCTGCTTCCAGCTCTCGTCCCCCCTTGCTATCTTCCTCCTGATCACCTCTCCTCTCCACTCTTCCCTGTTGAAGAGGGGAGGCTGCACCACCTTGATCCCAGCGTCCAAGAAGATCTTGGAGATGACTGGGTTCCTGGTCATTATGGTCTCCACCTTTGGCACATATGAGAGGACGTAGTGAACGCTCCCTATGCTAGTCTCCATAGTCTGGATAGTGGCTGTGATGATCTTTGAGAGTGGTATGCCCCTGTCTGCGCAGGAGAGCCTGATCATCTCTATCCTCTCCCCTGCAGTGAAAGGGTTTCTCGGCGTGTAGTTCTCGGAAGCCATACCTATCAACAGCACCACTTCGTCAAAGCCGAGCCTTAGGGCCCACTCCACAATGTTCAGGTGGCCCAGGTGAAAAGGCTGGAACCTACCGAAGAGGAGCGCTCTCCTCATGATCATCACGCTGCTAGGAAGAGGAGGATAGCTGAGGTGAGCATCATGGCGGTCCAGAGCAGGGGGCTGCCCCTGAAGATCTTGGAGCCGTCTAGGGGAGGTATCGGGAGCAGGTTGAAGAAGGCCAGCCATGAGTTTATGAAGGCTATAGGCAGCATGAAGCTGCTCCAGGGAGAGAGGAGGAGGGCTCCTATCGCTATAGCTATGTTAGTCGAAGGCCCTGCTATGACAGAGTAGAGGACCCCTCTGCTCTCCCCCCAGCCGAAGACCCTCACGTATCCTGGCGCGATCAGCACAAAGGGGAGGAGGCCGGAGAGGAAGGTTATGAGCAGGCCTGGCACATGTGCCACGAAGTCTGCATACAATCCGTACATCCTAGCCACCCCCCTGTGGGCAAGCTCGTGGATTACGAAGCCCAAGAATATGCCAACGAAGTAGGGGGAGGTGAAGAACTCGAGGGAGAAGACGCTCGTCTTACCGAAGGCGAAGGAGAGGGCAGCTATCGCCAGCACCCAGGACAAGGGCTCCTCTATCTCGCCCCCCAGTACTCTCTCTAGAGACAACGGCAGCACCAGTCCTCTCTCTGGCTAGAGCCTTATATTCAGGAACTCAGTGAGCAGAGGGACCTAGAGGCGTGGAGGAGGTTCACGATCACAGCCCTGGCCTCGCTCATGAATATGTTCTGCTCTATCGATGCTACTCTGGAACCTATCCTAGATGCCAGCTCACACGAGGCTATGCTCGCAGCGAGGAGGCTGCCGCTCTCTGCATACCTAATAATGGCCGCGCTCTCGAAGAGCAGGACGTCCAGGAAGGCCTTCCAGGCATAGAGCTCCGCATGAGCCCTCGCTCCGACGTTGAGGGAGGACAGCCTCTTCTCCAGGTTGCTGAGCCTCTTCCTCTCCTCCAGCAGCTCTGCCTGAATCCCCTTCAGCTCGTCCACTATAGAGCTCAAGTCCCTCCCCTACGACAATGCGAGAGCTAGACAGATTTACGGGGGAGAGGCAGTATTACTCCAGGAACTGACGCAGGTGCAGAGCGATCGCCATAGCCAGCGCAGGCGGCACAGCCTCCCCCACCATGTTGTACTGCGCATCCCTGCTGCCCAGGAAGAGGTGGTAATCTGGGAAAGACATGAGCCTTGCCTGCTCCCTCACAGTGAGCAGCCTTGGCTCATAAGGGTGGACGAAGCGGGAAGACCCCATGACTGTGGGAGCCTTCCTACGAGGATCTAGCCTTACGTAATTGGGCAGCATGCCCTCTGCTCCCCTGAACCTCAGCAGAGCCCTCCCCCACTTCAGCTTCCCCAGCCTGGCCCTGTACCTTCTCGGCACCTCTGCCGGGTAGTCGTGGTTGAGCAGGTGGGAGCCCGGCGGTGGCATGTTCCCCAGGACCTCCTCCACTGTGGGCCCTGGGGAGCTGGGGGGCGAGATCCTCACGTTGGAGACGAAGACCCTCACCCTCTCGCTCGGGCTCCCGTGTTCCTCTGCCTTGAGGAGGTTGAAGTGAACGCTCCCGTAGCCTACTCTCCTCAGCTCCCTCGCTATGCTGTCCTTTATCCCGCCTTCGAGGATGCCTGGGACGTTCTCTATGACGAACAGCCTGGGCCTAAGCTCCCCCACGAGCCTTATCGCGTGGAGGAAGAGCAGGCCTTGAGGATCAGAGTAGAGCCTGTCCAGAGGGTCCCTCATCCTCTCTGGGTTTGCTGGAGTGAAGGGCTCGCAGGGAGGGCTGGCTATGACTACGTCCACCTCCTCCCTCCCCAGCCCTGAGATAGCCTTGATCTCCCTGTGGCTGACCTCCTTGATGTCCTCTGCTATGACGACCGAGCTGGGGAAGTTTGCCTTGAAGGTCTTCGCAGCAGGCGGATAGTTCTCTATCGCCACAAGAGTGCGGAAGCCTGCCTCTTCGAAGCCCCGCGAGAAGCCTCCGCCTCCTGAGAAAAGGTCAACTACTGTATACTCTCTTCTCATCCTCCTGTATCTCCTGCTCCAGCCTCTCTATGAATTTCCTGAGGACCTCAATAGCCTTCTCGTTCTGGTCCCTCTCAAGGGGAGTTCCGCAGCTGGGGCAGAGGAACTCGTTGTCAAAGGCCTCTGAGAAGGTGTACCTGATCCCCTCTACGGGGCACACGTACATCTCCTCTCTCGTCTCGTACTCCAGCCTGTACTTGAGCTTGGAGAGTACTGCCCTTTTCCTCTTCAGGAGGGCCAAGTTTATGGCGTCCATATCAGCCTTCCAGAAGTACCTTATCGCCTCCTGCTGGGGCAGCTTGCCCTTATTGTAGACCATCATCCTCAGGTCGTAGAACATTCTCAGTATTTTCCTCACCTCCTGCTGCTTGTAGCCTGTCATCTCCTCAAGCTCCACGTCGCTCAATCCGTTCCCAGAACTGTACTCCAGGACCAACCGGAAAACGTGCTTTGCCTTCTGCGGCTCAACGTCGTTCGCTATGGAGAGGCGCTCGATAAGTTTCTCCAAGCCCTTCATGATCTTCTCAGCTGTCAACCCTCACCACTCTCTTGCCCCTCGCAGAGGGAACGACTCTGAGCTTTGCCTCCTTGTACTGTATATTAGTCCACTGACCCCTATATAACCTATCTAAAAAGATAGCCAACGCTGACACCTCGCTGTGGGGCTGGTTGCCTATTGCCACGTTATAATGAGCTATCTCGTAGAACTCCCTCCTCACCTTCTCTGAGCCCACGACGACGAGCTTAGGCCTGGTAGAGGAGGCTATGGTCTCTATTACTCTCTCCACTGGGATCCCGTACATGGTGAGGTGAACCACGTCTCCTTCCCACGAAGAGGCATAGCTGAGGCCGTCGACTCCACACTCTAGGTGCATTTCTCCTCCCCAAGCCCTCAGGGTCTTTCGGATAGACTCTAGGACGTGATCGTCGCACGTTTCTAGCACGAAGCCGTTCGCCCCGAAGGCCCTTGCCACAAGGGCTACGTGGGTGGTGACCCTCTTGTCTCTTTCAGGCCTGTGGCTTAGGCGGAGCACGTATACCTTCCCGTAGAGTTCAGAGGGGTTGAAGGCGCTCAACGGCCTCCCCCCTCTCCAGTCCCAAAGAGGCGATTATCGCGTCCTTCAGCTCCTCCACGCCTTGACCTGTGAGGGCAGAGATGAGGACTATGGGCGAGCCCCCTCTCGATGCATGTAGGAGCTGGCGAAGGCCTGCTAGCTTTTCCTCTGCTGCTCCTGCCTTGTCTGCCTTGTTGGCAGCGAGGACTAGAGGCTTGTCTAGCGCCCCTATCTTCGACAAGGTGAGGAGCCCTGCAGCAGCCTTCTCTCTCACGACCTCCCACCTCTCCGATATGTCCACCACGAAGAGCACCAGGTCCGAGTACTTTATTTCCTCGAGCACTACGTGGAAGGCCTCTATGATCTCTGGGGGCACGTCGCGAATGAAGCCTATGGTGTCAATCATGACTACCTTCCTCCCCCTCATTTCCACGGCAGTGTGCTTTGGCTGGAGGGTGGTGAAGTACTCCTCCCCCACCTTCCTGGACTCGCCTGTCAGCCTGTTAAAGAGGGAGGTCTTGCCTGCCGACGCGTAGCCCACTATGGCCACGTGGGGGATGCCGCTCTCCCTCCTCGCTGTCATCCTGCTGACCCTCTGCCTCCTCAGCTCCTCCAGCTCCCTCCTGATCCTCGCCAGCCTGCCAGTGAGGTGCCTGTAGTAGCCGTCTATCGCGTAACCTCCTGGCCCCAGGAAGCCTGGCAGCTCCCCTAGCTTGCTCCTCCTCAGCCACTCCCTCACGAGGGGTATCTCGTGCCTTATCTTGGCCATCTCTATCTGGAGCTGGGCCTCCTTCGTTCCTGCGTGCCTTATGAATATCTCCAAAATGAGCATAACGCGGTCGAGGACGCGGAGCTTGGAGCTCTTCATGAGCTGAAAGGCAGAGGAGGGCTGGATCTCCCCGTAAAATATAACAGCGCTAGGCTTGTCCCTCTCTGCAGCCCTGCTCACCTCCTCTATCAGGCCTCTCCCGACCCTCTTCCTATACCTCGTCCTCCATGTCCTCACTACCTTGTAGCCCGCCATCTCTGCCAGCAGGAGAGACTCCTCTAGGTGGTCCTCGAGCTCCCTAGGGACGATCAGGTAGGCCCTCTCCAGCTACTCCTCACCCTTCCTTATGACCACTATGTCGCCAAGAGTGACCTTGCCAGGCTTCCCATACTCTTCCTCCAAGTCCTCCGGGGGAGCCAGCAACTTTACCTTCAGCACCTCCTCTATGCTCTTGGCCAGCTCAATTGTGGGCTTGTACTTCCCCGACTCCATCTTCCTCACGAGGTCTGCGCTCACCCTGAGCCTCTGCGCTAGCACAGCCTCGCTCCACCCCCTCTCCTCCCTCGCCTTCCTGATCCGCTGGGCATAGTCAGCAACTATGTCAAAGTTCTCCATTCTAGGCCTTGGCTTGGGCTTCTGTGCCTTCTCCTCCTTCTTCTGAGGCGCCGGGACCACAGCTCTCGAGCCCAGCTTGCTGGCACACCTAGGACAAGCGTTCACCTCTATGTCCTCTATTTTCACCTTGCGAAGGCTTTCAGCCGGGGCGCCACAAATGTCGCAGTAGAGAGGCTGCTTGCCCTTCAACGTCACGACCTTCATACAATGCTTGGCCAGAGTATTTATTTGTCCTCAACAGCACTACAGGAGTATTAGCTAGTTGTCTCATTGAAATATCTCAGGAGGACCATAAAGTTCAGGGGGAGATTTGCAGGGTGACGAGGACAAGGTAGAGGTGAGGCTGCTGAGGGAGAAAGTGAAGATGCTCACGCAGGCGAAGGTGAACTTGGAGAAGGACCTGGAATACTACAGAGAGGAGATAAACAAGCTCCTGGCCCCGCCTCACATAGAGGCCGTAGTTCTGGAGGTGCTAGGAGACGGGAGATATCTGGTGAAGAGCAGCTCCGGGCCAAACCTCATAGTGACAGTAGCTGAAGGCGTGGACAAGAGCGCTATAAGGGTGGGTTCTGCAGTGGCCCTCAACGGCAGGGGCTCTGCCATAGTGGACGTCTTGCCCAACGTGTACGACAGCTTCGTGAGAGCCATGGTTGTGGAGAGAAGGCCTAAGGTGAGCTTCAGGGACATAGGAGGCCTCGAGGGGCAGATAAGGGAGCTCTACGAAGTTGTGGTGCTTCCCCTCAAAAGGCCCGAACTTTTCCAGGAGATGGGCGTGGAGCCCCCAAGGGGCGTCCTCCTCCACGGCCCGCCTGGCACAGGGAAGACGCTGCTGGCGAGGGCTGTGGCAGGGGAGAGCGATGCCACCTTTATCAAGCTCACAGCGAGTGAGCTCGTCAACAAGTTCATAGGGGAGGGCGCCAGGCTGGTGAGGGAGGTCTTCAGGCTAGCGAGGGAGATGTCCCCCTCCATAGTCTTCATAGACGAGATAGACGGCATAGGAGCGAGGAGGGTGGAGCTGGGCACCAGCGGAGAGAGGGAGGTGCAGAGGACGCTCCTGCAGCTGCTGGCAGAGATGGACGGCTTCGATCCCCTCTCTGGCGTAAGAGTTATAGCTGCGACAAACAGGCTCGACGTGCTCGATCCAGCTCTGCTCAGGCCAGGCAGGTTCGACAGGATCGTGGAGCTCCCCCTGCCAGACCTGAAGGGGAGGGTGGAGATACTGAGGATCCACACTAGGAGGACCCCGCTCGGCGACGACGTGGACCTTCACGAGATAGCTGCGCTCACAGAGGGGTTCAACGGCGCCTCCCTCAAGGCCATAGTGACAGAGGCAGCTTACTTCGCTATCCGGAGGCGTTCTCCGAGGGTGGAGAGGGAGGACCTCCTCAAGGCGCTCGAGAAGGTGCGTCGTTATGCCTCGTGGCCCAGAGGGGGCGATGGGATGACTATCTAGCTCGACCTCTGGGCCGCCTTTCTCAGGGGGCAGGAGCTCCAGAACTTCTCGCATTTATACACAGAGCCTTTAGTTATGGGCCTCTCCCAGGCGCTGCACCAAGCTACGTAGTATCCCTCCTTCTCGAGCACTTTCATGAACTCGCAGGGGGAGTTGGGGCGGGAGTTCAGCGCATAGATCACAGGGAAAGTGACCTTCTCCTGGGAGCTCAAGCTACTCCCCTATGCTAGTCCCTGCCTCTCCCTTTATAACCCTGTAGGCGTCCTCCAGGTGACCAACGGCGCACTCTTTCCCAGTAAACTCTACGTACTTAATGCATGCGAGCACCTTTGGGCCCATAGAGCCAGGAGGGAAGTGGCCCTCCTCGTAGAGCTTTCTGAGCTCCCGCACCGAGACCCTTCTCAGCCAGGTCTCCCCTGGTTTCTTGTAATTGATGGCTATTCCCGTCACGTCAGTAAGGATGACGAACTTGTCTGCTCCCAGCTCTGCTGCCAGGAGGCTAGAGGCAAGGTCCTTGTCCACCACTGCCTCCACAGGCTTCAGCTCCCCGTTGCTCCGCGCTAGGGGAATTCCCCCTCCTCCTGTCGCTATCGGGACAAAGCCCCCTTGCAGGAGGACAGATATCACGTCTACTTCCAGGACCTTCACGGGAGCAGGGCTGGGCACTACTCTTCTGTAGCCCCCCCGCGGGTCCTCCCTGAAGCTCCACCTCATCTTCTTCGAGAGGACCTCTGCCTCCTCCTTCGAGTAGGACCTACCTATAGGCTTGGTGGGCCTCCACTCCTGCTCATCGCTGCTCACGATCACCCTCGTGGGCACCACTACAGCCCTCTTCTTCACCCCTCTTCTCGCCAGCTCCCTCTCCAGAGCATGGGCTATCATGAAGCCGATCCAGCCCTGCGTCATGGCAACAGCTAGGTCTAGCGTGGGCCTGGGCTCTGTCATCGGGAGGCTCTCGAAGGCCTCCAGAAGGAACCCTACCTGAGGACCGTTGCCGTGGGTGAGGACGACGCTGTGGCCCTCAGCAATGACCTCGCTGACGGGAGCCATTGCGCTGCTCACAGCCCTCCACTGCTCCTCGACCTCCTTTCTGCCCGAGGGCTGGAGGGCGTTGCCCCCCAGAGCTATCACGAGGAGCATAACGATCACCTAGCCCGGGACAGGAACTCCTCCACTGCCTCCTCCAGCGTGGGGCCCTCCAGGATCTCCACCTCGAAGGAAACCCTTACGATCGGCTTGTTTACCTCTATGAGCCTGGAGAGGTCGATGGGCGTGCCGGAAATGATCACGTCTGCAGGCACCCTCCTCAGCGTCTCCTCCAGGTCTCTGATCTGCTCCCTCGTGTAACCAGTGCTTGGCACTATTCTGGCCATGTGGGGATACTCTCGGTACATCTCTGCCATGACTCCTACTGCGTACTTCCTAGGATCTACTATCTCTGCAGCCCCGTACTTTAGGGCTGCCACATAGCCTGCGCCGTAAGGCGCCTCTCCGTGAGTCACTGTAGGCGAGTCCTCCACCACAGCTACCCTCTTCCCCCTCACCAGCTCTGGCTCGTTGATGGACACAGTGCTGGCAGCCATCGAGACCTTCGCCTTCGGGTTTATGCTCAAGACGTTCTTCCTCACCCTCTCCACGTCCTCCCTCCTTGCCTGGTCCACCTTGTTTATGATGACGAGATCGGACATCCTGACGTTTATTTCTCCAGGGAAGCTCCCTATCTCTTGCCCTGGCCTCAAGGCGTCAGCTATCGTTATGTGGTAGTCGGGCCTGGCAAAGGGCCAATCGTTGTTACCGCCGTCCCAGAGTATCACGTCAGCGTCCTTCTCTGCTGCCCTCAGCACCTCCTCGTAATCGATGCCCGAGCAGACCTTGTAGCCGTGGGAAACGTAGTGCTCGTACTCCTCCCTCTCCTCCACTGTGACCCCTCTCTTGTCCAGCTCCTCCAAGCTAGAGAAACACTCGACCTTCTCCTCAAACCCTCTGTACGCCATAGGGTGCCTCACAGGCACCACCCTGTACCCCCTCGAGGAGAGGATCTTGGCTACCTTCCTGGACACGCTGCTCTTCCCAGCGCCCGTCCTCACTGCGGTGACGGCAATCGTGGGCTTACTCGCCTCTAGCATTGTCTCAGAGGGGCCTAGCACCATGAAGGAGGCGCCTGCTGCCAACGCTCTGCTCATTATTCTGCCCACAGAGCTGTAGGGCAGGTCGCTGTAGGAGAGGACTGCAATCTCAACCCTCATCTCCTTTATGATCTCCTCAAGAGAGCTCTCGGGGAGGATGGGGATGCCGTTGGGGTATAGCTCCCCAGCCAGGTGAGGTGGGTAGACCCTCTTGCCCACTCCAGGGATCTGGGAGGCAGTGAAGGCAACTACTTCGTACTCCTTTCTGTTCCTGAAGTACACGTTAAAGTTGTGGAAGTCCCTGCCGCCCGCGCCCAGGATGACTACCCTCTTCGCTCTCCCGTCCCTCACTGTTACTTCGACCATTTTAGGTAGTTATACAGAACAGTTATATGTATTAGTTATTACATATATAACATATAGGTCAGGGTGCTAAGGTTATAAGCTGAGGCAAGCGTTATGGGGGGACAAGGTTGGCAAAAAGGGCTAGTCTCCTGGCAGATCTGATACTGCTGATCGACAGCTACTCCACGCCTCTCGTGATCCTCCTCTTGCTGGCATCTCTCGCTGCCGGAACTTACATCAGAATGGTGCCTGCTCTCAACTATGGCTTAGAGCTCGACGAGGCAGATCCTTGGGAGATGTACTGGATTGCAGAGCAGCTCTACCAGAAGGGCCTTTTCAACTTCGAGAGCGTCTCGGACTCAAAGCTCTTCTGGTACCCTTACGGGAGGAACTTCCTCACTAGAGAGTATATCGGAACGGCGTGGGTGGCAGCAGCTACGTATCACGTAGTGAAGTTCTCAGGGATTAGCCTCAGGGATTGGATCGCGCTCTTCCCAGTCATTGCAGGAGTCCTCACTTCTGTCCTCGCGTTCATCTTTGTGTACATAATTACCAGGTCCAAGGTGGGGGCCCTAACCAGTGCAGCCCTCTTCTCCCTCCTGCCAGGCGCCATAGGGAGGAGCACTGTTGGCTTCGTGGAGAAGATGGTCATGGCTTCCGTTCTCATAGTCCTTCTGTACATATTCCTTGCTATGGCCTTGAGGAGCGAGGGCAGGAGGAGCCTGCTGTACGCAGCTCTTGCCGGGTCATCTGCGGGCTCTGTCACGTTCTTCTGGGGAGGCTACCACTTCGTATCTGTGTCGCTTGCCCTGATAATTTTCCTAGACCCGTTAGTGAGGGGCAGAGCAGATGAAGGAAGGCTGAAAATCTATGGACTGACTACTCTGACCTTCGTCTTGTTGACCTTGCTGTACCCTGCTGTCGGCTATACCTACTTTGTCGGGAACTTGGGCCTTGCAGTGATCGCCTCGCTTCTCTTTTACGCAGTGGCTGTTTACTGGGAGAGACTGGGGTTCAGCTCGAGACTCTTCCCTCTCAACAGGGCCCTGTACCTGTGGGCTCTCGCGACGACGTTCATAGTCGGAGCAGCCCTCCTGGCTACTGAGACTATTCGCGTGCCCGGCAGGATCTTGCTGGCTCTCGGCATAAGGGAGTTCAGCCCCCTAGTCGAGAGCGTTGCAGAGCACACTGGCGTTGCCTGGGGAGAGCTCTTCAGGGAGCTGGGCATTCCCTTCCTGTTGACGATAATGGGCACTCTCTACTATGCCTACAGGATCTATAGCGGGAGAAGGGATGTCGTAGATCACTTGGTCATAGGCATGTTCCTAATGTCTTTCATGATGATGTATGCTGCAAAGAACATGGCGTACTTCCTCCAGATGGCCTCCTTCTACGTCTCCATAGCAGCCGGCATCTCCATCGGAGCCTGGATGGCGGGTGAGAGGATGGTGAGCGAGGGCAAGAGGTTCATATCTGTCGACGAGGTCAGGTTTGTAGTGGCTCTCTTCCTGATTGCAATGGTGGCTGGAGGCTCTGTTTACTATGCCAAGAACAGCTACGATACAAATTACTACAGGGCTCCGCAGATCCTCACCTCAGGACTGTCAGCCTATTACTCAGGCGGCAAGATACTTGTGCCCATAAACGATGCGTGGCAGAGGACCCTCGAATACCTGAGGACTAACACCAGCGAGGACTCCCTCATCGTCAGCTGGTGGGACTACGGCTACTGGATATCTGTGGGAGCAAACAGGCCCACAGTTGCAGATGGCTCTACTCAGAACGAGACGCAGATCAGGCTCCTTGCCAGGATCTTGACTGGTAACGAGGACGAGGCATCCGCACTGCTCCCCATGCTGGGAGCAAGGCCTAACAAGACCTACCTCGTCTTTTACGAGGCCTTCGTCTTCGTGAAGCCTCAGAACTCGACCACGATATACGGGCTGCCTATACCGAACAGCCAGAGACAGGGCAACATCTACGTCGTTACCTATGGGCTCGCAGACTTCCCCAAGTCGTTCCAGATGCTTAGGATCTCCTACAGGATAAACCCCTATGCTGAGACCTTCGTTGGAACTCAGTACTCCTCCCAGACCGTGTCGGGCCAGGTAAGAGCGTATCACTTCCCGGCACTTGCAGGGAGTCCGGAGAGCAACGTGAGGCTCACGCTGAACAGTCTCCTGTACAAGCTGAGCATGGAGGGACTCGCAGCGATTCCCATGAAGGGACTCATGAGCAAGTGCTCTGTTTTCGAGAATGCTACCATAGTCATCCCCACAGCTTTCGAGCCGAGCACTGGCCAGCTGATCCCTGCCATACCCAGCTCGTTCTCGAAGAGGTTCGTGCCCGAGGCGTTCATGGTCTCATGCTTCCACAAGGAGGACACCTTCAACGGCCTGCAGGAGCAGGCAGTAGTTGTCTTCATATACAAGTGGATAGGCTGAGGACACATTACCCTTCTCAGAGCAGTTTTCTTGGGAGATATATTGAGCTCCCAAGGCGTCAGGACGGCAGCCCTCAAAGCGCTGACAGAGATCAGGAGGGCCCAGCTGAGGATAAGGGCTCTCGCAGAGAGGACGAGGGAGCTGGACAGGGAGAACCATTTGAGGATGCTCGTGATAGTGGAGCTTCTTGAGAGAATGGCGCTCAGGCTCGAGACCGTTCTCTCGCTCGGCTACGTCACTCCCGACCTTCTTAAGGCTCCCCTCGTCATCGTTTATGCGATTGGTGCCCTGAGGTCCTTCGTTCCGCCCGACGTCAGGCTCTCCCTCTCTGCCATACAGGAGGGAGTGGAGACTATTCGCGTCTCTGCCTTCCCAGAGCTGAGGGTCTCTGAGGAGGAGCTGAGGAGGGAAGCAGAGCAGGTCATAAGGGAGGCCACAGAGGCTGCCAGGAGGAGGATGGGATAGCTGCTAAAGTTAAAGGTACAAGTTAACTCTCGCTTGCAGGTGAGTCGATGGCGGTCTGGAGCGTCCTCTCCCTCCTCAGGGAGAACCCGGAGGAGCTGAAGAAGCATGTGGCGAAGAGGCTCATGGACCCAGCTCTAGTGGACGAGGCTTACAGGCTAGATTTGGAGTGGAGGAGGCTACAGGTGGAGGTAAACGAGATGAGGCACAGACACAATTTGATCACGCGAAGCATCCCCAAGGCGGTGGGGGAGGAGAGGGCAAGACTGATAGGGGAGGCAAAGGAGGTACTGGAGGCTCTCAAAGGCCTCGAGGCAAGGCTTGCAGAGGCAGAGGAGAAGAGGAACAGCGCCCTCCTCTCCCTCCCCAACCTCGTGGAGGAAGGTGTGCCAGTAGGCGACGAGAGCGCCAGCTTGCCGATAGAGTTCTGGGGGAGACCCAAGGTCTGGACGGGCTACCTGGAGCAGTTCAAGGAGCAGACTGAGAAGTACGGCCACAAGGTAGACCACGAGGTTATAGATTGGAGGCCTGTGGGACATGCAGACATGCTAGAGGAGGTGCTGAGGCTGGGCAACACTCTGAAAGCTGGCGAGGTGGCGGGCTCAAGGTTCTACTACCTCTTCGAGGACCTAGTTTGGCTGGACTTCGCACTGCTCCTCTTCGCTCTCGATAAGCTCACTGCCAAGGGCTACAGGCCCGTTATACCTCCCTACATGTTAAGGTACAAGGTCATCTCAGGCGTGCTCGATCTCCCCTCCTTCAAGGACGCAATATACAAGATAGAGGACGAGGACCTCTACTTGATAGCCACAGCTGAGCACTCCCTTGCAGCCCTGTACCAGGGGGAGGAGATATACGACGACGAGCTCCCCATTAGGCTTGTCGGCGTCAGCCCCTGTTTTAGGAAGGAGGCAGGGGCAGGGAACAAGGACTTGAAGGGCATATTCAGGGTTCACCAGTTCCACAAGGTGGAGCAGTTCGTCTATGCTAAGCCAGAGGAGAGCAGGCTGCTCCACGAGGAGATGATAGACAACTCCAGGGAAATCTTCCAGGAGCTGGGGCTCCCCTATCGCATAGTGAACATTGCCTCAGGAGACCTAGGCGCCCCTGCCGTGAAGAAGTACGACCTAGAGGTGTGGATGCCAGCCCAGGGGAAGTACAGGGAGATGGTGAGCGCGAGCAACGTCACAGATTGGCAGGCATTCAGGCTTGGGATCAGGATGATCAGGAGGAAGGGGATGACGAGGGAGTACGTTCACATGCTTAATGCAACAGCGCTCGCCTCCACCAGGACCATAACTGCCATCCTCGAGAACTACCAGCAGCCTGACGGCAGCGTCCTCATACCAAGAGCTCTCAGGAAGTACCTGGAGCCCTTCTCTGCAGCGCCCAAAGAGGTCATATTGCCCCGGAGGAAAGTATAGACCTGCCACATAAAGCCTTGCCCTTCGTGACGGTAGGGGAGCTGGGATGATGGAGACAGTGAACCAGGACAACGTCAAGATAGTAGGCGATCCTCAGCTAGCTGAGAGGGTCATAGCTGCGCTCAGGGAGGTCTACGACCCTGAGATACCTGTAAACATATACGACCTAGGCCTCATATACGAGATCCATGCGCATCATCAGGAGGACAAGCCCCGCATTAAAGTGATCATGACGCTCACTGCGATAGGCTGCCCCGTAATGGGTCAGATCGTGCCCTTCGTGGAGGAGGCTGTTAGGGACATGGTGCCCGATGCGGAGGTGGACGTAGAGATCACCTTTGATCCGCCGTGGACGCCGAGGAGGATAACGAAAGAGGGGAGGGAGCAGTTCATAGCCATGTATGGCTACGACGTCGTGGAGAGCTGGGCGGCGAACTACTAGGGCTTGATCACAGTTCTTCCGAGAGAGCCACCTCTCTCCAGCGTTAGGTGAGCCCTCCTCACCTCCTCCTCGTCGAGAGGAATGGCTCTGAACACGGGCTTTACGAAGCCTTTCCTGAGCATTTCCACAGCTTCGGCAAGCTCAGCAGGGGTGGAGTTGAGGGCCCCGTGCAGCCTCAACTCCCTCAGTATAACTAGCCCCAACATGACAGGTTGGGGGCTGGGATCGACGTTGCCTATGAGGACCACCCTTCCCCCCTTTGCCACAGCCCTGAGGCTCTGGTCCAGCGTCGGCCCCCCCACAGTGTCCAGCACTATGTCCGCTCCTCTCCCGTCAGTCCTCCTCCTCGCCTCCTCAGCGAACTTGTCCTTGTAGAGCAACACCTCTCCGCCCAAGGACTCTATCGCCTTCGCCTTCTCCTCGCTCCTCGTCGCAGCTATGACCCTTAGGCCGAGGCTCTTTGCCACCTGTAGAGCGTGTATACCTACCCCTCCCGACGCCCCCGTGATCAGCACGGTCTCGCCCTTCCTAGCCTTAGCAATGGTCTTGAGGGCCCTGATCGCTGTGCCCACGACGCAAGCAGCATACGAGAAGGCCTCGGGAGGAGACTCGCCTGGTTCTCCCACCTTCACGAGGCTCCAGCGCGGCAGTTTCACGTACTCTGCATAGCAGCCGTCCAGGTCCTCCCCGATCCACCTATTGCCCCTGCACGTGTTCTCCTCCCCTTTACACTCTGGGTTATGAGGGTCGTGCACATAGATCAGGGAAGCTACGAGTTCTCCCTTCCGGAGGTCCTCTACGCCGTCGCCCACCTCAACGACCTCCCCTGTCACCTCATGCCCTGGCACTACCGGTATCCTTGCTCTCATGAGGCCTCTCCTTACCAGGGTGTCCCTGTAGCAGATCCCGCAACCCCTCACCTTCAGGACCACGTGGCTCTGCTCTACCTTTGGGTAGTCGATCTCTGCTCCTTTCAGCACCTCCACGCCTCCTGTGCCAGTGAGAAGTATGGCTCTCATGCTCTACGCCCCTCTCCATGCCACAATAGAGCTAATAAGGCTCGAACGGCTAGTGGCAGACGGAGACGGTGCAGGCCAGATTATGGAGGACGAGGACGACTCGGATAGTAGCCTCCTGGTAAGGAGGGCTAGACCCTCAGACGCAGAGTCAATCTACAGGATCCACCTCAAAAGCCTGGGCGGCGTGGACAGGGAGAGCCTTAGCTGGTTCGAGGAGCTCCTCAAGTTGAGGTCCCAGAGCCTCAAGGTGCTCGTGGCTGAGGAGGGGGGAGAGGTCATAGGCTTCTCCATAGCCTATCGCCGCAGGAACAAAGCCTACCTGGACTTCTTGGCAGTGGATCCCAGGGAGAGAGGGAGAGGGGTGGGGAGCGCCCTCCTCGCTGCCCAGGAGGAGATGCTTGCAAGGGAGGGAGCTGAGGAGGTAAGCCTGGGGGTGAAGAAGGACAACTTCGGCGCCCTCCAGTTCTACCTGAACCACGGCTACACAGTGAAAGGCGTAGTGCTGATGCTCTCCTCGAGCTCTGTAGGGGACCACAGCCTCGACGGTTACTCTGTCTCGATCGTGAGAGGAGGGTTGAGCAGCGTGAAGAGCAGAGTCATGCCCACTGCCTGGTGGAGCAGCGTCACAGAGTACGTGAACAGGAGGGTCTACAGGAAGCTGGAGGACCAGTACTCGCTCCTCCTCTACAGGGGGAGCAAGCTGAGGGGCCTTGCAGAGTTCTCCCCGAGGAGGAGGATGACAGTGGACTACGTAGCTGTTTCCTACCACAAGCCTGCAGATGCACTGGGGGCTCTCGTGGGAGCCCTCAAGGCAGAGGCGAGGAGCAGGGGCGTTGAGGAGATAACAATACCAGTGGACGGCAGCAAGGGCGCTATGAGCAAGACGCTGCTGTCGCAGGGGTTCAAGGTCAAGGGGTTAGAGTTCAAGCTGAGAAAGGAGCTCACTCTATCTCTCCGTAAAGTATCTTGAGCTCCTCCAAAGTGAGGGGCTCTCCTCTTTCTGCCTTCTCCTTCACCTCTTTCTTCTTTTTCTCCAGCAGCTCCAGCTGGATTCCCAGCCTCCTCGCCTCCTTCATCTCGCTCAGCTTCGTCAGGCTCTCCTTGTAGTTGCCGTAGAGCGCGTCTATCTCCTTGGAGAGGTCGTCCAGCTTCAAGTTCCTGACCTCAATCTCCCTCGAGAGCTCCTCTATCTTCCTGTTGGCCTCCCCTATCTTGTTGCCCAGCTCGTTCAGCTTAGTCCTCAGCTCGTTCAACTGCTGCCACATCCTGGAGAGCTTCTCGTTCAGCCCCTTCAGCTTCAGGAGGGTGGACTTGTAGTCAGCCTGCAGCTCCATCAACGAGATCACGTGCTTCCTGGCCTCCTTCACCTTCAATATCATGCTCTCCACTCTTGCTATTTCCTCCACTAACTTCTTCTCGTCCTCAGGCCTCATGACAGTCGTCATCTGTTTCCACTCCAGCTCCTCTAGCCTCCTCTGCAGCCTCCTCAGGCTGATCTTTGCTACCTCCCCCTCCTTCTCTGCAAGCTGTCTGGCTATCCTGAGGTCCTCCCTCTTGTTCATGGCCTCGTTCTTCACTGCATCCCTCTCTCCCTTTACCTTCAGGAACTCCTCCCTCAGGGCTCTCAGCTGCTCTTTGTGCTCTCTGTACTCCCTTACGAAAGCCCTCCTCTCCTCCACAAGTTTCCTTCGCTGTTCTATGAGTGCCCTCCTCTCCTCCACCAGCTTCCTCTTCTCCTCCTTCAGAGCGACTATCTTGTCTCTCGTCTCCTCAATATTACTGATCAACCTTTGCTCGTCAGTCGCCCTCTGCTCTGCCAAGGGCTTCACCTATATGCAGGTCATGGGTTTAGGTAAGAGATGGGCTTAAAAGTTTAATCTTTTTCATAACGCTGGTCGTAATATTTCTCCTCCTCTCCCCCTTTGAGGAGCTGCTGTATCTTCGCGTAGAGGGCATCCATAGACTCTCTCGAGTTCACTGAGACAGGTATCACCTCTCCTATGAAGCCTGCGCTCTCGAGCGCTGAAGCAAGGCTAAGCATGAGAACCCTCGTGTAGAGGTCGCTCTCGCTCGAGGTGGCAAGGCTCTCTAGGAAGCCCTCCTCTCCCAGCCTGGCCACGATCTTGTCCAGCACATCCTGCATGAGCAGGTCAGCCTTGCTCACCACGTTTATCTGCGGCCTCTGGAGCCTCACGGCAACGCTGGAAGCGAGCGTGAGGACGGAGACTATGCCGGCAGGGTTCTCGAAGAATATGGCGTCCATTAGGAACACGGTAACAGATGGATATCCATGGGTGAGGGCGTTCAGCACTATTGGCCCTCCGTGCCTGTAGGCAAAGAGCTCCATCTGGCCTGGGGTATCAACTATGACGTAGTCCGGCTTGATCTCCTCAAGAGCTCTCCTTATGTCGAAGACGTGGTTTATGAGAGAGTCCACTGCTGCTATGAGAGCACCGTTAGGCCCGAGGCCTTTTGCCATGAACTCCTGCGCTGTAACGTAGCTCCTCACGTCCACATCTGCATCGTAAGAGAGGGTCTCTGCGGCGGGGTCGAAGTTCAGCCTGGCCACAGAGGGGCCGTGGGACTCTATGTGAGCTGCTAGCTCCCCCGCCAGAGTGGTCTTCCCAGAGCCTGCAGGCCCTACCAGTACTATGAAGTGCATATGCTTCACCAGCGTAAGCTAGGGCCCCCGGAGGGGCCCTGGTACCGGGAGTTGACCCTCCCGCGCACACATATCCCCGCCACTCGGGGTCCATTCACGCGGGTCAAGATCATTATGTCCTCTGGAACTATTATGCTTACTTGCTCAGGGCTATGGCTGCCAGTATTTCCAGCTTCGTGACTATCCCCCCTAGCTTGCCCACCTGGTCTAGCACTGGGAGGCACCCTATGTTGTTCTCCAGCATTCTCCTGGCTCCCTCTGCAGCGTCCTCCTCTTCCCCTATCGTTATGGGGTTTGGGGTCATGAGCTCCTCTGCCACAGGCACAGTGTATATCCTCGTGAGCGTGGTCTCAGATTTAGTGGGCGCCTCCACCCTGTACTTTCTGAAAGTCTCCTTCCCTTTCTTTGCAGCCACCTCTGGCTTGATGAAGGCTATGTCGCGCTTCGTTATGACGCCTATAGGCCTCATCTCCTCATCCACCACTACCACCTTTCCAGCAGGGTCTGTGTTGATCAGCTTCACTATGTATGAGAGGCTGTGACCTCTCCTAGCTATTGAGACTTCCTTCCTGCTCACCTCTCTTACCTTGTACATCTTCTGGTACCTCTCTGCAAAAGCTCTCAGGACGTCTGTCCTAGTTATTATGCCCACGAGGGAGCCCTTCTCGTCCACCACTGGGAGGCCGCCGACCTTGTGCTTTAGCATGAGATATGCTGCTGCCTTGACTGTCTTGCTCTCCTCAATCGTCACGACCTCTTTTGGCATAGCCTCCCTTACCAGCACCTCGTCGAGCGTGCTCTCCTCCCTGGCAGATATGAAAGATATAATGTCAGAAGTGGTTATCGTGCCTATGGGCTTCATGTCGCTGTCTACGACGACGAGCCTGCTGATTTCCTTGCTCAGCATCAAGTTCCTGGCGTACGCCAGGGAGTCCTCAGGCCTGACTACAAGCACGGGAGAGCTCATGTACTCTGAGACCTTCGCCACCTAGCTACACCTCCAATGCCAAGGCTGTGACTATGTCTCTTTCCGTTATTATACCGATCGCCTCACTCCCTCTCGTGACGAGGAGCCAGTTAGTGCCCTTGCGTAACATCTCCTCTCCTGCCTCCCCTAGGTCTGCCTCATGGTCTATGGCGTAGAAGCCCTCCTCTACGATCTCTGAAACGTTTAGCGCCAGGACGTCGCTTATGCTGGTCGACTTCAGATACTTGAAGGCCCTGTGGGTCCCGAAGAAGGACACAAAGCCCTTTGCAGAGACGGAGCCGACAACCTCGTCTCCCTCTGCCACGACCAGTCTCCTGAAGCCAGTCCTCGCTATGAGCTCTGCTGCCCTCTTCAGGCTGTCGTTCTTCCCTACTGTGACGATAGGAGAGCTGAAGAGTTCTGAGACCTTAACGCCTATCTTCCTGTCCAGCACCAGCTTCAGCAGGTCGTGCTCCGTTATGACCCCTACTGGCCTCTGCTCCTCGTCGACGAGGGGCAGGAGGCCTATACCCCTTACGATCATGAGATCAAGAGCAGCCTGCAGGCTGTCCTCGAGCGTAACTACTGGCGTCTCCCTAGAAATGGAGCTCACCCTCTCCTCCTTCAGCGCCCTGAATATGTTGCCCTCGTGCCTCCTGACAACTATCTCGAAATATGAGCCCCCACCCAAGTAGTCCACGAGGTCGTTGGCAGTGAGAGTTCCCACAACCTTCCCTAGCCCTGTTACCGGGAGCCCCCTCACGTTATGTCTCGCAATGGTCTCCGCTGCTTCCATTACTGTGGAGGAGCTCTGGACAGTAATGGCTGGCTTGCTGCAGACGCTCTCCAGTTCGCCCGTAAGTCTTGTGACCCTCTGGCTCCAGTTAGGTTTTCCATCAGACCTCAGCCACCTCGTCCCCTCTGGCCTGATCTTGGGCGTGATGCTCTCCACCTGCTCACGCCTTACACGAACGGGCGGACGAAAGGGGCGCGGGGGAGAGGCCAAGATCGATCCCAGAATATAGAGTAGTTAAGCCTTAATAATTGAGGGGCCTAGGGGTTCCTGTGTCTCTCGATCATTTCCTTGAAAGCTGCTATGCCCCTCCTTATGTACTCCTCAGATACGTTTCCGAGCGGCGTCGGCGTCTCCAGCACCCTCTTAGCTATCCTTACCCCCTCAGGCCTGAAGCCCTCCTCCAGCTTCCTCATATGCCTCTCCGCATATATCCTCCTCCCGAGTTCCTCCAGCTCCCTCTCGCTGGTCTCGTAGCCGAGGGAGCGCAGAGCCTTCGCGACGAGGCTCGGGCTGTACACCTTTCTCCCGAAGAGGCAGACTGCGAGCGAGTTGAGCACTTGTCTCCATGCCTCCTCAGCAGCAATTGTCTTCACTGCCTCCTCTGGCTCAGGTGGCTTTGCCTTTGCAGATGCAAGCCCCTCGTCCATCCCATAAGCTCCAGCATCTAGGTGGGAGTGCCTGCCTCCTATGGCAAGGGAGAGGTGGAACAGGGGCCCAGTGTGGTAGCCTGCCGGCTCTAGGCCATTGTACTCGATCGCAAAGTCCGCGCCGCCGTACTTCGAAGATGCTACCTTCACGCCGCCTGCCAACGCCTTGTAGAAGTCGTTTGGCTGCTCCACTATGTACTTGAGGGCCTGAGCGTAGGACTGCCAGTCCCCCCACTTGAGATCCACAAGGGTTTGCTCTCTCGTCACTATGCCCCTCTCTAGGGCCTCTGTAGCCCAAGCCAGCGCCACTCCAGCGCTTATAGCGTCGAGCCCCTCCTCCTCCACTATCCTTATGAGCTTGAGCATTCCCACAGTGTCGCCGACGCTCAGGTTGCTCCCGAGGGAGTAGAGGAGCTCGTAGTCGTAAGGGACATTCTCCACCTTGTAGAAGTACTTCTCGTCCTCGTACTGCTCCCTTATGGCAGCGAGGTGGATGCATGCCACTGGACAGCCCACGCAAGAGAGTCTCCTAGAGAGGGACTCCAGCAGTTTCTCACCGCTTATGTTCTCTGCCCCCTCGAACCTGCCGCTCAGGAAATTACGCGTCGGCAGCGCCCCTAGCTTGTTCAGGGGGAGCACGTTAGCTGCAGTGCCCAGGTCGTGATACTTCTTCGTCGCAGGTCCCCTTGCCACCTCCAAGACCTCAGCATAAGCCTGCCTGTACTCCCTTATCTTGGGCATCTTCGACGATCTCCTGCCTATGACCACTACGGCCTTCAGCTTCTTCGAGCCAAAAACTGCCCCAAGCCCCATCCTCCCGAAGTGTCGGTAGGTCTCTATGATAACGTTCGCATACCTGACGAGCCTCTCCCCAGCCCTCCCTATCCTCATGATAGTCCTCAGACCTGCGCCCGGAACTGCCTCCCTCAGCACCCTCCCCACAGTCTCTGCGCTCCTCATGCCCCAGAGGGTGCCCGCGTCCCTGAACCTCACCCTCTCCCCGTCGATGACAAGGTAGACAGGCCTCTCGCTCCTCCCCTTGATCACAATGGCTCCCAGCCCTGCGAACCTTATTGCAGCTGGCGCCCTGCCTCCGGCGTGGGATTCAGCCATGGTGCCAGTGAGGGGAGACTTGAAGACAGAGATCACTTTCGAGCCCATGGGGAACACAGTCGTCAAAGGCCCTATTGCCAGCACTACTGTGTTCTCAGCGCTCAGGGGGTCAGCGTCCTTTGGGGTCTCCTCCTTGTAGAGCTGCACAGCTACTCCGATGCCCCCGAGCCACTTGGAGAAGAGGTCCTCCCGCCTCTCGCTCCAGAAGGTCTTCCTGCTCAGGTCCACATATAGGACATTAGATATCTCCTTAACCCAGTCGCTCACAGCGCCTCCACCCCCAGGACTCCGTAGGGGCAGAAGTCCACGCAATAGCCACACTGAATGCATATGAGGGGCTTCTCGAGGTCCTCGTCCCAGAGGACAGCGCCTATGTCGCAGGCCTCCACGCAGTTCTTGCAGCCTATGCACTTGGAGGACTGGAGCCTCACGCCACCTTTTGGCAGGTTGACGAGGGCTCCTGTGGGGCAGACCCGGGAGCAGGGCGGGTCCTCGCAGGCTCTACAGACCACCACCACGAAGCCTCTCTCAATGCCCCCAGCAGACCTGATCAGCAGGTGGGACTTGGCTGGGCCAGCGTAGCCAAGCCTGCTGCTGCAGCCCAGCATGCAGAGCTGACACCCCACGCATTTGTTTGCGTCGAGGACCACGAGGCGCTGAGTTTTCAGGGCCTGCAAATTCGACCCCTAGCTATTAAGTTTCTGAAACTTATATTTTGCACATAATTTATCTATATAGTGGTGCGGGGGGTGGGATTTGAACCCACGCAGGCCTACGCCATCGGGTCCTCAGCCCGACCCCTTTGACCAGGCTCGGGCACCCCCGCGCCTATCACAGTATATGTCCTTAGAGCTTTTAATGCTTGTTTTCTCCCACTCGGGACCTCAATTGAGCGAGGAGAAGGCTCTCGTAGTGAAGGTTCAGAGCCTCCCGGACATTGCTCGCCTTGCAGTGAGCGCCTCTCCTATGTCAGCCATGCCGGTCTACAGGTTCAGGGATGGCGCCAGGACCTACTACCTTGTGCAGGCAGTTTACAAAGACTACTACAAGCTCTACGGGCTGCCCATAATCTACTACTATGTTCAGGAGGAGGGAGAGGAGAGGGCAAAGTACATACTGATCAGAGTGGACGAGAGCGGGGAGAGGGTAGAGCTGTCGGATAGGACGAGGCCTGGCTGGATAGCTGTGCCTATAATAAACCTCCAGGAGAAACCTCCCTTCTTCCCATAGCTCATTTCCCGGATTCCTCCTCACTAATCGGTCTAGTATGCGCTAATCATCGCCAATCAGCAATGCGCCTCTAAGACTTATATAGGCGGCGAGCTGAAGAAAGGAGGAGAGGAATGGCTTCGCTGGTAATGCCCACAGATCTGGAGAAGGAGGCAGCGATAACTGTAGCCTTGGCCCTCTACGTCCTCTCCGTCATCTTTGCGACCTCGCTCCTCTACCAGATAATGACGCGCAGAGGGATCAGCGAGAGCTCTGCCAAGTACTACAACAGGAAGATCATTCATGCGCTAGGGGGCGGCGTCGTGGCCCTCCTCGCCCCCCTTCTCTACTCTTCCCCCCTCTTCCCCCTCCTGGCGTCGATCCTGCTGAGTATCCTCCTGTTGGCTGCCCGCCGGTTCAGGATGATGAGGTGGTTCCAGACAGAGGACAATGCCTACGAGGTCAACTTCGTCTTAGCTTGGGGCGCAAGCGTGTTCCTGCTCTGGAACCTCCTCAACGATCCTATGAAGGCAGCGGTGCCAGCCCTCTTCATATCCTTTGGGGACGCCGTCACTGGCTTCGTGAGGAACGCGCTCTTTGGCAGGAGGACCAAGCACTGGACAGGTAACGTAGCGATGGGAGCAGTCTGCATCCCCATTGGCTTCCTCTTTGCAGGTATAGGAGGGGCAGCGGCAGGCCTCATCGCTTCCATAACAGAGAGGTTCGAGTACGGCCCCATAGACGACAACGTCCTCATAACCCTCGTCTCCACCCTCACCCTCCTCCTCTTCGAGCTTCTCTAGGCGTGGATCTCCACCACGTCCCTGTCCTCTAGGACGTGATTGCCCCCCACCCGCTGCCCAGGGTACTTCGCGCTCTTTCCCCAAACCCTGGCATATTTGAAGTTCTCTGCAAGGCTCTTGTGGACCATCTCTGCCACCTCCAGCACTGTGGAGCCCCTTTTGGCCACGAGAGGGTGAGGATCGGGGTCCTTGTTAGGGTTCTTGGTGTACACCCTGATCACGTCGAGGACCTTGAACAGGGCCTTACCTATTAGCTGCAGGTTATCCCCCCTCTCTGCAGAGACAGGTAGAAGGGGGACGTCCTTGGGGATTACGTTCCGGAGCTGGGGGAGGAGCTCCTCGCCTCCCACGTCTACCTTGTTGAAGAGCAGCAATGACGGCTTGTAGGTCCTCGAGGTCACTATCGCTGACTCAACATCGTCGAGCGTCACGTCTCCCTCCACTTCCACCACAGCATTGTATATCCTGTAGTCGGAGAGGAGCTTCCTCAGGTCCTCCTCTGTGAAGCCCATGAGCCTCCCGCTGCCCACGACCCTTATTCCCTCCACCTCCCTGTTCTTCTTTATCCTCACTATCCCCATGGATCTGGAGATCACTATGCCCCTCTCCTCGAGCAACTGCAGCGTTTTCCTGGTCGCTTCCAGAGGTTCTGGCACGTCGGGGCTCAGGACTATGAGGAGGGCATCTGCGTTACGAGCCAGCCCTATCACCTTGTTGTTCATTGAGCTCTCCGGCTCGTCCACGTTCAGCGGCGGCGTGTCCACTAGCTGGAACTGAATGTCCTCGAAGGGCAACATCCCGGGGAGGGGCATCTTCGTCGTGTAGGGGTATGGGGAGATCTCGGGTTTCGCGTTAGTTAGCTTTGCCAGGAGACTGCTCTTCCCCACGTTGGGAGGGCCTATTATGACTGCCTGGGCTGACCCGCTCTTCTCCACAAAGATCTGGAGGCCTCCCCCCACCTTCTTCCTCTTCCTTAGCTCTACCTCCTCCCTGAGCTCGGCAAGCCTCCTCCTGGCCCAGTGCATCAGGTTCTCAGTGCCCTTGTGCTTCGGCACGCTGCTGATGAACTCCTCCAGAGCCTTGATCTTCTCCTCTGGCGTCTTCGCCTCACTGTACTTCGCCAGTTTCCCTCTTGCCTCTGCAGGGAGGTTGGCTGGCACCTCTCTCCCCGCTACCATGGCTTCTGAAGGCTTAAGTATTGGGGAGCAAGACTTTAACAGCGTTAAAGTTATATAGGTTTTAGAGCTTAGATCTAGAGGGGGTGGACTGAGTGAGCGTAAATATTGTGAAAAGGCGAATACAGAAGCTGGGCGGTTCTAGCCTCATAGTCACGTTGCCCAAGACCTGGGCAAAGAGGTACGGCCTGGACGTGGGGGACACTGTGATGGTTCTAGACGAGGGAGATCACATAAAGATATTCCCGCCCGACACCAGGAACTCTCAGCTAGCAGAGGTCATTAGGGTCAGGCACAGCAGCGACACTCCAGTGACTCTCCTCATAGACTGCCTCTACCTGAAGGGGTACAGGAGGTTCGTGATAAGTCCTCAGCACATGGATGCAGAGAACGTCATGAAGATCATGGAGGAGGCTAGGGAGCACCCGAAGGTCAAGTCTGTCAGCCTAGGGTTCAACGAGATCGAGATAGCTCTAGATGGCATAGAGCTTGACAACCCTGCAAAACTGACCCGCTATTATAGCATAAAGCTTCAGGAGCTCCTGGACTTGATAGAGAAGGCTAGGACTAGTCCAGTTAGCGACGAGGTAGTGGAGAGCATTGTGCAGGAGGCCGTGATGATGGCAAGGACTATAGGGAGGGGAATAAGGAAGTACGGCATCTCTCTCTGCCAGCCGGACATTGTGGAGCCTACAACTATCGGGGAGCTAATGCTTGTCCCCCAAATGCTCAAGAAGATCTATGCTGAGATCAACGGAGGCGCAGAGGTGCCTGAGGACATCATAAAGAAGCTAAAGCTAACGATGCTAGAGCTATTCGGTGGCATAGCAGGCAGGAGCAGCAAGAGGCTCTCTGCAGCCATAAAGATGATAGGGGAGATCGAGGCTGACATAGATAAGATGGGGAACAGCAGGAGGAGCGCTGTGCTCGGAGGCCTTCTGAAGGGACTGCTGCTTGTCATGAGGAACGTGGCTGAGAACACTGTGTGCGAGAACGCAAACGTAGGATACCTCTAGCTCAACGTCGCTCTAAGGCCTTGCAACATAGTCGGGCAACGTGCGAGTCTCTCTCGGAGAGCTCTCGAGGCTTGCTGTTTTCGAGGTCGAGCTCTACCACCACATACTCCTTTCCTTCTTCTCCCCTCAGAGCCTTGTTCTCCACTATCCCAATTTCAGGGTCCACAGGGATGGTAGGCACAGTGAAGAAACCCTTGCCGTCCCCGATCTCCACAGAGCCCCCTACTAGGATGATAGGCAAGCCAGTCTCTCTGCTCCTAGCAAACAGGAAGCTGTAAAGCGCTGTGGTGTTGGGCATCTTGACGCCATTGTTAGTTACTATGTCCCCGAAGTAGGGGGAATCAGTGAGGAGGAAGCCTATGATAGCGTTGACCTGCTTCGCTATGAAAGCCTTGAAGATCTCTGGATAGACGAGGTCCTCGTCGACGAAGATCCCGATCCTGCTGTGTGACTCTATGTCGAAAACCCCGAGCTCCTTGCCGCTGCTTATACCGACTCTCTCCTCCAGCTTGCTAATAGCTATTTTCCTGTACTTGCTCACCACTAAGCCCTCTGGCGAGCTCATGACTACAGTGAGATAAGTCCTAGGCCCTGCCTTCTCAATGATAGGCCCTGCTATTATGTAACTCTTAGTCTCCAAGCTCCACTTCACAAGGAGGGCGGAGGCGCTGCTCTGTCTCGTTCTGCCGGCGCCTACGGGAATCGCCTCAGCCCCGTTCCACAGGAGCTTGGGCAGCCTGTTCTCTGCGAAGAGGGAGAGGGGGCCAGTGAAGGGGTAGGAGGGAAGAACTATTATCTTCACTTCCCTGTGCTCTGCCTTTAGCTTTCTTATGAGCTCTCCGAGCCTCTTTGCGTTTGTCCTCTTCGCATCCAGCTTTATCCTCTCGTGTATTATCCCTACTTTCATCCTTGTTCCTCCCGGCTCTCCTCTCCGAAAACGTTCCTCGCCCCTCTCAAACACTCCGAGAGCTCCCCCGCCCCTCCTAAGTTGTTCCTTGATAAGAGCAGCCTTATAGGATGCGAAAGTCCCCTGATCTCTTTATAGAGCTCCTTTACTACTGCTTGCCAGTACTTGTTGTTCTGTTCCACCTCGTCCATTGCCCTCTCGAGGTCTCTGGTCCTCTCCTCTGTGACCAAGGAGGGCACCCTCTTTAGGTGCTTACCTACGAGTTCTATAGATCTCATCTCCTTCCTCTTCAAATCTTTTGTCAGGAAGGTCAATGCCAGCTTCCCCCTCTTCGTAGGCACCACGTACTCCCTCCTCTTCTTCGGGGCGATCACGTAGCCCCTCTTGAACAAGGTCTCAAGGATCTTGGAGTAAGTGCTGGGCCTCCCTATGCCTCTGTCCCTCATCTGCTCCACAATATCTGCTTGGGTCATCAAAGGCAGCTTCATGATCCTCCTCTTCCTCACCCTCGCTTTAAGTTCACCCGTCTTGAGCGGCTTCGGCTTGGGGCCGAACTTCCACACTAGCGTGAAGCCGGCAGAGAGATCCCCTTCCTGTGCCCCTCCAACCTCGACGACCCTCTCCTCTGTTGTGGTCACAGAGCCCTTTCCGCCTGCTATCTCTATCAGATATGAGCCCCTGACCACCTTTGCCTTTCTCATCTGGCTGGCCATGAACCTCCTGAAGATCATGTCGTATAGCTCTAGATGTCTACCAGTGAGCTCAGGCAACTCTATGAGACCCTCTTGCACATAAGACATTAGGCTCTCTGCGTCGAGAGGCCTTACAGGCCTTATTGCCTCGTGCGCCCCCTCCTCTCCCCACCTCCTGAGCTCCATGAGCTCTCTGTGCCTCTCCCCGAATTTCTCCGAGAACCACTCCCTCGCTATCTCCATGCCCCTCTCGCTCACTCTGGTGGAGTCAGTTCTGTGATATGTGATGAGGCCCCAGGTGAAGAGATCTTGGGCTAACCTCATGGTCTCTGCTGCTCCCATTCTCAGGTACCTGTTAGCATCGGAGATGAGGGCATCTGTTGTGTAGGGAGGCGGCGGACTTACCTCCTCCATCCGCGTTGAGGCAAGGGATATCCTCACATCGATCACTTTCCTCCTCTTCCAAGCTCTCCTCAAGAAGGCAGCCACGTTCCTCTCGACTGCGTCCTCCCGTAAAGAGATGAGAGGCTCGCCGTTGCTGTTGATCAGGAAGAGGTCCACTGGTTCCCTGTCCTCTTCCCTCTTCACCACCCATCCCATCACTGGCGTCTGCACCCTCCCTGCGCTCAAGTTGTAGTTGAACTTCCTCTGACAGAGCTTCGCCTCCCCTGGGGAAATGCGCGTCTGAGAGCAGTACTTTGGCCAGAAGATGCACCAAAGGAGAGGAGAGAGCGTGAAGCCTATCCACCTGTCCTCGATCCTCCTCACCAGCTGGGCCTCCACCAGTCTTTCGTTGAACTCCCTGGGACTAGCCAGCGATCTGAGTATCTCCTCCCTCGTCACCTCGTGGAACTCTACTCTCCTGATCTTCCTCGCATAGGGCGAGAGCGCCAGGAATATGTCCCACCCTATTTTCTCCCCTTCCCTGTCAGGGTCTGTGCCTATCAGCACCTCGTCGACCTCCCAGGCAGCTCTCCTCAGGTCCTCTATGGTCTGGACAGAGCTCTCCACCTTCCTGCTACCGCACCTGGGACATGTGGAGCTCTCTGAAGCAAACTGATAACCGCAGGAAAGACATCTCTTTCGGGCAGCGAACACAGGAACGAACGCCCTCTTGTTCTTCTCCCTCACCAGGACTCCGAAGACGTTATCGTAACTGGAGAAAGGCCTGGGCAGCCCTGTCACGTCCACGCTGAGAGCTAGGTCGTAAACGTGGCCTCCGCTTGCTGCTACCATGAGGAGGTGGTTCGGGAGGGCCACCTCATGTATTCTGAGCCCGTTCGGCATTATCCTCATTGAGGGCCTGGCGAAGAAAGAGGCGATGGTCCTGGCCTTGCTGGGGGACTCCACGACGAGCAGGACCGATTTCATGAGATCTACTTTCCCTTCCCTTCTCCTCATCCTTTTCCTCTCCTCAGAGATCTCCTGAAGGAGAGCGCTGAGGTCGAGCTCAGAGAGGGCGCTCCACTCCGTCCTAGTGAGCTTACTCAGCTTCGCCCTCAGGTCCTCGAAGACCCGCCTGTCGTCCACGAGCACGAGGCTCAGGCCTTTTGTTATTCCGCCAGCGTATAACCTGCTGCTCCTCCCACTGCCCTGAACGTAAGTGGCTACATCAGCTATCTTTACGTACCTTTGCCCGTCCACCTCCGCGACGGAAATGTCCCCTCTCCTGCTCAGGTCCTCCCAAACTTCGTCCCTTTTCATGGCCTCAGCGACGAAGCTGTGGGTCTCCGCAATTATCTTGTACAGGGGAGAGTCTTCGGGCTCCCCCCTCTCTATCTTCTCAGCTATGCTCTGCAGGTGGGCAGGACTGAACCTCCTCGTCACCTTTCGCAAGTTAGCTAGTTTCCTCCTTGCCTCCTCTGCTATCTGCGGCACGCTCGATTTCATGAGTATCGAGAGGAGTCTCATCAGGTTTATGGGGCTTGGCCTCTCTGCCCCTATCCTTAGGACGATCTTGGGCACTCCCACGAAGACCACGTGCTTAACCCTTCGCGGGAGGTCTATTCCTCTCACGAGGAGTCCGTAATAGTCTGCTACTCCTACCAACACGTTCACCTTCCCGTTCTTAAAGTCCTCCAGCTTCCTCTCTGAGGCAGACTTGCTGTGGTAAGACTCTGCTCTCACGTCGTTCCTTCTCAACTCTTCCGCGAGCCTGTCGGCCCCCTCTGCCCCCAGCTCTTTAGAGACGAAGACGAGAGTGCCATCCCCTAGTTCTGACACTCTAGCCACTGCCTCCTGGAAAACGTCGCCTGCAAAGAGGTAGGCGTCCACTATGTTCCTGAGACCTATGTCGCTGCCTCCTCCTACCTCGAAACCGAGCAGGGCTCTGAAGAGCCTGCTCGCGCTCCCCCTGGCCCTCCCGGTCGCGCTGCTCACTATGAGCTGGGACGCCCTCGCCTTGGCCTCTGCCACCCTCTTTCTCAAAGAGTCTCTCCTCTCGTAAAGCTCCTCTGCTACCCCTTCGCCGCTGTTCCTCCTCTCTGCTATCTTCCTTTGGAGAGACAGCAGCTCCTCCCCCGCCCTTATGTCCTCCTCGCTAAGCCCCACTATCTTCAGAACTGCTCTCACGCTTTTGTTGCTCTTCAGGACTGCGTCGACGTCATCCACGAAAACTAGCGCAAAGTTGTGCTGGGAGAGCTGTTGAGCGTAAGTGCGAGCGAACTTTATAGTCACCACGAGCACGTCGTAGTTGCTCTCTAGGACCTCCTTCAGAACCTCCTCCCTTCTCTTCGCCCTCCCGTGGTAGCTGAGCACTCTTATCTGGCAGCCAGATTTGCTCGCGAACTTCTCTAGCTTTTCTGTGAGCTCCCTGACCAAGGTAGTCGTGGGGACTAGTAGGAGAGCTCTATACCTCCCCGAGTCCTTTCTACAGGCAAAGAAGACGGAGGTCACAAGGCCGAAAACTGTCTTGCCAGTTCCAGTCGGCGCCATTATGCTGAAGCTGTCCCCTCTCACCACGCGCCTGATCCACGACCTTTGAGCTCCCCAGGGCGTGCCCACTAGCTCCCTGAAGAGCCTTGACAGCTCCTCTGCTCTCCTCTCTAGCTCCTCTATCTCTGCCATCGCCCCGAGCGTTCCATGCTTTTCCAGAGCTTCCGCGAGCCTCCGCCTCGACACCCTCCTTATTTTGGGCAGACACTTGAAACAAGGAAGACCTCTTCTCAGCCTGCCCTCGTCTATTGCTCCTCCGCAGTTAGGGCACGAGTTGAGGTATATGCCTCTCACTTCTGCTGGCGGACTTGTTGGCCTCACCTTAGTTCCAACCCACTGAGAAAAGCCCTTAGCAAAACCTGGATAAAAACTTTACTTTCTGAGAGTTTCAGTGCATGCCTGTCTCACGAGCTCTACCCTTCTCGACACTGTCACAAGATCTACCCATTTAGCAGCGAAGTTCTCTGTCTCCCGGCAGAGTTCCTCAATGTTTCTCCTCCTCTGACCTAGATCGCGGGGCTTCTCCCCCTGTACCTTTGGACTCCCCTCCATGAAGCCCTCCGGGTAGTACCAGACCTTGAACCAGGTGAAGCCCCTCAGCAGGAGCTCGAGGCCTATGCGCGTCAGAACTGCAGGCGCTCCCAGGTCGAGAAGGGCTGTGGTCTCAGGGTCCCAGGAGTACTCCACGTAAAGCGACTCCCCGGGCCTCAGGGGGCTCGAGGTCCAATCGTAAAGAAGGGGCTCGTGGGAGAGGAAGAGCTTGGGATCTATGTTAAAGAGCTCCACCCATGCTCTGTAGGGCTCTCTGCCGCAAAAGGCCTTGACGTTCATCACGACGGACCCGCTCAGCAGGAGCTCTGCGTTGTACTCCTCCCTGAACCTCCCCCTTCTCACAAGCAGTGAGAAGCTTGCAGGCAGGCCTTCCCCCCTCAGGAGACCTGCTATGCCCTGATGTCTGCAGGGAATGGAGCTCACGACCTCTCCTCCCTCTCCAGCGACGAGAGGAGGAGAGCTATGAGTATCAGCCCATATGAGGCAGCGAGGAGGGGCGTGATCTCCTCGGAAAAGAACAGTAGGCCCCAGGCGGCAGCAAGAACGGGCTCAAGAGATGCCAAGACGGAGGCAGTAGAGGCTTTAATGCGCCTTACCCCTATAGAGAACAGCCAATATGGCAGGAGGGTACAGAACACTGCAAGGTATGCCCCAGCAACGCTCGCCCTAACGAGGTCTCCTGGGAGGCCAAAGAGCAAGTGGTAAAGGCCTACGGGCAGCGTGACTACGAGGCTGAAGGGCATGGCGCCCAGCGATACCTCCCTGTGTAGTCCCTGCCGAGAATAATATTGCGCTACAGAAATGTATAGGCCAGGTGCTCCACGCCGGGAAGCAAGCCGAAAAGGAAGCCAAGGGGATTCAGGCTGCCGCCCGTGGCCTCAAAGCCCATGACAGCTGCTGAGATCAATATGAGGGCTGCTCCCGCCAGCGAGTACGTGCTGGGCCTTTCTCCGTAAGCCAGCGCAGAGAGGGTGCTCCAGAGAGGGGCTGTGTAGAGGAGGAAGGCTGCTGCCCCCACTCCTGCAGTTATCGCTGCCAGAGGGTAGGAGGAGAACAGGAGCCCCAGGAGGAGCCCAGCGATAAGGGAAGCCCTCGAGAGGTGCCTGAAGATCATGAAGGCTATGGTCCCAGCTACTATGGACCTAACCAGAGCCATGAGGCTCACGTCCTGGCCAAAGGAGCTCGCTACCCCTATCGTTGACCACAGCGCTGCTGCCAGCAGGACGTAGAAGCCATGCCACAAAGCGACTCCCTGTTATGGAGCTAACACTCTTAAACTTCCCTCAAGGCCTCGAAAACTTCCTCCCTAACGTAATATCTGCACGAGGTCTTGTCCTCTAGGAGGCCTCTCATGATCTTGGGGTGCTTCTCAGGAGGGATCCTCATCAGTCCCTCAGGGTAGTTCGGCGCCTGGTGCCCTCTGACCCTCATTAACTCCTTAGCATGTCGTATCATTCCCAACAGCTTCTCCTCAGAGCTGCAGTCCCCGAGCAGACTCAGCCTCTGCTCAAGCTTCTCCCTTTCTTTCACTCCTCCCCACCTTTTCTGCCTCTCCAGCTCCTTTGCGATAGGGTCCCCCAGGAACACAGCCTGGTAGCGATATATGGGTTGAGGGAGGATGACTGGCACAGTGAGTTTTGGGATGCCGCCTGTATCAGCATAGATCCTGTGGACACCCTTGTACAAGATCCTCGCCAGGTGTCGCGGTCTGAGAAGAGATGAGAGCAGCTCTTTGACGACAAACCCTGTGCTGAGACCCAACGCCCAGGCATCGTATATGGCCTCTATGTAGCTCAGCCTCCTGGCAAACCGCAGCCTGTACTGTTCGTGGAACCTCAAGTGTCTAAACACGAGGAGGTAAGGGAAGCTGAACGTTATGGCTTCAGGCCATATCTCTGGCAGTTCCCGCATGTACTCCCAGCTCTCCTCGTGAACGACCTCGTTTGCCTGCACATAGAAGACGTAATCGCCTTGACACTTCTTCAACAGTCTATTGGTGGCCATCCTCAGCTCCTCGTGAAAGCTACCACGCGGCCACTCTTCTCGGAACAACTTGATCCTTTTGTTTAGCTTCGCAGCCCTCTCCAGCGCTTCATATGTCCCGTCGTCCGACATGCCGTCGCTGACTAAAAACTCGTCGCATACGGGGAGCGCCTGCGCTATTGCCTCAAGGAAAGGATACCCTTGGCTCAACACGTTTCTCACGATCATGAAGCAGCTGACCTTCCTCAACCCTCTCCCCGTTCTATTGTAAGCTTTTAGGAGTAAAGGGGGAGAAAAAGGGGGACTTCGAGATGATCGAGTACGAGGACTTTGCGAAGCTGGACATAAGGGTCGGCAAGGTCCTGAAGGCTGAGGCGGTGCCAGGGAGCAAGAAGCTCATCAAGGTCATCGTGGACATAGGAGGGGAGGAGAGGCAGGTGCTTGCAGGAGTAGCTAAGTGGTACAAGCCAGAGGAGCTCGTCGGGAAGCAGGTGGTAGTCCTCGTGAACCTGAAGCCTAGACCCATGGCAGGGACAGTCAGCCAGGGAATGATCTTGGCGGCTGGCTGCGGCGAGGGGGAGAAGCCTGTGCTCCTCCAGCCCATGGAGCCTGTGAAAGAGGGCTCAAAGGTCTGCTAGGCCTGGACGGTCCAGCCCCTCTTTGCGGCTTGAAGTCTACCTGGTGCACGGCCAAGGACTTCCTGCGCAGGTGGCTACGATCCCAGCTCCTGCGGAACTACCGCTGTATGCTGCAGACCTCATCTCATAAGCCTTCTCGCGTGTTCCCTACAGCGGGGCGCTGGACTTAGGCTAGGACGTCAAGCTTAGGGTTCTTCCTGTTCAAAACGTCGTACTCTACTTCGTTCTCCTCTATGTTCACGTACGCAATTGCGTCCACCCTGGCGAGGTGTGCCCTCCACCCTATTCTTTGAAGCTGGCCCTTGTTGTAAACTGCGATCATGGCTTTTATGAGAACGATCTCTTCCGTGCTCCTCTCCTCTATAGGTTTCAGCAGAGGCTCTGGCAACACAGCTCTCGTGTGGCTGGGCAGGGCGAGCACAAAGACGTCGCTGTCAGTGCTATACGCTGCCGCCTTGTACGCTGCCCTGTATGCAAGGTACTCCTCGAGCCTCAGGATCCACTCCTGCGGCACGTATCCTGTCTCAACCTCTGCAATGATGGAGCAGCATGGGCCCTCTGCATGAACGTCAGCCCTGAAGCCTGTCGGCAAGTCCTCCTCCACGCTCACGTCGAATCCCCTCTCGTGGAGGTCTACTGCCACCATGAACTGGAGGAGGGCATGGTACCTTGCCAGAGCTCCCCTCGCTACCTCTTGGTTCAACTTCTCCACGACCTTCGACAAGCCGTTATGTATATCTATGCCGAACCTTGCCGAGATCTCCTCTGCGTCCCTCCTAATACCTGACACCTAAGCCCACATAAAGTGGAGACGGCTCATGGCTATATAGAGATTCTCAAAAGTCTATAGAGAACCTTTCGTAGGGGGCAAATGGAGGGAATTACCGAGGAGCCCTATGTGTGTTGAGCAGCTTTCTCTTGACCTCGGAGAGCCTCTCTACAGTTTCCCTCGACCTGAGCGCCTCAATGATCCTCTTCCTCCTCTCCCTCCTCCTCCTCGCGTCCTCTGGCTCCTGCATTTCTGCGACCTTTCTGGCCTCCTCTCTGCCCATCTTCACGAAGGTGAAGTAGCTCGTCGCAGCGTGGTATGTTTCTCCACTAACGTAGTTCTCTGCAAAGACCTTAGTTGTCACCTCCATGCTCCTCGTGCCTATGTAGGAGAGGGAGGAGTGAATCTCGACGATCCACCCCACCTTGATTGGCAGATAGAAGTCCATTGCGTCCAGGGCTCCAGTCACGACTACGTCTCTGGTGTTCCTGAGGACAGCGAGCGCAGAGATCTCGTCCAACCTTCTGAGGAGCCTCCCTCCGTGGAGGACTTTGTAGCCCACAGAGTCCTCGGGGCTTACGAGGAAGAAGCTGGTTATCTCAGCTCCCTCCACTATAGGCCTTGGCCTCGCGAGATCCTGGATAGCTCCCTTTCTCCCCTTTATCCTGGCCTCCCTCTCTGCCCTCCTCTTCAGCGCTTGTCTCAGTATCTCTTCCTCAAAGGGCTCCCGGATCTCTATGCAGGCTCCCACAGGCCTAGGCTTGAGGTCCTCGTCCACTGCGACGAGCGTCAGGGAGGAGGCAGTGGAGAGGGAGCCTGTACCAGTTCTGGGATCTTCCGTCTCCACCATTACGCTCACGTCTATGCTGCTCCTCCCCACGTACTCTGCCCAAGCAGTTAGCCTCACCAGGTCTCCCACCTTTACAGGGGAGACGAAGACTGTGTCCTCAATGCTGGCCAAGAGCGTGTAAGACCTAGCTACGTTCATGGAGACAAGGGTAGCAGTGTCAACTATCCACTCAAGCATGTGCCCGCCGTGCATTATGCCCATAGGGTTGGAGTTGTAGGGGTTGACTTGCCTGATTACTTGTAAAGCTGTCTCGTGAGGCCTCAGCTTCCTCGGACAGGGCTCAGATCTCAAGGCTGTCCTTGGGCCTGCAGGAGGACCACTTTGCCTCCTGCTCTCTCCACCTTCTTCACTGCACTCTCGCTCGCCTGAGGCACTATCACCTTCACTGCTAGGGATATTTCACCTTCTCCGAGCAACTTCTCCACTCCCATGGATGCCAGGTCGATGACAATGAGGCCTTCCTCTTGCGTGTAGTTGCCGCTCATCCTCATTTTCTCTGCTATCTCAGCCAGGTCCCCCACGTTCAGAGCCTGGCGCTCGTAGCCAGCCAGCTCCCTCCTCGGCAGGAACCCTCTCTTGCCGTACCAATGAGGGGCGTACTTTATCGTCCAGGTCCACTTGTGCTTGTCGAGCCCTGCTGCCCCTTTTCCTCCCCTCGCGCCTGCCTTTCTGTGCTGCCCTACCCTTCCCCACCCCATGCTCCTCGTCCTTCCTCTCAGCTTCCTACTCTTCCTCTCCCTCCTGATCATCTCACATCATCCTCTGCAGGAGCTCGTTGATCTTCTCCCCTCTGTAGCCTAACTCCCCGCCGTCTCCGAACATCTTCTTTATGCTCCTCTTGAAGCCTCCTTTCGGCGGCGTGAGGCGGAAGAAGGGCTTCACTCCCTTCTCCTCGAGCTTGTGATAGTGGAGCTCCCCTGAGAGGAGCTTCTGGGCCAGCTCACCTATCCCACTGAGCCCCAGGTTCTGCCTCACCCACTCATCTGTTATCTTCTTGTTCCCCACCAGCCTCCCCCTCTTGGCAATTAGCTCTGAGAGAACTTTCTCCTCCACCTCCCCCCACGTTGCCCAAGGCGTTATCACCTTCAGCATGCCCTCGAGGCCAGGGAGCTCGCTCCAGTACAGAGAGGCTGCAAACCTCCTTCTCAGCCTCAGCATGCTCAGCGTCTCCTCCACCTCAGGCGATACGTCTGCCGTCCCCCTGAGCCTGATTATCGCGTATAGCGCCACTCCCCCCTCACCTAGACCAGTCGAGCTGCGTCACGAAGCTGTAGGTGTTCCTTAGGGCGTTGTAGGTAGCTCTGGCGAAGTTGTAGGTGGTCCTCGTCTCGCCCTTGGTCATGGACCACACGTCTGTTATGCCCGCCATCCTGAGCACTACCTTCCCCACGTCCCCTATCACCAGCCCTGTCCCCCTCGGCGCAGGCTTCAGCACTACCTCCACGCTCCCACTCTTCCCTGAGACAGAGAAGGGAACGCTGTGGGCCTCGCCGCAGGTGCACTCCCAGCTCCCGCAGCCCCTCCTCACGGGCACTATGGAGAGCTTTGCGTTCAATATAGCCTTCTCTATCGCAAACCTGAACTGCCTTGCCTTGCCCTTCCCTATGCCTACATATCCGTCCTTGTTGCCTATCACGACTACAGCCCTGTGCCTCGTTATCCTGCCAGCGTCAGTCATCTTCTGCACTATCGCAACGTCTATGACCTCGTGCTGGAGGCCAGGGAGGAGCATGTCCACGATCTCGGGCTCCAGGATGGGGAGGTTCCTCCTGTAGATCTCGTCTATTGTAGTTATCTTGCCCTCCTTCACGAGCTTCCCTACTCTCGTCCTAGGCACCCAGGATTCGAGCGAGGACTCAGCCACGGGCTTTCACCTCCTGCAGCCTAGGCTCGTACTCTGACTTTATCTTCTGCGCTATCTCCTTCACCTGGGAGGGGAGGTCCTCTGGCCTAAACCCTCTTGACAAATAGCGAGAGAACTGCCTCTTGTAGAACTCCTCCTCCAAGCCCTTCGACCACTCTGCTATGTGTTTACAGGTGATCCTGTCCTCGCTGGGGAGCACGTCAGGGGAGTGGGGAACGCTTAGGCCTGCGTCCAACGCGCCTTTCAGGGCTGCGAAGACCCTGCTCCCCTTGACGGGCTTCCTCAGCCCAATGTCGAGGACTGCCTCCTCCACCCCTTTTGCCCTTGCCCTAAGGCCTGCCAGCAGCCCAGTCAGGTAGGAGGCGCAGGTGTTCTTCCCCCCGCCCTGCCACCCGTACAGCTTCTGGAGCTCCCTGCTGTGGGCCGCAGCGACGACCCTGTCTCCCTCTGGCCTTGCCTCCACGACCTGCACTGTAACGTATTTCAGCGAGGTCCTCACCACTAGCCGCGGCTTCCCTGACTTTATGAGCCTAAGCCTCTTGTAGTAGTCAGTCTTCCCCTCCCTCCTTCTCCTCCAAGGCACCCTGTAGGTGGGCCCTCTAGCCATTCCTCTCACCCTTCAGTATGCCCTGCTGCTGCAGGGCCAGCTTAAGGTCAGAGGCGCTCTTAAAAGCCCCTCCCTTTGCCTTTATGTAGAGCCTCCTGTAAGTCCTTCTGTCTATCATGTTGTGGTCTCTGAGCCACTTGAGCATCCTCCTGATCTTCCTTATTCTCCCCATCCAGAGCTCCTTCTCGTCCTGCCTTGCCCTCGCAGTTCCCTCCCTCTTCCCGTGGCCTCTCCTCTTCCCCTCCTGCCTTGCCCTCCTCCTCTCGAGCCAACGAGTGTGGGAATTACCCTTGGCAGGCTTGACCCTTATGATCCCCTTGTGGACCAGCTTCTCCACGTCCCTCCTCGTAACTGCCTGGCTTATCTCCTCCTCCAACTTCGGGTCGGGGTTTATCCAGATCCTGCTCTCCCCTACCCCTAGCAGCTCCGCTGCAAGCCTCCGCTGGATGCTGTAGTCTACCATCCTGCCACCCTCAGGCCCTTCTCCTGTGCAGCCTTTGCTATCTCCAGCTTCTTCCTCAGCCCCACGCTAGAGGATATGTAAACTATGTGCTCCTCTGGCTTAAGTCTCTCCAACTCCTCCTTGCTGCTAACTGTGACAGGGGAGAGGCCAGAGGGGTGAAGCCCCCTTATCTCCCTCCTCGTCCTGTAGCCTACCTTTGCCCTAGGTGGATACCCCTTCACCTCTACCCTCATCTTGTTGTCGTTGCCCTTGGGCCTCCTGTAGCTGTCCCTCCTCTCGAACTTCCAGAACTCCCAGGCCAGGAACCTCCTGAACTCAGGCTTCCGCTTCCTCCTTATGAGCTCCCTTCTCTCTACCATCCCCACTCTACATCACCTCTCTTGCATAAATGTAGATCCCATCAGAGAACTTCCTCCTGTCCTTCCCCCTGATCCTCGTGACCTCCTCTATCCTTGCAGCTGTTTGCGCCACATTCTCTACGTCTATCCCCTCCACTATGACGTCCTGGCCAGAAACGCTCACTTTGACCCCCTGCGGTATATCTACCTTCCTCACGTACTTCTCTCCCACTAAGTTGGTTATCGAGACCTTCCCTTTCTCCACCTTCACAGAGATGGGGTAGTGCACGTAGATCACTTTCAGCTTGTACCTGAACCCCCTCGTCACGCCCAGGATCATGTTCTCTATGTGGGCTGCAACTGCGCCCACTGTGGCCTTCTCTCGCGAGGAGGGGAAGAAGGACTCTACGACTATCTTCCCGTCCCTCTGGCTAATTATCACGCCCCTCGCGTGGCTGAAGTCTCGCGCTAGCTCCCCTTTAGGACCCCTTACCCTCACCACAGCTCCTGCTACCTCTGCAGTCACTCCCTCTGGCACCTCGACCTCTCTGCTAGCGTATACGTCTCTAGCCACCTTCCCTCCCTGGCCTTCAGACCCAGTTACTGGGAAGAGCGTGACTTTATCCTTAAATACCTTGCAAAGTGCCTTAGCGTATTTAAGCACGTGGGAGGAAGGGGGAGGGGAGAGAGAGTTGAGGAAGGTAGTAGAGGTCGACCTGGGGAAGTACAAGAGCGTGGAGCTGAGCGTGGAGGAAGCTGAGAGGGTTTTGATGGAGATCTCAAGGGCTATGGGGGCAGAGTCGCAGGACCTGGAGGAGACGTATAGAGTTTTGAGGAACTTCGACTCCTTCTACGACATTGCAAAGAGGAAGTACAAGGACTACATTGTGCCTTCCAAGAGCCTCAACGACATGATTCGAGGGACTGTGATAGTCGACAGACTGAGACTTATCAAAGAGGGGGAGGAGAGGAAAATAGTCATAACTTTCGACAGAAGGGTGAGGGAAGAGGTCCTCTCTGAAGCCTTCGCGAAGCTGGGCTACCAGGTGGAGGTCAGGAGGCTGGAACTAGCCTAGGGTGAGCTTCGTTGAGCGAGGTAGAGGAGGAGGGCGTCCAGGAGAGCGTTGAAGTGGAGAGGATCGAGACGCCGGTCGAGGAGGAGACAGTCCTTTACGACGCAAGTAGGCCTGAGCTGCTTGACGTAATGCTGGACGTGGTGGAAATCTACGACCAAGCAGCGGAGGGGAAGGTGAGCGTAGAGGACGCGAGGGCGAGGACGGAGGAGGTAGAGAAGAGGTTGAGGAACATGCTCCGCCAAGGCCTCGTGGTGAAGAAAAAGAAGGCCAAGGTCCAGAGGCCTAAGAGGGCAGAGAGGAAGAAGAAGGCAAAGAAGAGGGGGAAGAAAGGGGAGAAGAGCGAGTGAGCTACGAGGAGCACCTCCGCATATGGGGGCCCTCCCCTGGGCCCGAGTGGGGCTCAGGTGGGATATTCGGCCTTAGCTACTGTAACAAGATCCTCTACTTCACTCTGGCCTTCGAGGCCAAGGCCTTCTTCGTGGGCAGGGGGGAGAGGGTTTACGCCTTCGACCAAGTGGGGCCGGGCCCTGCGTCAGGAGGAGACACTTACAACGCTGCGTATTGCGCCGGGGAGGAACTGTTCTTCGGGGGGTGGGTTCATGCGCCAGCTTTCTTCAAGGGGAAGACAGGCACGTGGGGCGAGATAGACTTCCGAAACAAGTACAGTCACGTTCACTTTTACGACACTGAGAGGGACGAGGTGAGGCTGCTCTGGAAGGAGAGCGCCCACCACGAGTCCAGGTGGGTAGGGGAGATATCTGAGATAGTCTTCAGCCCGCTGAGGGACTCGCTGCTCCTTGCGAGGGGGGACGGTCACGAGAACCTGGGCATATTCGAGCTGAGCAGGGAGGGCAAGATGTCGAGGCTGAGCGACCTGCCAGGCCTGAAGGGGGCTCACTTCCTCGACTATGCGTGCTTCGATATCCAGGGAGACTGGGCAGGCGGGATAGACGGCGTCCAGTGCTTTGACTTGGGGAGCGCCAGGAGTTACAGTTACTTTGTGCAGGACTGGGCCAAGATCTCTGTTGACGGCGGAGGAGTGCGCTGGAGAGGCTCTGGCTACGCGATAAGCGCCTTCGCCAGATACTACCACTTCTTCAGAGGCGGCGTCCTTGTGGGCAACCCTGTGGAGCCAGAACTCGAGAGGCCCACCTTCCTGAGGCTAATGGACTTCGGAGTCCAAGGAGCTCCCCAGCCCTCCCCCCAGAGGTCCAACGCTTTGGCAGTAGGCGGCGGGATCTTGGCGCCCTTCAGCTCCATGCCTCACGGCGGCCTCCACCTCTCAGACCTAAGCATAGTGAGGGACGTCAACGAGGCGAGGGCTCCCAGCGTGCTCATCTACATATCTCCGCCCCAGGCCCGGTTAGTGGGCGCATACGGAGCTCGGATTACCTCCTTGACGAAGGCAGGGAGCAGGGTGTTGATAGCCTATAACACAGCCCCGAACCTCGGCGGCAAGGACTCCTCGCCTATGGAGATAGGCTTCAGGGGCATAATGAGCGTGGAGGAGGAACAGCTCGTTAACAGGCAGAGCCCGCCCCTCCTCATGAAGTTCAGGGGGAGAAACGTGCTGAACGAGCACTTCGGCGGCGTTCCCCTCCTCGGCTACAGGGAGAGGAGGCTCGTCATCTTCGCCTCCCGGGACAACCTGCTCGAGGTCTTCGAGAGTGACGCAGGCACGCCTCCAGAGCTGCTGTCCCAGGAGAGCTACTCCCTCAGGGCAGGGAGGAACGAGATTGACCTGGGAGGCTTCCTGGGCATTGTCTCGTTCAGGCTCAGGGAGAGGGACGACTCGCTGAGGGCCTACCTAAGCCTCCAGTGATCCCTTTTTAGGCTCTTTGATTAGCTGTTCATGGGAGAGAAGTTGAGCTTCCCTGACATCTTCAAGGCTACTGTGGTGGGCGTCAAGGCGGCGGACGGAGTCGTGATAGCCACCGACAAAAGGCTGAGCTATGGGGACTTCGTTCTGAGCAGGAACGCCAGGAAGATGTTTGTCATTAACAACACAGCCATAGCTTTCGCAGGCCTGTACGGAGATGCAGGCGGACTCGTGAGGATCCTGGAAGCAGAGATGAAGAACTACGAGATGGCAACTGGTGCCCCCCTGACTACAAGGATGGTAGCAAAGAGGCTGGCGACTATAATGTACTATTACAAGTTCTTCCCCTTCTTCGTAGAGGTCCTGGTAGCAGGCGTGAGGGGGAAGCCTGAGCTCTACGCTCTCGACCCTCTCGGCTCTATCCTCGAGGAGGACTACGTTGCTGTGGGGAGCGGGGCTACCCTAGCCTTCGGGGTGCTGGAGAGGGAGTACAGGGAGGGCATGTCGCTCGAGAGCGCAGAGAAGCTCGCGATTGCCTCAGTAAGAGCTGCGATCAGCAGGGACGCAGGCAGCGGAGATGGAATAGACGTTATCGCCCTCTCTCCTGCAGGCGTTAGGGAGAGGAGCATTAGGTTGAAGATAGTAGAGGGTTGAGCCCCTGTGAGAGGGTAGCGAGGAGCTTCAGCCCTTCTAAAGCGAAGGAGACGCAGAGAGTCCTTTCCAAGCTCGTGAAAAGGGAAAGCATAGGAGGGGAAGTCCTATACGTTGGAGGCGTGGACGTCTCTTATCGCGGGCAGTTGGGAGTAGGGGCGATGGTACTCATGAAGTATCCCGAGGCTGAGCCCGTCAGCTGCTCATACTTTGCTAGACAAGTTTGCGTGCCATATGTGCCTGGCCTCCTCGCCTTCAGGGAGATGGAGGTAGCTGCGCCTCTCCTGGGCAAGGCGCTCAGTTCGCGCAGAGTTGACCTCCTCTTCGTGAACGGTCACGGGATCGCTCACCCGAGGAGGTTTGGGCTTGCTTCCCACATAGGCCTCGTCTTCAAGATAAGGACGATAGGAGTAGCACGGAGGAGGCTGGTAGGGACGGAAACGGGAAGCGGGAACATGGCCCTATTAGTGCACGAGGGGGAGATAGTGGGGGCAAGGGTGGGCAATGTGTACGTAAGCCCAGGCTGGGGCGTAACTCTCGCGGAGGCAATACAGTACACTCTGGCCTTCACCAGAAAAGGCCTGCCTGAGCCCTTGAGGCTCGCAGACAAGATAAGTAAGGTTTTAGGAACGAGGGAAGAAAGCAGGGGAGACTGCAGTTGGCTAATGGAAGAGCTCTGAAGGACCTTTACCCTCTCCTCCTGATACCTATTCTAGTCTCTGTTTACATCCACAGCCCTCTTTTCGACCCGCCGCCCTCTCTGTATGGTCTGAAGTACACAGATATCACAGCTGGGATCTTTTTTCCCGTCTTTCTAGAACCGGTAGCAGGCGATAGCAGCAGGTGGTTCGACAACGAAAAACTGAGAGATCTCATGGGGGGAACGAGGGTCTGCCCGATCCCCTACCTTGACTACCACTTCGAGTACCCCCCGGCTATAGGGTTCCTGTGGGCCGTCTCTACATGCGTTTCTATGTTCCTAGCCTTTCCCCACTCGTTCTCGCCAGCTGAGTACAGTCAATTCATGCAGAAGGTCCTGCAGCTTCACTACTACATAACTGCTAGCTACCTCCTCCTTTCCTACCTTAGCATCGTCTTCGTGCTGCCTAGCCTGGCTGCAGAGAGGTGGAGGCC
>JBCNVO010000052.1:0-7919 GCA_039630105.1 Acidilobaceae archaeon
ACCATGCCCTTCTCGAGCAGAGCCTTCGAGCCCGGCCTCAGGTAGGGCTCCTCATGTATCTCAACACCTACCCCGTGCCCCAGCCCGTGGTTGAAGTAGTGAGCTAGTCCCCTCCTCTCCAGCACTAGCCTCGCCTCCTTGTCGGGCTCCCAGGCCTCTACGCCGGGAGCTATCCTGTCTATGGCTGCCTCCTGGGCCCCGATCACCAGCTCCACCTTCTGCCTGAACTCCCTATCGCTCCCTCCCCACCAGAGGGTTCTCGTGAGGTCGCTGTAGTATCCTCCCTTCACCGCGCCCAGGTCGATGAGGACGGGGCCGGGCAGGGTGAGCCTCAGCTCCTCCGGCGCGTGGTGGGGAAGCGCTGTATGCTGGTAGAACGCCGCTATGGTCGGGAAGGCCTCGTCCCAAGCTCCCTGTTTCCTCATGAACATGCTTGCCATTCCCGCCAGCTCCAGCTCCGAGACCCCCTCCCTCAGGGACTCGACCAGCTTTCTCGCAGTCTCCTCAGCTACCCTGAGGGAGGCCTCTATGAGCTCCACCTCCCAGTCCTCCTTTATGCTCCTCCGCCTGTAGATCTGCTCGCTCACGTCCTCTGCTCCCGCCTTCTGCTCCAGGGCCTTAGCCACGTTAGCGGGAGCCCAGGCGAGGTCCAGGCCCACCCTCCCGGGGCACCTCTCCACGACTTTAACGATGGACTCCACCAGCGTCCCCGCGACGAGGTCCCTCTCCGGCACCCCCCCTCTCAGGGCCTCCTCTCCTCCCCTCGTGAAAGCCTTCACCTCCACCTCCTTCGGCACCCTCGTGGCAGCTCTGAAATAGTCCAGCAGGGGGACTAGCATGACGTCCCCGCAGCCCTCAGAGATGACGAAGGCCCCAGCTGGTTCCCTCATGCCCGTGGAGTAGGTAATGTTCGCCCTCCCCAGGAGGACGAGGTTAGAGAGGCCCTTCTCTTGCAACACCTCTCTCAGCTTCTTGAGGTTCCTAGAAAACATATCAGACTACCCTGACCCTGTTCACCTTCTTGTTCTGCCAGCTGTAGCTGCGGATCCGCGCGCTCCTGCCGAAACCGCAGGCAGCGCAGTAGCCCTTTGCCACGTTGAAGGCCCTCCTGCCGCACCTCCTGCACACTATGTGGGTCTTGCTCCTACCGTGCTTCCCCATCGATAGGGTACCCTTCATTTACCTCACCTAGGGCCAGGGCTCACGACTACTACATTGTCTCCCCTGACGAGCACTAGGCCCAACGCCCTGTTGCCCTCTGGCCCTACTTCCTCAGCGCTCTCCAAGATCAGGTTAAGGTGCTGGTCAAAGCTCCTCAGGGTCCCCTTTATGCCCTTCCCTCCCTTCAGCTTTATCAGCACGCTGTTACCCACGTAGCTCTTGAGCTCCTTGAAAGTGCTCGGGCTTAGCTCGCTCATCTTCGCTCCACCTCCCACCAAGTCCGAGGATTTATATGTGTTCCTCTCATTTGGCCTTGAAGTACTCAGGGTAGTACTGAGCCAAGGCTCTCTCTATGCTCAGCCGCGGGGAGGTCTTGTGTGCCCTGAAGGAGACCTGAAGGTAGCGTTCCCTCTCGTTCTCGTACATGTCAGCTATCTCGAGCAGCTTTCTCACCATCTCAGAGTAGTCTTGCTCGTCTATCTCCTTTGCCCTCTCGTCGCTGTCTATGTCTATGAACTCATCTGCCTCCTTTCCGAAGAGCCAGCTGTTGACGCCGTCCTCTATGAACTCCACGCTCGCCCCATCTCTCGAGGAGAGAACGGGAACGCCGTTGGCCATGGCCTTCATTTGGCTGGTGCCGCTCGCCTCCCACCCTGGGAAGGGGGTGAAGAGGAGGAGGTCGGAGCCAGTAATGAAGTAAAGCGCTATGTTCCTGTCGTAAGTAGCGTGGAAGTACACGTTCTCCCTCTGTCGGGAAATGGCTGCTAGCCTCTCAGCCATCCCTCTCCCGTAGCTGTCATTTGCATGGGGCTTACCTGCTACCACCAGGAAGAACCTGTCCCTGAGGTCCCTCTCCTCCAATAGCCTCTCCAGGAAATATGGCCTCTTGTACTTGACAGTCCTCCTCACCCAAGATACGAGGAGCCTGCTCCCTACCTTCTTTGCCGAGATGGCAGAGATCATGGAGCTGACCTGCTCCCTGAAGTCCTCCCTCGCCCTCGCGAGCTGCTGGGGGGATGCCGCTTTCACCCTCTGCCAGCTCCCCAGATCTATGCCGTTGGTCACAAAGGTGATCTTGTGAACGTACTTCGGGAACATCTTCAGCGTCGTCTTAGCATGGAGCTTAGAGACTGCGAAGACCTGATCTACCTCCTCCATTGCTGCCTCTGTCATTGTCCTCACGTTCGGCAGGCTTATGTCAAGGAGGGACTCCCCCTCCTCCTTACAAAGCTTCGGATGACCCCAGGGGCCTGGGGTGTGGGTCACGAACCTCTTCCTCCCCTTGATCAAGTAAGGGGCAAGAGCTAGGTGAGCCTCCTGCGTGTCTATCACCTCCACCCTTTCGAGACGCCTTACTACTTCCGCAGAGACGGCAGCTGCAATTGCATAGTAGGTGCATTCGTCGCTGTGGTGTCGGTAGAGATACCTGAACAAGTTCTCCGCATGTAAAGGCTTAGTGATCCGGTAGAGGTAAGCTTTGGCAGTGCCATAAGAGTACTCGTAAATGTCTGCCTCTGCTATCAGCCTCCCCCTTTTCCCCCTCACTGTGATGCTTTCTATGTGTCTGAGGCTCGCGAGGAAGTCAATGCTGTGCCTGTGTCTCACCTCCACAAGGCGGGAGCCGTCAGCGAGGTTGTAGTCGACATAGCCCCTCGGGTAGAAAGGCGCTATCAGAACGTATGGCAAACCTAGACGGCCTGCGGCATAGAACTTGTCTGCCTCCAAGACCCCAAGGCCTCCCGCGTAGTTCGCAGAGCCCTTGAGGGCAACTTCCATAGCAAGGCTCACTATCATGCCTCATTGCCCATAAGTTCTTGTCTGAAGGTTCTTAAGAGCGGCCCTCCTCCTCTATCCCCCAGACCTTCGAGGCTATCAAGAGGTCCAGCGAGGCGAGGAGGGAGAGGAAGGGCCCGAGGACCCCTATGCGGGCAAATGTCCTGTTTAGCCCCCTCATCAAATCCTCTCCCGCAAGGACAGGGACAGTGAGGGACAGGACTAGCGCGTAGAGGGAGGCTGCCAGCACCCACCCTGCTGGGCCCTGTAAGAGCAGGGGGAGGGGGAGGGAGGTAGTGAAGGAGAGGAGGGGGGGCGACATTGCTCTCAGGTTGTCCCGCATCCTCAGAGAGATCTCGACAGAGCGAAGCATGTATAGGGTAGAGAGAGCACTGGCCAGAATGCCCGCAGCCACATATCCGAGGACTCCAGCAGCATATGTTAAGCCGAGGTAGAGGGGAGCGGCGAGGACGTATTGGATGAGATAGGCTTTCAGGACGACGGTGCCCCTGCCCAGGGAGGCAAAGTAGGGCTGCCAGAGGAGGGAACCCAGAGGCGCGAGGAGGTAGCCCACCATGTAGACGGAGAGGAGGAGGGGAGCCAGCTGGTACCTCTCGCCATATAGAAGGGCAACGAGGGGCTGGGAGAGGAGCACTAGGCCGAGGGAGAGGGAGGGGAGGAGGAGTGATGTGAGCTTCAGGGCGTTCCTCACGATTCTCTCCAACTCCTCTCGAGTAGCAAGGGAGGGAAGGACGGAGAGGACGCTTGCAGAGAGGGCGCTGCCTAGGGCGTTCAGGGGAGCAAGGAAGTTATAGGCCACGCTGAGGTTCCCCACCTCCTCGTTCGAGGAAACGCTCACCATGAAGCTGTAGTAAAGCTGGACGAGTGGAGCAGAGATCAGATAGGGAAGATATAGTGGAACGCTGTAGAGCAGCAGCTCTCTCATGGCAAGCGGACTGAAACGGAGGCTCCCGAGGAGCAGGAGGGCGCGGAGGAAAGTAGGAACGTGGACGAGGAGACCTGCGATCACGTGGGCAAGGAGGGCTCCGAAAACGCCGTAGCCAGCTAGAACCAGAGCTATGGCAAGGAGAACCTTAAGGCTGGTGAAGAGCACGTTCGCTAGGACGCTCTCTGCGTACCTCCCCATCCCCACGAGGGTGTAGTTCGCAGAGCTGAAGAGGAAGTGGGTCACTGCGAAGAGGGAGAGCAGCCTCACCAAGTCAACTATCTCAGGCCTTCCAATGAGAGAGGCGAAGAAGGGCGCTAGCGAGAAGTTGGCAAGGCCTGCGATCAGGGCGAGCAGGACCCTGAGGACTGTTGCAGTGGAGACTGCCTCGAGCCTCCCCATTGAGGCATAGCGAGTCATTGCTACGAGAAGCCCGAAGTCCAGCAGAACGAAGAGGAAGTTGGGCATGATCATGGCTATGGTGACAAGCCCGTACTGAGCAGGCCCTAGCTCTCTTGCCACTACAATGCTGCCTGCTGCTGAAAGGAAGAGGGAGAAAAGGGAGCCGAAGGAGAGGAGAGCTGCCCCTCTCGCTAGCCTCTCCCCCAACTACCTCCCCATGTCGTACCTCTTGAGGAACTCTATGTTGTCCCTCTCTGTCGGGTCTATGCTCTCTGTGGAGATCCAGGCCTCCAAGATCTCCTTTGCCACTACCTCAGAAACGAGCCTGCCGCTCATGGCCAGCACGTTCGCATCGTTCCAGAGCCTTGCCCCCCTCGCTGTTGCCGCATCGTTAGAGAGGGCTGCCCTGACCCCTCGCACCTTGTTTGCTGCTATCGAGACCCCTGTGCCAGTGTAGCACACCACAACCCCCCACTCTGCCTCCCCTCTCGCCACCATCTCTGCTGCCTCCACTGCCACCTTGGCCCAGGGCTCTGGCCTCCCGCTCTTGGCAGATCCCAGCGGCACCACCTCGTAACCCTTACCCTTTAGGAACTCGAGGGCTACCTTCACTGCCGGGTACACGTCATCTGCAGCCACCACAACTCTCTTGCCGGGCAAGCGCCTTCCCCTGCGGGAGGAGGGGTAGGAGCCTAAAAGTTCAGCGAAATAGGGCCCTTAGGGCCAGCGAGAGGGTGAGGAAGAGGTCTGCCATCCTGCAGCCCTTTGCGTTGTTCAGGAGGGCCTTGTCGAGATCTCCTCTCCCCAGCCCTCGCAGGGCTGACAGCAGGTAAAGCATTGGGAGGAGGGCGAGGAGGGCGAAAGAGTTCACAACCCCTAAGGCGACAGAGCCGAGGACCAGGGCAGAGTAGAGGAAGACCATTATTGCATAGAGCTCTCTCTGCCTTCCTGTGAGCATAGGGAGAGTCCTCCTCCCCACAGTCCTGTCCTCCTCGAGGTCAGCAACGTAATTTGCGTAGAGTACCAGAGCTGACAGCATGCCATAGGCTAGCCCCAAGGGAGCCGCATGGAGGGGCAAGGCTCCGTGGACAGCAAGGGAGCTCCCCAGGAAGACAAGGAGCCCCTTGACCATCACTACTACCTCGCCGAGCCCCACTTTCACGAGGAAAAGGTTGTAACCCATTATGAGGGCTCCTCCCGCCCCAGCAAAGAGGAGGACGAGGGGGCCTCTAACGTATGTCAGCAGCAGGCCTATGGAGAGGGCCGTAAGGAAGGTGAGCAGGAAGGCAATCATGGCAGCTCTGGGCGTGAGGAGGCCGTCCACGAGCACCTTTGAGCCACCGCTGAAAGGCCTGCGCTTGGTCCTCGCGTCTAGGCCGCTCCTGAAGTCCACGTACTCGTTCAGGGCGTTGACAGAGAAGTGAGCCAAGCCCACTCCAGCGAGTGTCAGGAGGAGCAGGGGGATCTCTGCTGCCTGGGGAATGCCTTCGTAAAGGGCGCCGCCGAGGGAGGCAGAGAGGGAGCTCAGGGCTGTCCTGGGCCTGAAAAGGCGCCAGTAAGCAGCCAGCCTAAATACCATACTCGCCCCACCTCCTGTTCACCAGCTCCACTGTTTCGGGATCGGGCTCCACCTCCTGAGGCCACTCCTGCCCGTAGTTCTCCACCTTCATCTTCCTCGTAGCGTCTATGCCAAGCTTTGAGCCGTAGCCGCCCGGCATTGCAGTGTGGTCCAGCTCGTCTGTTACAGCGTAGGGCACCACCAGCACGTCCCTCTGCGGATCTACAGTTGTGCTTATGGCGTAGAAAACCTGGCCAATGTCGTGCGGGTTCACATCGTGGTCCACGACCACTATAACCTTCACGAGCGAGAAGAGGCCAAGGCCCCAGAGGCCCATCATGACCTTCTTTGCGTGCCCAGGATACCTCTTCTTGATGGAGACTATGGCTATTCCCCCTGTGAACAGCCCCTCTGGCGGCATGTTCACGTCCACCACCTCAGGCATGAACATCTTCATGAAGGGCATGAAGGCCCTCTCGATGGCCTTCCCTATCCAAGCATCTTCCAGTAGGGGCTTGCCCACGACAGTGAAGTAATATATTGGGTCAGAGCGATAGTAAACCCTCTCCAGCCTGAACAGAGGGAACTTGGCTGGGGGAGTGTAATAGCCCGTGTGATCCCCAAAGGGTCCCTCGTCCACCAGAGCCTCTGTGTCCACCTCCCCCAGGTAAACCACCTCAGCGTTGGCTGGTACGTATAGCCCCTCGAGCTCCACCACCTCCAGCGCAGACCCCCTAGTCACAGACGCGAACAGGAGCTTGTCCATGGGATATGGCACTGGCATGGCTCCCGTCAGCATGGTGCCGGGGTCTGAGCCCACGACTATGGCTGCCTTGATCTTCTTTGCCCCTCTCTCCTTTGCCTTCCACCAAGCTAGGTGGCCCCTCTTGTGGACTTGCCAGTGCATCGCAGCCCTGTTCCCGTCTATGATCTGCACGCGGTACAGCCCCATGTTGCTGACTCCCCTCTCCGGGTCTCTGGTGACGGTGAGGCCGTACGTTATGTACCTCCCGGCGTCGAGAGGCCAGGTCTTGGGGACAGGAGTCCTGTCGAAGCCGTTGTCCTCTATCGCGTTCTCCTCGAAGCCTGCCCTCCCCACCCTCTTGGGCGTGTAAGAGCCTATCTTGAGGACCTCGTAGAGGGTCTGCACCTTCTCTCCCAGCCCCATCGGCGGCGGGGAGCCGAGGGGCTTGGTGAGCCTCTCCCCTATCTCCTCCAGCCTCTCCACGCCGAGGAGCCTCCTTATCGTGTCCACGTCCCTGAACAAGTTGGTAGCCATCCTCCAGCCGGGGAAGCCCTTCACGTTCTCGAACAGGAGCGCGGGGCCCTTAGCGTACATGACCCTCCTGGCGATCTCCGCTGCCTCCAAGTTGGGGTCCACAGCAACCTCTACCCTCCTCAGCTCCCCCCAGCTCTCAAGCGCCTTTAGAGCCTCCCGCAGGTCTCTCAAGCCTCTGCTCCCCATATTTTAATGCGAATAATATATTAACGTTCTACTTTATATTGTCAGAGGTGAGGGTTGTGGGACCCTGGAAGGTTCTGTTGGTGACGAGCGCTGCCGCGATAGGCTTGATATTGCTGGTGAGCATGGTGATATACGGGATCGTGGAGCTTTCCGAGATCCTGCTTGGCGGCTAGCTTTTGGCGGACTATAAGGTTTAAAAGTAGCTATAATTTTAAGAGTCCAGGGTGCCATGAGGGGAAGGAGCCGGGAGATAGCTGTGAAAGCCATTGCGCTGGCGTTACTGCTCCTTCCTCTCTCTGCCCTAGCCTCCGCGTACTACCTCATGCACTCGGAGGTGCGGATTAGGCCGCAACCGCCTTCTGCCCGCTTCCTGCCGGGGTGCGCGCTAAGCGTGGACAGAGCTGCCGTGATTTGGACGGACTTCGACGAGAATCAGTTCCCGCCCCCCGGGTGGTGGTCCACTAACCCTCAGTACATCTTCCGGGTACAGGGGCACAAGGGCTATGGAGTTAGAGGTGAGGGACACGCTAACCCATCTCTATTTGCACCATACTTGACAGTCAACACAAGCCAAGGGATATTCGTGAGCATGAAGTTCAGAATACCCCCCAACT
>JBCNVO010000053.1:0-3700 GCA_039630105.1 Acidilobaceae archaeon
GAGCCCTTGCCAGGAACCAGGAGGTGCCTGCCAGCAGGTTCCGAGGGAGCACGAAGGCGATCACTCCTCCGGGCTTCACGTATCTGTAGGCCAGATAGAGGAACGGGAGGCCCTCGCCTGCCTGTCCTATCGAGTAGTACTGGTCTAGCTTGGAGCTCTTTGCCCTTTCTTGGCTGCTGAGCGGTCCAAGCTCTCCAGCTAGAGCAGCCTCTGCAGCGAATAGCTCCTCTGATATTTTGACCAGCTTCTCCTTGATCCTCCTACGTGTTTTGTCGTACTTCATCTTTATTTTCCTCCTTATTGCCTCTGTGACAATGAAGCCGAAGAGGCCTCTCTCTGCCTCCCCGAACCTCCCTGTTCTCCCAGTCGCCCTCGTGAAGGGCGGGTTCATGATCACTATATCGAAGCTGTCCGGCAACTCTATCTGGCCCTCCTCTGTGAGAGTTATGGAGACCCTCTCCACCTTGCCCCTCAGCCCTCCCTCTATGTATCTGAGGAGCCCCCCTACCCTCCTGGAGTTTTCCAGGAGCTCCAGGGAGCCAAGCCATGTGCCCAGCTTCTTCTCGTCAAAGCCTAGGTAGATCGTGTGGATGTTCCTCGCAGGTGCAGAGGCCATGAGGGAGAGGTTAGTCGCGGATATCTGAGCAGCATACTTCAGCGCGTCCAGCCCGTATATGCCCTCCTCTACCAGCCTCCTCTGGGGATAGGGGGGAGGTAGGTCGTGGAGGAAGGATAAGTTCCCGGCTATCCATGAGGCAGCATAGAGTGACGCAGTGAGCAGGGTGCCGCTGCCGCAGGCAAAGTCCGCTATCTTGAGCCCCTCTACCCTCTTTAGGACCTTTTCTGTCTCTCCCCTCGACAGCTTCTTCGTCTCGACCCCCAAGGCCTCGTTCACGGCCAGCCAGGCGAGAAGGTGTGCAGCCGGGACCTCTGTGTAATAGGTAGCGAACCCCTTCCTCACTGCAATGTCTCCTGTTATTTTGTGATAAACTCTCCCCGCGAAGTCTCTCGAGAGCAGGTGGGGCTCCTGCGCAAGCCTTATCGCGAGACGGGCAAGGTTCTCCACGCTAGGAGCAAGGGAAGGGAGCAGTCTGTCCAAGATCTCCAGCGCTACGCTCATCGCAGTCTTGTATCCCGCTGCCTGGAGGGCCTTGAATGCCTCCCGAAGGCCCCCAATCCCCCCTCCCTCCTCCACGTAGTGGGCTAGAGACGTCAGGTCGTGCTTGGCCCTGACGCTCTCGTAGAGCAGTGCAGAGAGGAGGAGCACGAGAGCTGACTGACCGAAGACTACCTCGGCGTCCTTCATTTCCGAGACGCTGAAGCCGTATAGCCTGTAAAGGACTTCAGCAACGCTTTTCCTCAACGAATCTCCCTCTGGGAGGCCAGAGGCAGAGCCCACGAACCTCTCGACCGCTTCCTCTACCTCCTTCACCCTCTTCTCCAGCTCCTCCTCCCCTACCACGTCCTCCAGGTTGCTGTCGATGTACTTTGCTAGCTCCTCCACCCCTTTCAGCTCCACCCAGTCGTGCTCAATGTAGGTCGGGCTTGCTCCAGATACTTTGCGCACGAAGGCCTTTGCCCTTAACTTCATGCTCCTTATGGTGCTCTCAAGCCTCTCCTCTGAGACGTCCCGCAGCCTCTTCTGGTAGTGGAGGGCTATGACCATCGTTATCTCATGAGCCTGTCCCCCCGGTTCCAGCCTCTTCCTGGCGTCCCTCTCTGCGTCCGCAGCGTTGTACGAAGCCTCTATGAGCACAGTTGCCGCCCTATGGGAGCACCTTATGTCCAGCCTATTCCGCTGCGTTACCCTCTCTGCCCTACAGTCTATGTGGAGCTTACTGAGCAGCCTGGCCAACCTGTCGTTGATGATTTGCTCAGAAACGTAAGTCACAGTGCTCCTATCGATGACAATTTTCTGCAGCAATTTTAAGGGCACAGGCAAGAGGAGCGAGAAGCCTCGCCGTGGGCTGCAAGAGAGTTCACCCTTGCGTTATTGAGGGAGGGAGGGGGGCGCGGAGTTGAAGTGTTATAGGGGTTCTGTTATGGATGAGTTCGGAGAGGTCACGATGGGAGGGAAGCACGGTAAATATATGTACGTTAAGAGAGGAGACGGGCTCTACGTGAAGGTTAGGGTGTTGAAGAGCAGGGAGCAAGGTCCTGCGAAATATGTGATCCTAGGCCCAGCAGCGAAGGTCCCCCCCATGGGCTTCGAGTTGATGAAGGAGGAGGACTTGCCAGAGGAGGCGAGGGAGGAGCTCTACAAGGTCTAGCCCCCTTGGGGGCCTTCTTTGAAGCTCACCGTAGTGATCCCCACGTATAACGAGGCAGAGAACGTCCCCAGGCTCATATCTGCGCTCAGAGGAGCCCTCAGCGGCGTAGACTACGAGCTGCTCTTCGTGGACGATGACAGTCCTGACGGCACCTGGAAGATAGTGCAGGAGGAGTCGCAGAGAGATCCCCGCGTGAGGCTTCTGAGGAGGGTTGGTAAGAGGGGGCTGGGAAGCGCCATAGTAGAGGGCATGAAGGCTGCGAGGGGGGAGTTCATAGCAGTCATGGACGCGGACTTCCAGCACCCTCCAGAGGTGCTGCCCCTCATGCTGAGGGAGGCAGAGAGGGGCGCAGATGTGGTCGTGGGGAGCAGGTACGCGAGGGGAGGAGGAGTGAGAGGGTGGAGCTCCCTGCGCAGGATCATAAGCTTGGGGGCCTCAGCCCTGGCCTACCTGCTGCTGGGGGAGGTCAGGAAGACCTCAGACCCAGTCTCAGGCTTCTTCCTCCTGAGGAGGGGCTTGAGCATGGAAGGGGTGGAGGGGAGGGGCTACAAGGTGCTCTTGGAACTGCTCGTAGCTAACCCGAGGGCTAGGGTGGCGGAGGTGCCGTACGTGTTCTCCGGAAGGGCGGCGGGGGAGAGCAAGCTCGGCGCTAAGGACATAGCACAGTACGCCCTCCAGGTCCTCTCGCTCTCCCGCTCCTTCCGCTTTGCCCTCGTGGGGGCGAGCGGAGTTCTAGTTAACTTGGGCTCCATGGCCCTCCTCCTCTCCTTGGGTTTGCCTGTGGATTTCTCCAGCATCGTCCTGCCAGAACCAGCATCGCCTGGAACTTCTCCTTGCACTGAGCTCTGGACCTTCCGTCCCTCCTCTCGCTGGGGTTTCCTGGGCAGGTACCTCGGCTACCATGCCTCCGTGCTGCTGGTTGTAACGGAGTATCTCGTCATGAGGTCCCTCTATACTTTCCTCTCCCTGAACCCCCTCTTAGCCCAGCTCCTCGGGATAGCGGCGGGCTTCGCAGCTAACTACCTCCTCTCGAGCAGGTCAGTGTGGAGATAGACCCTTAACACCGTTAATATTTAACACTGTTATTAATAATAAAGTTTATAGGTAGTCCCGCCAAATTCTTCTGGCGATTTGAACGGCGACCCTGTCGAGGAGGGACTTCGTGAAGCTCAAGCAGCCTCCTCGGCAGGACTCACCCTCGTAGGGGGCACCGTCGTCGTTGCCAACAGGGCTAAGCACATGCTAATGGCAGGGGAGAGAAAGCCCTCTGTCCCGGCAGCTGGAGTACAAGACCACCTTGTAGCCCCTCCCCACCACCCCTTCCATGCTCAAGCCCCTCCTCAGGAGGAAGAACCCTGAGACTGGGTCTGAGGACTTCCTGACCTCCCCCAGCAGCAGGTAGGCCAGGGCTGAGGCCCCCAAGCTTATGA
>JBCNVO010000054.1:0-119775 GCA_039630105.1 Acidilobaceae archaeon
ATCATGAAGGTGTACCTGGACGAGGAGCACAGGTACAGCGAGGAGAAGGCGCGGGAGGTGGCGAGGAGGATAGAGTACACCACCCTCGAGAAGGTCATGAGCAGCATAGAGTACACGATAGGGGAGAGGGAGCTCAGGATAGCTCTCGACCCGGAGATGCTGGAGGACAAGGGCGTGAGGCTGGAGGACGTCCTGAGTGCCCTCAATAGGACAGATTTGGGAGATGTGGAGATGGACGGCGACGTCATCAGGCTAGAGCTCTCTGAGAAGGTGGTTCCGGAGGAGTCCCTCTACGATTTCAAGGCCCTGAAGGAGGTGGAGGCCAAGCTGAGGAAGCTCTACATCAAGGGCGTGAAGAAGATCAACAGGACCAGCATCAGGGTCGCAGAGGAGAAGGTGGTGGACGGACAAACGCTGAGGGAGTACGTTATCATAACAGAGGGGAGCAACCTCGCGGAGGTGCTAGAGGTAGAGGGAGTGGACCACAGGAGGACCACCACTAACGACGTGTTCGAGATCATGGAGGTGCTGGGGATAGAGGCTGCCAGGAACGCCATAATAGAGGAGATCATGAACGTGCTCGAGGACTCTGGTCTCGACGTGGACATAAGGCACGTTATGCTCGTCGCTGACGTGATCACCTGGAGCGGCACCATCAGGCAGATAGGGAGGCTGGGCGTTGCGGGGGAGAAGCCGAGCGCCCTCGCGAGGGCTGCCTTCGAGGTCACAGTCCACCAGCTCTACAACGCTGCCGCGGCGGGCGAGGAGGAAAGCTTAAGAGGAGTAACAGAAAGCATTATAGCAGGTCTCCCGCCCAAAGTGGGCACGGGACAGGTGGTCGCGAGCGTGGAGATAAGGAGGGGTGGGAACAGTGGCTCAAATGCCTCTTGACAGGGAGATAAAGAACCTGGTGAAGACAGGCAAGTACTATTTGGGGGCAAGGAGAACGCTCAAGGCCCTGACGAAAGGGGAGGCCAAAATGGTCATAATTGCCTCAAACGCTCCCAAGGACCTGAGGGAGGCTATCGAGAGGAGGGCCAGCATAGCTAACGTCCCAGTGGTCGTCTTCCAGGGGAGGAGCGTCGACCTAGGCTTGGCTGCAGGGAAGCCGTTCTCTGTCTCTGCCATAGCCGTGGTGGAGCAGGGAGCGTCGAGGTTGCTCGACATGATAAGATAGGTGTGAGCTATGAGCGAGGACAGGATAACTGTAGACGAGCTGAAGTTCATGTCTATATTCAGCGAGGTAACTGGCGCTACCCCCATCCGCTGCATAGTCGAGGAGGGCGGCAAGCTCCTCTTCCTGGTGAGCAAGGGGGAACTCGGCAAGGCTGTGGGGAGGAACGGAAGGAACATTAGGGTGCTGAGCGAGCTCTTCAAGAGGTCTGTGGAGGTCTACGAGTACTCTGACAGCGTGGAGGAGATGGCGAGGAACCTGTTCCCCGGGGTGAGGATCCTGGAGGTGAGCGTCTCTGAGAGGGGCGAGGAGAAGCTAGTGAGCATAACAGTGAGGGAGGAGGACAAGGGGAAGGCGATAGGGAGGAACGGGAAGAACGTGAAGAGGGCCAGCATGGTCCTCTCAAAGGTCTTCGGCAACTGCAGAGTGATCGTGAAATGATTAAAGGCTCAGTGCCCCCCTCCTCTGGAGGCGTCTAGGGTGTCAGGGAAGAAGTCTCCCTCTGGGCTGTTCGCGGCAAGGCTGCTGAGGAGGAAGAGGATGAAGTTCAGGTGGAGCCAGAAGGACTTCAGGAGGAGGGCCCTCAAGCTGAAGGAGAAGTACGACCCGCTGGAAGGGAGGCCTATGGCGAGGGGGATAGTGCTGGAGAAGGTGGGGGTAGAGTCGAGGCAGCCCAACTCTGCTCTCAGGAAGTGCGTCAGGGTTCAGCTAGTGAAGAACAAGAAGGTGGTGACAGCCTTCGTTCCATACGACGGAGGCATCCTATACATAGACGAGCACGACGAGGTCATAATAGAGGGCATCGGAGGGCCTATGGGCAAGTCTCTGGGCGACATCCCCGGCGTGAGGTACAAGGTAGTAATGGTCAACGGCGTCTCCCTCAAGGCTCTCTGGGAGGGCAAGAAGCAGAAGCCGCGGAGATAGCTACTCCTCCTCTTCCTCCTCGCTCTCCTGCTCGTCCACGAGATCCCTCTTCACATATATGGCCTTGCCTGTAAGGAGCGCCAGGAATATGGCATGACTAGGTATCATCTTTATGCTGATCCTCACTCCGTCCTCCTCGAAGACCACAGAGGCAGAGTAGAGCCCCGTCTCCCTGTCCAGCTCGTCCACTACCACGTGCTTCAGCGACTGGCCTAGAACCTCCTTGAACCTCTCGTTAGAGTGGAGGAAGGCGAAGAGGCTCTGCCTCCTCGGTGCGGGGCTGTAGCTAGTGATCATCTTGATGGCCTCTGCCACGTCTGCAGGGATGCTGACCATAGTGAAGGTGCGGCCGTCCTCCAGCTTCAGCCTCAGCTCTAGCACCAGAGCGTCCATGTACTCACTGCTCACGTACCTTGACCCTATCTGTACGTTCAGCGCCTCCAGCAGCTCTCCCTTGGTCGTGGGCACGTCAATTACCGGGTTAGGGAGGGGGGGAGCCTTTTTATGTGTTTCTAGCCTCCTGTCTAAAACGTAAAGCTTATATAGAAGTGTCTACTCATAAAAAGTTTGGAGCAATAGGGGGGTCGGGTGATAGGAGATGGCGACTGGAGTCCCTGTGCTGGTGTTAAAGGAGGGCGCCCAGAGGACTTACGGTAGAGAGGCTCTCAGGGCCAACATACTGGCAGCCAAGATAATGACGGAGATATTGAAGACGAGCCTTGGTCCCAGAGGCCTAGACAAGATGCTCGTTGACTCCTTCGGAGACATAGTGGTGACCAACGACGGCGCCACTATTGTGAAGGAGATGGAAGTGCAGCACCCTGCTGCAAAATTGCTAGTGGAGGTAGCCAAAGCTCAGGACGCTGAGGTTGGCGACGGAACCACCTCTGTCGTGGTGCTCGCTGGCACCCTCTTGGAGAGGGCGGAGAAGCTGCTCGACGAGAACATACACCCCTCTATTATTATCAGCGGCTACATCAAGGCCCTCAAGAAGTCCCTCGAGGCCCTTGACCAAATGGCTGCTCCTGTGAACACAGAGGACGACGCGAGCCTCAGGAAGATAGTGAACACCACTCTGGCCAGCAAGTACGTAGGCCATGGGCCTGAGAGGGAGAAGATAGCTGAGATGGTCATAGAGTCCATAAAGGCCATAGCTGAGAGGAGGCCAGACGGCAGTTACTACGTAGACCTTGACAACGTGAAGATGGAGAAGAAGAAGGGAGGGAGCATCTTCGACTCAAAGATAGTGAGGGGCATTGTGCTCGACAAGGAGGTAGTCCACCCTGGGATGCCCAAGAGGGTAGAGGGGGCTAGGATACTCGTGCTCGACGCTGCCCTCGAGATCCAGAAGCCTGACCTTACCACCAAGATCAGGGTCACTGACGTGGAGCAGCTCGACAAGTTCCTCGAGGAGGAAACGAACCTCCTGAAGGACATGGTCGAGAAGATAGCAGCTACGGGAGCCAACGTTGTCATAACACAGAAGGGGATAGACGAGGTCGCACAGCACTTCCTAGCGAAGAAGGGCATAATGGCAGTAAGGAGGGTCAAGAGGAGCGACATAGAGAAGCTGGCGAGGGCTACTGGTGCTAAGATAGTCACCAGCCTGAGGGAGCTGAAGGAGGAGTACCTGGGCTATGCGGAGCTGGTGGAGGAGAGGAAGATAGGGGAGGACAGGATGGTGTTCGTGGAGGGAGCAAAGAACCCGAGGAGCATAACGATCCTGCTGAGGGGAGCCAACGACATGCTCCTGGACGAGGCTGAGAGGAACATCAAGGACGCGCTCCACTCGCTGAGGAACATCCTGAGGGAGCCCAAGATACTCTCAGGCGGCGGCGCTGCGGAGGTGGAGCTCGCAGAGCAGCTCAGGGGCTTTGCGAGGAGCGTGGGAGGGAAGGAGCAGCTTGCCATAGAGGCCTACGCTGACGCTCTGGAGAGCATAGCCATGATACTGGCTGAGAGCGCAGGCCTCGACCCTCTGGACTCCTTACTGCAGCTGAGGAGTTACCACGCAAAGGGCATGGTGAACGCAGGAATTAACGTATTGGGAGGGAAGCTGGCAGAGAACATGCTAGAGCTCGGCATATTCGAGCCCGTGCTGGTCAAGAAGCAGGTAGTGAAGAGCGCCACTGAGGCTGCCACCTCCCTGCTGAAGATAGACGACGTGATAGCTGCAGCTGCACCGAAGAAGGAGGAGAAGAAGGAGAAGGGAGAGGAAGAGGAGGAGAAGCCAAAGGGCCTCGAGGAGCTCTGAGCCCTCCCTTTTTTAAATCCTTGCTCCTCCACCTCCTCTGGGAAACGTTTTGAGAGTTTGTCTGGTCATAGATTGGCATCCAAACAGCATAGGCGGCGTCCAGTCTCACGTCAGAGATCTGTATCGAGTTCTGAAGGGCAGGGGGGTCGACGTATGCGTCGTCTCGAGGAAGATAGGCGTGAGGGAGGCGAAGGCTATGAGCGAGGAAGGCCACTACTTGGTTGACTCAGCGATCTCTTTAGATGCTCTCATCGTGCCCCCGAGCAGGGACAGCTTGAAGCAAATCTTGCAGAAGATATCCCCCGACATAATCCATGCTCACCACATTTTCACCCTGCTCCCCCTCCTCTCCATAGCTATTGGAAAGGAGATGAAGGTCCCCAGCATTGCCACCAACCACACGATCTTCTTGGCTCACGACTCCCCTCGTCTCTGGAGGACAGTCTCTGTACTCCTTCCCACCCGGCGCTTCCTGAAGCACTCAGATGCTGTCATATCCGTGAGCAGGGCTGCAGACAAGTTCGTGGAGAGCATCATGGGCCCCGACTTCGCAGCGAAGAGGTACGTCATCTCTGGCGGGGTGGACACTGAGAAGTACGCGCCTGGGGAGGAGGGAGACTATGTGCTCTTCGTGGGGAGGCTGGTCTTCAGGAAAGGGCTTCACGTGCTGCTAAAGGCGTTCTCTCGGCTAGAGCACAAGGACTCAAGGCTCCTCGTGGTGGGGAAAGGCTACATGGAGATACCCGCTAGCTTTCTGATCAAGTCTTACGGGCTAGAGCGCAGGGTCCAGCTCCTGGGGGCACTGCCTGAGAGGGAGAAGGTGGAGCTGTTCAGGAAAGCCAAGGTGGTCGTGGTGCCAAGCATAGTGAACGAGAGCATGGGCATAGTCGCACTGGAGGCAATGGCTGCAGGGAAACCTGTCATAGCCACGAGAGTGGGGGGGCTGGAGGAGATAGTGGAGGACAGGGAAACTGGCCTCCTGGTGCCCCCTGGGGACCCAGGGTCACTTGCCAGAGCCCTCGACCTCCTGCTGAGCGATAAGGAGTTAAGGTCGAAGCTCGGACATAATGCTAGGAGGGCAGCAGAGGAAAGGTACTCGTGGAAAGCTGTCGGGGAGAAGATCGTGGGGGTTTACGAGGAGGTGCGTGATGAGAGGGAGGACTGACCTTGCGGGATGAGGAGGGTCTTAAGCACTGAGGTATATTAATCTATATAGAAATCTATAGCTCTCTTAGAACGAGCAAAAGAGGATAAGAAAGTTAAGGGCGCTGGAGAGCAAAATGAGCTCCATAGATTCCCGTCTAATAATAGGAGGAGCCCTCGTGTTGCTAGTGCTGATAGGAGCAGGAGTTTTCCTGCTCTCTCAGCCAGGAGGAGCTACGACCACTACTCCCGCGAGAGCGCCTACCCCTACGCCCACAGTAACCCCGACAGCTCCAGCAGCCGCTCCCACGCCAACTCCTACTCCAACTCCTACTCCGACACCGACAGCTGCGCCCACTACTCCAGCAGCCTCTCCGACGCCGACAGTGCTGGCAGGAGGGAGAGATGTGAAGATCCTCGCTGCCGGCGCTACTTTCCTCTTCCCCCAAATGGACACCTGGGCAAAGGAGTTCAGGAACAAGTACAGGAACATTGTGGTGGAGTACTCAAGCATTGGCAGCGGCGCAGGGCAGGCAAGGTTCCTTGAGAAGGTAGTGGACATTGGAGCCAGCGACCCGCCGCTCACTCCTGCGAACCTCGCGAGAGCGAAGCAGGACCCCAGGGGAGTCATTCAGATGCCCGTCGTGATAGGCGCTGTTACCATAGTCTATAACTTGCCCATGGTGGAGGGCAAGCTCAAGCTCGACGGGAGGATAATTGCCCTGATCTACAGGGGAGAGATAGAGAAGTGGAACGACCCCAGGATAGCAGCCCTTAACCCTGGCGTCAGGCTGCCCGATGCCCCCATAGTTGCAGTGAGGAGATCGGATGCCAGCGGCACCACCAACATATTCACAATGTTCCTCTTCAAGTCCTCAGAGGGCGCATGGGAGAGGGAGAGGGTGGGCGTGCAGCCCAGCTGGCCCATCGATCAGGTAGCGCCCGCAAGAGCGAGGGCTGGCAGGGGCAACGAGGGGGTTGCAGAGATGGTCAGGAACACTCTCTACGCCATCGGTTACGTGGAGTACACTCACGCGCAGGTAGCTAGGCTGGCTATGGCGCAGGTGAAGAACGCAGCAGGGAAGTTCATGGATCCCACCCCTGAGACCATGATGGCTGCAGCTGCAGGAGCCTTCAGGTTCTTCCCAGCTAACCCTGACGACGACTTCAACCCAGCATGGGAGAGCGTAGTCTACGCCCCTGGAGAGAACTCCTACCCGATCACCTCCTTCTCCTTCCTCCTCTTCTACAAGGTGTACTCGAAGGAGAAGGCAGAGGTCATCAAGGAGTTCATTAGGTGGATAAACACTGAGGGACAGTCCGTCATGGCGCCCGGCTACATTCCGATACCAGAGGAGATTAGGAGGTATAACCTCAGGTGGATCGAGCTCATTAGAGAGGGCTAGAAATGGGCAGTATGAGGGTCTCCTCCCATGACAAAATAGTTTTTTACTCCCTCGCCCTCCCCACGATTCTTGTAATTCTGATCCTCGTGCTCTTGTTCTTGACCCAGTCCTACCACAGCTACCCCATCTTCAGCGTTCAAGGCTTATGGTCCACATACTCAGTTAACAGGTGGTACCCAACACAAGATCCGCCTGAGCTCTGGAAAGAGCCCCACTACAGCCTGCTGCCAACCATATGGGGCACCATATATGTGTCAGGGATAGCAGTCCTGCTTGCCCTCCCTCTCTCCATATCCCTTGCCGTATTTATTGAGGAGCTCCTCCCGAAGAGGTTCAGGGGGTACATGTCTTCTATAGTCGACCTCATGGCTGGAACCCCTACGATACTCTTCGGCCTCTGGGGGCTCAGTTTCCTCGGCCCTCTCCTCAAGGAGTTCTTCATGGAGCCAGCTCACGAGAGCCTCGGCTTCCTCCCCATTTTCAGCTGCACCCCCCTCTCTGGCACCAGCATCTTGACTGCAGGGATCATGCTGGCAGTGATGATAGTCCCTTTCATGGTTGCAGTCATCCAGGAGTCCTACAAGGCCATCCCTGCCACGTACAAGGAGGCCGCATGGAGCTTAGGCCTGACGAGGTTTGAGTACGTCAGGCTCAACCTCTCCATGATCTTCCCTGCAGTCGTCTCAGCAGTGCTTCTCGGGCTAGGGAGGGCCTCGAGCGAGACGGCTGCAGTGGCCCTTGTCGTCGGCAACATATACACCCTCAGCTTCTGCATGTTCTCCCCCACTCACACCCTTACCTCGATCATTGCCGCAAACTTCGGCGAGGTGGAGATGTACCCGTATATGCGCAATGCTCTGTTCGCTGGAGGACTCTTCCTCCTCACCTTCGGGATGATCGTGAACGCATTGGGGATCATCATGTTGAGGAGGATCAGGTTCTAGGTGAGGAGAGGTGGTGTCGAGAAAGCTTGTGGACAAGGTCTTCACCCTTGTGGTGACCCTCTTAGCTCTCGTGACGATTCTGCCCATATTTCACATCATATACTACATAGCCAGCAAAGGCCTCCCAGTAGTCCTGGAAGGGGGCATTAACTTCTTCACCCAGATACCCCCCTCGCCTATCAGAGTGAAGGAGCTAGGGGGCATAGCTCCAGCCATAGCAGGGACGCTGTTCATGACTGCTGTCGCCACCCTGCTCTCCGTGCCAATAGCTGTTCTGGCTGCCGTGTTCTCTACAGAGTACCCCAACCACAACCTCACGAAGATCGTGAGGGCAACCTCTCGATCTCTGCTGGAGGTCCCCACCATAGTCATAGGCATCGTGGTGTTCGCCCTAGTGGTCTGGCCTTTCGGGAGGTTCACTGCAATAGCTGGAGCCATAGCCCTCGCCATAGTCATGATACCTTACGTTTACACCTACACTGAGCTCGCCCTTCTCTCCGTTCCCAGGACTTACATTGAAGCAGCATATGGCATAGGAATGAAAAGGGCGCAAGTGATATACAAGGTGACCATGGGCGTGGCCAGAGCGGGGATAGTCAGGGGGGTCACCATAGCCATAGCAAAGGCTATGGGGGAGACAGCTCCCCTCCTGTTCACTGCCTTCGGCGCCAGAAACATGATCTTCGGAGGCCCCCTTGAGCCGAGCGACGCCATAACCTTAATGATATACGTTTTCATCCAGAGCCCCTACGAGCACTGGCACAGGATAGCGTGGGGCGCAGCCTTCGTGCTGCTAGTCTTATATCTGACCCTCTTCCTCATCTCCCGGAGGCTGGCGGGAGAGGTGAGAGTGTGAGCTTTGCCATAGAGGTGGAGAACCTGAAGGTCAGCATATACGAGAAGGAGATCCTCAAGGGCGTAGACCTGAAGGTCCCAGAAGGCACCATAACAGCTCTGATGGGGCCCAGCGGGAGCGGCAAGACCACCCTGCTCCGGGTCATGAACAGGCTCATAGACCTGATCGACGGAGTGAAGGTGAGCGGCAACGTGAAGGTCTTCGGCAAGTCGATCATGGACATGGACGTATACGACGTGAGGAGGATGAGCAGCATGGTGTTCCAGCTGCCCAACCCCTTCCCCCACATGAGCATTTACGACAACGTAGTCGTCGGGGCGAAGATCAATGGCGTGGTAAAGAGCAAGAGGGAGATGGACGAGCTGGCAAAGTGGGCCCTCGAGAGGGCCATGCTGTGGGACGAGGTGAAGAACAGGCTCAGGGACCCGCCCTGGAGGCTGAGCGGGGGCAGCAGCAGAGGCTCTGCCTCGCGAGAGCCCTTGCGGTGAAGCCAAGGCTGCTCCTCCTGGACGAGCCCACTGCTAACATCGATCCCGTGAACACTCTCAAAATCGAGGAGGCCCTCAGGAACATAAAGAAGGAGGAGGGCATAACCATCTTCATGGTGACCCACATGCCTAAGCAGGCAATTAGGCTAGCAGAGTATACTGTCATGATATATGACGGGAAAGTGGTGGAGGAAGGGCCTACAGAAGAAATAGCTATTAACCCAAAGCATGAGGTTACAAAGAGATTCCTGAGGGGTGAAGTATAGTGATGGCAATAGACGAGGAGAGGCAGAAGATAGTCAACATGACGCTGAAGCTCTACGAGCTAGTAGATGGGCTCTTTCAGGACGTGGAGAATTACGAAGGCGAGGAGAGCTACAAGAGGGCTGGGGACATAGCTAAGCTGGCAGAGGAGTACAAGGACATACTCATGAGACAAGTTACGCTCTTCATTGCGAGGTTCCAGCCGTTGGCTGACGATCTAATACTTGCTGAGTCTGCGCTGAGCATCTCCTACGATCTCTACAGGATCGCTAGGTACCTGAGGGAGATAACGATCATAATGAAGAGCATAGACAGAGGGTACATTGTAGAGGAGGACGCTATGGAGGCGCTCAGGCTGTCGAGGAGGATGCTGAGCCAGGCAGTCAAGACATTCGCCTCAGGAGACCTCAGAGGGCTTGAGGAGGTTCTGAGGAGCGACGACCTTATCGACGACGTCTACCACAAGTACCTTAACAAGCTCGGCTCCTCGAGGGAGGTCAGCGTGACCGTCGCAGCCACCCTCCTCTTCATGAGACATGTGGAGAGGATAGCAGATCATGCGACCTATATAGCTAAGGCAGCTGAAAGGCTCTGGTCCTAGCCTTTCGCCCCCTCTCTCCCAATAATTTAATACCCCTGCGATCTATAGAGTCAGCCGGGCCAAAAGTTGAGCATAGTGAGGAGAGTCCAGTTCACTGGCAAGTCCACTTTCATAATCTCGATCCCTAAAGAGTGGGCGAAGAACCTCGGCATATCAAAGGGCTCGAAAGTCTTCATAGATCTAATGCCAGACGGGAGCCTGAGGGTCAGGCCAGAGCCGCGGTTCACTGAGGTAAAGCTCGTTAAGGTGATAGACCTGAGGAAGGGCTCTAGCATGGCCACTGCTGCAAGGGAGTTCATAGCTGCATACATGGCTGGATACGACGTTTTCAAGATCCTCTACGACGAGGAGAGCTCCAGGACGCTGAAGGAGCTGAGGGCTTTCGTGGAGTACAGGGTAGCTAATATATTGGTGGCAGAGGAGAACGAGAGCTACGTTTCTTACAAGGTCATAGGAGCCCCCAGGCCCCTCAGCGTTACGGACACGCTCTCCTGGCTGAAGAGGCTGATCACAGTGGTCTTCCAAGAGATAGTGAGGGGAGCTAGGCAGGGAGACCTGGAGGTCCTGAACGCAGTGAGGGAGAGGGACAACGTCGTAGACAAGGCGTTCCTTGTCATAGTGAGGAACCTCACCTCCACCCTCATGGGAGCGAACACTATAGACTCTGTGGGCCTCCACTCCCACGCAGAGGCCCTCCACTACTACAGGGCTTTCAAGACAGTGGAGAGGATAGGAGATCACTTGAACATCATAGCGTGGAACACGGCAAGGCTAGTCGAGGCGAAGATGGACACGAGCGCGATCACTGAGCTGCTGGAGGAGGCAGCAGAGAAGTTCACGAAGGTGATAGACGGACTCATGAGAGTGGACGCTGATGCTGCGAGGGAGGTAGCCTTGGACATAGAGAGTTTCAGGGAGAGGTTGAGGAGGGTCGAGCTGCCCCAGGAGTCGCTGGAGTACCATGACATAATGCTGAGCCTAGGGAGGGTCGTGGACTACACCCTTGACCTCGCGGAGATCACTTTCGACATAGCTAGCACGAGGAGCGTGACGAAGGTCCTATACGAGTAGCACATTTAACCCTCCCCTGCCCTCCTTGTCATGCAGCCGGGTCGTCTAGCGGCCAAGGATGCGGGGTTTTGGCCCCCGTGACCGGGGTTCGAATCCCCGCCCGGCTACTACAAGTACTCTACTGCAGCCCCCTTCTCTGCTGCTATCCTCTCAATGAGCTCCCTCTGCTCCCTCCTCACGCTCTTCCTCTCTACTAACGCCAGCAGGGGGGCTCCTGGATAGGTCCTGTCGAAAGACTGTCTGAGCACCTCCTCGGTGACGCTGGGCATTTGATACCTCGCCAGAATGTGGCCAAAGCACACGTCCTCCTCGAGGTGCAACCTGGTGAAGCGTGCAGGGTAGTGGGTGCCGCCTATCCCCACTGCAGCCTTGCAGTTCCTGGGACTGCCCTCGAGGGTCCTGAGGACGGCGAGGGCCATTGCCCTCTGGGCCCTCTCATCCCTCCACTCTGCCTCTGTGCTCCCTATCTCTATGAAAACCACTGGCTTCGTGACCTCTGTTGGGCCATGATGTGTGGCCTCGAGGGTCAGCTCGTACCCCTCTATGCCCTGCGAGGTCTCCCTGTAGTTCAGCATGAGGGCCTTGCTCAGGGCAGGGAACGATATGGCAAGGCTGCGGGCTCTCCCCCCATAGGCTGTTTCAGTAGGGTTGCCAGAGTGGTGAACGCTGAGGGTCTTCCTGCCGCTCTCTGCTGAGTGTCGCGACATAACTATGAAGGCCTCTGCAACGGAACTCAGCTCCTGGAGCACCTCCAGCTCTACCACGTCCTCCCTGTAGCCTGCTATTAATGCTATGGCTGCAGAATAGCATTCTGCCGCACCGGCGCAAGAGGTCTCCTTAGCCCCCATCAGTTCCCGCAGGAGCCTCGCAGAACCGCTCCCTGCAGGGTCTTTCAGAGAGTATGCGACGACTATCAACCCCTCTCCACCCTATTTGCTAGAGCGAGAAGGAGCAGGATCGTCTTCACGTCCTCTATCTCCCCTCTCTTCACCATCTCCATCGCCTCCTCTAGAGTCATTACCACTCTCCTCTCTATGACCTCGTGGGCCTCTGCTGCAGCCCTCCCCTCCACTGGCTCCCATGCGAGGTATAAGGTGAGGTATTCTGTGGAGTAACCAGGCGACACATAACCCCTCCCCACCTCCTCTAGGTGGCCAGGCTTGAGGCCTGCCTCCTCCTCCATCTCCCTCGCTGCGGCCCTGGCTGCCTCCTCCCCCTCGTCTATCGTTCCTGCAGGCGCCTCCAGGATCCACTTGTCTATGCTGGGCCTGTACTGGCGAACTAAGGCTATCCTCCTCCCCTTCCTCCATGCAGGCAGCACTGCAACGCTACGGGGGAAGACGACTCTGTCCACCAGGACAGAGGCGCCGTTGGGAAGCCTCTTCACCTCGCTCTCGAAGCGCACCCTTCTTCCAGAGCACGAGACCTTCAACTTAAGCCCGGGCTCAGAGAGATATTAGGAGCCTTATCACATATCATGGGGTATCGCCGTGGAGTCAGAGCTTCCCGAGGCTTGGATATTCTCGATAGGTAACGAGCTGCTGATAGGGAGGACTGTGAACACAAACGCGTCTTGGCTGGGCAGGAGGCTCACTGCCATGGGCTTCAGCGTCAGGAGGATCGTAGTCGTTCCCGACGCTGTTGAGGAAATAGCAGATGAGGTGAGGAGGGCCTTGGGCAGGGGAAGGCTGATAGTCACCACAGGAGGGCTGGGCCCCACATACGACGACGTAACTCTCGCAGCGATCGCGAGAGCTCTAGGGAGAGATATGGAGGTGAACAGCGAGGCCCTTGCAATGCTGAAGGAGCACTACGACAGGAGAGGCCTTCCCCTCACAGAGCACCGGATTAAAATGGCTGTCATGCCGCGTGGGGCAAAGGCCCTCAAGAACTCTGTGGGCTCTGCTCCTGGCTGCCTGCTGAGGGAGGGCAGCGCTGTCATAGTCTCCCTCCCAGGAGTGCCGAAGGAGATGGAGGCTATGTTCGAAGAGGTCGTTCCCTATATCCAAGGAATGGCGCCCAGGAGGGAAACAGCGGAGTGTGTCTCGAGGATAAGGGGGGTGCCCGAGTCGACCTTGGCGCCTCTGATGGAGAGGTTAGCGAAGGAGCACGTCAGCTCCTACCTCAAGAGTCACCCTCTTGGCTTCGAGCAGGGGATGCCAGTTCTGGACATGAGGGTCCTCTCCTTCGGCAAGGACAGGCAGGAGGCAGAGAGGGAAGCGCGCGAGGTCCTCGCCCAAGTTCTGAAAGAGGTGGAAGCCAAGGGGGGTTATCACAGTGACATACATTGTGATTAAGAAGGTCTCGATAACTTTCCTGATCGCTGCGATAGGGTCTGCCCTCGCCCTCCTCGGCGGCAGGATAGACAACCCTGTCACAATACTAGGGCTCCTCCTGGTTCTACTCGCGCCCTTGATATCCTACCTCATAGTCCTGAGGGACCTGAGGAGGCTACCTCCCAAAAAGCCTTCTGATAAGGTTCAGCATTCCCCCTGACTTCTCTCCCCCCCACACTTGGCCCCTAGCTTCCTCGTCGCTCATGAAAGCGTACCTCATTGCCCTCCTGTACAGCTCCTCTAGCTCCTCCTCAGTAGCATAGTCCAGCGGTATCCCTCTCCCCTCCTTCTCCCACCTTCTCGTCAGCTCCTCCAAGATCCTGGAGACCTCTGGATCAGAGTAAAAGGCTGCCTTCACCCAGGGGCTTCTGTTGTCCTCAATGTGCTTCAAAATAAGCTGTTTCTTGTCCAAGAGTTACCCCTAGAGGAGAAGGAGGGAGCGGGCAGAGTTAATAGCCTTCTCAAGCCTTGCCTCTACGTCGCCCCAGTTAACCACGTTCCACCAGTTGTCCACGTAGCTCCCCCTGTCGTTCTTGTACTGGAGGTAGTAGGCGTGCTCCCACACGTCTATGACGAGCAGGGGTACGATGCCAGCAGTCATGAGCAGGTTGTGCTTCTCCAGCTGGAGTATCCTGAGCTCCTCTGCAAGGGGATCGTAGCCCAGCAAGGCCCAGCCTGCTCCCTCCACAGTCTTAGCCGCCTGGCTGAAGAGGGCCTTGAAGGCCTCGAAGCTGCCGAAGTTCTTCACAATGAGGTCCTCCAGCCTCCCGCCTGGCCTTCCGCCCCCCTTGCCTGCTGGTGCCATGTTAGGCCAGAAAATGTTGTGCATTATGTGGCCCCCGTAGTTGAAGGAGAAGTCCCTCAGGACAGCCCTCACGTCTATCTGTACCTCCCCTTTCAGATGTTTCTCTATCTTCTCCAGCGCTGCGTTCGCCCCCACAACGTAGGAGTTGTGGTGCTTTGAGTGGTGAAGCCTCATGATCTCCTCGATTATGTAGGGCTCGAGGGCATTGTAGGCATAGGGGAGAGGAGGTAGCTCGTATCTCCTGAACGCCACAGTAATCACCGCGCCAGAGTCCTGAAGAGTTATTATAAGCGATGATATATAGAGACGGGAGAAAGACTTTAATACTCTCGAACAGTTTTCTCCACGTAGCTGAGGAGCAGAGTCACTCCTCGGAGGAGCGTGAAGGGATGGAGTTCATGAGGGTTGGAGATCTCAAGGGCAACATGGACAACGTGAACGTGCGAGTTAGGGTCATAGAGGCAGGGGAGTCCAAAGTCATAGACACAAAGTACGGCCCGAGAACCATAAGTGAGGCTATAGTGGGCGACGAGAGCGGCAGGATAAAGCTGACCCTCTGGGGCAGGATAGCAGGGAGCATAAGGGCAGGGGACGCCATCGAGATCAGGGGAGGCTGGACCACTGTATTTCGAGGACAAGTCCAGCTGAACGTGGGTCAGAGGGGGAGCGTTAGCAAGATAGACGACAGCGAGGTGCCAAGCGCGGAGGAGATACCGGAGGGCTCCCTGAGCGGAGAAGCAGAGGGCGGAGAGCGCAGGGGCTTCCAGGGGAGACCTCGGTACGGAGGTTTTGGTGGTCAGCGGAGAAGGTAACCCTTTTTCCGCTTCTCTACTTTTTCCTCCCGTTATAGATGGTGAACACGGGGAGCGAGGAGAAGAGGGCAAAGGCTGCCGAGACGAAGAGAGACCTCTCGTAGGTAGCTGAGAGAAATATCACGAGGGGAGGACCTATGAGGGATGCGACGTCAAACATGGCAGTGTAGATGCTGGAGGCCAGCCCCCTCCTGTCCTGGGGCACCCCGAGAAGGGAGATCACCTGGAGAGATGGCACGAGCAGCCCCAAGCCGGAGCCTATGAGGGCAGAGCCCAGCAGCGACAGGACGTCCATAGGCCAGAGAGCCACGACACCATAGCCTGCAAAGCCCAGGAGAGCCCCTAGGAGCGCTGCGCTCTTTGGCTGCAGCACGCTTGTGAAGGAGAGGAGGAGGCGGGAAGCTAGGTTGAACGCTGCAAGGACTGTGAAGGCCAAGGAGGTGCCGCTGCTGGGGAAGTCCTCCCTCTCGTGGAGGGCTGGGAGGAAGACGAAGAGGGACTGGTAGGCAACTATGAAGAGCAGGAGGGCTAGGGAGGAGAGGACGAAGGGCCTTGTGAGGATGGAGCTCTTCGAGGAGCGCCTCCCTGCTGTTTCTCCCTTAGGAGCCTCCACTGCCAGGCACAGCAGCGCTGAAGCGAGCGAAACAGAGGCGCCGAGGTAGTACATGGTGGTCCAGGAGGAGCTCTGAACTGCCCACCCCATGACAGCTGGCCCTATGGTAGAGCCCACCCCCCACATGGTGCTCCTCCAGAGTATGACCTTGGTAGCCCTCTCAGCGTCTCCCATGCTGGCAGAGTAAAGGGATGCGGGGATGTAGAGGGCAACAGAGACCCCCTGCACCAGCCTCCCCGCGTATAGCTGCGTCACTGTCTCCGAAAGGGAGAACATGAGGAAAGAGGTCGCGCTGAGGACTCCTCCCCCTATCATGAGAACTGTGGAGAACCCCCTGTCGTTCAGGTGGCTCACGAAGAACCTCACGGCTATTGCTGTTATTGCATAGCTTGTGGCGAGAAGGGACACCTGGTCCTCTGTCGCGCCGAGGCTGACAGAGTGTCTAGCCAGATAGGGCGCTACTCCCAGTAACGCTATCACGTACAGGAGCGCAGAGGCGTTGAGAGCCCACTCGCTTGTGGTCAGGCCCCAGAGGAGCTCTTTCCGCGCGATTTTACTGCGCCTCTATACTTAAACTCTCTCCCTGCTGCCTAATTATGCAAGTAGCGTTGGAGACAGAGATCACTCCCATAGTGAACGGGGAGGTGATCACGTTCAGGGTGGTCTTCTTCCTCGACGCGATCTGGAGGCGGTCTGTCTTCATCTTCTTCAGCCTGGGGAGCTTCACTATGACGTTCCCAGTCTCCTCCTCTATCTCAAACTTGATGCTCACGAGCTCCCCCCTTATCACGAAAGTCTCCTCTTGCCTCACCTCCTGTACTCTCTCCCCGAGCACGTCCACCTCGTACTTGGAGTTGGGGTCAGAAATTATCAGGACGTCTCTGTCCATGGGATCTACGTAGGGGAAGCTCGCGAACGCAGCCTCAACTTTCACGCCCTCATAGCTGACCTCTGCTGAGAGCATGTCAGTCCCGATCAGGAGCACGTGGTTCGACTCGTGCTCTCTCCCTGAAACGTTGACCCTCTTGTCTTCGACGATAACTTTGATGAACTGGCTAGATTCCAACACTCCTGTCACTCCTCGGTTAAGGGGGACTTTGGAGGCTAAATAGTTATCATAAGAGCCCAAGAGAATCTCAGCAAAATCGCGAAGGATGAAGTTATAGGAGCTGCTTGCTTAGCTGGAGGGGAGAGAGGACGTGAGTCAGAGGGCCTTCGACTCTGTTCACGACGCGATCAGTGCAATAGCGAGGAAGACGCCGAAGAAGGGCTTCAAGCAGACTCTAGCCCTTAGCCAGCTCTCCCGGGTAGACTGGCTGGTGAGGCAGTGCAAGACACTCTTCGCCAGAGCTCAGTGCGTGACCAATGCGATCGGCTCATGCAGGGGCGAGAGGCTGAAGATCTGCGACGCAAACTGTGCCGGCATAATGATGATGGAGGAGCCGGAGCTCTCCTCAGTGTGGAAGTCCTCTGGAGACCCCATATCAGTGAGAGTGACAGAGGGCGGCATAGAGCTCTCCTCAAAGGACTACATGCTACGGATCGCAGGCTCCAGGCTCTTCATATCTCTACCAGGAACTGCAGGGAGGGTGGAGAGGGAGGTGGACATGGAAGACGTGGAGGCGCTCTACTCGAACATCGATTACGTGAAGCACGTCATGAAGGACTTTGAGCTAGAGGTGGAGAACATGCTGAGGAACCTGGCCCTTTGTGCTAGAGCTAACGCGAGAGTATGCCCCTAGAGTCACACCCCGTTACCACCTACTTGCCCGTTTTAATAGGACGCAAGGGGAAGAGGAGAGAGGGGAGGAGTTGACCTTCCAGGAATCGCTTGACCGGATCGTGGACGAGCAGGTGAAGAAGCTGCTGGCAGACCTTAACTGGGTGAACTACAAGCTCGCGACACTGAAGGACGGCGAGGAGGACGAGGTGGAGAGGAGACTGCTCATACTCATTAAGAGTAATATGATGAAAGACCTAGAGCTCCTCATGTCCTTCAGGGCTGAGACGGCGAGGCAGGGAGCAAAGTAGGGCTGCTGGAGGAACGTTTTTATATATACCTCCTTTCATATATCTATATTGGGGAGAAGAGAGGTGTCGACGAGACAGAACATGGCAAGCAAAGAACTAATGGACAGGCTAAGGAAACTTGTTCTCGAGAAGTATGCTGAGATACAGAGCGTGATGGAGGTAGGGGACATAAGCGTTACCACAGCACTGGTCGACGACGACATAGAGAAGCTCGTGCTCGTAGCGCTGAGGGAGGCAAAGCAGCCTCTCTCCTGGAGAGACCTGAAAGTGGTGTTCAGCGGCGTGGTGGGGGAGGACAGGTTGAGAAGGATCTTGGTGAGCCTCAAGGCAAAGAACGAGGTGGCTGAACTGACCCACACGAGGTTTGCCCTCCCCGAATATGTCTCCGTTAACGAGATAAACAGGGTAAAGAACCCTGGGATAATCAACAGGATACTGAGGAAGGTGAAGGAGGCGCAGTAGCCTCAAATGCCCAGGGCCAGAGTAAAGAGAAGGGACAACTTGGCCCTAGTGGAGATGGAGGGAGGCCAGAGGGCCATTGTACCTTGGAGGACCCTGTGTGAGTTCGCGGAGACGTTCCAGCTAGAGCTCGTTCTGGAGGAGGGGACGAAGCTAGACTGCGCCAGGAGCAAGGGAGCGCAGGGGACAAACTTTTAAGTCCTCACCTCCCTCCTAATAGTGGAGCCCAGCGGGGTAGGGCAGCCTGGCAGCCCGCGGGGCTCATAACCCCGAGGTCGGTGGTTCAAATCCACCCCCCGCTACCAATTTCTATAAGCGTCGAGAGAAGAGCAGAGGAGGGGATAGCTTTGAAGCTGCTCTACGTAGTCTTGGACGGAGCCCCGGACTCCCAGAGATCGCCTAGGAAGACGCTGGAGGAGGCCCACAAGCCCAACATAGACTCCCTTGCGAGGAACAGCGTGGGGGGCCTCATGTACACTGTTGCTCCCGGAGTGGCGCCAGAGAGCGACGTTGCAGTAATGTCTATCCTAGGCTATGACCCAGAGAGGTACTACACGGGCAGGGGACCGCTGGAGGCGCTGGGAGCCTCAATGGACCTACTCGGCGTCGCCTTCAGAGCAAACTTCGCCACTGTTGACCCCAGAACTCTGAAGATCCTCGACAGGAGGGTGGGGAGGAGCCTCACTAGCGGGGAGGCAAGGGAGCTGGCAAAGGCCATAGACAGCATGAAGCTTATGGGAGGTAGGGCTGTGGCTCGCTTCAAGGCAACGATAGGCCACAGGGGGGTCCTTGTCATAGGCCACGAGAGCTCCCCCCTCTCCTCCTGGGTCACGAACACTGATCCAGCTTACGAAAGGAGAGGTCATTACAGCGTGGCCCTCCCTAGGTTCGAGAACAGGGTGGCGCCCTCTAAGCCCATGGACGACTCCCCTGAGGCGAGGCTCACTGCAGAGCTCGTCAACGAGTTCACCTACAAGGCCATAGAGATCCTGGACTCGCACGAGGTGAACATGAGGAGGGCAGAGAGGGGGCTGCCAAAGGGCAACGCTGTCCTGCTGAGAGATCCGGGCGACAGGGCGCCAGAGGCAGAGCCCACGAGCCAGAAGTTCGGCATGACTTTCTCATGTATTGCAGAGATGCCTGTGGAGGTGGGGATCGCCAGGTCGCTAGGAATGAAGGCTGTGAGCATAGAGGTCGAGGGGAGGCAGAGGGAGGAGGTGCTGAGGGAGGAAGCCCACCTCGCCCTGATGGCCCTCGAGGAGACTGATGCAGTGTACGTCCACCTGAAGGGGCCCGACGAGCCAGGCCACGACGGGGACTTCGAGGGAAAGGTGAGGGCTGTGGAGGCAATAGACAGGCACTTCTTCTCCCCCCTCCTCGACAGGCTCGACGTGGAGAAGGCAATGATCCTGGTTACCTCAGACCACCAGACCCCATGGGATCTGAGGGCTCACGGAGACGGTCCAGTGCCTTTCATGATCTCGCACCCCTCCTTCCCCTCGAGGGAGCAGAGGTTCGCAGAGAGCTATAGGGGCACAATGGAAACGTTGGACAGGGGTTTCAAGCTCCTGCCGCTCGTGGCAGAGATAAGGAGAAGGCTCACTTGACGTAATCTTTGCCTATGAGCTCCCTGGCTGTGATGTACTTCATCACGTTGTGCGCTCCCTCAGCCCCTACCATGTAGGAGAGCATGCCGAGGAGGCCCCTGTAGAGCTTTGTCTCCTTAACGTAAGAGATCCCGCCAAGAGTTCTCATGGCTATCTCGAAGGCCTTGAAGGCAGTCTCCACTGCCTTCATTTTCGCTGCAGCAGCGTAGTAAGCCAGGTCTACTGGCTTCAGGCCTGGCTCCTTCTTCACATAGATCCTGTCTGCAAGCCAGGCAGCCTTGTAGATCAGCAGCCTCGTTGCCTCTATCTCCACTGAGATCTCAGCTAGGGGGAAGCTCACCCCCTGGAAGGCAGCTATGGGCCTCTCGAACAGGACCCGCTCCTTGCTCCACTTTATCGCCTCCTCCAGCGCCCACCTCGCTGCACCTATGTTTGCTGCAGCCACCATGGGCCTGGCTATGTTAAAGCCCTCCATAGCTATGTAGAAGCCCATCCCCTCGCCCCCCACCAGGTGGCTCTTCGGCACCTCCACTCCGTCTAGGGTCAGTATAGCTGTAGATATGCCGTGTCTGCCTATCGTGTTCAGGATCGAGTACTTCAGGTTCTCTACCTTCGTCCCGTTCCTCTTCCCGATGAGGGCGAGAGTGCTGAGGCCCTTGTGTCTCTCCTCCATCTTGCCTGTCCTCGCTATGAGCAGCCAGCCTCCCAGCTCCAGCTGCTCCATTGCTTCCCTTACTCCGCTCACGTAGAGCTTCTCTCCATATACTCTGTACTTGTCTCCCTCCTTCAGGGCAGAGGTCTTGAATGCACCCACGTCGCTGCCTCCCTGAGGCTCTGTCGAGGCAATGCCGAAGAACCCCCTCCCTGAAGACACTGCCGGCAGGACCTCCCCTTTCACCTCCTCGCTGCCGTACAGGTATAGCACGTAAGGCCACGCGTTGTTGAGCAAGGTGTACACTGCAGTAGCCATAGACGGGTCGTGATAGGCTACCTCCTCTGCTGCTATCACAGAGAGGGTGAAGGTGCCGCCCTGTCCCCCGTATTCCTCTGGAATTGGGATGCCCAGGAGCCCTTGGGAGCCGAAGTCCCTTATCAACTCTGTGGGGATGTAGTGGTTCTCGTCTATGGACTCCCATATGGGCGAGAGCCTCTTGCTGAGGAAGCTCCTCACAGACTCCCTGAACAGCTCCTCCTCCCTGCCAAGCGAGAAGTCCATATGCTCACCCTCATAAGCAGGGGCTAGAGCACTTAAAAAAATGGTCGCATTCATCTATGGAGGGGCAGCTTTGAGGTGGCAGGAGGAGAGGGTAACGGAGGGCTCTCGCGCAGTAGCGCTTGTCGCCGCTCTTCTGAGGGCGGTGGAGAGGGACGCAGAGGAGCTGGACGAGGAATCAGTATTTGTCAGCCCTGACCCCTTGGAGAGGCCATGGGAGCAGGAGTACTGCGTTTCGGGAGCAGAGTGGGTGGAGGACGCTTCTGAGGAGCTGGAGGACCTAGGGATCGAGGTGACAGTGAAGAGGTGCGGGAGGGGAGGGAGGAGAATAAGGGAGCTCTACGAGGCGTTACCTCTGCTCCCCCCGAGGCTTGACAGAGCTCTGCTGAAATCCCTCGCCAGGGAGACGAGCAGGAGCGGCGTGGAGTTCATGGTAATATACTCTGCGGGGGGAGCAGCCTATCTGCTAGAGGGGGAGAAGTACGAGGTGGTGGTCCCCCAGCTCTCTGTGCCAGGCGCAGTTCACACTCACCCAGAGGGTCACTGCGGCCTGTCCAGGAGGGACGTGGAGAGCGCATTGTACGCCCTGGCAGACCTCTCCTTCTTCGAGGCCTCTGCCACCCCCAGCTGCTACTTCTACCTGTCCAGGTCTGGCTTCCTGAGCGTCGACGACTTTGCCTCCCTGCTTAACAGGGAAGCCATAGAGCCAATGAGGTTGCAGAGCGCTCGAGTGGAGAGAGTTTTCTACTAAAGTTTCCAGAGAGTATCTGGGGGGCAAGTTTGAAGCTCGACGAGGTGTTGGCTGCCCTTTCAAGCCTAGCTAGGACTGGGTGGATGCTGAGAGGAGTGCCCCATCCAGTAGCTGAGAGCGTCTCAGAGCACCTCTTCGCCTCCGCGCTGCTGGCCTACGAGATAGCTCTCCTGGCTAGGAGGAGAGGTATTCGCGTAGATCCTGAGAGGGCTATGGCCATAGCTCTGGTGCACGACCTAGCAGAGGCTGTGATCGGGGACATAAGCAAGAGGGCAGGGCTCGAGGAGGAGAAGGAGAGGGCAGAGAGGGCGGCCTTTGAGAGCCTGGAGGTGGGCGAGGAGCTGAGGGACCTCCACAGAGAGTACGTGAGGGGCGAGAGCGTGGAAGGCACGATAGCAAAGATCGGAGATAACCTGGCAACCTATCTGGCAGCAGTAAGGTACAGAGCGCTTGGGTACAGGGTGGACGACATAGCCCATGGGAGCATTGAGAAGGCCAGGCGGGTCGCAAGGGATGCCCGAATGGAGGACGTGCTGGAGGAGTTCCTTTCTAGACTCTCTTCACGATAAGCCTCCCGTCCTTCCTGCCCACCACGACCACCTTCTCCCCCTCCCTCAGCCCCTCTCCTGACTCCACAGGCCAGAGCTCTCCCTCGATGGTCACGTAGGCCCTTTTTCCCACATATAGCACCTCAGCTGTCTTCCCTACTAGAGCCTCCGGGCCCACCTTCACCCACTGTTCCTGGGACTCGAGCAGCTTCCGGGCGAGGAAGAGAATGGGTAACGCCAGGAGGAAGAACAGCAAGACTGCCTCGAGAAGGTCCAGTAGGCCCACGTAATAGAGCCCGAAGGACACAAGGCCTGCCAGTATTGCTGATACGAGCAGCTCGTCCAGGAGTCCCAGGAGGACCTCTAGCCTTCTCATAAGGCTATCTCTTCCCAGAGAGCTTCCTCGCCTCCCTCTCTGTCTCGCGCAGAATAACTATATCGCCGATCCTGACAGCCCCCATGACGTTCCGAGTGAGGACCCTGCCCTTGTCCTTCCCCTCCAAGATCCTCACCCTGACCTGAATTACCTCCCCTGTCACGCCAGTTCTCCCGATTATCTGGATGACCTCTGCAGGGTAGCCGATCTCCTCTATTATGTTGAACTCTCCAGAGCTCATACTTGTCCCCTTTCCCCTCCCCCATGTTAAGCCTATTAAGCTCAAAAGAGGAGCGTGCCTGGGCGAAAGGGATGCCAAAGGAGAGGACCTGTAGCTATTGCGGCAAGAGCATAGAGCCAGGGACTGGCATGATGTACGTGACGAGCAAGGGAGAGATATTCTGGTTCTGCAGCGGTAAGTGCTGGAAGAACTTCTCCCTCGGCAGAAACCCGGCAAAGTTGGGTTGGGCTAGGAGGATAAGGGCTAGGGTGAGCTGATTGGAGAGGACGTTGCTCGTGGTGAAGCCCGACGGGGTAAGGAGAGGCCTAGTGGGCGAAGTCATCTCGAGAGTGGAGCGGAAGGGGATCAAGATCAGGGCGCTGAAAATGCTTCAAATGACGAGAGAGCAGGCAGAGGAGTTCTACAGCGTTCACAAGGGGAAGCATTTCTTCGAGGAGCTAGTGAACTTCACCTCCAGCGGGCCCATAGTTGCCATGGTGCTCGAGGGGGACTCTGTCATAAGCGTCGTGAGGACCCTCATTGGTCCCACAGATGGCAGAAAGGCGCCGCCGGGGACGATAAGGGGAGACTTCTCGCTCTCCGTTCTCGAGAACATAGTCCATGCTTCAGACTCTCCAGAGGCTTTCGAGAAAGAGGTGAAGGTCCTCTTCTCTTCTCAAGAGATCCTCTAGGTCCTCCCCTCCTCCAGCACCCTCTTGACCTTCATATGGGCAGTCAGGTAGCCCTTGTCCCCTCCCTTATACTTGATCTCCACGATCTCTTTCAGCACCATCAGCTCGTCCTGGGAGACAAGGCTTAGGTAGTCAGTCAGGAGGCTCTGTGCATGTTCTGCAGGCACCTCTGAGTACAGGACGTCGCCCTCCTCAACCTGCCTCCCCAGCAGCACCCTCCCTTGGATTGAGACTGCGACGCTTGCTCCAGCCCTCACCTCCCCCAGGCTCTTGTCCCTGTCCTTTATCGCCATGATCTTCCCAAGATGCCTTCCCTGCACGTCCATAACTGGGTAGCCTGGCCTGAGAACTCCTCCGAGGACCTCTACCCCCACGATGAGGGGATCACTCCTCCTGAACACATACCCAGGGAGGATCCTGAACTTGCCTGGCCTCACCAGCGCGTCTAGGGCCCTCCTCTTCTCAGCCTCCCTCTCGCTCCTGACCCACTCCTCGTACTCTTCCAGGAGCCTGTATATGATGTTGTTGCTGATCGCCTTTACCCCGCTCTTGGCTATCTCTTCCTCAGCCTCTGGCAAGATCTTCACGTTGAAGGCAAGGATCACGCCTAGGTACTTGTTCAGCTTCGCCGTGATCGCGGCATCGAGCACGTCGTTCCTCGTCACTGGGCCCACGTCAGCCACCCTCACTGCAACCCCTCTCTTGTTCAAGGCCTCCACTATTGCCTCCAGCGTCCCAAGCGTGTCTGCCTTCACGACCAGCCCTATGCTCTCCGTCCTCGTTATGATGCTCTTCACCTCCTCTCTCACGCTCTCCTTTACCCTCTCCAGCTCCTCCTCTGTAACAGAGTAGAGAGGGGAGCCTGCCAGCACGCTCTCCAGGTCTTGGGCAGCTATCCTCACTCCCGAGGCAGCAGTTACCTCCTCTACGTTCACGAACCTAGTCTCCCTCGCCCTTATCTCTTCCATGGGCCGCGGCATGAGGAGCCCCCTCACCCTCGTCACTACAGGCCCCTCTTTTCCTGCCAGGACTATGAGGTCTCCCACTTTCAGCACTCCGTCGTACACTATTGCATCAGCAACTACTCCGAGCCCCTGCTGCTCCTTCACCTCCAGAACCACTCCTCTCGCAGGGCCTTCAGCATACCTCAGCCTCTCGCTCATGTACCTCTGCGCCAGCCCCGCTATGACTGCGAGCAGCTCAGCTATCCCCTCCCCAGTCTTTGCAGAGACAGGCACGATAGCCAGCTGCCTGGTGAAGTCCTTCACCCTCAAGAACAGCTCTGCGGGGAGCCCCTTCTCGTAGAGTTTGCCTACCAGCGCATAGATCCTCTCCTCCAGTTCCTTCTTAACCCTCTCGCTCTGCGCCTGGAAGCTGCTGATGAAAGGCGTGTCCTGCCTTGGGCTCCAGCCGTGGATCCTGTCTATCTTGTTCGCTGCCACCACGAAGGGGGTCCTCCTCGCCCTCAGGAGCTCGAGGGCCTCGTAGGTCTGGGGCTGCATCCCCTCAACTATGTCCACGACCAGTATGGCTAGGTCTGCAACGCTCCCTCCCCTTCTCCTAAGGTTGGAGAAGAGCTCGTGGCCTGGCGTGTCTATGAACAGGAGCCCAGGTATAGTTAGCTTGAGAGGTATCACCTTGCGCAAGGGCTCAGCTATCTTCTCGATCACCTCAGAGGGCACCACGCTTGCCCCTATGTGCTGCGTCATCCCCCCGTGCTCCTTCGTCGCTATAGCCGTCCTCCTGATCTTGTCGAGAAGGCTCGTCTTCCCGTGATCCACGTGGCCTAGCACGACCACTATGGGCTGCCTAAGCCTCTGCGAGCTCACTTTGCCCCCCAAGTTATACTTGGAAGTAAATAGCTAATAGGGTCAGATCAGAGCTTAGGCAGGGTAGGAGGTTTGGCATCGAAGGAAAGGCCTCCACTGAGAGTGGTCATATCTGACCCTGCTGCAAAGGGAGAGGCAGTGAAAGTAAAGGTAGTTGGGAACGACGAGATACCCTACGGAGACACCATGAGGAAGACGAAGGAGCAGGACAGGAGCGAGCTCCCCATATCGAGGCTCAACAGCAAACTAGCCGCAGCGCTGAAGCTGGGGGAGGCAAGAGTGATCACGTTGAGGTTCAAGGTCGGGGACAAGAAGGTAAAGGTTCCTTTCCGGGCAGAGATCGACGACAAGGTGCCAGAGGGAGAGATACAGGTGAGCTCCTCCCTCCTCTCTGAGGTGGTAGGGGGCGCAGAGGCAGAGGGGGAAGCCATGAGGGCTATGTCCTGGCAGATAACTGTGGACGAGAACGTGGCGATCAGGCTAGCAGGTCTAGAGGTGGGGGACTACGTAGATGGCTCTCTCTTCGGACTGAGAGGCCTCAGGCTGAAGATAGTAGGCGGCAGCGACGCCACGGGGCTCCCCATGCACCCTGGAGTGCCTGGAACAGGGAGGTGGGAGGTGCTCCTCGCAGGCCCCCCGGGCTTCAGGCCCCAGAGAGCAGGGGAGAGGAGGAGGAAGAGCGTGAGGGGCAGGATGATCCCTGATCCGAGGGTGGAGAGGCGAAAGACTGCCCTGGCCCAGCTCAACCTGATCATTGCTTACGAGTAGCGGGGATACGCTTGCCCCTTGAGCAGCCTGAGGTAACTGTTGGAGTAGTGGGTCACGTAGACCACGGCAAGACCACTCTCGTTCAAGCTCTCACAGGAACTTGGACGATGAGGCACAGCATGGAGGTGAAGGAGGCCAGGACCATATTCTTAGGCTATGCTGATGGAGAGGTCTGGGAGTGCGAGCGCTGCGGCTACCCTGAGAGGTTCTCCCCCGAGCCCATTTGCGAGTGCAGCCCAGGGGAGAAGCCCAGGCTGGTGAGGAGGCTCTCCTTCATAGACGCCCCAGGCCACGAGACCCTCATGGCAGTAATGCTGTCTGGCATTACCCTCATGGACGGGGCCCTACTCGTCGTTGCGGCGAACGAGCCTTGCCCGCAGCCCCAGACGCGGGAACACCTGGCAGCCCTCGAGATCACGGGGATAAAGAACATAGTCGTAGTGCAGAACAAGATCGACGTCGTCTCCAGGGAGAGAGCTCTGAAGAGCTACGAGGAGATCAAGAAGTTCGTGAAGGGAACTGTTGCAGAGAACGCCCCTGTTATCCCCGTCAGCGCCCTGAAGAGAGTGAACATAGACGCTTTGATAGCTGCGATAGAGAAAGTAGTGTCCACGCCAAAGAGGGAGATAAACAAGCCGCCGATGATGTACGTCGTGAGAAGCTTTGACGTGAACAGGCCTGGCACTACCTCAGAGAACCTGGTGGGGGGAGTGGTGGGAGGGGCCCTCGTTCAGGGGGTCCTGAGGGTGGGGGACGAGATAGAGATAAGGCCAGGGATAGAGGTGAGGAGAACTGGGACGAAGAGGGAGTACGAGCCCATCTTCACCACCGTAGAGGGCTTGCGTTTTGGGGAGAGGGAAGTAAAGGAGGCAATACCTGGGGGGCTCGTAGCTGTTGCCACCTCCCTCGACCCCTCGCTGACAAAGGCAAATGCTATGGTCGGCAACGTAGTAGGTAAGCCAGGCCAGCTGCCTCCCTCCCTGGACGCCCTTAGCATGAGGTACCAGCTCTTCGAGAGGGTCCTCGGACTGAAGGAGGAGATGAGGGCAGAGCCTCTGAGGAAGGGGGAGCAGATATACATGACCATTGGGCCCAGCAACGTGCTGGGCATGGTGGAGGGAGTTAAGAAAGACGTCGTCGACGTGAGGCTGGACAAGCAGGTGGTGGTGTGGAAGGGCGCGAGGATAGCCATAAGCAGGAGGGTCATGGGCAGGTGGAGGCTGATAGGCTGGGGGATTGCAGAAGTATAGTGCTCCTCCTCGACACAAACATGCTCCTCCTCCTCGCCAGCGGCAACGTATCTATGACTCGACTGGAGCAGGTCCTAGAGATGCCCTTCGTGGCCCTCGTTACCTCCAGCATCCTGGAGGAGCTGCGCTCCCTTGCCTCGAGGCCTGAGGCAAGAGCCCCGAGAAGGGCCCTGGAGCTGGTCCAAAGCATGGGAGCGAAGGTATTAGAGACGAGAGGGGGCGCAGATGACTCCCTCGTGGAGATCTCGACGAGGCTGAAGGGGAAGTGCAGGGTAGTGGTCGCAACGAGCGACAGGGAGCTGAGGAGCAGGCTAAGGCTCCTGGGCATACCCACGCTGTACTATAGGGCCGCGAGGGGGGACGTGGAGCTCGAGTGGCCCCCTCTTTGAACAGCACAAACTTTTAACCTTAGGAAAAGGCTAGGAGCTTTGGCTCGCCTCCAGAAGGTGCTGCTCATGTACGTGATGTATGAGTTCGAAGAGTGGATCGGCATACCGCCTGAGAAGGTGTACAACACTGACGACATAAACGCTGTGGCGCTACAGATATTGAGAGACAGGCTCGAGTCCACTTTTGACTACGAGCTAGGCATAATTATAGCTGTTATGGACGTGGAGGTGGAGGGGGAGGGTTACATAATCCCTATGCCAAATGACCCCAACGCGTACTTCCTTGCACGCTACAAGGTTCTGGCCTTTGACGCATTTGAGAACGAAGTAGTGAAGGGGGTAGTGAGGGACGTGAAGGCCCAGGGCATATTCGTGGACCTAGGCCCCATAGATGGATTTGTGAAAAAAGAACAAGTATTGGACGAGGAGTTGGAGATACTGCCGGACAAGAGGGGCTACAGGTCCACAGAGTCGAGCAAGACCATCGAGATCGGAGACCACGTGAGAGCGAGGATAACCCAGATCTCCAGGTCCATGGTGCCGAGCGTGAGAGGGTTGAGGATAGGTATGACCATGAGGCAGCCGTATTTGGGGAAGGAGGAGTGGGTGAGGAGGTGAGATGTCGCAGCGAAGGACTCCCTCAAAGAGGCCGCCTCTCAAGGCCTGTAAGGAGTGCGCCACCCTTGCGTTCAGGGACGCTGAGCGCTGCGAAAACTGTGGCTCAACCAGCTTCACTGACGACTGGGAGGGAATGGTGGTTGTGATCAGGCCTGAGGGCAGCTCTGTGGCCCAACAAATAGGGCTCCGCAAGAGCATAATGAGGGCCATAAAGGTCTCTGGGAAGATAGTCTGAGCTGATCCCCCTTGTTTCGCGGTTTCTTGAACGAGCTAGCGCCAAGGCTGAGGGAGAGGAGGGTTCTAGTCACTAGCCACGCTAATGCTGATCCAGACGCTATATCATCGATCCTTCTGGCAATACGTCTCGTCGAGCACCTGGCAGGCAAAGGCTGCGTTCTCGTCCCGCAAGGCATGTCGAAGGTGGCAAGAGAGATGCTGGACATCACTGGCGTGGAGTTCAAGTACTGCGAGGGGAAGGACGTAGAGGTCTGCTTCATTGTAGATGCGTCTAACTCAGTTCAGCTGGGCGATGTCTGGAGCCTCTGCAACGCGGCGAGGACAAGGATACTCGTCGACCACCACCTCCCTGGCAACCTTGCAGAGACAGCTGAGGTAAAGCTAGTGGACCCCAGCGCCTCCTCTGCTACTGAGCTGATGGTTCTGCTGCTCCATGAGGCAGGAGGGAGGCTGAGCCCCCCAGAGGCCACCCTCGCCTCCTCTGGGATCTTCTACGACACGAGGACCTTCTCCTACGCCAGTCGCTACGCCTTCAAGGCCATGAGCGTCCTCCTGGACTGGGGATGTGAGCACAAGAAGATAGCTAGGGCCTTTGCTGCCAGGAAAAGGGGCGACCTCTCCCTCAGGATTGCAGTCCTGAAGGCCCTTTCCCGCCTTAGGTTAGAGAGGGCTTGTGAGGACATATTGATCGCGACGACTCACGTGAGCTCTTTCGAATCCGATGTAGCCAACGTCCTCCTCAGCCTGGGCGCTGACGTGGCTCTGGTAGTCTCCGACAAGGACTCCCTGCTCAGGATATCTGTGAGGACCTCGGAGAGAGCCATCTCGAGGGGGCTGAGCGCCTACGATCTCTCTCAACAGATCTCAGGGAAGCTCGGCGGGGAGGGAGGAGGTCACGAGGGAGCTGCCATGGTCCATATGAGCCTTCGCCCTTTAGAGAGCGTTGTGGAGGAAGTGACGAGGATAGCTCTGGGGAGGGCGACGAGGGCTTGCAGCGGGCACTGAGGGTCTATGCAGACTACAGGGAGGAGCAGAGCGGGATCCCTAGCATGCTGGAGAAGATGGGCGTTGTGGTCATCAGAGAGAACCTCCCTGCGGGCGACTACCTACTCCCGGGCGACCTTGTGGTGGAGAGGAAGACTGCTGAGGACTACGTCAACAGCCTGCACGACGGAAGACTCTTCGACCAGGCGAGGAGGGTGCTCGAGTCCTACGACAACCTGCTGCTAATAGTGGAGGGAGACCTGGAGAGGACGGCGAGGATGAGGGGGAGGGAGAAACACGTGATCTCCAGCATAGCCTCCCTCTTGCTGGAGGGAGTTAAGGTGGTGAGCAGCAGCGGTCCAAAGTACACAGCCCAGCTGCTCGAGGCCCTTGCCAGGAAGTCCTCTGAGACGAGGGGGAAGAGGGTCGTGATACACAGGAAGCCTAAGCTGGAGAGCCTGAGGGAGTGGCAGCTCTACGTAGTGAGCTCCTTCCCCGGGGTAGGCGAGAAGATGGCTGAGAAGATCCTGGAGCACTACGGGACAGTGGAGGCCTTTTGCCTCTCCAGCATGTCAGAGCTCCAGCGAATAGTGGGCGAGAAGAGGGCTGAGAGGATAAAGACGATCCTGAAGGCCAGGTACGGAGAGGAGGAGAAGAGGGGGAGGAGCCTGGAGGACTACTCCTGAAGGGCTTTGAGGGAGGAGTACATGGCGTAAACCAAATAGAGGTAAGAGTTGATCACAGCCCTGAGGGAGCCTAGATCGTTAGCTTGGAAGCTGAGCTCCAAACAGTTGCCTCTCAGCTCTAGCTCGAGCTGCGCCCTTTTCGGGGAGGGCTGCGAGAGCTCTGCGAGGAGGCTCTCATACAGAGGAGGGGAGTACTTCTCGAGGCAGAGGGTGATCGTGGCAGAGGCCCTTTGCAAAGGCTAGCCTGCCCCTCCGCTCCCCATGAGAGACCTCAGCTCTCCAGTGAGCCTCTCCAGCTCCCTCTTCAGGTGATCCTCCTGGGCCTTGATCGCCTTGAGCCTCAGCTCCAGCTCCTCCTTCCTGTTCTTCAGCTCCCCAACTATCTCGTCCCTGCTGGACTTAACCATAACGTAGCCCACCATCTTGTATAGCTCCACCTCTTGCGACAGCTTCCCTATTTTCTCCAGCAAATCCTCTATTTCGCCCAGCGTGTTCTCTATCGTGACCCTCTCCTGCGAAACTGCGGTCAAGGCGTCGCGGACTTTGACGTACTTAGTGTACTTTGCCTCCACCTCAGGGGGCAACCTCTCTACCATAACGCTCGCCTCTCTGAAACTCCACGACGAGCCTAATAAGGTGGCCGCAGCCATAACCCGCCTTCAGTACTACGGCGGCATTCGGCTCAGCGGTCCCCCCGAGGGCTCGCGCAGGGCCTCACAGCCCTCAGGCCTTGCTCAGCTGGGGGCGGCCGTTTCACCGCTTCCCCCGACTTCCTCAGCCGGTTACTGCCCCCCTGTCGCCAGGGAGGCCTCGCGGCATCACAGATCTCGCCGGGGGCCGTGTCGTTTCTGTGCCGTTGCCGCAGGTATCACCTGCGCCCCTCGCGAGGCCCAGCCCCTGCGGTGAGGGCGGTGTCTCCTCAGGCTGCTCCGTGGGCCGCCGGCTGCGGCCAAGAAGTAGATGGGGGAAAAAGCTTATAACCAAGATAGGGTATTTTTGCAGCAGGGTGGTAAATGAAAGATTACTTTCAACGAGCGCTCCTTCTCCTTCTGATAATACTCTCCTCTCTAGCCTCCCCTTCCTATGCAGAGAGCAAAGAGTTGAGGGTGTACAACTACAGCCTCTACATCGACAAGGAGGTCCTGAAGATGTTCGAGCAGGAGACTGGGATAAGGGTGATCTACGACGAGTTCGAGGCTGCGGAGGAGGCCTGGGCAAAGCTCTCCGCTGGCGGGGGAGGTTACGACGTGATAGTCTTAGCGCACACTTTCCTCCAGCTGGCAGTGGAGAGGGGACTTCTGAGGGAGCTCGACAAGGGCATGCTTTCGAACGTCAAGAACCTTGACCCGAGGGTCTCGAGGTATCCAGTAGATTCGGAGAACAGATATGCAATACCGTACATGTGGGGGACGACGGGGATAGCTTACAGGGAGGACTGCGTAAAAGACCCACCGCACAGCTGGAGAGAGTTCCTGAGCGCAGAGTACCTGAGGAAGTACTCTGGGAAGGTCACCTTGATCGTTGAGTTCTCGGACGTAGTAATGGCAACTATGATCGCTAAGGGTTACGACATCAACGATAGGAAGGCTTGGAACGAGGCAGTCATGAGGGAGGTCATTGAGAAGGTGAGGGCGATCAAGCCGTACCTGAGGGGCTTCTGGGGGGCCAGCGAGTACGTGCCTGCCCTCGTGAAGGGGGAGATATGCATTGCTCAGGCCTGGAACGGGGACGTGATCGTGGCAAGGGAGAGAGATCAGAGGATCAAGTACGTGCTCCCCTCTGACGGCACATACTACTGGGTGGACTTCATGGTTATTCCCAAGGGAGCGAAGAACGTGGAGGAGGCTCACGCCTTCATAAACTTCGTCCTGAGGCCTGAGATAGCTGCCAGGAACGTCAAGGCAGCGTTTTATGCGGCTGGCATAAAGAGAGAGCTGCTCCTCTCCTACTCGGAGAGGGCTGGCGACGAGGAGCTCAAGGCCCTCCTCAGTGACCCAGCAGTGTACCCAGGGGAGGACGTCAAGCTCATCCCCAGCCCTGTCCTGGACGAGGAGATGACCAAACTGATCTCCCGCGTTAGCATAGAGGTGCAGGCTGAGAGGGGACCCTTCACGCTTATAGCTATTATCGGAGCAGTCGCTCTCCTGGTGGTCATGGGCTATGTGCTTTATCGTAGACTCAGAAAGTAAGGGGAAGGGGGTCGGAGAGAGCTGCCCAGCGTGGAGGTTGAGCTAGTAAACGTCTGGAAGAGCTACAATAAAACCGAAGCCCTGAGAGGCGTAAACCTAGTCATTCCTCGTGGCCACATAACAGCTGTCCTCGGTCCTAGCGGGTGCGGGAAGACCACGCTCCTGAAGGTAATAGCTGGGCTCGTCCAGCCCGACGAGGGGAAGGTGCTGTTCGACGGGAAGGACTACACTAACGTGCCCACGGAGAGGAGGGGGATAGGGATGGTGTTCCAGGACCTAGCGCTGTTCCCCCACATGACAGTTTACGACAACATCGCTTTTGGCCTTCGGGCGAGGAAGGTGAGGGAGGACGAGGCCCGCTCCAGGGTCAAGACAGCTCTAGACCTTGTGGGCCTCGATCCCTCTCTATATGCAAGCAGGAGGATAGACGAGCTGAGCGGGGGGGAGCAGCAGAGGGTAGCGCTGGCCAGGTCCCTGGTGGTAGAGCCCAGCGTCCTCCTGCTCGACGAGCCCATGGCTCATCTAGACTATAAGATAAAGCAGAGGTTGCTGGGGGAGATAAGGAGGCTCCAGAAGGTCCTCGGGATCACTATGGTCTACGTCACTCACGACCAGACAGAGGCTATGAGCATAGCAGACGAGGTCGTCGTAATGAGCAGAGGCGTCGTGCTACAGCACGGCCCGCAGAGGGAGGTCTACGAGAGGCCCCTGAGCCTTGACGTGGCGTCGTTCTTCGGCGACGCGAACGTACTGGACGCAGTCTTCGCAGGCATAAAGGGGGAGGGACTTGTGGCCATAAGGCCTGAGGACATAGAGGTGAACCCCTCAGGGGACCTCGACGTGATCTACGAGGGGACAGTGGAGGACCTCGTCTTCCAGGGGCCTCTCATAAGGTTGGACGTGAGGATAAATGGCAACTCCCTGAAAGTGCTCGTGGGGAGGAAGGAGTTCAGCAAGATGGGAATTGATGTGGGGAGCAGGATAAGGGTAGGGTGGCGCCTGGAGGAAGTGAAGGGGGCGAAGGGCATAAGGTGAGGCTCCTCGAGCTGCCCTTCATCCTCTTCCTCCTAGTGTTCTTCTACGTACCCTTCCTCCTCCTGCTATACTACAGCTTCACAGATAGGGAGGGCTTGTTCACGCTAGGGAACTACCTCGAGATCCTTCTGAACCCCTCCTATCTCAACACAGTCGCATACAGCCTATTGATCTCAGCCATAGTAGTCGTCCTGACCCTCTCCATTACCCTCCCAGCAGCGCTCTATGTGGCGATCTTTGCGAGCAACCTAGAGAGGGCAGTGTTCCTCGTGGCCTTCATAACTCCCTTCTGGATCGACTTCCTTATCCGGGCATGGGCAATGAAGAACATCCTCTACTTCTTTGGCATAAAGGAGGGCTTCCTGGCAATGATCCTGGGTCTCGTGTACGATCTGTTGCCCTACATGTTCCTTCCCACCTACCTTGCGCTCTCCAGGGTCCCCCTCAACATGATCAGCGCAGCAAGGGTGCTGGGGGCAGGCTGGTTCACTATAGTTACACAGGTTTTGCTCCCATATGCACTGCCCGGGATATTCATCGGATCAGTGCTTGTAGGTCTCATGGCGTTTGCAGAGTTCATTATACCGTCCCTTCTAGGGGGCACCAGCGGGCTGACTGTCGGGGCCCTCGTTTACACGCTCATCCTGAAGGGGGACCAGTGGGGCGTGGGGGCTGCAATATCGTTGCTCGTGACGGTCATGACGCTGCTAGTGGTCCTCTCTCTCAGCAGGAGGTTTAGGGGCGTCTCGCTATGAAGAGGGCGCTACAGGCATATACGTTCCTCGTCATGATATTGCTCTATGCTCCTGTGGTGCTCATGATAGTGAACAGCTTCAACGAGAACCCCTTCATGGACAGCTTCTCTGGCCCCTCGTTGAGGTGGTTCGAGCTGCTCCTGAGGGACAGGGAGGCAAGGGCGGGGTACGTGAACAGCCTTGTTGTCGCTGTTGCCAGCAGCGCCCTGAGCGTCCTGCTAGCCTTCGCAGCCTCCTCCGCTGCGAGCAACAGGAAGGTGAGCCTCATGGACGCCATAGCCTACCCACCTATAGTGATCCCAGAGATAGCAGAGGCTGTAGCGCTGTTCATGTTCTTCCACATAGCTGGCGCCGAGCTAGGCTGGCCTACTGTAGTCATAGGCCACACGGCTTTCAACGTGGCCTTCGCTTACGTGACACTGAGGGCCACTGGAACGAGGTTCGAGACGCTTGAAAACGTAGCTAGAACCCTGGGGGCCTCCCGTTTCCAGGTCTTCAAGGACATAGTCCTCCCCCTCGCCCTGCCGAGCATCGTTGTGGCGCTGGCAATAACGTTCCTGCTTAGCTTCACGAACTTCATGAAGACCCTGTTCACCACAGGACCAGGGTTCTACACCTTGCCGATCCTCATATGGAACAGGGCCAGGAGGCCAGGAGTGGAGGAGCTCTCCTATCCGAACGCGCTCAACGCCCTCTTCACCCCCCTCGTGCTGATCTCCCTCTCCATAGCAATAACCTACACCCTCTACGTCATAACTAGGCAGAGAAAGGAGTAGTCCCGCCGGGGGGATTCGAACCCCCGACCCCCCGGTGGCTGCGGGGGGATGCGCGATGGGTCAGGTGGCCCGTCCCACTACAGCCGGGCGCTCTACCGCTGAGCTACGGCGGGTGCCCCCATAAGGGGGAGCCCTCAGGGTTATTAGTCTTTTGTCCCCAGAGTCCTGTCCAGCTCTATCACTAGCCCTGCATAGGTGACGAGGAGCTTCCGCAGCTCCTCAATTGGCACGTACTCGTTAGGACCATGGATGTTGTAGGCTTGAGGGCCATAGGAGAGGGCCTTGCTGCCCCTTGTCGTGTAGTACCACATGTCCAGGCCTCCAGAACAGACCCTCGGCTCCTCGAGCTCTATGCCTGCGTTGAGAGCAGCTCTCTTGAGCGCCTCGTACAGCTCCCCTGGCTCGTTTATGGCTGGCTCAATGGCTGACTCTGTGTGGAGCTCGTAGTCTATACCCAGCTGAAGCGAGGCCCAAGAGACCATGGCCTTGAGCTCCTCGAGGGCGCCCGTCACGCTCTCCTCTGGAATGAGCCTCCTGTCCACAGTGAAGAAAAACTCGCCGGGAACCTGATTCGTCTTCCCCCCTCCTGGCACGCCTGCTTCCCCCCCTATCATGGCAGTGGGCATAGCTGACTCTGGCAGATCTAGCTTGTGCTTGGATCTGCGGGAGGAGAATGCTGAGCTCATGAGCCTGTGCAGCTCGAGCGCCAGCTGGGAGCCAAGGAGGAAGGCGTTCTTGCCCAGCCAAGGCCTGCTACCGTGAGCGCTATGCCCCTTCACCTTTACCTTAGCCCACAAGATCCCTCTGTGGCCGTGCCAGGGGTAGGCGAGGCCGCTGGGCTCTGGCAGCATAACATAATCTGGAGCCCTCTCCATGCTCTCCACCAGGTAACCAGTGCCGCATTGCCCCCCGATCTCCTCGTCGGGCACGAAGGCCACCTCGAGGGACAACTTTGGTTCGTAGCCATGGAGCGACAGCAACTTTAGGGCACCGACTGTTATAGCCACCCCTCCCTTCATGTCCGAGGCGCCCCTCCCGTACACGTTCCCGTCCTTCAGCAGGGGCCTGAAGGGCTCCGTCACAGTCCAACCTGGTCCCCCTGGAACCACGTCGTAGTGGCCGTTGAAGTGGAGCCTCCTCCCTCCAGAGCCCCTCTTCGAGAACACTATGAACCTACGGTTGCTGCTTGCGCTGCGACACTTTGAGCTCTGGTAGTCTGCAGGGACCCTGATCACTTCAGTCTCCATCTTCAGCGCTGAGAGCTCCTTTGCCAGGACCTCTGCTGCCTCCTGGTAGTGATCCCCTGCAGGAGCCACCGTGGGCACTGAAATGAGCCTCATGAGGAGGTCCACAGTGTAGTTCAGGGCCTCCTCTATGGCGCTCTCCCTGAACACTCTGACCGCCGCTGCTCAGGAGCGCTCTGAACTTATTATAGCGCTCTCCAAACTATAGCTGGGTCTGCCATGTGTATAAGGGTGCTGATGGCAGGCACGGGCTCAGCGTTCAACCCTGCGAGGGGACAGGTCTCAGTGCTAGTGGACGTGGGCAGCGAGATCGTAGTCGTCGATACTGGCTGCAGCTCCCCCAACGTTATAGCAAGGGCAGGCTACAGCCTGGACGACATATCTCAGTTTTTCATCACTCACAGCCATTACGATCACATGTGCGGGCTACCCATGGTGTCCTTCGTGAGGTCCTTCACCTCGCGGAGAATAATGAGGGTCATAACTGTGTCTGGCGCCGTGCAGGAGCTGGAGCGCATTCTCTCTGCCACTGCAGGGGCGTGGAGGGTGGAGTACGTCGTGAGATCTGTCAGGACGGGGGAGGAGTTGAGGAAGGGGGAGCTGAGGATGAGGGTTCTTGAGGCGCTGCACACGGTGGAGGCGGCTGGCTTAATGATAGAGCACAGCGGCATCAGGGTGCTGGTGAGCGGAGACACGAGACCTACAGACTCCTTCAGGTCGTTGGCAGCAGGCGCGCAGCTAGCCATCCATGAAGCAACCCTCCCGAGCAGCATGCCAGAGGAGGCGCTGAGGACAGGTCACAGCACAGTGAGCGAGGCGCTCCAGCAGACAGCAGGAGCTTCCCTAAGGGCTCTCTACCATATATCTCCAGAAAGCGAGGAGGAGGTCGCAAAGGTGAGCGGAGTTAGCGGAGTTGTGGTGCCCAAGGACGGTGAGGTCATAAAAATATGTTGAAGCCTTTCCTGCTCCCCAGGGACCCTTGTCCCTGGGGCGAATACTATTCCAATATCCTCTTGAACTCTCCCCTCTTCACTCTCCTCGCCTTCAGCTCTGAAACTATGTAGTCGAAGGCCACATCCGGCCTAGTGTGGGCCCCGCAGGTGTAGGCGTCCACAGTTGCAAACGCGTACTCAGGCCAGGTGTGGATAGCTATGTGGCTCTCCAACACTATCCCCACCACGCTCACGCCCTCCCCTATCTTCCAGGTCTTTACGTCCAGCAGAGTCATGTTGCCTCTCCTGGCTGCCTCCTCCACCACTCTCCTAAGTCGCTCCTCGTCCTTGAGCACCTCTGCGTCGCACTCGTGGAGGTCTCCGTATACGTGGTAGCCGTAAACCTTTGGCTTTCTCTCCATGGCCTCTGTCTTCATCATTTCCCCCACCTCTAGCTTAAATATACCCCCCCACAGATATAAACTTTCCCCTGGGGAGAGGTTGAGCGTTCGCGAGCTCATTGACAAAGTCTATGCAAGGCTCGAGCTCGTGGAGAGCCAGCTGATGTCCTACTACAGGGGGAGCGAGGGCGGCCTCTACGCTATCCTCGACAGCTTTAACCAAGTTTACGACATGCTAGCAACGCTGAGGAGGAGGGCAGAGGAGGAGTGCTCTTGTAAGAGGGGCGAGGCTTGAGGAGGGCCCTGAGGTCCAGCGAGGCTCTGGCAATAAGCTACCTGGAGCTGCAAGGGTTCAAGGTCGTCGAGGTGCACAAGAAAGTCGTCGTGGGGGGAGTGGAAGTCTCTTGCAACGTCGACATAGTGGCAGAGAGGGACGGCTCCCTATACGCTGTTGAGGTGAAGGCAGGCAACGTGGACGTGGAGGCTGTGAGGCAGGCCTACGTCAACGCTAAGTTGCTCGACATGAAGCCCCTCGTGATAGGGAGGGGGTTGGCTGATGAGAGGGCCAGCGCAGTAGCAGAGGAGCTGGGGGTGGAGCTCAACATATTCCCTGACGTGATAGCCGTCTCCGTGAACGAGCTCCGCGACGCTGTTTACGAGGCGGTGTACTCTGCTCTGAGCGAGGTCTTCTACTACCTCTCCTCTTGCGAAAGCCTAAGCGAGGAGGACATGGAGCAGCTGAAGGTCATAGCAAGCTCCTCCTCCCTGCTGGAGGCAGCGGAGAAGGCTGGGCTTAGCGAGAGGGAAGCAGCCCAAATGGTGGCAAGGCTGTCAGAGAAAGGGGTGCTGCCAAAGGGCTCCTCCTGGCGCGTGGCAGTGCTGATCTCCCGTGCCCTTCTCTCCAGCTGCAGCTGCAGGAGGCCTCAGGCAGGTATCAGCCTGAAGTAGAGCCCCTCTCTCCTCGTACAACAGTCGCTGTGGCCAGACATGCTCGACAGCTCTCTCGCGAGCGGCGTGGGCAAGAGGTAGATCTCCTCTGAGTCTCTTCCTTTGCCCTTCAGCATCCTAGATATAGCCTCCATCACGCTCATCTCTCTCACCCCAGATCCATAGTGCTACGGAAGTTTTTAAGTGTTAACTGTATAGCTAATAAATAAAGGAAGACAGTGATAGAAAAAGATATATGAAAAAAACGTAACAGCGAGCGAGTAACGATTAGGTTTACGTATTAACATGGATTCATGTTACTATATAATAATCTCCAGAGGACAGAACATGGGGGAGGAGGGGTGGAGAGGAGGCTCGAGCTCACGAAGGAGGCCTGGAAGACCTGCACTGACAAGCCCTCTGTGAAGCTCATGATGACGCTGGAGGAGGCAGCCAGCGGCGAGGTGATAGTGATAGTTGGGGAGGAGGACTTCGCGCCCTCTATGATGGTGGAGAGGCTTCTCGGCAGGTGGAACGTGAAAGTTCTTGACTACGAGAGCGACGGCTACACCTACAAGTTCACCCTCCAGAAGGCCTAGGTGGGAGCTTGGGCTGTAGGAAGTGGAGGGCTGACTTCCCAGAGATTGTGGAGAGGAACATAGCGTTCCTGGACAGCGCAGCGAGCACACTGAAGCCTATACAGGTACTGGATGCGATGAGAGACTTTGCCTCGCGAAGCTATGCAAACGTTCACAGAGGAGTGTACAGGATCAGCCTAGAGGCCTCCAGAGCTTACGAGGAGGCCCACGAGGTGGTAGCCAAGTTCATTTCTGCGAACTCCTGGGAGGAGATCGTTTTCACCAAGAACACCACTGAGGCCATCCAGCTTGTTGCCTCGCTCCTGCTCTCCAACGGTTACATAGGGAGGGGGGACGAGATAATAGCCAGCAAGGCAGAGCACCACAGCAACCTGCTCCCCTGGGCTAGGGCAGCAGAGGCTGCGGGGGCAGAGCTGAAGTTGGTGCCAGTGGACAGGGAGGGGGTGCCCAGGTGGGAGCTGCTCAGCGAGATGATAAGCAAGAGGACGAAGGTGATCGCCATAGGCCACGCGTCGAACGTCACAGGTTACATAAACGACGTGAGGAGGGTGGCTGAAATAGCCCACGAGGAGGGGGCTCTCGTGGTGGTAGACGGAGCGCAGTCGGTGCCTCACATTAGGACGGTCGTGAGGGAGCTCGGCGCAGACTTCTTGGCCTTCAGCGGTCACAAGATGTTGGGGCCTACTGGCATAGGGGTCCTCTGGGGGAGGGGGGAGCTGCTGGACAAGCTGGAGCCGTTCCTCGGGGGCGGCGGCACTGTGAGCAGGGTGAGCTGGGGGAACGGCAAGGTGAAAATAGGGTGGAGCAGGAGCCCCTGGAAGTTCGAGGCAGGCACGCCCCCCATAATTGAGGCAGTGGGGTTGACGGAGGCGATAAGGTACCTCTGGAGGGTAGGGATGAGCTGGGTGGAGGAGCACGAGCGGGAGCTCAACAGCTATGCTGTGAAGAAGCTCTCAGAGGTGGACGGGCTGAGGTTCATAGGGCCGAGGGACCTGAGCAGGAAACTGGGCATAATTGCGTTCAATGTAGGCAAGATAGATCCGAGCATGGTCGGCCTCTGGCTGGACCAGTATGGAGTCGCGGTCAGAACTGGGCTCCACTGTGCCCACATCCTCCACGACGAGCTCGGGGAGAGCCATGGGAGCGTGAGGGCCAGCTTCTATCTCTACAACTGCGAGGAGGACATCGACAGGTTGGTCCTAGCACTACACGAGCTCACGAGGGGAGGTCCTACAGCCGCCACCTCTTCACCTCTCTGACGAAAACGTCCCCAGTCATCCCCCTCAAGAAAGAAACTTTTGGACTTTATTACTTCCTCTGGATCTTGGCCACGTAGGCTTGGGGAGAGAGCAACTCCTTCAGCTCCTCTGGCCTCTCTACTGCAAGAACGAAAAGCCACCCCTCCCCATATGGGTCCTTGTTTAGGAGCTCGGGCTCCCCCCTCAGCCTCTCGTTCACTGCGACTATGGTGCCAGAAACTGGAGCATATACCTCTACAGTGGCCTTGATCGACTCGAGAGTTGCTGCTGGCTCCTTCCGCGAGACCCTCTTGCCAACCTTCGGCATGTCGATCCCCACTATGTCTTTCAGCATTCTCTGCGCATAGTCAGTTATGCCCACCACTGCCCTATTTCCTTCCACCCTGATCCACTCGTCGTTCTCCGTGTAGAGGAGCTCCTCAAGAACGTAGGTCTTAAAGGTCCTGAGGGCAACTTCTATTTTCCCCATGTCTCATCGCTAGCATGAGAGATCAGGGGGAGCTAATTTAGCTTCTTAGCCCCTCTGGGTACTTCAGCCCGCTCCCAGTGAGCACTATAACTACCTGCTCTCCCCTCAACTCCCCTTTCAGAGCTTTGTAGGCTGACCAGGCCACAGCAGAGGAGGGCTCTACGAGGAAGCCCATGTCCAGGAGCTCCCCGAGGGACTCCCTAATGGCCTTGTCACCTACCTTGACCACAGCACCATCGCTCTCTGCCACTGCCCTGGCAAGCTCTGCCAGCCTCGGCGGTCTCCCTATCACTAGAGCATCTGCTAGCCTCGAGCTCTCCCCTCCTGTAGAGTACACCTTGCCTACGTAGGGCACCAGGGAGGCCTTCTCTGCTGCCTGAGCTGCTATTAGCCTAGCCTTCACCCCTCTGCTCCTCAGCCCCCTGTACAGCCCCAGCAGGAGGCTCCCGCTGGAGACGGGCGCAGTGACAGCGAGCCTCCCAGATATCTCCGAGAGCTCCTCACCCAAGCTCTTCATGCCCTCCAAGAAGAGGGGGCTGGTAGGGTGGGATATGTAGAAACACTCCCTAGAGAAGGAGACGGCGACCTCTTGTGCCCTCTCCCTGCTCTCGACAGTCACGAGCCTAGCCCCCAGCGACGATATGAGGGAGAGCTTCCCCCTGTGGGCGCCCTGCGGCACTACCACTACTGGCTCGAGCCCGAGCCTCCTCGAGTACAGGGCAGCTGATATGGCTGCGTTCCCGCTGGAGTCTATGACTGCGCATCGATACCCCAGCTGCCTAGCAACCTGCAGGCTGTAGGAGACGCCCCTGTCCTTGAAGCTGCCAGAGGGGTTCAGGTGCTCGAGCTTGAAGGCCACCTCGCCCTCAAAAACTAGAGGCGTTCTCCCCTCGCCTAGCTCACTTCGCATCGGAGGGAGGGTACCCTCTACCTCGAGAGGTTTCCCGCAGCGTGGACAGAAGGGGTAGTATACTTGCTCCTCCCCCACAAAGCTGCAGGAGGGGCAGTAGAGGCGCCAGCCCAAGCCAAGCCCCACTAAATCTATAAGCATGTGCTCTTATATGGCAAGGGAGGGGCCCGTAGCTCAGGCAGGATCAGAGCGTCGGCCTGCGGAGCCGAAGGTCCCGGGTTCAAATCCCGGCGGGCCCGCCAGCAGGGCTATTTTGGCAACGTCTTCGAGAGCCTCCAGCGTGTCTAGAGCGTCGTAGGGGTCCTCCCCTATCGTCACAGCCCCATGTCTCACGAGGACTGCAGCGTTGCACCCAGAGGAGAGGCTCTCTGCAGCTGCCACAGCCAGCTCCATGCTGCCTGGAGGGAAGGGAGGCACCAAAGGCGCGCACTTCACCTTTGCCTTAGCCTCCATTAGCATCTCTACGTCCACCCTCTTCCCCCTCTCAATCAGGGCTAGGAGAGAGGGGGGGTGGGCATGCACCACAGCCCTAGCTCTCGGAACTCTCCTGTATATCTCGAGGTGGAGCTTGTACTCAGAGCTGGGCCTCCCCGCCAAGACCCTGCCTGTCAGGTCCAGGACTGCTATATCCTCAGCCCTCAGGGAGTGCTTTGGGAGCTGCGAGGGGGTTATGAGGACAAGACCCTCCGAGAGGGCGCTGGCATTACCGCCCTTTACCTGGATCAGGCCACGCTGGTAGAGAAGCCTCATGACGTCCACAAGGGCATCTCTCATCTATCGCTCTCTCCTATAACGTAATAGTAAACAGTGCTCTGCCAGCCGCTCCTGTTGCCCGCCACCTTCACAGGCTTCCAGCCTGGCACCTGGAAGTCGAGGGAGACGACCCTTGTGCCCGGGGCCAGCTCCCTTGCCAGCTTTGGCTTCAGGGCGTCGTTGACGCTCCCAAGGAGGTACATGTAGACTACTGTCGCCTCCTTCAGCGGCACCTCGAAGAAGTCGCTGTGAACAGCTACGAACCTTCCCTCGACCCCCTCTGCCTTTGCCCTCTTCACTGCCTCCTCCAACAGGTCCCGACGGACCTCCACGCAGACTCCCTTCTTAACAGGGAACCTCTTCAGGACCTCTACCACGACCCTCCCGTCCCCACACCCCAAGTCGTAGAAGACGTCGTCCTCCCTCAGGTCGAGCACCTTTATGACCATGTCCAGCGCCTCCCTCCTCGTTGGCACAAAGGGCACCATGGGGCCGCCGATCCCCGTCAAGGCAAGCCACCCCAGCCAGGACTCCACATCCTCTGTGCTCCCCATGCGATGGGTTCCCCAGTACTCTTATATCTAAGAGGTAATAATCCTTCCAATGCTAGTTATGGTGGTGAGCGAGGTGAGGATAGTTTACTCCCCCCTGGCTCCCAAGCCCATAGGACCTTACAGTCAGGGGATCGTTGCAGGCTGCTTCCTCTTCGTCTCTGGCCAGATACCGCTCGATCCCACGACGGGAAGCATAGTAGAGGGCGGCTTTCAAGACAAGGCTAGGAGGGCACTGGAGAACGTGAAGGCTGTGGTGGAGGCTTCAGGGGCCTCCCTGGACAAGGTGGTTAAGGTAACAGTGTACTTGAGGGACATAAAGCTGTTCGGGGATTTCAACGAGGTTTACTCAGAGTACTTCTCCAAGAACCCCCCTGCGAGGGCCGTGGTGGAGGTCTCCAACCTCCCAAGGGGAGCAGAGGTAGAGGTGGAGGCAATAGCGTACCTCTGTGAGGAGAAATGAACTTCCTCCAGCTGTGGCAGAGGGTGGTGGAGGAGAGCGAGAGGGCCAGGGAGGTCGTTAGCAGACACGCTCACGTCACTCCCCTCAACCCCAGCTCCACGCTCTCCCGCATAGCTGGAGGGAAAGTCTTCCTCAAGTACGAGAACTTGCAGAAGACGGGAAGCTTCAAGGTCAGGGGAGCCCTGTACAAGGTGAGCCAGCAGGTGGGCAAGGTAAGGGGCGTTGTGGCAGCCTCTGCTGGGAACCACGCCCAAGGGGTAGCTTATGCTTCCTCTGCCTTTGGCCTGAAGTCTGTCATAGTCATGCCTGAGACAGCAACTATATCGAAGATAGAGGCTACGAGGGGCTATGGAGCTGAGGTGGTGCTCCACGGGAGAGTCTACGACGAGTCACTCCTCAAGGCGCTCGAGATCGCGAAGGAGAGGGGCTACGAGTTTGTCCCTGCCTTTGACGACGTGAGCGTGATAGCAGGCCAGGGGACTATGGCCTGGGAGCTGCTGGAGCAGGCAGAGTTGGACGTGGTGGTCGTGCCTGTAGGAGGAGGGGGTCTCCTGGCGGGGATCGCTGCGGTCATGAAGCGCTTCAGGCCTAAGGTGAAGGTGATAGGAGTGGAGCCAGAGGCAGCCCCGAAGATGACGGCTTCCCTGAAGGCAGGCAAGCCTGTCAGCGTTGAGCCGAAACCTTCTGTCGCTGACGGGCTAGTAACGAAGAGGCCTGGCGAGCTCACCTTCGCCATAGCGTCAGAGCTGGTGGACGAAATGGTCACTGTGGACGAGGAGGAGATATCTCAAGCCATATACTTCCTGCTGGAGAGGAAGAAGGCGCTGACTGAAGGCGCAGGCGCTGTAGGCGTGGCAGCCCTCCTTGCTGGCAAGCTGAAGCTAGAGGAGAAGAGGTCAGCCATATTGCTCAGCGGGGGCAACATAGACCTCACAGTGCTCAACAAGATATTGGTCAGGGGGCTGTCGAGAGTGGGTAAGATAGTGAGGCTAGCCGGACAGGTGCCCGACTACCCGGGCCAGCTCAAGAGGGTCTTGGACATAGTGGCAAGCAAGAGGGCCAATGTGCTCGACATCCTCCACGACAGGGTAGACATCTCGCTCCCTCCCTGGCACGCCAAGGTAGTCCTACTCCTCGAGGTCCCCTCCCTTGCAGCAGCAGAGGAGATAGTCAGGGAGCTGGAGAGCGAGGGCTACTCCTTCTCTCTCGAGAGGGGCCCCAAAGAGTGAAGCCTTTCTGCATCTTCGGCATAGGAGCGATCGGAGGCCTTCTCGGCCTCTTTCTCGCCAGAGCAGGGCTGCCCGTCTTTGCTGTGGTGCGGAGGGAGGAGCAGGCAGAGGAGCTGAACAGGCACGGCATGAAGGTCTCTGGCCTCCTGGAGGGCAGCTACAAGCTCTTAGCGAGCACAAGGCCGCCTCCGGAGGGCTGCAGATACTCCCTCATTGTCACAAAGGCTTACGACGCGCCCCTGGCCATATCCTTTGCAGCGCCTCTCTCCGAAACGCTCGTAACGTTCTCTAACGGCGTCATAGCTCTCGAGAGGGCGCTGGAGGCAAAGGCAGCTACTGTGGGGGGAATCGTGGAGTACGGAGCGGTCAGGAGGGGAGATACTCATGTCGAGGTGAGGGGGATGGGGAGGCTGGTCCTGGGGAGGGCAAGGGGTTCAGCTGCAGACCCCGCTCCCATAGCAGAGGCCCTGAGGAGAGGGGGAGCAGCTGTGGAGGTCGTCGACCAGATAGAGCGCTGGATCTGGCTAAAGCTGGCTGCGAACGCCGTCATCAATCCCATTACAGCGCTCTTGAGATCAGAGAACGGGGTGGTGCTAGAGCAATCGCTCAGGCCGCTCGTGGAGTGCCTCTCAGAGGAGGTAAGGAGGGCAGCAGAGGCGTCTGGAATAGAGCTGCCCGAAGACCCCTTGGAGTACACGCTGAGGATAGCCGAGAGGACTAGGAGAAACAGGTCCTCCATGCTCGAGGACCTGGAGAGCGGGAGGAGGACAGAGGTAGAGGAGATAAACGGTCACGTTGTGAGCGTAGCAGCAAAGTTCGGGCTGGACGCCAGGTGTAACAGGACCCTCCTCGCCCTCCTGAGATCTCTCGAGTATCATAAAGCCTCTCGTCTCTACTCTAGCGGGTCGCAAAGGTGAAGGTCAGGGCTATCGATATCTTGAAGATGAAGGGCTCGAGGAAGATAGTCATGATCACAGCCTACGATTACCCCACTGCCAAGATCGCAGACTCTGCTGGCGTAGATGCCATACTTGTGGGGGACAGCCTCGCGATGGTGATGATGGGGATGCCGACGACACACGGCGTCACTCTGAGGGACATGTTGTGGCACACTCGGGCTGTAACTAGAGCCAGGCCCAGGGCTCTCGTGATCGGCGACATGCCCTTCGGGAGCTACGAGCCGAGCGAGGGCACTGCTGTGAGGTCTGCCGTCGCTTTCGTGAGGGCTGGGGCAGAGGCAGTGAAGCTCGAGGGCGGGAGCGAGTACGCAGATAGGATCAGGGCCATAACGAAGGCAGGGGTGCCCGTTATGGCTCACATAGGGCTCACGCCCCAGAGATACCTGAGGCTCGGCGGGTTCAAGATAAGGGGGAAGAGCCCAGAGGAGGCGGATCAGCTCCTACAGGACGCAGAGGCAGTGCAGGAAGCGGGGGCCTTTGCAGTGGTGATAGAGTTCACAGCGCCAGACGCTGCAGCTGCAGTCACTAGGAGGCTCCAGATACCTACCATATGTATAGGCAGCGGCCGCGAGTGCGACGGGCAGGTGCTCGTCATTCACGACGTCATAGGACTGTCTGAGAGCGCTCCCCCCTTCGCGAAGAGGTACGCAGATCTCACGAGCGCTGCAAAGGAGGCCGTCGAGAGGTATGCGAAGGAGGTGAGGGAGGGGCTCTTCCCATAGGACAATACTCTAGCATATTAGAGTAGCTAGCCGGGAGAAGGACGAGAGGAGTTGGGGAGCATAAGGGGCTGCACAGCATACTATAACCCGCTCCTGGCAGAGGTGGGCTTACCCATTGTTTTCGAGTGCACAGGAGATCTAGAGATCCAGCAGCCTCAAGACGCAGATCGGGCAGCAGCAGAGGCCAAGGTCGTTCTCGAGGAGCTCCTCGGCATGAAGATAGAGAGACAGCTTGTCCACTGGGAGTACAGCGGGGAGCGCTTCAACCTCTACGCCTTCGAGCTCTACTCGCTTGGCTTGCCAGCGGGCCACCTGAGAGTGGTGGAGAGCGGCGACGTAATGATCAACGTCACTGGCGTTTTCTCCTCTGCCGTAAAGGACCTCCTCTCCAGCAGCACTTGGGAGGACCTCCTGCAGGGCGAGAGGGTGAGCACCGGCTACAACATGGGGATAACTTACCTCAAGGGCTCCGGATCAGGTTGGCCAGGCGGCCAGAAGGCTGCAAAGAGGTTTGTGATCTACGCAGCAGAGGGAGTCCAGAGGGTGGACAGAGCTAGGTGGTCCCTGAAGGTGAAAGGCCTGGTGGAGAGGGAGCTCTCCCTCAGCTTTGAGGAGATGAGCAGGAGGTCCTCCAGCTTCAGGGAGAAGGACTTCCACTGCGTGACTGGGTGGAGCGTCCGGGGGAACACTTGGCTCGGGGTGAGGCTAGTAGACATTGCTGAGGACGCAGGGGCGAGCAGGGAGGCTAGGTGGGTGGTAGCTAAGAGCGTGAGGGGCTACTCCACAGTGATCCCGATCGAGGACGCCCTGGGGGAGGACTCGATAGTGGCGATAGGGCTCAACGGCTCCCCCCTCAGCAGCGAGGGAGGGTTCCCAGCAAGGCTCATCGTGCCTCACCTGTATGGCTGGAAGTCTGCAAAGTGGCTCTCTGAGATCGTCTTCGTGAGAGACTACCTAGACGGGTACTGGGAGGCCCTCGCATACCACGAGAGGGGGCTGGCAGAGGCAGAGGAGAGGTTCAAGGTGAGGAACCCGCTCGTGGCAGAGAGGGGTCTTGGGAAGAGGTCGCCCCCCAAAAGGCCCTCTGGCTTTTAAGGACGGGAGGGCTACCTTCTCTGTGGTTCCTCGTGGCCACCGAAGAGGGGCTGCTAGTTAGGAAGATAAGGGAGGGTACCGTAATAGATCACATCAGTGCCAGCAAGGGCCTCCAGGTGGTGAGGCTGCTAGGGCTCGAGGGCTCCGGCTTCACCATGGCTATAGTGAGCAACGTCGAGAGCAAGAAGCTGGGGAAGAAGGACATAGTGAAGGTAGAAGGACTCTTCTTGACGAGCGAGCAAATAAACCTGGTGAGCCTTGTGGCCCCTAACGCCACGCTCAACATAATCAGGGACGGCAACGTCGTCCTGAAGCAGAAGGTAAAGCCCCCTCAGGTCGTGGAGAAGATATTGCCCTGCCCGAACTCCTCCTGCATAACCAGGAAGAAGGGGGAGTACGTCACCTCGAGGATGACCTTGGTCTCCTCGAGCCCGTTGCTATACAAGTGCGCTTACTGCGGCACATACATAGGGGAGGGGGACATTGCAAAGGCCCTCCTATAGGGGCCTCTGCGTGGACCTGCTCTGGCAGCCCTCAGGCTGGCTGAGAGGTCCCTGCCTCAGCCTCCCCAGCGGGGAGGTGGGAGAGAAGGGGGAGGGCTACTTGGACCTCAGGGGGATGAGCTCAGTAGCCCTGCCGGGCATAATAGACATGCACGTCCACCTGCGAGGGCTGCAGCTCTCCTACAAGGAGGACGAGACCTCTGGAACGCTGGCAGCGCGCGAGGGCTGCGTGACAGGCGTCGTGGACATGCCTAACACGAGGCCTCACGTGAGGAACGTGAGGGTGCTGAGGGAGAAGCTGGAGGCCTTGAGGAAGGGGGCGAGGGTGGACTACGGGCTCTACGCCGGGGTGCCAGAGTCGAGGGAGGAGGCGAGGGCAATGGCAGCCATGCCGATCGCAGGGTTCAAGATATACCCTGAGGACATGGAGAGGGAGGAGGTCCTTTGCGATGTGCTGAAGGGAGCAGAGGAAAGGGGGCTCCTGGTCGTAGTCCACTCTGAGCACCCCGAGATGATAAGGGCGCCTGACTACGGCTACGAGAGGGATCTTTTCAGGAGCTGTGCAGCAGAGCTGATGGGCGTGGAGGAGATCAGGAGGCTCACAAAAAGGTGCTCTGCCTACCCAAGGGTTCACATAACTCACGTCTCCTGTCCCAGAACGGTCCTGCTGGCAAAGGGCTATGGTTACACTGTGGACGTAACCCCTCACCACCTGATATGGCACAGGCACAACTTCAGGCACCTCTATAGCCCACACTGCGAGTCTAAGGTTAACCCGCCCCTACGGGGAGCAGCTGAGAGCTGGGGACTTTGGCAGCTGACGCTTGGGGGCCTCGTAGATGCCATAGCCAGCGATCACGCCCCTCATCCGCCTCACGAGAAGTGCTGGCTCCCGCCGGAGCAGTGCTCGCCTGGTTTCTCCAGCCTGGAGAGCTGGCCCGGCGCCCTCCTCCTCCTCTTCGAGAGGTTAAAGCTCATGGACCTCTACGTGGAGCTGACTTCGTTGAATGTGGCGAAGATACTTAGGGTCAAGAGGGGCCTGAGCCTCAGCGTCTTCTCGCTAGAGCCCGAGATCTCGCCTGGGAGCCTGAGGTCGAAGGCAAAGATAACGCCCTACCTAGGCGTTCAGAGGGCAAGGTGTCTCACAACTGTTATAAGAGGTAAGGTAACAAGCAGCGAGGAGGTCAGCGGGGTGAACATGTTTGAGGATGGAGGTTAACGTCGGAGGTCTGGTCCTCAGGACCCCCATAACGAATGCCAGCGGAGTCCTGGAGTGGAGCCCTGAGGCTGTCGCGAAGATGGTGGAGGCAGGAGCAGGGGGAGTGGTGCTCAAGACGACGACCAGGGAGTACAGGGCAGGCTATGCGCAGCCAAGGGTAGTGAAGGTCCCAGGCGGTTGGCTCGTCGCAGTAGGCCTTGCCAACCCAGGCGCTGAGAGGGTGAAGTCTATGGTAGGGGAGCTGAAGAAGGCTGCAGGGAGAGCTCCTGTCATAGGGAGCGTAGCAGGCACCTCTGTTCAAGAGTTCGTGGAGGTGGCAGGGAAGCTGGAGGAGGGAGGCGTAGATGCGCTGGAGCTAAACCTCAGCTGCCCCCACTTCAAGGGAGGAGGCCTGGAGATGGGCCAAGATCCAGCAGTCTCCTACGAGGTGGTGAAGAGCGTTGCCTCCGTAGTGAAAGTGCCCGTTATCGCGAAGCTGGGGCTATCTGACAAGGTGGTAGAGGTAGCCCTCAGGTCTCTGGAGGGAGGAGCCAGGGCTCTCGCTCTCATAAACACCATTAGAGCTATGAAGATAGACGTGTACCGCAAGAGGCCCCTGCTGGGCAACAAGCACGGAGGCCTGGGAGGGGAGTCCATTCACCCCGTTGCAGTGAGGGTGATATACGACGTGTACAAGGAGACCAGGGCTGACATCTTCGGCGTCGGCGGAGTGAAGGACTGGGAGACTGCAGTGGAGCTCATGCTAGCAGGAGCAAAGGCTGTGCAGATAGGCTCAGCCCTCATGGACAGGGGAGAGGTCGTCGTAACAGAGGTGTTGAGGGGGATGGAGAAGTTCCTCTGGGCAGAGGGCTTCGAGGACGTAAGGGAGATAGTAGGGCTAGCTCACAGAGATTGAGCGTGTGGCTCAATATTATGTACACGTCTCTTTAGTTCTTGCTTTTAAGCTTTTTTTAACTCAATCTGTTGAGGGAAGCTGGACGAGCTTCGAGGGTCTCTCTAGAACTTTCATAGAGGTAGTTTCGGGCAGCGAAGAGAGGCCCCAGAGCAGATATGCAGAGCTCCTGGACTACGTCCAGTACCACAACCCCCCATATGTGCAGGTAGACATGGAAAAGGAGCTGGGGATACCTCAGCCCTCTATCTCGAGGTTCTTCTCTGTCATGAGGGAGAGGGCTAGGGCAAGGGTTCGCCTGGACTTCGTTCACCGCCTCATAGGGCTCAGGGTAGTAGCTGTAGCTTATGAGAGCTCCTGGCTGAGGAGCGTCCCAGCGCTCGACTGGGTCTCTTCCATAAGCCACACGAACAGCGGCACCTTGATATTCTACAGAGTGCCTGAGGAGAACGTAGAGGACCTGAGGGAGGTGCTGAAGGAGAAAGCGGGCGAGCCCAGCTCGTTCCGTGTCCTGGACGACGTGGTGCTGAGCAAGCCTAGCATAAAGCATTACATAGCTGAGAGGGAGAGCCAGAACCCTCTCGCAGCGCTGAAAGAGAACGAGAACCACCCGCAAGTGGACCCAAGGTTACTGCTGCCCTACCAGAGCGAGACCATGAACTTAGCAAGAGATTATGTGGACTTGTACCTGCTCATGAGGGGAGAGATGGACGCTGTCAGCGCGCTGATAGAGACGTGGAGCACCCTCGCTACCCTCAACGTAGGCAGGGCGAAGAGGAAGGTCCTCTACCATCTAAGCCACATAGCAGGCGCTATGAGGGGCTCCAAGGTCATGCTTTACGACTCCTCGCCAAACAGCACTCTGGTCTACGCTTCGGTGGAGGGGGATCGGAGGTGTTCGAAGGACGTAATAAAGTACTTCTCCACTTACCTTTACACAGTTGCGCACATGAGGGAGAAGGAGGGACTCCCCATTGTTCTCTTCTCGTTGCCCCCAAAGTATATGGTGAGGGTTCTTTCGTTCGTGAAGGAGATGTGTGGAGCCACCAAGATCAGCTCTCACGTTCTCCCTCACGGCGGGACGTTCTTTAGACAAATGTTACCGATTCGGAATTACGACGTTAATCTGAAGAGGTGGGACTTCTGGAACGCGCCATTGCTAGAGGCGCTGAAGAAAGACTTTCCAAAGTACCAGGTGAGCGACGAGTATTTCGTGGAGGTGCCCAGTGAGGCATACTTAGAAATGCTTTGGGAGGAGATGAGGAGGGAGGAAGGAGAAGAGAAACGAGAAAATCTTAGAGACATTAGTTAACCGGGTCTGGGAAGGGGATGCCGGGCCTCGGCTTGGGCCCGCCGCGCACTTCGCCCACCAAGAATACAATCTATATTAAATGAAAATATATATAGACCAATTGTCGAGAGCTAATAGCAGGTTAATATACTGGGCATTATTCGAGGAGCTTTAGCAGGAGGGCCTGCCTTAGGGGGACCCCCAGCCTTGCCTGCTCGTAGTAGGATGCATACGGAGTCTGGTCCACGCGGGGATCTATCTCCTCCACCTTGGGGAGCGGGTGTAGGACCTTGAGGTTGCGCTTTGCCCTCCTCTGCAACAGCTCCAGCGTCACCACGTAAGCTCCCTTCACCCTCTCGTACTCTTCTATGTCTGGGAACCTCTCCTTCTGTATTCTCGTAACGTAGAGAGCGTCAAGCTCCCCGATCACCTCCTCCAGGGAGACGACCTCCTTGTGAGGGAGCCCCCTCTCTTTAGCCTGGTCTAGCACCTCCCTCCTCGCTGCCAGCTGAGGCGGGGAGATGAGGTACACTTTCTTAGGCCTGAAGTGAGTGAGGCCCAGGATGAAGCTAGAGGCTGCCCTCCCGTACTTGAGGTCTCCGAGGACGCCTATCGTTAAGTCGTTCACAGTCCCGAAGAGCGTCCTCAGAGTGTAAAGGTCTATCATGGCCTGAGTTGGGTGGTGCTGCTTCCCGTCTCCCCCGTTTATGACCGGGTTCTCTGCCACCTCTGCTGCAAGCTTTGCTGCCCCGTCGTACCTGTGCCTCACGACGATTACGTCAGAGTAGGCGTCGAGCATCCTTATCGTGTCCATGTAGCTCTCCCCTTTCTCTATGCTGGTCCCCTCCTCGCTGGTGAAGCCTATGGTGTCTCCCCCCAGCCTCTTCATTGCTGTCTCGAAGCTGAGCCTAGTGCGAGTGGAGGGCTCGAAGAAGGCAAGGGCCATGACCTTGCCCTGCAAGGGTCGCCCGGGCACGCCCCTCCTCCTGATTAAGTCTGCGTACTCGAAGAGGTCCTCTAGGTCCTCCCTCCCGAAGTCCAGTATGGAGAGGACGTCCCTCCTACGCATGTCTCTCAACGGGAACCCCTGTGGGCATATTGGGAGAGACTTTAAACCCTTAGCGATAGTCGCCTCTTGGGTAGAAGTGAAGTATTACCTAGAGACTTACGGCTGCTCCCTCTCGGAGTTCGACAGCGCTGTAGCAGAGAGCCTGCTCAGCAAAGGGGGGCACGTGAAGGTTTTTGCGCCAGAGGAGGCAGACTGCTTGCTAGTGAACACCTGCGCGGTGAGGCTCGACACGGAGCAGAGGATAGCAGAGAGGCTTCAGGAGCTGGCCAGCAGGTTCCCAGAGAAGAGGCTGGTAGTTATGGGCTGTCTTGCGAAGGCAAGGCCGGGGCTCGTCGCGAGGACTGCTCCTAAGGCAAGCCTCCTCTCGCCCCAGAACGTCACGAGGGTACTAGAGGTCGTAGAGAGCAAGAAAAGGGAGGTAATGCTAAAAGGCCAGAGGGACACCTCCTCTCTCCCCCACATCTCCCCAAAGGACGCCACTGCCTCCATAATGATACAGGAGGGCTGCCTCGGCGACTGCAGCTTCTGCATAACGAAGGTAGCGAGGAGGCAGGTGAAGAGCTACGCGCCGAGGCAGATAGTGGAGCTGGTGAAGGAGCTCGTCTCCAGGGGAGTCGTGGAGATCAGGCTGACGGGCGTGGACGTGGGAGCCTATGGCTGGGACCTAGGCAGGAGGCCCAGGCTCCCAGATCTCCTCGAGTCCATTCTGGAGGAGGTGGAAGGGGATTACATGCTGAGGGTGGGCATGATGACTCCAGATCTGGCTCTCGACATGATAGACGACCTGATGGAGGTGTACAGGGACGAGAGGGTGTTCAAGTACTTCCACCTGCCAGTGCAGAGTGGGGACGACAAGGTGCTGAAGGTCATGAACAGGAAGTACACAGTGGACGAGTTCAGGGAGCTCCACAGGAAGATAAAGGCGAAGTACCCTGATGCCATGATAGCTACCGACATAATCGTGGGACACCCAGGGGAGGACCAGGAGGCCTTCGAGAACACCCTGAGGCTAGTGAGGGAGCTGAGGTTCGAGAAGGTCCACCTGGCGCAGTACAGCATAAGGCCTCACACGAGAGCAGCTGCCATGCCCCAGCTCCCAGATAGCGTGAAGAAGGCGAGGAGCAAGCTCCTCAGCGCCGTGGTGGAGGAGGTAGGGCTCTCTGTCATGGGCTCCTATCTAGGGAAGAGGGTGGAGGCTCTGGTCACCGAGAGAGGGCACAGGGAGGGGACTGTGACTGCCCGATTGAGGAACTACGTCCCTGTAGTGGCGAGCCCGCCCGTCCCCTACGGTAGGTGGGTCGAACTAGAGATATCTGGTTACACGTTCTTTGACATAAGGGGTAGAACAAATTTGTAGGGGAGCGAGAGAACTGCTACTCCTCCTCTTCCTCCTCTTCCTCTTCCCAGTACTCCTCTTCCTCCTCTTCCTCCCAGTACTCCTCCTCTTCCTCTTCCTCCTCGAACTCCTCCTCGTCAAACTCCTCTTCGTACTCCTCTTCCTCCTCGAACTTCCTCCTTGCCATTTCCTCTCACTTCAAGTTCCCGAGGCTCTAGAGGGAATAAAAGCCTTTCTTGCTATATAGATAAGTTTCCCCTTGTCTCTGGGGGGTCAGGCGTGGAGATACAGACTATAGCCCTTGCGTACGTCACGCTGGTAATGATATTCGCGGGAATAAGCGACATTAGAACGAGAGAGGTAGACCCGCGTCTTTGGCTACTAGCTGGCATCCCAGGCGCCCCGCTTGCGCTCTTGACAGCTGTTTCTGAGCCGTTCATGTACTTCTTGTCCTTGCTCCTATCTCTACTCGTTGTTGCAGCAGCATACGTGCTCTACAGGCTCTGCATCATAGGAGGAGGGGACGTGCTCGCCATGCTTTTCATTGCAGTCATATCGCCCATAGGAACCATTATCCCATCGCTCTTCCTCGCCGTGCTCTACTCTTCAGTCCCCTCAGTGTTGGCGCAGGTATACTACAACTACAGGTTCTGCAGGTCTCTCAAGTTGAGCTGCCTAATGGCAGGGAGCCACGAGGTGGAGGCGAGGAGGCTGTTGGAAGACCCAGCGCTGCGCTGGTGGGGAGTGAGGGAGGAGTTCTGCAGCGAGGAGGACCCACATGATATCATAATGAGGATCTCTGGAGGGGATCTCTCGGCAAAAGTCAGGGCTTCTCCGGGCCACCCCTATGTAGCTCACCTTGCCGTGGGCCTCCTCCTCACTTTGCTCATACGAGACATGCCTATACTCATGTGGCTGGAGATCTTGGGATATTCACATCTTGTGAGCACGCCTTAAATAGGGGGGCTTCCCAAAGATACGTGACAGGTGAGAAGAGTGAGAACGCCTCTGGTTGCAGCGGGCCTCGCCCTGCTGCTCCTGGTAGCAGTAGGAGGCCTCGTGGTCGCAGCGAAGCCCTGGAAGATGGCTGGCGATGGCATGGAGCTCGAGATGAAGGGTGCATGGAAGGGCGGTAAGAGGCAGAAGGAGAACGTAAGCATACAGTTCGTCGAGATAAAGGGCAAGGTCTCAGCTATCAACGCTACTAAGAGGACCTTCACAGTAGTGGCGCAAGATGGCAAGAGCTATGAGCTGAGGCTACACAGGGTTTACGTGAGGACCAGCGACGGAGTGCTGATATTCGGCGGCTGGATCTTCAACAACCTCATCAAGGAGGGGAAGGAGGTCTCCGCAGTCATAGCGCAGAGCAAGAGGTCAGGCCTCTACATGGTGTTCTCCATAACAGTTGACGGCCAGACCTACCAGACACCGAGGTACTACATGAGGGGGTAGCGCCATAGCCCCCTTTTTTAACCCTTCCTCAAACATTTTTTCTGGGGCCTCTGTGAACAGGCTTGAGCCTGCTCTCCTCTTGCTCTTCCCACTCGTGGTCTTCCTGATCTCCCTCTATTATTACCCTGTGGAGCCCTCTGAGGCAGAAGCCTTGACCCTGAACGAGACAAGGCTTCCCGAGGCCCCGAAATACGTCAAGTCAGTCATTGTCGCCTCCCGCTCTGAGGGCCCTGCGGTGAAGCAGGGGAGGGTCGTGGATGTGAAGAACGTGGGGATAGGGAGCTTCCTAACTGTGGAGGACGGGGAGAGGGCGAGGGTTTTTGTGACCAAGAGAGTCTTGAAGGAGCCAGAGGAGCTGGTGGGGAGCAACGTGACGCTTTACGGCCACATCGTGAAGACGAAGAGGGGGGAGGCCATGATCGCGAGTGCTATAGTTGTGGAGGACGAGCGCCCAGAGCCCAAGTGTTTCGTTAAGGAAGGGATGGAAAAGAAGTGCGAGGAGCTCAAAGGGAGGCACAGGAGGCCTACTTACCGCTGAGGCACTTGAGCGTCGTGTGCAGACCCCTCACAGCAGCCCCGACCTCAGGGCTCCTCAGGATCCGAATGAGCTCCAGAATGCCGAGAGGCCTCATGTTCTGAGGGGCCTCGCTTATCGCTCTGTCCACGCACCTAGGCGTGGTCTCTGCTGCCTTCATGAGCATTGCGTTGTTGAAGAGGGAGATCATATAGGCCAGCGCTCCGAAGTTGCCTATAGCTTTCATTGCCCCAGGCCTGAGGAGCGCATTGAAGTTCTCGTCAGTGCTCTCGACCACGCCCTCAAGCAGCGCCAGAACTCCAGACTCCCGCAGGGCTTTCGCGAACCTGATGAGGTCTGCTATTGCTTCAGCGTTGTCTGAGAGCTCCTTGAGCAGGAGCACTACAGACTTCAGGTCTACCTCTTTGAGGAGCCTCTCCACCTCTGCTGCGTCCTCCTCCTTCAGGTTCTCAAGCAGCGCGAGGAGGGACTCCCACTTCTGCGCCATGGATCTCACCTCAGAAGAACTTGGTAAGCCAGAACTTCTCGAAGGCGAACTTCAGGACCCTAAATGCCTTCCCCCCGCCGAGCATGACGCAGTCTGGGAAGGTGCCCTCGTAGATCCTCTTCGTGAAGTCGCAGTAAGCGACAGTGCCCATGTAGCCCAGATCTGCTATGCACATACCTCCCTTGTTGTAGTCGCTCCCAAGATAGGAACCCCTGATGTCGTCGACTATGGCATCTGCTACGTGCTCTCCCTGGAAGTGAGCGAAGACGCCGCCCATCCCTATGCCGAGGCTGGGAGCTATGACGTCCCCTATGCCGTACACGTTATCGTAACCTGGCAGCTTGAGGCTCCTCTTGTCTATCTTCATGAAGTTGAAGGCCTGCGGGTTGGAGAGGCCCGACTCCATGATTGGCTCAGGCGGCAGGTGCGGGGGCACTGTTATTGCTATATCGTACTTTATCTTCTCCCCTCCCTTCGTGTGCAGAGTGCCCTCCTCGAACCTCTCTACCTCCACGCCTCCAATGAACTCTATCCCGAACTGGTCCAGCATCCTCTTGAAGCCTCCCTGGATCATAGGCCCAAAGGGCTCCATGGGGACCTTCCAGAAGTGAGCCACCTTTACTTTCACGTCCGTTGCTTTTCTCTGCTCCATTATGTACTTGACGAGGAAAGCCACCTCGAAGGGCGCTGGCGGGCACTTGTAGGGCCAGGAGACGGGAGTGATCAGCACAGTGCCCTTCTTGAAGTTGCGTAGGAGCTTCCTGCAGTTCATTGCCCCATCTGTTGTCCAGGGGGTGCAGACGTTTGGGTCTTTGCTGGGTATCAGGTCCTCCCTTGCGATGCTGCCGAGGGAGACGACAAGGTAGTCGTAGTTGAGCTTTGTTGTGCCAGTTATCACTGTGTGGTCCTCCGGCTTGATGAGCTTCACCTCGTCCACCAGCACCTTGATCCTCTTCTTCTCGAGGAGCTTGAGGGGCCTCATGATGTCCCTAGGCTCCCTGATGCCCGTCGCCACCCAGGGGAGGCTTGGCATGAAGAGGTGGTAGCCTGTCCTGTCCACCATGACGACCTCCCCCTCTTCAGGATATAGCTTCTTGGCAACGTTGTAGGCTGTCACAAGGCCTCCTATCCCCCCTCCCAAGACGAGGACCCTTTTCATACTGTCACCTCTACTCGCATTGAAGTTTGACAGGGACTAATATTCAAATAATATATACTTAATGACAAATAGACCTCCAAATTTATCATTTTTGGATAAGTTTGACGCGCCGAGGAATATTAAGTTTCACAGAACTGTTTGAGCGGTGTCTACAGTGATAGACGAGAGGAAGCACGCAGAGCTCCTGACTCGATACTGCGGAGAGGTGAGGAGGGGAGACGAGGTCCAGATCAGGGCGTCTGTGGAGGCCATGCCCCTCGTCAAGGAGATCTACAGGAGCGTGGTGTCCCTTGGGGCATACCCGAGGGTGGCCATAGAGGACGAGGAGCTCCAGGAGATATTCTACAGGAACGCTCCGAGGGAGCTGCTAGAGTACCTCTCCCCCATAGACAAGTTCATCTCTGAGAACGTCAGCGTCTCCTTTGCGATCATTTCTTCCACTCACGTGAAGCCTCTGATCAGCATAGACCCGGAGAAGCTGAAGGTGAGGAGCAACGCCCTCAGGCCCCTCACAGAGATATTCATGAGGAGAGACGGGGAGGGCAGCCTCAGGTGGACTGTCACGCTCTACCCCACCAGGGCCCTTGCGCAGGAGGCCAACATGTCCATCCTTGACTACGAGGAGTTCGTCTCCCACGCTCTCAAGCTCCACCTCCCAGACCCAGTAGCTGCCTGGGAGGCCCAAGCTAGGTCCCAGGAAAAGATAGTCGCCTTCCTCTCCAAGGTGTCGGAGCTGAAGGTGAAGGACGAGGACACTGACCTGCTCTTGAGGGTAGATGGGAGGACATGGATAAACGACGAGGGCAAGAGGAACATGCCCGGCGGGGAGGTCTTCACCGGCCCTGTCGAGGAGGCCACCGAGGGACACATCACCTTCACCTACCCTGCAGTGTGGAGAGGATACGAGGTAGAGGGGGTCAGGCTCCGCTTCTCCCGAGGATCTGTAGTAGAGGCCAGCGCCCTCAAGGGCGAGGAGTTCTTGAAGAGGATGCTGGAGGTGGACGAGGGGGCCAGGAGGCTGGGAGAAGCAGCCTTCGGCTTGAACTACGACATCAAGAGGCACACCAAGCAGATACTCTTCGACGAGAAGATAGGGGGTACCATGCACCTGGCCTTGGGGGCCTCCTACCCGAAGAGCGGCGGGAGGAATATGTCCGCAATACACTGGGACATGATCAAGGACATGTCGAGAGCGAAGGTCTATGCAGACGGCGAGCTGGTTTACGAGAGGGGGAAGTTCATAGAGGAGGTCCTCTAGAGCTATAACCTCTTCCCCCTTTTCTCTCCTGGGTGAGGAGTGGAACCCGGACTTCTGAGCGGCTGCAATGAAGAGTCCTAGTCCATCTGATATTAGAGGTTCACGCCTAGTATTTCCCTGCTCTCCCCCTTAATCCAGCCCCCCGGAGAGAGATAGTGGTGCCCTCGCGTGGCGGTGGATGCAGAGAGAGAGGCTCTCCTGCAGGATGTCCAAGCAGAGGAGAGGCTGGGCTTCGCCTCATATCTGCTCGCCGTAGCTGCCTCTCTCGCGCCGAGCGAGAGGATCCATGCTCTTGACGCTGTGGCTGAGATAGTTGACGAGGCAATAGCTAAGTACAAGAACCCCTCGTACGTGGAGGCGCTCGAGGCGATCGACTACCCCATGGTGGACGTCTTCGAGCTGGTGGAGGCCCTCAGCGCAGAGGGGCTGGAGGCTGTCCTGTCTTATGCAGAGAGGGTGCTGAGGGGCGAGGCAGCGGAGCCTCCGGAGGAAGTCCAGGTCTACGCAGACCTGCTGGGCTGGACGAAAGAGCCCTCCCAGCTGAGCAGGACAGTGCTGGCAAGCGCTATACTCATATCCTTCGCTGCGAGCTTTAACAGGACAGTAAATGAGGCTATCGATGCACTCGACGATTAGCATTATTACGTTTTCCCATAAAGTTCTCTTTGGGATGATGTCCGATGGGCAGTCTGAACAGTGAGGACCCATTGTAGCACTGACCGCCTCTTTATGCCTCCCTCCTCTCTTTCCCGGGGGAGCTAGGTGGAGGAGAAGCTGCTGGCGGGCGTGCTCAACGAGATATTGAGGCACAAGGTATCGCTGGACGTGGCCTTCAAGAGGGTCTGCGGTGGGAGGTGTGCTAAAACGCCCGAGGAGAGGGAGAGGCTTTACGAGCTCTCCAGGGCCTTCGTGAGCGACTACGTGAAGCTCCTCTGCGCCGCTGGGAAGGCGAGGCCGAAGGTGCTGGCAAGGGTTTGGCTCTCTGGCTCCCTCCAGGTCCCCCTAGACCCATACTGCCAGCTCTCCGTTCCGCAGTGGATGTACGAAAAGCTGCTCGGGCTGGTGGGGGAGGAGGCAGTACAGCTGTTCTCGGCCATGAACAGGCGCCTCTGGTGGCTCCGCGCGAACACGCTGAGAGCTAGCGTGGAGAGCGTGAGGAGGAGGCTAGAGGGGGAGGGAGTAGAGCTGGAGGAGAGCCGCCACTTCCCCTACATGTTCAAGGTGCTGAGGACGCCGAGGCCTGTGAGGACTCTCAAGAGCGTGAGGGAGTTCCTGGCAATACCGCACGACGTTGCTTCTGCAGCAGTGGTAGAGGCCCTGAGGCCCTCGCCAGGGGAGAGGATAGTAGATGCATGCGCAGCCCCCGGCATCAAGACCTCCCTGATCCTTGCCCTCGCCGAGGGCAACGCGAGGGTGACAGCCATAGACATTAGCGGGAGGAGGATGAACGTGATGAAGCACCTCATGAAAAGGATAGGGGTCAGGGAGGGCGCGATAGAGTACCTTGTGGCTGATGCGAGGAGGGTGAGGCTTGAGAGACACGATAAGGCGCTCATAGATGCTCCTTGCAGCAACACTGGCGCCCTCTCAAAGGACCCAGGACTGAGGGTAACACTCAGGCCTGGGAAGGTGGAGTACTACAGCAGCCTGCAGAGGGAGATCCTGGCGAACGTGTCCAAGTATGCAGATAGAATTGTGTATGCCACGTGCTCCCTCATGCCAGAGGAGGGGGAGGAGGTGGTCGCCTTCGCCTCCGCAGCCCTGGGCCTTCGCCTCTCCAAGCCCTCGACAGCCCTTTGCGGCGCCCCGTATCGAGGCTACAGGGTGGAGGCCTGCAGGCTCTACCCTCACGAGCACGAGAGCGAGGGGTTTTTCATTGCTATGCTAGACAAAAGTTGATGTTCCTCTCCTCTCTGCTGGGGGCTACAGTATCAGCATTATCAGCAGAGCAATGAGAAGGCCGTAGATAGCGATTCCCTCCCCGAGGAACACTATGAGCAGGAGGGCTCCAGAGGCCTCCCTTCTCTCCACAATGGCGCTCGCTACAGCTGCGCCGCCCACGCCTACTGCGAAGCCTGCTCCCAGGCCTGCCACGCCTACAGCGATGGCTGCGCCAATGGCCTTTGCCATGATCTCCGACGAGCCATCCTGCGCTGCCACCGCCAGCCCTCCTGCTGAGACTAGCACTCCGATCAAGATCATGACTGGCCCTATCGCTCCCACGTTCTGAGCCTTCATCTCCTCTCGCCGGGAGAGGAGGCACAGCTGACTCTTATATTTACTGCGGGAGCTAGCCGAGGCAGAAATATAAGGATCTCGACAAGGTGTAGCAGGGGGACTGCCTTGAAGTTTCCGAAGAAGATAAGGGTCTACTGCCCGAGGTGCAAGACCCACACGGAGCACGCTGTATCGATATACAAGCACGGCCAGAGGAGGACTCTGGCAGAGGGGCAGAGGAGGTATCTGAGGAAGCAGGAGGGGTACGGGAGCAAGAGGAAGCCAGAGCAGAAGAGGCTTGCGAAGGTCAACAAGAGGATAACGCTCAGGATCACCTGCTCACAGTGCAGCTATAAGCGCCACATTCTTAACCTCAGGCTCAAGAAGGTGGAGCTCGTGGAGGCGAGCAGGTGATGAGCTCCCCGGCCTTCGAGTTCAAGCGCAGGAAGATACTGATCCCCCAGCCGCGGAGCAGGTTCCTCCTCGTAACTTGCCCTAACTGCGGCAACACGCAGGTGGTGTTCAGCCACTCCACCTTCCCCGTGCGCTGCCTCTCCTGTGGCACCCAACTGGTGAGGCCTAGGGGAGGGAAGGCAGAGATATTGGGGAAGGTGGAGAGGATATTCCTCTAGAGCTCTGCTGCCACGCTCTTCACGGGCATAGCTGCTCCTAGAGCAGAGAGAACCACTGCCTTCTCCAGGCTTAGAGCCACTAGATCTCCTCTCTCGTAGCGCGCCCCCTCAAGCGTGAGGTCCGAGAGCAGCTTAACCAGAGGATCTCCTGCCAAGGTAACCCAAATGCCAGAGAGGTACAGGGCATAGAGCTCCTCTATTTCTCTTATCAGCCCGCCTATGCCTGCGTCAATGCCAGAGTATTCCTCTGACCTCACCAGCTCGAAGATCCTGAGGCCGCTCGCAGCCTTAGCAGTCCTGGACGAGATCTCTAAATACTTCGCGCACATCTCCCCCCTTCTCCTGCAGTAGACCGAGAGCACCCGTCGAGCCTCCCTCAGCTGCTCCAAACTTAGCGGCTCCGCAGAGGAGAGGTGTCTGCCTAGCTCAGACAACCTCTACTTCCCCCTCCAAGATCTCTGCAGCGCCCTTTAGGTAAAGGAGCATCGCATGGGCAGCGTCCATGCTCAAGGTCTCCCCGCTCCTCATGCGAAGCTCTTTGCCGAGCACCCTTACGTCCTCGAGGGACGTCTTGGCCTTTATGGTGAGCTCTCCCCGCCAAGGGGAGAGGGTTATGTCGGGGGAGAAGCTGTCCTTGATCTCTGTGACGAGGAGCCCGGACTTCCCGTTAATGCTCCCCACGAGCCGCGCCAGCCGGGATGGGTCTCTTGTTACCTGCTCGTCTATCGGGATCCCCAGCTTTTCTCCCAATAACTCTAGGTCCTCTGGCCTCCTCGCCCTCTGCGCCAACCATCCCCTCCACCCAGGATCTCTCTCAGTAGGGAGTGCAGGGAACATCCTTCGTCCCCTCCTGGGGAGGAGCAACTCTATTTCAAGCCCTCTGGCTGAGAGGTATCTAGCGATCTCCTCCCTCTCCTCCCTCCCCAGCCTTAGATAGCTCTCCTCTCTTGCGATGAGGTGGAAGCCCCTGCTCCCGCTGAAGTATGCGCTCACCTCTGCGCCGAAGTCCCTCTCCAAGATCTTCCTCCCCACAAGAGCCATCTCAAAACCCCTCTCTAGACACTCGTCCCCCACTATCTCGCCTCCCTCCGTCTTGATGCCCTCGCACCCCTCTAGCTTGTCCACATCTATGTCAACCAGGATCTCCGAGCCCAACCATCCCTTCTCCTCCATGCTCCTTGCCTCGGGGAGGTGGTAAAGCCCTACGGAGTAGTAGGCATGCTTGGGAGGCTCCTGGACGAGGTACCTGAAGAGGTCTTCCTCCGATGAGAAGTATATGTGCCTAACATAGCTCTCTGCCTCGAGAGGCTGGAAGGCGAACTCCCTCCTCGCCAGCTCCCTGGGCACCTTTACGCGGTGGGTCTCGTAGTAGGAGCTGAAGAGAATGCGCAGGGCCCTGCGGTCCCATCTCCCTATCTCAAAGCTACTCGGCCCTCGGCGATACATACAAGGTCAGCCTTCCGCCCCCTGCGTGCTCTAGGTCAATCTTTACTGGCGCGTCCCCTGCATACCTTATCGTTGCAGTCTCAGCGCGGCGGGAGGCAGGGATGAGGTAGGTGAAGTATTCAGTAGAGTACTTCGATCTGTCGTCACTTTCTGCGTCCAGCTCCAGGAGGTTAGAACCTGAGAGCAGCTCCACCTCTGCCCTCTTCACGAGGTCTCCCTCCCCTGCGAAGACGAGTCTGTCCTCGCTCGCTCTCAGCTCAAGAACCTCTGAAACAGGAGCTATAGCTCCCACTGCCTCTGTAAAAGTCGTGCCCAGCAGCTTCGCCCTCACAGTGAAAGCTATGCGAGGCTCAGGCAGCTTGTCGTATGTGAGGCCAAGCTGAGGTATCTTGAAAGTCCTCCTCCCCTTTCCTAGGAACTCCACAATGAGGGAGCTCTCCTCTGTTGCCAGCACTAACTCGCTCCCCTTATTTGCCCTCCTGAGCACCCTCGCGAGGACGCCGAAGGAGACGCCTATCTCCTCCCTCCCCCTCACCTGGAACTCCTCGAAGGAGCTGCTTGGGAAGTGGAGGTCTATCATGGCTACGTGGCTAACGTCGAGCGCTCTCAGCGAGATCCCCTCTGCGTCCACGAGGAAGACGCCTTCGTCTATCACTTTCTCTATGCTCTCCACTATGCCGAGCCACACGCCTGCGTCCTTGAAGCGCAGCCTCATCCTCTCAGCCAACTAGACTAGTTCTGACCTGCTATTTTTAGTATTAGGCTACCTCTCGTCAGGGGAGGTCTCATGGGAAGGTGCGAGGAGCTGCCGTATGAGGTGGAGCTGGACCTCGCAGTAAGGTCTCTGAGGGGGACGAGCGCGAAGAGGATAGTGCTGCAGCTCCCCGACGGACTGAAGAAGTTCGGTGCTGACATAGCCCGCTGCCTAGAGGAGGCTCTGGAGGAGGCGGAGGTCTTCGTCCATGCAGACAGCGTCTACGGCTCCTGCGATCTACAGTATGGACAGCTCCTGGCCACTCTGAGGCCCGACGCGATAGTTCACGTAGGCCACAGCCCATACCCTGCAGAGATAGCTCACGAAGGACTGGAACCTAGGGGGGTTAGAGTGATCTATGTGCCAGCTCTCAGCAAGCTGAGGGTGACAAAGGAAGCTGTGCGGGGAGCAGGCGAGCTGTTACGCTCCCATGGGGCAAGGGAGGTCGCTGTAGTCACTACGGCACAACACACTCACATGGTCAGGGAGATCCGGCAGCAGCTAGAGGAGGAGGGACTTAGAGCTGTGGTGCCGAGGGGTCTCCAGCCCTTCTTCTCTGACGGCCAAGTCATTGGTTGCGATTACAGAGTTGCGAGGGGGGTAAAGGCGGATGCCTACCTCTACTTCGGCGGCGGAGTCTTCCACCCTCTCGGCCTCTACCTGGCGACGTTCAGGCCTGTGGTGAAGCTAGATCCCTATGAGAACAGGGCGACGGACCTCACGCCCCTAGGGGAGAGGACCTACAGGATAAGGTTGCTCAAGGTCGCCGAGTCCTTTCAGGTGGAGAGGTGGGGGATCTTCGTTGGGGTGAAGACGGGCCAGTACAGGCCTTGGCTCGTCAAGCTCCTCGCAGAGGAGATGAGAAGGAGGGGCAAGAAGTACTTGCTGATGTCCTCGGAGAACCTCACTTTGCAGAACCTAATGGCTGTGGACAACGAGTGGTTCCAGGCCTTCAGCGTCACCAGCTGCCCACGGATCCCCACAGACGACCACTGGGAGTACGAGAAGCCTGTGCTCACGCCTGGCGAGACCATCATGGCGCTGAGGGGGGAGCTGGAGCCCTACAGGTTCCCCTGGTAGCCTAAAAGCCTGCAACTCGCTTCTCAATAGGGTAAGAGGTTGGGCTCTGACAGCCTTGTGTTGCCCGGAGACTCCCTTGGCATAGAGGAAGAATACGTGCCGGGAGAGAACGTTTACACTGACAGCTCAGGGCACCTGAGGGCAAGCATAATGGGCCGCTCTGTCTATGACAATAAGTCGAAAGTAGTGGCTGTGCTGGGGAAGAAGAGGGTCCAATTCCCCCCCATAGGTTCGAGCGTGGTGGGTATTGTGTCCTCTGTGAGGTCGGATTTCGTGACAGTGGAGCTCTACGGAGTTCTCTCCTTGAGCCCAACAGTGAGGTGGGTTTCAGAGCTCCAGTCCGTTTACACGGGGCTGCTCCCTGTCTGGCAGATAGCAGGGGAGTACGTGAAGGACGTCTTCGAGTACTTCAGGGTAGGCGACGTGATATCGGCTAAGACCCTGAGCTCCACTCCACCTTTCCACCTCACCACGAAGCCTCCCCAGTACGGCGTCGTGTACGCGCTCTGCTCCCGCTGCCTCTCTGTCATGGAGCCCCTGAGCCAGAAAACTATGAAGTGTCCTGCCTGTGGCAACGTGGAGGGCAGGAAGGTCTCCAGCATAGCGTCCTCCCGCCTCCTGACCATAAACCTGAGGAGGCTCCTGGCCCAGAGAAGGTGGTAGGATTTAAACCCCGATAGCCATGGGGGGAGAGGGGGCCTATGAGCGTTACCATAAGAGTTGCAGAGGGGGAAAAGAGGCCGAGGAAGTACATCGTCACCATAGAGGGGGAGGACCACAGCATGGGCAACCTGCTAGCCAGGACCCTTCTCTCTATGAAAGAGGTGAAGTTCGCATACTACGAGCAGCCCCACCCGCTAGAGGAGAAGATTGTGATCTTCGTGGAGTTGAGGAGCGAGAGGACGAGCATAAAAAAGGTGCTCCTCCGGGCTCTCGAGATAATAGAGAAGACAAACAAAGAGTTCAGGTCCAAGCTGCTAGAGGAGGCGCAGAGGAAGGGTCTGGAGCTTGAAACCTGAGGTAAGGATACTCTACACGCGGTGCCTAGAGGGCTTTTGCGCCTCGGCAGTGACGAGGGGGAAGGGGTTCGACGTAGTTTTGCTCTCCAGGAGCTGCGAGGAGCTCTGCGAGAGGCTGGAGGCAGAGGGCTATGCAGAGGAGCTGAGGTACTCGTTGGGCGATTGCGATTGTGGCCTCCCGCGACCGCCTAGAGACCCGAAGGCTAACCTTTACCCCTTCCTCGAAGACCTCGCGAGGACTGCGAGCGCGTTCATAGCTAATAAGCCCAGGATCCTCCGCCAAAGCTAGGTGGTTTTCGTGCTGGTCAGCTTTTGTCCCCGGTGTGGGAGCATAATGCAGCCGAGGACAGTGGAGGGTAGGAGAGAGATGCACTGCCCCAAGTGCGGCTATACAGCCCCGCTCTCCATGCCCCAGCAGTCGATAAGAGTGGGGGTGGCGAGGAACCCGAGAGATAGGACGAACTTGATAGCTAAGCAAGCCCCCTCCACAATGGAGAAGGTGAAAGGGGTCGTCTGCCCAAAGTGCAGCCACGACGAGGCCTTCTTCTGGATGCTCCAGACCAGGGCTGCTGACGAGCCTCCTACCCGTTTCTACAGGTGCGCTAAGTGCGGCCACACGTGGAGAGAGTACGCCTAGCTCCTGACCAGGCTCCTCGCCCTGCCCTCCGCAGCTGTCAAGATCGTCCTGTACTTAGACTCCAGCTTGTCCATAGTCCTGGGGGGCACGCCAGTCATCTTTGATGCCTGTAGCATGGAAGTGCGCTTGGAGTAACCCATTGCCCTGTGGTACAGGTAGGCTGCCAGGGCCACCTTGACCCTGAAGGTCCTCGCCTTCAGTAGAGGGTGGCTGTTGACCACCTCCAGCAGCTCCTTCACGTGCTCGTTCTTAAGAGCGCCTAAGGCCCTCTTGTTCAGCACCCCCTCTAGCCCCCAAGCCCTCCTCGGGACCTCCCTCTCCTCTGGCCTCAGGCAGAACCTCCTCTTGGGAGCGCTGTAGGTGGGGGAGTGCTCCATGATCGTCTCCAGCACCGATCCGCAAGAGGCGCAGACTAGGTGACCGCTCGCGTGATCCCAGACTATGTCTGTGGAGCCGCAGTACCTACAGATCACGGGAGCCCCCCGTGAAGAGGTGCCACAAGTAAGCTATGTGCTAGTACGTAGCAGGAGTGCGGAGGGAGGGCGAGGCGGAGGACCAGGGACAGGCCTAGAAGTGGTCCCTGCTCACGTCGAGGGAGGCCCTGAGGATCGCCCTCTCTAAGTCTGCCACAGAAACCTCGCGGGACAGCCTGGCTATAGCTATGTTCTGATGTCCCCCCCTGTCCTCCACGATGCCGTTCTCGTACAGGTGCTGGATTATTTTTCCAGCCTCCCCCCTAGAGGACCTCACGATGACGAGGACAGTGCCGTCGTCCCTGTTAACGAGGAGCACGACTGGTTCCTTCACAGTCTTGTGGATGGCTGAGGCAAGGGCAGAGGCGCCTCTCCCCATCCACCTGTTCCTCGCGTCCACGAACTTGACGAAGCCCACCCTGCGCGCTGACATGGCAAAGTCCATGGCTACGCTCTTGAGCTCCTCGTCAGCCTCTTTCGACGTCTTGAGGCTCTCTGTAATGATCTCTGGCGCCTCCTTGCCCTGAGCGAGGTCTAGCTCGTCAAAGGGAATGGGGCTTGCGAGCCAGCGGACGTACTTCTGCCACTCCTCTGTGCTCTTCGTTATGTTCAGGCGTTTGGAAATGGAAACCACTATCTTTATAGCGCCCTCGTTGTTGTTTGAGGAGCGGCGACCGCCCTCTATGAAATTGACAGCCTCGATGAACTGCTTCAGCCTCGGGGTGGGCTTTATGCCGTGCCTCTCGAGGAAGTTCCTCACCAGCTGGGAGGTGGAGTAGGAGCCCACTACTACCAAAGCTCTCTGCTCTCTGTACCTCTTCTCTAGGAGCTCCTTGTTCCTGACAGTGGTGTCGTGGTGGTCGAAGTAGTAGAGGGAGTAACTACACCTGCTGGACAGGTCGTCGAGGCCCAGCTGCACCTCTACTGTGAAGGGGATATCTGCCACTATCAAGTGATCCCAGCACTTGCCCGCTACTTTCTCCCTGAAACCCCTGGGGCCGGAGGGGATGAGGTCCACGGGCGCCCTTGCTCTAAGGGGGAAGATCCCGAGCCTTTCCTGCGCATATACGATCTGGGCTGCAGCGACTATGCCATCAGCGTCCCAGTCAGCTATTACTGCTACGCTCATCCTTCCCCTCCTCTCAGAAGCGCCCCTCCTCCCCACTGCAAGATCTATTAGCCCTTATAAACGAGATATGGTTGCGGGACCTCAGGGGGCTCCTTGTCCTCATCGCGATGCTCAGCGTCCACCACACTCCTCATCGATTCCCCAACGTCTGGAGATCCCGAAGCCTAATTATTCCCCCTCTCTTTCCACCCGTACTTTCCTATCAGAGGAACGAAGACCACGGGCATGTCCCTCCACACGTGCACCTCCCCTCTTTCCCCCTTCCTCACGAGGTAGAGGTTCTGCATATAGGAGTGACCGACAGGTATCACCATTGTGCCCCCAACCTTCAGCTGCTCCACGAGAGGGGGCGGGACTTCGGGCGCAGAGGCAGTAACCATTATCTTGTCGTAAGGAGCCCCCTCGGGATATCCCTGCGAGCCGTCTCCCACCACTACTTTCACCCTCTCCCCGTAGCCCAGCGCCTCTAGCCTTCTCCTTGCCGCCTCTGCTATCTGTGGTATCCTCTCTATACTCCAGACGAGGCCGCCTGGGGAGACTAGCTCTGCCAGGATCGCCGCCTGGTAGCCGGAGCCCGTGCCCACCTCCAGAACCCTCTCCCCAGGCAGGGGGTTCAGGAGCTCTGTCATATATGCCACTATACTCGGAGCGCTTATGGTCTGCTCGAAGCCTATAGGTAGGGGTCTGTCCTCATAAGCCATCTCCCTGAGCTCCTCTGGCACAAAGAGCTCCCGCGGAACTTTCATCATTACTTGCGCGACCCTCTGGCTCCTGATGTAGCCCTCCTCTCTGAGCATCATGACTAGCCTCTTCCTCCTCTCCTCGTAACTCAAGCGCTCCCCCAGAACCTTGGGAAGGGAACAGATTATATTCCTCATTCTGCCTACAGGGGAGCGAGTTGGGAGCTGAGGCAAGGGAGAAGCTAGAGGCCATTGCAGCAGAGCTCCACGACAGGGAATCTGTGCTGGCAGGCAGCCGGCGGGAGAGGGAGAGGGTGGAGAAGGTCCGGGGGCTCGCTGAGGAAACAGTGGGCTCCTCCAGGCTCCTCACTGTCCCTCTGCTCTCCTGGGAGCTGAGAGGGGTGGAGCTCTACCCAAGGCCGATCAGCTTAGCAGTTGCGCCCTACGTGGAGAGCTCCTCTCTCGAGGCCCCGTGGGTGAGGATGGAGGAGAGGGCTGAGAGAGAGGGGAAGATAGTTGTTGCAAGGGAGCCAGAGGACCCTGACGACATAAAGTACCTGGCCCTGGAGGCAGCAAGGGACGGCGCAGTTGGCCTGATAGTCGAGTCCCCCAGCTCCCCCAGAGCTGTGGTGACCACAGGTCACTGGGGCTTCAGCTACCATGCGGGCTCTCCTTCCCCCATTCCTATCGTGGTAGTGGAGGAGGGGTACAGCTCCAGGGCAGGGAGCAGGATCAGCATGAACGTCGAGACGCGGGTCAGGGAATCCCACGGGTACATAGTGGAGGCTGGGACGCTGGGCAAGGCAGATGCGCTGGTGTTATTTGGCGCTCATCACGACAAGTGGTATTCAGGCTTTAACGACAACACTGTGGGGCTTGCGCAGGCTATGGTAGCTGCTAGACGCCTCCTGGAGAGGGACCTGCCTGTTCGTTTCGTCTCGTTCACAGCTGAGGAACACGGAGCGCCCGGCTATGCTTCCTGGTACTGGGCTTGGGGGAGCAAGCTGTATGCAGGGGGTCTGGCAGAGATAGGAGCGCATAGGGGCACTGTCTACGTGAACTTCGACATGGCTGCGCTGGGCGAGCTCACGTTCTCTGGCAGCCCCCAGTACTCTGTGGGCATGAGGGAGAGGTGCTGCGAGTGTCCTGAGTGCGACAGCTTCTCCTTTGCCTCCCAGGGCTTCCAGACTCTTTGCTTTCACAGCCTCTGGGGGGAGAAGGCAAGGAGGATATATCACACTCCCCTAGATCTCCCTGAGGCAAGCGATATGGAGACTGCAGCAGAAGCCGTAGAGCTAGCCATTCGCTCTGTCTCAACGGGGCCCAGGTGGAACGTCTTGGAAAACTTCATTGCCTCCGTTCTAGGCAGAGGGCCATTGGAGGCGAGGGCAGCCCTCCTCTCCATCGAGTCCATGGCGAGGAGGACTGGCTGGGAGTCCCTATATCCTGCGCTTGCCCGCTCCTTCCTCAAGGCAGTTCACTTTGGTACTTACTTGGGCGAGAGCCACAGGCTAGAGGCCCTCTGGTTCCCCGAGCTCACAGCATACCTGAAGCTGAGGACTGATGTGGAAGGGGGAAGAGCGCCTTCGGAGGCGTGGGTGGCAGGCGAGGAGAGGCTGCTATATGCGGTAGGTAGGGGTAACAAGGTCTCGCTGGAGCACCAGCTCAAGGCAAATGTGAGGAGGCTTAGGGAAGAGGTGGAGTCGCTGGAGAGGGAGCTGTTGAGGTGAAAGCTGCCTGCGTAGCAAGGGAAGAGGCAGAGAGGGCCATAAGGCTCTTGAAGTCTCACGACCTCCTCTCCCGCGCCCACAGACCACTCCAGATAGGTCGCAAGGTCTGCCTGCCTGTGCTAGGAGAGGACGCCGTCTCCCTTCTGGGCAAGAACGGGATCGAGGTGGAGGAGAAGGAGGTGGCCTTTCCCGAGGTCCAGCAGAGGAGGACGCTGAGAGATCTGTTCCCAGGAGTGCCAAGCCCCACTTTCGTGGGTGACATAGCGCTCTTCAGCTGGAAGAGGGAGATCCCAAAGGAGCTCTACGTGGAGGCAGCAGAGGTCCTCCTCAGGGAGATGCCGCGAGTCAATGTGGCCTTGCTGAAGGTGGAAACATGGGGAGAGCTGAGGTCCCAGAGGGTAGAACACTTGGCTGGGGAGCAGAGGACGAGGACTGTGCACAAGGAGTATGGCCTGAGCTTCGCCGTGGACCTAGCGAAGGCCTACTTCAACCCGAGGCTTGCAGGGGAGCACAGGAGGGTGGCGGAGGAGGTCGAGAGGGGGGAAAAGGTCCTCGACATGTTTGCAGGCATAGGAGGTCACGTGATTCACATAGCAGCGCTGAAGGAGGCAAAGGTGGTAGCTTCTGATCTCAACTTGGAGGCAGTGAAGCTGCTCGCAGAGAACGTGAGGCTCAATCAGAGGAGGCTGAGGGGGGAGGTCGCAGTGATTCGTGCTGACGCCTCCCTGCTCCCCCGCTACCTTAGACCTTCCTTCGACAGGGTCATTATGGACCACCCTACGGCCTCGCGCTACTTCGCGAGGGAGGCCTGTCAGCTCCTAGCGGGCAAGGGAAGGATAGTCTACTACACCCTCACGATCTCGTGCAGGGAGGCAGTAGAGGAGGCCCTAAGGGAGTTCTCTTCCTGCGCTGTGGAGGTAGAGTCGTGCAGGGAGGTGCTCGACTACAGCCCCTCCCACTCCATATTCTGCCTAACTCTGGCTGCAGGAGGCCTACGTGGGTAGGCTAATTAGGGCCAGGAGGGCTAGCGGCGTTGGGGGCCCTGTGGGGATACTCGAGCTCGCCTCTGTAACGATAGCCTTGGCTGTCGTCCTCGGCTATTTCAGCGACAGGCTTAACCTGAGCCCCTTCCCCGGCTTCCTGCTGGCAGGCCTGCTGGTGAGGTACCTAGCAGAGGAAACAGGGCTCCTCGCCCTTTTCGGCGTAGACGCTCAGACAGTATACCAGGCGAGTACAGGGCTCCTCCTGTTCGGAAGCATTCTCATAGCTTTCGAGGTGGGCAGGGAGGTAGGCTCAGTAGGCTTTGAGCTGAGAGCAGCATCTATGGTCTTGCTAGAGGCGGCAGCAATAGTGGGGCTCACCCTCCTGGCGACGAGGCTGGCAGGCCTCACAGCTACAGAGGGGCTCGTCGTAGCCATTGCCTTCCTCTCCTCGAGCACAGTCACAGTCTACAAGCTGATCTCGGTCTTTGGCAACGAGAGCGCGAAAAGGGTAGCTCTCAGCATGACGACTGCAGAGGACGTGGTCCTCCTCGCTGCCCTTAGCCTGATCACTGGCGGTGGCAGAGACCCTCTTACAGTCTTCACCTTAACGGTCCTGCTCGCCCTCATCAGCGCGCCCCTCTTCCACATTCTGTTTCGCCTTCTCCAGGCCAAGGAGGAGTACAGGACCCTCATAGCGCTCTCCCTCACCCTTGCATATGCCAGCGTTGCCCAGCTCTTTGCGAGCCCCCTCCTGGGCGCCTTTGTGGCAGGCTACGTCTTCAGCAGGTCTATTGGCGGGAGGGGGGTGCTAGGCCCTCTAGTGGACACTATTGCCATGCTGTACCTCGTCTCGGTGGGCATCTCCACGCCCCTCACAGCTGGAATAGGGGCAGAGGTGGTGGTCCTGATCGCCCTCGTAGCCCTTGCAGTAGCCGTGAGAATAATCTCCGTCTTTGCAGCTACCTTTCTCACCCTCGGCAGCCCCTTCTACGCTACTGCCATGAGCCTCCACATGGCCAGCATAAGCGAGCTCTCCCCCCTCGTCGCTCTCTCTGCATACGGTGCTGGCCTCATTGAGGAGACTATAGCAGTGCCCCTAGTTCTCCTCCCCCTCGCGACTATTGCCGTCTCGAGCCTTGTGAGCAGGCACTGGGAGAGGGTGGCATTTGCGCTCGAGGAGAGAATGACTCTCAAGATCCCCTCGCTCGTCCCAGAGGAGCTCTACGAGATAGGGAGGGAGGTGGCGCTCTCTTCTGCAAAGATAAGCGGCGTGCTCATATCTGTCCCCCTCGTAGTTTACCTCCTCAAGAGGCTGGGCATAAATATATTCAGCCTCTTCCCAGGCCTCCTTCTCCTGCTCCCCCTCTTCCTCGTTGCCGTTCTCCTGCTGTACAGAGAGTACGATAACATGATCAAGGAGACAGTGAAGGTGGGGAACCTGCCTGCCATCCTGATCAGGGTGCTCATGATAGCAGCTGTTCTCTCGATCTCGACGCACACTCTGGTAGAGGTAGTGGGGGGCTCCTCTGAACCCTTCGCGATAGCCACGCTTATGCTCGCGACCCTCTCCCTCCTTGCCCTCATAAGGCTTGCGCTGAGCGTGGCGAGGGCGATTCATTATCTGTTGCTTAGGGAGGTCAGAGGGGGTCGTTGAGGGGGGCCAAAGAGATCTACATAGCAACGTACGACGAGATCTTGGAGAGGATAAAGAGGAGGTACTCCAAGGGAGTGAAAGGCAGGTTATCTGGCCTGCAGATGGTGCACGACGTCCTCCTTTCTAGCACAGAGGGAGTAGAGGAGCTGGAGAGGTTGCTGAGGGACCTCCACCCCTTCTACTGGAGGCTCATAGAGATCGAGTTCGAGAGGGGGAAGATAGAGTCCTCCCTGCGATGTCTCTCAAAGGCAAGGTACATGGTGAGGAGGCTCTGGGAGAAGTATAGACGCCTCGTGGCAGTCCTGGGAGGGGAGGAGGGGAGGAGAGCTTACGTGGAGGGGAGGGGCAGGATGGTGTCCCTCTTCAGGAGGTGTAGGCAAGACATGGTCCTGCTCAAGAACCTAGTCGTGTTCCTCCAGAGGCTTCCCAGTATAGAGCCCGACGCGCCGACCCTCATACTAGCAGGCCCCCCAAACGTCGGCAAGTCGACCTTCGTGGGCAACGTCTCCAGCGGGAGGCCTGAGGTGGCAGACTATCCTTTCACCACTAAGCAGGTAATAGTTGGCCATGCACACCATAGGGGGAGGAGGGTGCAGGTAATAGACACGCCTGGGCTCCTCGACAGGCCTGTGGAGGATATGAACGCGATAGAGCGAAGGGCCATAGCAGCGCTGAGCGAGCTCAGGGGCGCTGTGCTCTTCCTGATAGATCCTGTCTCAACGTACATGAGCTTGGAGAGGCAGGTGAAGGTGCTGGAGGGCATTTCAGATCTCCTGGAGGGGAGGCCTGTGTACCTGGGCATAAACAAGGTAGACCTTGCAGGCGAGGAGCAGCTGGGGGAGGCGGTAAGGAGGGCAGGGGAGCTGAAGAGGGCAGGAGCAGTAGAGGAGGTCTACCTCCTCTCTGCAATATCGAGGGAGCAGGCTCTTAGGGTGATGGAGGACATACTTTCTAGAGCCCTGCCCCCCTGATCGTCACCTTAAATGGCCTCCCAGGGGAGCCCTCGAGCTTGTACGAGTAGCCCTCGAGGATCAGGGAGAGGAGCTCAAGGGTCGTCGTGGCATGGCTTGTCAGCATAGCCCCGCTCAGCACTGAGGTGCCCTTCGCGAGGGCTGAGTAGAGGGGTATCATGTCCGCGGCGTGCCTGTCAAGCGCAGCGCCTGTGGATATGTCCTCTAGAAGGGCTTGAGCTGCCTCCTTGCCAACGATCTCTGCCCTCTTGCCAGGAGCTCCTATGCTGTCGGCGCCCAGGACAGTTTTCTCATAGAGGGCCCAGGTTAGGACGCCGCTCCCAGGGCCTAATGCGTCTTCGCTCACCTCCAAGGACACCTCTGGCTCCCTCCCGAGCTCCCCCCTCAAGGCCTCCTGTGCAGCTGCAGCCTGTCTCTCTGCCACGTGCCTCGGCAGCCTCACAGCATGGCTCCTAATGCCCACCTTTACCAGCCCTCCCCTCTCCACGAAGTCCCTCGCAGAGAGGCGCGAGGGCTCTACCCTCACCCTCACGCTCCCCCCGCCCTTCGGGTAATGCCCCCTCCTCTCGAGCGAGAGGCTGAAGCTGAAGCCCATGAGGGAGGTGAGGCGGGAGAGGACCTCCTTCATATAGTCTATGGTAGGGGCCATGTGAACGTCTGTTCCCCCCCTTATCCTCACCTCAACTGGAGAGTCTGCGAAGGCCGCCACAGGGAGGAGGGCCTGGAGGACGAGCGCTACGCTCCCAGCCGTGCCCACGTCGAAGAAGTAAGAGCCGCCCCTTATCCTCCCTGGGTAGAACTCGAGCGTGGTGCTCCCTATTTCTGCCCCTGCCAACCTGCCGCCGCTTAGGGAGGCTATTGCTTTCACTGCCACGAGGTGCTGGGACCTCAGGCCTGGGTTCTCCCTCTTTGCTCTGATGTTCCTGATCTTCACAGGCTTGCCAGTTATGGCTGAGAGGGCTATCGCTGTCCTCAGTATCTGGCCTCCACCCTCTCCCATAGAGCCGTCTATCTCTATCAACTCCTACCCCCTGCCAGCCTCCTCACCCTCTCGGCGAAGCCTATCCTCTCCAGCTCCTCCTTCAGCGAGGGGGGCACGCAGTCCTCCCACTCCTCCCTCTTCACTATCTTGCTCCTTATGATGGTGCCGTTACACTCAGCTGGCTCATACATGGGAGGCCTTATGGCTGCCAGCCCCATGTCCTCGAAAAGCAGGAGCACGAGCTCGTTTCCCGAGACCACGCCGTCGAAAGGAGGGAGGAGCATCTTGAGGTACTGAACCCACGTCTTGTGCATCTGAATGTCCATTACCGGGACCAGGTAGAGCCTATCGAAGTCCTCCCCCACCTCCTCCTTGAGGAGCTTCCTGAGCAGGAGCAGCCTCTCCCCTGCAGTCAGGGGGTTGCGCAACGTGAAGGACTCCTGGGCAGACCCTACCACCACTATCACCTCCTCTGCAAGGTTCAGAGCGAACTGTATTGTCTGCAAATGCCCCCTGTGAGGAGGCTGGAACCTGCCAGGCACCAATAGCCTCTTGTACTTCATCTTTTCCCCTTGAAGTATAGCAAGTACTCTTATAATTAGCCTTGTCCAGAGAGGAGGGGAGGAGCCGTGGAGCTGTTCCCTCTCGCTGAGGAGTTGGTCGGAGAGGTAGTGACCCTTGCTAGGCTGGACTCGAGGGTGAAGAGTCGAGCGCCAAAGGGCAAGGGAGTAGTTGTGGCAGTGGGGAAGGGAGCAGTGCAGATGGCAAGGGGACTGCTGGAGGGCTTTGAGGCAGAGGGAGGCGTCGTGGTAACGGCGAGGGGGGCAGGAGGGAAGGTAGGGGGACTAGAGCTCATAGAGTCCTCGCACCCCTTGCCCGACGAGTCCAGCCTGCGCGCAGGGGAGGCGGTCCTGGAGTGGGTGAGGAGCGCCAGGACGAGCAGGCTAGTGGTGCTCGTCTCTGGCGGAGCCTCTGCCCTCGTGGAGAAGCCCCTAGATCCCTTGACGATAGAGGACGTGAGGGAGACCACCAAGTATCTGCTCTCCTCTGGCGCTACTATCCAGGAGATAAACGCCGTCAGGAAGCACCTCTCTGCCACGAAGGGAGGGAGGCTCGCCTCATATGCATACCCTGCCCCTGTGACGGGGCTATACGCGAGCGACGTGCCTGGAGACAACATGGACGCCATAGGCTCAGGGCCCACAGTGGGAGATCCCACGACGTTTAGAGATGCGGAGGCAGTGCTGCAGCGCTATGGCCTTGAGCCCCAGCTGCCCCCAAGGGTCGTGGCTTTCATAAAGGAGGGGGCAGAGGGGAGGAGGGAGGAGACGCCGAAACCCGGATCTCCCCTCCTCTCTCGAGCTGCCAACGAGCTCGTGGCTACTAACATGGACGTCCTGAGGGGGCTAGAGGAGAAGCTGAAGGGCTTGGGGTTCAACACGTTCGTCCTCACCTCACGGCTAGAGGGGGAGGCTAGGGAGGTAGGGAGGGTCCTGGCATCTATAACGCTGGAGGCCATGAGCAGGGGGGTGCCCGTAGCGCCTCCCGGAGCCATCCTCACGGGCGGGGAGACTACTGTGAGGGTGAGGGGCAAAGGCAAGGGAGGGAGGAACATGGAGCTAGCCCTCTCGTGGGCCATGGTGATGAGGAGGTGGGGCAGCAGGGGCAACGCAGCTATCCTCTCAATGGACACCGACGGGATAGACGGCTTCACTGACGCTGCTGGTGCTATCGCGTCCGCAGAGAGCATAGAGAGGGCTCTGGCCATGAACCTTGACCCCCAGAGGGCTCTGGAGGAGAACGACTCCTACTCCTTCTTTGAGAGGGTTGGGGGGCTAGTGAGGACAGGCCCCACTGGCTCAAACCTGAACAGCCTTCAGGTCGTCCTCTTTGAACGCTATTAGCTTGCCCTCGCAGCCAGGGAAGGCGAAGAGGGGATAACCTTTCGCGAGGTTCTCCCTCAAGCCCTCGCTGTTGGGGGAGAGGGCTTGGGCAACTCTCTCCACCTGCCCAAGGTCCTCTAGACCTGCAAATATGAGGCCAGCGCTCCTCGCAGGCCCTTTAGGCGAGAGGCTCGCGTCCTTCCAGGGCACCTCTGACAGGGTCACTACCACCCTTCTCGCCCTCCTCGCAGCCTCGAAGGCCAATGCCTCCACCTCCTCCTCCCTCAGCCCCGAGAGCCTTAGGTCGAGCCAGACGCTCTGGTCCCCTAGTGCTGAGATATCTGCGTAAAGCTCTGGGAAGCGCAAGGCCTTGGACCCGGAGCTCTCTCCTCCCACCTTCCGAAACCCCCCCAGCTTCTTCGTTAACCTCTCTGCCACCCTATCTGAGTCCCTCCCGTAGATCCACAGGAGCCACGGCTCTTGCAGGGCAACGATAGCTCTCCCCCTCTGCGAGCACGCTATGATCTCCTGCCTCCACTCTTCTCCCCCAGCCCTAGTCATGCTCCTGTTAACAGAAGAGTAGTGGGTGTAGCCCAGCAGCTCCCCCACGTCTATCCCCTCGCATCTGAGGGGGGGCAAGGGCCTGAAGGAGGCAATGATGGCAGTAAGGGTGAGGCCCACTGGCCCAAGGCCCGAGAGAGCTCCGAGTAGCAGCGACTCTCCCACGTTCCTCGACACAAGAGAGCTCAGGACAGCAGAGGGGAGGACTAGGGAGACGAGGAGGACAGAGACCTCGCAGGGGAAGTCATAGCTAGAGGTCACTAGCCAGAGGGAGAGGGCTGCAGATGCCAGAGCTGTGGGGGACCAGCTAGAGGGACCTCTCGCGAAGTCTAGGGAGGACTCGCTGACTCTCCTAGAGAAGAGCAGGATCGCTGCGACCATACTGACAGAGGATCCAAGGAGGGCCAGAAGGTGATCTCGAAGCACCTGTGCGCCAGCAAGCGCTGCCGCCACAGGAATGCTCGCCGTAGCGGAGACAGCGACGAGAGTGCTCCTGGCTAAGAAAGCTATGAGCAGCGAGAGGAAGAGGGCGAGGAGGGAGAGGATGAGGGCTGTGACGATGTTGTAGAAAGGGGCGAGGCTAGGGGGAAGGGGGAGGGCGAGGACGTATATGGCCAGGAGCATTTCGGCTGCGTACAAGGCGATCGCTGCGCCTGCTTTGGCGGTCGATTGCCAACAGCTCAAAGCAGCTCCGACATATCTTTCTATGCAAAGAATAAAATAGGGGGTTGGACTCCAGAAAGGGGGGTCTCTTGGACAGAGTTCTCGAGAGGCTTCACGAGAAGGTGAAGAAGGCGCTAGAGGCGCTGGGCTTCAGGGAGCTCTACGAGGTACAGAGACACGCCATAGGAGCTGTGCTCACAGGGGATCACGTGCTCATAGTAGCCCCTACTGGTAGCGGGAAGACAGAGGCTGCCCTTCTGCCAGTGCTGTCAAGGATGCTCGAGGAGCCTCAGGGCAGCTATGTGAGGACTGTTTACGTGACCCCCCTCAGGGCCCTGAACAGGGACCTGGGCCTCAGGGTTCGGAGGCTTGCGGAGGCAGTAGGCCTTAGGGCTATGGTGAGGCACGGCGACACGGGGGCGGCGGAGAGGAAGGAGTTCCTCTCGAGGCCTCCCGACATAGTCATAACGACTCCCGAGAGCCTCAACTTGCTCCTGACGCTGCGGGACCACCGGGAGATCTGGAGAAACGTTGGCTGGGTGATAGTGGACGAGCTCCAGGAGATGCTGGAGAGTGAGAGGGGGGCTGAGCTGGCCGTCGTCCTGGAGAGGCTCTCCCTCGCCTCCTCTAGGAGGGTGCAGAGGATAGGGCTCTCTGCAACTCTCTCGAGGAAGAGCATAGGAGAGGCAGTGAGGTTCCTCTCCACGACAGAGCCTGTGAGGGTGGTGAGGGACACAGAGGTCAAGAGGTACGAGTTCAAGGTAGAGGCGACTAGCTGGGAGGAGATCCCAGAGAGGCTGAAGGAGATAATAGAGAGAGGCCAAACGCTGATCTTCACGAACACAAGGTCTCTCGCAGAGGAGGTGGGCGCGCTCCTCTCCGCCACGTCGGACGTAGCTCAGGTACACCACAGCAGCCTCGAGAGGAGGGTGAGGGAGGGGGCTGAGAGGGACTTCAGGGAGGGGAAGTTGAGGGCCTTGGTGGCCACGTCGAGCATGGAGCTGGGGATAGACATAGGGGGCATAGAGACTGTAGTGCAGCTCCACTCCCCCAGGCAGGTGGTGAGGCTGGTCCAGAGAGCTGGGAGGGCAGGCCACAGGAGGGGAGCAGTGAGCAAGGCTGTGATCCTCGCTACAGACAACCTCTACGAGGTCCTAGAGTCCATGGCGATCGCTGATATGGCGAAGATGGAACTCTTGGAGGACGTAGAGAGCCACAGGAACCCCTACGATGTGCTTGCTCACCAGCTGGCTGCAATGGTAGTGGAGGGGAGCGCTAGGACCCTCGAGGAAGCGCTGAAAGTAGTGAGGAGGGCGTACCCCTTCCACAGCCTGACCATGGAGGAGCTCAGGGCAGTGGCAGAGCATCTAGAGGGTGTGAAGGTGCTCAGGCTGAAAAAGGACGGGAGCATAGGGATGGGCAAGAGGACCTTCAGCTACCTGCACACAGTGACCATGATACCCGACGAGAGGTTCTTCGCTGTCATAGACATCACTTCAGAGCAGAGAGTGGGGGAGCTGAGCGAAGTTTACGTGGAGCAGGAAATACTCACCCGTTGGGTAGGCGATAGGAGGCCCAGGTTCGTGCTCGCAGGCAAGGTCTGGGAGGCCTTGGACATTGACCCAGAGAGGGAGGCAATAACAGCGAAGCCGACTGCCACCCTGGAAGGCCTTGTCCCCTACTGGGTAGGGGAGCTCATCCCTGTGAGCCGGCAGGTAGCAAGGGAGGTGTGCTCGCAGATCGCCAGCCTCATGTCTAGAGGCGGAGCTCCTCACCAGAGGCTAGGGGAGGTGCTGAGGGAGACGAGAAGGGAATGGGGGAGCATTTTCTCGCAAGGGGAGGCAATAGTGGAGGAGGTGGGAGAGGTCTCTGTCTTGTACTCCTGCCTTGGCTCGCGCGGCAACGCTACCCTTGCCCTCCTCCTGAGCTCCCTCATGGGCGCGGGCGCAGTGGAGCACTCCTCGTTCCCCTACGCAATAGTCTTCGACGTGCCTGCTGCAGCAGTGGCAAGTGCGCTCAGGAAGGCGAGGGAGATAAGTGCTGTGGAGAGGAGGGCAGTTGTCAGGGAGGCGATGAAGTCCACTCGAGCTTTCATCTTTCGTTTCTACCACGTCGCGAAGAGGATGGGGGTCATAGAGGCTGAGGCAGATGTCAGCAAGATCTCCCTCAAGAACCTCGCCAAGTCCTATGAGGGCACAGTGGTGGAGAGGGAGACGCTGAGGGAGTTGGAGCACGAGAAGCTGGACTTCGACGCCCCTCGAGTCCTTCCTCGAGGAGCTAAGGGGCCGTCAGGGTCATGTAGGGACCTTCGCCCCTCTTCGAGGAGGTGAGGAACAACCCTTACATGAGGAGGGACGTGATAGGTAAGGGGAAGGAGCTCGCTGCAGACATCCTGCTAGAGAGCAAGAAGAGGGCTCTCCTCAAGAGGAGGGTCATAATGGCATGTTACATATGCGGCAAGAGCAAGGAGCTCGCAGTATCCGAGCTAGGGGAGTACAGGTGTCCCTCCTGTGGCTCAGTCTACGTTGTGCCCCTCCCTGCCAGCGAAGAGGGGAGGAGGGTCGCAGAGGCGATGAGGAGGAGGGCTCAGAGGAAGGAGCTGAGCAGGGAGGAGGAAGAGCTGCTGAAGAGGCACAAGGTGATGGAGACAGCAAGCCTTCACGCAAACTACTATTATTACAGCAAGCAGCTCGCGATGGCCCTCATGACGAGAGGGGTAGGGCCAGAGTGGGCGAAGAGGGCCATGGAGGCCTTCATGAGGGGAGGGGAGAGAGCGCTCCTCGCCTCCCTCCTTGAGCTGGAGGAGAGGTACATCACGACGAGGGAGTACTGGGACTAGGGGAGGGCTCTTCTGCCTTTGCCTCCTCAGGATAGTTTATGTTGATAGTTATGCTGAGCTTTTTGGGCTTGAGGGCGTCGTATATGTCAGAGGCTATCTGCCCAAGCCTTGCCTCCAGGTCAGAGAGGCCGAGCACGCTGGGCGGCAGGGAGAGCCTCGCTGCCCTCTCCCCCTCGTCGTACTCTGCACCCACTGCATCTGGGGAAAGAGCGAGCATCCTTGCAGCGAGCAGCGCGATCTTCTCTGCAGCCGTCTCAGCCCTCCTGACGAGCTCGACCTCTATCTTCAGCGTCTTGCCTGCCAGCGGGTGGTTGAAGTCTATGAAGGCAAACCTCTCTGTCACCTTTATTATCCTCCCTCTCCTCCCCCCAGCCTCTACCTCCTCCCCCACTCTCGGGGGAATGCCATAGCGCTGGAGCTGCTTGAGCGGCAGCCTCACCACGAGCTCCTCCCTGTAGGGGACCGTCAGCACCCCTTGTCCGGGAGAGGCTCTTTCCCTCTTCTCCCCAGCACTCATCTGGGAGAGAGCCTCCTCCACAATTGGCAGCAGGGTCCCTTTGCCTATGACAGCTATCATCTCTCCATAAATCTTGTTTGGATTGTAGACTTTTGCCTCCTTTGCCACAGCCTCTATGGTAGTGTCTATCACCCTCTCCTTGCCCTCCTCCAAGAGCTTCACGGTGTAATTGATCAGCACAGTGCTCCTCTCTCCCACGCGAGAGCACCAGGTTAATGACCTGGGACCTTTAATAAGCTACGCGAGGTCGCGGAGGGGAAAGTGAGGGTAGCGGGGGCAAAGGTGCTGGAGTTCAGGGCTAGAGGTCACCCTAACGTGAGGGCCACTCACAGGACAACCCTCGAGATCACGAAGGAGGAGGACCTCACGCCGAGGGGGGACTGCATAGTAGGGGTGGGCGCAGAGATCTCGCCGGCTGATATGCCGGATGAGGTGAAGAGGGTCATCATGAGCGACGGTGCCACCATTGTAGCTCTCTTGTGCGCAAGGGAGGTCTGCGATGTTGTGGTGGGAAAGGGCTCCTCGAAGCTGGAGCCCAGGGACAGCAAGAAAATGGTCTTCAGGAGGTCCTCCTACGTAGGCCCTGAGACTGTCATGATAGGGGCAGACAAGGCTGCCAGGGACTTGAGGAGGGAGCTAGTGAGCCTCCTGTCCAAGGGAGAGGAGCTCAGGGTGGTCCTTATTGTTTTTCCTACTTAAAGCCATCAAAGGAGCTCAACAGGAGGGGATATCTTGAAGGACTCCATTGGGCTGGTCGTGAAGAGGGAGAGCAGCCTCGCGCTGGAGGTAGCCAGGAGGGTGGTGGGGACCCTCAAGTCGCTGAAGGCAGACTTCTCTGTGGAGGAGAGCACGGACTACCCGGAGCTAAGGTCTTACGAGAGGTTCAGCCTGAGGGGGGAGCTGCCGGAGAAGCTGATAGTCATTGGAGGCGACGGCACCCTCCTCCGAACCTTGCTCAACATCCAGAGGGAGAGCCCTCTGTTGCTAGGCATTAGGGCGGGCAAGAGGGGGTTCCTGCTAGAGGTCGACAGGTACGAGGTGGAGGAGAGGGTAAGGGACTTCGTTGAAGGCAGGTACAAGGTAGTGGAGTACCCCAGGCTGGCGGTATATGTGAACAGCGAGGCCTACCCCTGTGTCATGAACGACGCAGTCCTCCTGGCGAAGATGGGCAAGATGGTGAGGCTCATAGCCTCTGTGGACGGCTATGTGGCAATGAGGATAGACGGCGACGGCATCATAGTCTCTACAACTATGGGCAGCACAGCCCATGCGCTCAGCGCAGGAGGCCCCATAGTGGACCCAAGGCTAAAGGTGAACGTGGTGGTGCCCCTGAACCCAGTGCAGCTCCACCTGCGACCTATAGTGATCCCAGGAGAGTCCTACGTAGAGATCTCTCTCACTGCGAACAGCAACGAGGCATACCTCAGCCTGGACGGGCAGGTGACGAGCGAGCTTGGGCCAGGGAGCACCGTAGCGATAGGCCCCTGCAACTTCGGCGTGAAGATGGTCAGGTTCAAGAGGGGCGAGAACTTCTATGAGCGGCTATACACGAGGGTGCTCACCTACTGGTGAGGTCGTAGTAGCAGACACAGGGCCTGTGCTCTCTGGGCTCCCGCTAAGCGTGAGCTGCTACGTAACGCCCCAGGTAATGGAGGAGGTGAGGGATGCAGAGAGCAGGGAGCTCGTGGAGAGGGCCTTGGCCTCAGGGAAGCTGCTAGTGGCGGAGCCGTCTCCCGAGCACATATTGAAAGCAAAGGAGGCTGCGAGGAGGGCAGGTACTGAGAGGGAGCTGAGCCCTGCTGACATATCAGTCGTTGCCCTTGCCATAGAGCTCTCTGAGAGGTGCAGGGTAAAGGTGGCGACGGACGACAAGAGGCTCCAGCTCACCCTGGCAAGGGCAGGCTTCGAAGTGGTGGGCATAAGGTATGGGAAGGTGAGGGAGGCGAGGAAGAGGTGAGCGCCCTCTTCCTCTACCGCAAGCCCATCTTGGTGGCAGGAGCTGCGGGCTTTGCGCTGGGGGCAGCCTTTGCAGTCGTTGCCTCCCAGCTTACATTGGATTCGCGTTTAGCATTGGCCCTCACGCTCATAGCAGTAGCGTCTAATGCAGCCCTCTTGCTTGCCCTCAGCAGGATCCTCCCAGCCCTGTTCCCTACGAGGGGAGTCTTGCTGGAATCTCTTCTAGCCCAGCTCCTCCTCTTCCTCTCGACGTGGGCTGCTGTATACAACTTGCTGCCATAGCGGTCAGCTCATTGACCCCTCCTCAAAGGCAGGAGCCTCGGACTATGTCGGCCAGATCATCCCTGTTTCTGGTATCTCGCAGGGGTTAAATAGGGGCTCGACGTTTGCACCCTCCCTCACCGATCGGGAACAGGAGATCTCATTGCCCCCCACTACTTTAGGCTCAGAGGCTTAAACTGATGTGGGGGGATCATGGGAGACCTCAGCTTCGACGTCTTAGCAAAGACTCTTCAGGCACTCGAGAGCATAAGCGCGAGGACCCAGATCACCCAAACGCTGGTCCAGCTTTTCCTCCAGACGCCACCAGAGGTCATAGACAAAGTCGTCTACCTAGCGCAAGGAAGGCTGGGCCCAGAGTGGAAGGAGATACCTGAGCTGGGGGTGGGGGAGAAGTACATAGTCAAGGCCATAAGTATAGCCTTTGGGGCGAGCGAGGAGGCAGTTAACAGGTCCTTCAAGGCCACGGGGGACCTGGGGGAGGTGGCAGAGAGGTTCGCCTCCAGGCCCAGGAGGGGGCTGACAGGACTACTGGGGGAGGAGAGGAGGGGGCTCACTGTCTCCCGCGTCTACGAAGCCCTGTTCCGCATTGCCTATGCGACAGGGGAGGGGAGCAGGGACGTGAAGATCAGGAACCTTGCAGGCCTCCTCGCTGACGCAGGCCCTGCCGAGGCAAAGTACTTGGTGAGGCTCACTGAGGGGAGGCTAAGGGTGGGGGTGGGGGATGCCACGATCCTTGACGCCCTGGCAATAGCTTTCGGAGGCAGCGCTGAGCTCAGGCCCCAGGTGGAGAGGGCCTATAACCTGCGGGCAGACCTGGGGGAGATAGCCAGGATCATAGCTACGAGAGGGGTGGAGGAGCTCCAGAGGGTAGAGCCCCAGGTTGGCGTGCCCATTAGACCTATGCTTGCAGAGAGGGGAAAGGACGCGGCGGAGATAATGGAGACGGTGGGCGGGAGGGCCATTGCAGAGTTCAAGTACGACGGGGAGAGGGCGCAGATCCACAAGAGGGGGGAGGAGGTGGTCATGTTCTCCAGGAAGCTGGAGAACATAACTCACAGGTACCCAGACGTGGCAGAGATGGCCAGGAGAGGGATCAGGGCAAGGGAGGCCATAGTAGAGGGGGAGGTAGTCGCCATAGACCCTGAGACGGGGGACATGAGGCCTTTCCAGGAGCTCATGCATAGGAAGAGGAAGCACGAGGTAGACAGGGCAGCGAGGGAGGTGCCAGTCAAGGTCTTCCTCTTCGACGCGCTCTACGTCGACGGGAGGGACCTCACCCTGGAGCCCCTCCCTAGAAGGAGAGAGGCGCTGGAGGGCATCGTGGAGCCCATGGAGAGCTGGGAGATCGCTAGGTACAGGAGCGTGGAGGAGGCGGGGGAGGTGGAGAAGTTCTTCCTTGAGGCAGTGGAGGAGGGGGCAGAGGGCATAATGGTGAAGGCAGTTCACGACAAGAGCGTCTACACTGCAGGAGCTAGGGGGTGGCTCTGGGTGAAGTACAAGAGGGACTACAAGAGCGAGATGATAGACACTGCAGACCTGGTTGTGGTGGGGGCCTTCTACGGCACAGGGAAGAGGGGAGGGAAGCTGAGCAGCCTCCTCATGGCAGCCTACGACCCGAAGGAGGACACCTTCAAGACAGTGTGCAAGATGGCTACAGGCTTCACAGATGAGGAGCTGGACAAGATGAACGAGATGCTGAGGGACAAGATAATCCCGCAGAAGCACCCCAGGGTGAGCTCGCGCATGAAGCCCGACGTTTGGGTTATCCCGCATTACGTGGCAGAGGTGCTCGGTGCAGAGCTCACCCTCTCCCCCGTCCACACCTGTGGGCTCAACGCTGTGAGGGAGGGAGTGGGAGTCTCTATCAGGTTCCCGCGCTTCGTGAGGTGGAGGGAGGACAAGGGGCCAGAGGACACCACGACAGAGGAGGAAATAGTCGAGATGTACAGGAGGCAGCTGAAGAGGGTTGAGGAGGGAGAGCAGGCGTAGGCTCCTCGCAGACCTCGTCAGGCAGAGGCAGGAGATCGTTTTCGACTTCGCCCTCTCTGAGCTGAGGAGGGGGAACGAGGAGAGGGCAAGGGAGGCCTGCAAGTACCTCCTGGAGCTGTCCATGAGGACTAGGGTGAGGCCTTCCAGGGAGCTGAAGAGGAGGATCTGTAAGAACTGCCAGCTCCCCCTAGTTCCAGGCCTCACTGCCTCAGTGAGGAGCAGGACTCAGGGGAGGTTCTCCTACATGGTGGTGAGGTGCCTCTCATGCGGTTATATACACAGGTACCCCTACAAGAGGGGGAAGGGACGTGAAGAGGGCGAGGGAGAAGGCTACAGGGAGGGCTGACGTGATCGTCGGAAAGAGAGGGCTGGAGGAGGGGGTGCTGAGGGAGATAGAGGAGAGGCTCAGGCTGCAGGAGGTGGTGAAGGTGAAAATGCTCAGGACAGTGCCAGAGCTGGGGGACAGGAGGGAGCTAGCAGCGAGGGTCGCAGAGGCAGTGGGGGCCCAGCTAGTGGAGGTGAGGGGGAGGACCTTCGTCCTATATAAGCCTAAAAGGGCTGGCTCCCCTTATGGGAGCAAGCAAGGGGTGTAGGGATTGGTAAACGCTGCGCATGTGCCTGCAGAGGCGCTGATAAGGAAGGTGGCCCAGAGGCTCAAGGAGTACAAGGAGATTAAGCCGCCTCACTGGGCTCTGTTTGCTAAGACAGGATCATACAAGGAGTACCCGCCCAGGGAAGCTGACTGGTGGTACGTGAGAGCTGCCTCTGTTCTCAGGAAGCTCTACAAGTCTGGAGAGCCTGTGGGTGTGGGGGCGATGAGAGTCATGTACGGGGGGAGGAAGAGGAGGGGCTCGGCGCCGCCCCATTTCAGGGAGGGCTCTGGCAGCACTGTTAGGGAGATCCTCATGCAGCTGGAGGCTGCAGGCCTAGTGGTCAAGGCGCCTGGGAAGGGGAGGAGCCTCTCCCCCAAGGGGAGAGGCATGCTCGACATGGCAGCAAAGGAGGTAATGGAGGAGCTCGTGAAGAGCATGCCTGAGCTCTCGAAGTACATGTGAGGTGGGGGAGGTGAGCGAGGACTACGTAGATGAGGAGCTGGAGGCGATAAGGAGCAGGAAGATGGCTGAGATGCAGAGGAGGCTGGAGGAGGAGAGGAGGAGGAAGGAGGCAGAGAGCCAGAGGGAGGCCTTGCTGAGGAGCCTGCTGACGAGCGAGGCCAGGAGCAGGCTCACAAACATAGCGCTCGTGAAGCCAGAGCTCGCGAAGGCGATAGAAGACTACATAATTCAGCTCGTCAGCGCGGGGAGGCTCAAGCCGCCAGTGGGGGAAGAGGTGGTGAAGAGCCTGTTAACAGAGCTCAGCGAGAGGACCAAGAAAGACTACAAGATAACTTTCAGGAGGAAGTGAAAATGGCGAGGAACAAGCCCCTTGCGAGGAAGCTGAGGTTGGCGAGGGCTAACAAGAGCAGGAGAGCCCTGCCCGCCTGGGTGATAGCCAGAACCCTGAGGAGGGTGAGGTTCAGCCCAGTCAGGAGGAACTGGAGGCAGAGCAAGCTCAAGGTGTAGAGCGATGCCAGAGAGGGGCAAGTGGGTCTTCGTGGTTCCTTTCGGGGAGGCGTATAGGGGGAAGAGGGTTAACAGGGCAGACAGGGCCATTAGGCTGCTGAGGGAGTTTGTGAAGAGGCACACTAAGGCAGAGAAGGTGCTGATATTGAACGAGGTCAACGAGGTCATTTGGGAGAGGAGCAGGGAGAGGCCTCCCAGGAGGATTAAGGTGGTCGTGGACGTGAAGACAGAGAAGCCGGAGGGGGAGGAGAAGGAGATCAGGGTAGCTAGGGTAAGGCTCGCTGCGGAGAAGCTGAAGCCAGGCCAAATGGAGGGAGCAAAGGGCTGAAGCCCCGGCGCTTCGAGGTCGCAAAGCTCAGCCTAAACGGCAACCCTAACATAGGCGTGTACATTTACTCCTCAGAGGACTACGCCCTAGTTCCCCCTGGCACAGAGGAGAAGGCCAAGGGGCTCATAACTGAGGTCCTCGGGGTCGAGAGGCTCGGAGAGGTAACGCTTTTCTCCACAAGGCTCCTGGGCGTCCTGCTCGCAGGCAACAGGAACGGCCTCCTCCTGCCCCGCACAGCGACAGAGGAGGAGCAGAGGAAGATAAGGGAGATAGTGGGAGACGTGAACGTGGCTGTGCTCGACACGAGGGAGAACGCCTTAGGTAACCTGCTGGCCTCGAACAGCAGGGCTGCAGTCGTCTACCCTCAAATGGACCAGGAGGCCTTGAGGGTGGTGAGGGACACGCTGGGAGTGGAGGTCGTTAAGATGACAGTTTGTGGCTCTGGCGTGGTGGGCTCTGTGCTCGTAGTTACAGACAAAGGGGGCCTCGTGTGCCCAGAGGCAAGCGACGAGGAGGTGAGGAGCTTGCAGGAGATCTTTGGCGTGCCCCTCATGCAGGGCACTGTAAACTTCGGGGTATCGTTGATAAGGGTTGGCCTCATTGCTAACTCCAAGGGAGCCCTGGTGGGCGAGGAAACTACAGGCCCTGAGATAGCCAGGATCCAGACTGCGCTGGGTGGTGGGGCATGAGCGAGGTGAAGGTGTTCAGGGTAAGAGGCTACATGCTCATATCTCACGACAGGGCGCCAGAGAGGAGGAAGTTCCAGCTCTACGTGAGGACCACACGGCCTGAGGCAGCGCTGGAGAAGGTCTACTCGCTTCTGGGGAGCAGGCACAAGCTAAGGAGGAACCACATAAGCGTGGAGAGCATTCAAGAGGTAAGCCCTGAGGAGGTAGAGGACGCTAGGGTCATCAAGCTCGCATCCCTGGAGAGGGTAGTGAAGTGAGCAGCCCTCAAAAGCAGAAGGTGGACGTAGGCGTCGTCGCAGCTCAGGCGCAGCTCATAAAGGAGCAAATGGACGTCCTCCAGCTCTACCTTCAGCAGCTCCTCCAGATGAGGGACAGCGTGGTGAGGGCGATGGGAGGAGTGGAGGCGCTGAGAGGGGAGAGCAAAGAGATGTTGGTCTACCTAGACCCGCACCTGAACGCTGCAGGCAAGTTCCAGGCAGCGGAGGAGAGGGTCATGGTCCTCCTGGGCCTCAACGTCTATGCCAAGCTGAGCGCAGAGGAGGCGCTGAAGGTCCTAGAAGAGCGGAAGAGCAGGCTGGAGAGGGCAATAGATGAGACCAGGAAGCGGATGGACGAGCTGGCTGCGCTCTACGACAGGTACCAGGCTGTGCTACAGGCAGCAGTGAGCGAAAGGAGATAGTCTTGGTCTTTGACCTCCTCAAGAACACGTTCTCTGCGCTGGCTGAGAAGGTAAAGTACAGGGACATAGGCGAGGAGGAGCTGAGGGGCGTTCTCGAGGAGCTAGTCATGGACATGGTTGCAGCGGACGTGGCGCTGGAGGTGGCAGAGGGGATAGCGCAGCACGTCCAGAGGGAGCTGAGAGGAGCAAAGGTGGCTAGGGGGGAGAGGGCTGACAAGCTGATCTTGGGGGCTGTGAGGAGGAGGGTGCTGAGCTACTTTAGGCCCTCTCCAGAGCTGGTCTCTGGCGTTAAGCAGAAGTGCTCCAGGAGGGAGCCTTACGTGATCGTCTTCTTCGGCATAAACGGAGTGGGGAAAACTACTACTATAGCGAAGGTAGCTCAGAGGCTCAAGAGGGAGGGCATAGGGGTCGTCATAGCTGCAGCAGACACCTTTAGGGCTGGGGCTCAGGAGCAGCTGGAGGTCCACGCGAGGAGGGTAGGGGTGCCCTTGCTCAAGGGGAGGTACGGCTCAGACCCTGCGAGCGTGGCTCACGACGCGATAGAGCACGCTAGGGCAAAGGGGCTCTGCGCAGTCCTCGTAGATACAGCAGGAAGGATGCACGTGGACAAGGACCTCCTAGAGGAGATGAGGAAGATAGTGAGGGTCTCCAAGCCCGACCTCAGGGTCCTCGTCGTGGATGCCCTCACAGGGAACGACGCAGTGGAGCAGGCAAAGAACTTCAACGAGTACGTAGGCATAGACGCAGTCATAGTGTCTAAGGCAGATGCTGATGTGAAGGGAGGCACTATATTGTCAGTAGCATACGTTACAGGGAAGCCTATCCTGTTCCTCGGCACGGGCCAGTCCTACGAGGATCTGGAGCAGTTCTCTCCAGAGAAGTACGTCGACACAATATTAGGCTCAGAGACCCTTTGAGCTGGGATGAGGACTTTGCCGAGTGCTGAGCTGTGAAGAGCGGGCGACCTAACCGACCGATGATGTGTACGCCATCGCCCGAGAGGTGAGGAGTTCCGCCCCCTGAGGTTACCCTAGGCCTCTCCTTGCGCCCCTCCCTGCCTGCTCGTAAACCTCTTCCCTCACCACGATCACTACCCTCTCCGGGAGCCAGGGAGACTCCTTCATTGCAGCGACCATTGCCTCTGCAGAAACATCAGCGCTCAGCCCTCCCACGCCTGCCCCCAGCAGGGGGAAGGCAAGGGAGTTGACGCCCTCCTCTCCCGCCACTGAGAGCGCAGCCAGGGTGGCTGCCCTCACAGCCTCAACGCTGGAGCTCCCTCCAGGGCGCTCGACAGTGGGAGCATGGATCACGAGCTTTGCCTTAAGCCTCTTCGTCCTCGTCGCCACTGCCCTCCCTATGGGCAACGGCGCGTGCCTCATAGCCTCTCTCTCTATCTCCTCCCCCTCTGCCCTCTTTATCGCCCCCGCCACCCCTCCCCCCATTATCATGAGGCTGTTCGCAGGGTTCACTATTGCATCCACATCTGCCTGGAGGAGGTCCCCAACTGTTACCAGGAGCTCCGAGCTGCCCAGCCTGAACCGCAACGCTCTCCCCCATAACTTGCGCCACTATATAAGTTTTTCATGAGAGGAGGCGGGGGAGAGGCCTTGGAGAGGGAGGGTCGCACGTCGCAGCTGTGGGCCCCCTGGAGGTACGCTTACGTTTCCACGACAGGCCAGAAGAGGGAGAAGGAATGCGTCTTCTGCGAGGCGCCAAAGAAGAGCGACGAGGAAGCCCTGATCCTATACAGGGGGGAGACAGCCTACGTGATACTGAACAGATACCCTTACAACAACGGCCACCTCATGATAGTCCCCAACAGGCACGTCGCAAAGCTGGAGGAGCTCAGCCAGGAGGAGTTGGTGGAGATAGTGAAGATGATAAGGGCCTCCCTGAAGGCCTTGCAGGAGGCGTACAAGCCCGACGGGTTCAACGTGGGGGTGAACATAGGGAAGGCAGCTGGAGCGGGCATAGAGGACCACGTGCACGTTCACGTGGTGCCCAGGTGGTTCGGCGACACCAACTACATGGCTGTACTCGCTGGGGTCAACGTCATCCCCCAGCTCCTGAGCGAGTCCTACAGGCTGCTTAAACCCCTCATGACCAAGTACATGGGAGAGGAGAGATGAACCATGTCTACGTGATCACCCACACGGACCTGGACGGTGTGGGGGCAGCTGCAGCCCTCCTGAGGGTCCTCGGGAGGAGGAGAGGGGAGGGGGCGACAGTTCTGTACTCGGAGCCCTACGACCTCCACGAGACTCTGCAGCTTTTGGGCAGGTACCTGGAGAGGGGGGACCTCGTTGCCGTCACAGACCTTGGGCTCAACGAGGAGAGGAAGGAGGAGACCAAGAGGGCTGTGAGGGATCTGGTCAGGAGAGCCAGGGTGGAGTTCTACGACCATCACGTGTGGGAGGAGAGCGACGTGGCTGGGCTCCTAGAGATGGGGGCAACCCTGTACATAGACAGGAGTACTTGCGCTACAGGCGTGGTCGTGAACTACGCCACGAGGAGTAGAGGGATGGAGCCGGATCGCTTCTTGAAGGAGCTAGAGCTGGCAGTCTGCTCTGCTGACCTGTGGAGGTGGGACCACCCCCTCTCCCCCAAGCTCTACAGAGCAGTGGGGGCAAGAGAGGAGGGGAGGGAGTGGAGGGACAGGGTGCTCGACAAGCTCGTGGAGGGCAAGCTCTGGGACGAGGAGCTGGAGAGGAGGGTGGAGCAGTACATTGACGAGGAGCTGAGGAGGGTGAGCAAGGCCCTGGAGACAGTCTACGTGACAGAGAGGGGAGGGATTAGGGTCGCGTTTGCAGTGAAGGAGGAGGGGCCTCCGGCAAACGGGATCATAGCAGCTATCCTCATGTCCCGCTACGAAGCCCAGATAGCAGGCATAATGAGGCCCAACGGCGGCCTCTCCCTCAGGAGCAGGAAGGTAGACGTGCAGAGGATAGCTGCCAGGCTTGGAGGGGGCGGTCACGTGCGGGCTGCAGGCGCCAGGATCAAGCTTCCCTTCCTCATCTCTCTCCTCTCAGAGGTCTACCCTAGAGCCCTCTCCTGGTATGGGGCGAACAAGGTGCTAAAGCACATGTGAGGGTAATACGTCTTTATTTGCACTCGTTTTAGGATCATATTACGGAGATTTTTCCTTCTCACCAGTTTGGTGTTAGGAGAGCCGATTGGTTGGTGCAGTTATTGCTGAAGCTCTGGGGAAACAATATTCTTCAGGCGTTTGGGGCGCTGTAGACGTAAGCTTCGAGGCAAAAGAGGGGGAGATACTTGTCCTCCTCGGCCCCAACGGCTCAGGCAAGTCGACCACTATTCACATTCTCACCACGCTCATCAAGCCGACGAAGGGGAGAGGCTTGGTGGCTGGCTATGACGTAGTGAGGGACGCGGAGAAGGTCAGGAAGAGGGTTGCGCTGATGCCTCAGGACGGGAGGCCAGACCCGAACTGGACGCCCTTCGAAGCGGTCTACTGGTACCTAGTAGCGAGAGGCCTCTCCCTCTCCTCTGCTAGGCAAGAGGCCAAGAGGTGGCTTGAGCAGCTGGACCTCTGGGAGGTGAGGAACACGCCAGGGTGGGAGCTGAGCGGAGGGCAGAGGAGGAGGATGCTAGTCAGCATGATCCTGGCAGCAGACGCAGAGGTGATCTTTCTCGACGAGCCGACAGAGGCTGTGGACGTGGAGGGGAAGTACACGATCTAGGGAGCTGTGAGGGGGGCAGCCAAGAGCAGGAGGAGCGTTGTATATACGACCCACAACATGAGGGAAGCTGAGCAAATAGCAGACTCTGTGGTCATTCTGTCGGAGGGGAAGAGCATTGTTTCAGGACCTCCGTCAAGGCTCGTAGAGAGCCTGCCCTTCAGATATAGGGTCGTCATGGAGAACTTCTTCCCTGTCGAAACAAAGTTCAGAGTGAAAGTGGGAGGAACAGTCATCGCTTATTTCGACAGCTTCTCAGAGGCTAGGGCAGTCCTAAGGGACGACAACAGGGCCACTGTGGAGCAGGTGTCCCTAGAGGACGTGTATCTGTACTACACGAAAGGTGCGAGATCGTGATTTCCTCCCTTCTCAGATCGATCGGCATTGCAAGGCTGCTCTCTGCTTACCTTTTGCGACAGCCTGGCTGGCTGATCCAAGACGTCCTGTTTGCCCTATCTCTCCTCGTCATTCTGCATTCGTGGGCAGGTAGGGAGGGAGTAGCGTATGCGATTACAGGCTACATATCGTCCAGTGCCTTCTCCTTCGGAGTCAGCGGGGTAGGGCAGGTACTGAGCTGGAGCAGGGCCATGAGGACCCTGGAGCTGTACGTAGCATCGCCTATAACGCCGCGCCTGTTCCTACTGGGCGCCATTATTGGCGAGATCCCCTACTTCATCGTCATTTCCTTCTATTACACTCTCATAGGGGCAATGATCGGCCAGCTCTGGATAGTGTTTTTCGCTGTCTCTGTGGCGCTGCTGATATCCCCGCTCAGCATATTGCTCGGCCTTGCTGCAGCCTTCTACGTCAAGAGGCCAGCTAACCTCACAGCCATAACGTACCCGCTCACTTTCGTGGGGACAATGCTGCCCCCAGTCTTCTACCCAGTCACTGCCCTTCCCGAGTCAGTCAGGCTGCTTGCAATGATAGTCCCCACTGCCAGCGGGGCAGAGTTGGCAAGGACCCTTGCTGGCATTAGCAGCGAGTTCGACCCTCTATTGCTCTTTGGCATAATAGCCTCCTGGACAGCGATCTCTTTCCTCTTCGCGAACAAGGTGGTGAAGTGGTCCCTAGATTAGAATGGTGCCCCTCAGTCTCTTGGCCTCCTCTAGGAGCTCTGCCACTGTCACCACTTCCTGCTTGCCAGGCTCGCTCCTCCTCCTGAGGGACACAGTCTTGCTCTCCACCTCCCTGTCGCCTATGGTGCCCACGAGGGGGACCCAGAGCCTCCCTGTCTCCCTTATCCGCCCTCCAAGCCCTCCAGAGGCGAAGACCTTGACCCTCACTCCCTGATCTCTCAGAGCCTTGGCTAGGGACTCCACGAACTCCAGGTTCCTCTCCGTTACTGGGAGGAGAGCAACCTGTACTGGGACGAGCTGGGGCGGGAGAGCTGGCGTGACTCCCCTCTCCGCGTCCCTGAGCGCCATGTCTATGAGGGAGAGCACTATGTTCGAGACGGGCCCAACGCATCTCTTCCCCCCCATCTCTGCTGCTATGGGAACCCCTCCTCTCCTCCCCTTATACATCAACACCTTGCCCTCCTTGTCGCCGTATGCAAGGCTCAGCTCCCTCGCCTCCCCCAGCAGGCGGGGGCTGAGGGACGAGATCACCTCCTTGATCTCTGCCCTCGTCACCACTATCGAGAGGCCAGCGCCTCCCCAGCTCGCGATCCCCTCGCTCGCCCTCTCGCAGAGCTCTAGGAGGGAGGAGGCGCCCCATATGCCAGCAATCGCCCTAGGCTCTGGGACCTTCGTTACCCTCTCTGTCTTTGCAGCCTTCATCAGGACATTCTCTACCTCCAACATCATGATCCTCTCCCCCTCCCCTGCCCCCAGCCTTGCCGCGACGTCCTTTACCTCTGCGTCCCAAGGGTCTTTGAGGAGCATCCATTCCTCTAGCAGCCCCTTGGCTATCGCCTCCTCGAGGGGCAGGCCTTGGAAGGTAACTGGGGTCTCCCTCCTGAACTGACGCGAGAGCTCTGAGAGGGGGTGACCGAGGCAAGATATCTCGAAGGCCTTGTACCAGCCGAAGGGAGCCCTGTGAACCTCCCCTTTCCAGGCTGCCCTCGCGTGCTCCTCCATGCTCACGAGCACTCTGTGCGCATCTCCTGGCCTTGCCAGCTCGCTCGAGAGGTGGGCGTAGGGATATATCACGAGAGCGCTCGCTCCCACCCTCTCAGCGTGGCTCACCATGTCCCCCACTGCCCTTCTGGCAACGCTAGCGTCGTCTCCCTCCTCCACTGTCACGAAGGCCACGAGGCAGTTCTCGTGCTCCCCGCCTCTCGGCGGGTCAGGAGGGCTCTCAATGGCCTCCTTCACGATCCTGTAGGAGAACTTGGCAGCGTGAATGTATAGCACTCTCATCGCTGCTCCCGCTATAGCGTTAACATAATTTAAATCTATTGCTCAGATAACCCCCAGGGACTGTAGTTGGCGCACCCCTGGATCCCTAACAGCGCTGAGGAAGTGAAGAGGGAGATGATGAAGGTTATCGGGATCAGCGATATAGAGGAGCTATATTCTGACATCCCAAAGGAGGTGAGGCTCGCTCCTGAAGAGTGGGACGTACTGCCCATAGGGCTGGGCAGGACTCTCAGCGAGCAGGAGCTCAAGAGGCACATGGACTCCCTCTTCTCCAGAATAGCAGATCTCAGGGCACCTCCTTTCATGGGAGGGGGCGTGCTCCCCCGCTATGTGCCCGAAGTAGTCAAGGCTGTGATGTCGAGGGGGGAGCTCCTGACAGCTTACACCCCCTACCAGGCAGAGATAAGTCAGGGCCTTCTCCAGGCCCTCTTCGAGTACCAGAGCCTCATGGCAGAGCTGCTCGAGATGGAGGTAGTCAACAGCTCCATGTACGATGGCAGCAGCGCCCTTGCCGAGGCCTTCCTCATGGCCATGAGGGTGACGGGGAGGAAGAGGTTCCTTGTGCCTGAGACCATGAACCCCCTCTACAGGAGGGTGGTGAGCACCTACCTGCAAGCTCACGGCGCAATTATCCAGGAGGTGAAGGTCGACAGGGAGACAGGCCAGCTGGAGCTGGAGGACCTGCAGGCCAAGGCAGGGGGCGAAGTTGCAGCAGTGTACCTGGAGTACCCCCACTACACTGGCGTCATAGAGGAGAACGCTGGGGAGGTCGGCGAGATAGCCCACAAGGCAGGCGCTCTCTACATTATGGGAGTGGAGCCAGTGAGCCTCTCCCTCCTGAAGCCTCCTGGGGCGCTGGGCGCAGATGTGGCAGTAGCAGAGGGCCAGAACCTCGGCCTCCCCCTGAGCTTCGGGGGCCCCTACCTTGGCGTTTTTGCAGTGAGGTGGGACAGGGAGCTGGTGAGGCAGACGCCTGGCAGGATAGTGGGGTTGACCTCCAGCGCAGACGGGGAGGAGGCCTTTGCCCTCGTGCTCCAGACGAGGGAGCAGCACATAAGGAGGGCTAAGGCTACGAGCAACATAACCACAAACGAGGCCCTCATGGCAATAGCTGCCTCTGCGTACCTAGTGCTGATGGGCAGGGAGGGGCTCGAGGAGCTAGCAAGGCACTGCTGGTACAAGTCCCACTACGCTGCGAAGAGGCTCTCGCAGGTAGCCAGATCTCCTCTCCTCTCTGGCGAGTTCATTTACGAGTTCGTAGCGAGGCTCCCCAGGAACGCTAAGCAGGTGAGGAGGGAGCTCTTGAAGAAGGGGATCCTTGCCGGCATACCCCTGAAGGGCCATGCGTGGTTCGGCGAGAACGACCTGCTGCTGGCATTCACAGAGGTCCACAGCAAGGAGGACATAGAGCTCCTCGTCAACTCCATGCAGGAGGTGATGTGAGGTGTTCAGGCAGGCAAGGTGGAACGAGCCCCTCGTCTTCTTGCTCGGGAAGCAGGGGAGGAGAGGGCTCCTCCTTCCCCCTGTGGAAGAGGAGATCAGGAAAACAGTGGGGGAGTTCTCTCTCGGGGAAAAGGTGAGGAGGGGGAGCCCTCCCGAGATACCTTCTCTGAGCGAGGTGGAGGTGGTGAGGCACTTCACTAGGCTCTCACAAATGGCGTACGGAGTGGACCTGGGACCAGTGCCTCTCGGCAGCTGCACCATGAAGTACAACCCCAGGGTAGCCTTCAGGTACGCCTTCCACGAGAAGCTCTCCCTCCTCCACCCCCTCTCTGACGACGAGGTCGTGCAGGGGTTGCTCGAGGCCCTCTACCAGCTGGAGAGGTGGCTCGCCGTGATCACCGGAATGGACCTCTGCTCCCTCCACCCTGCTGCGGGCTCCCAGGGGGAGTTGGCAGGGGCCCTCCTCATAAGGAAGTACCACGAGCTCAGGGGGGAGAACCAGAGGACCGAGATAATAGTGCCAGATTCTGCCCACGGAACTAACCCTGCCACGGGCACAATGGCTGGGTTCAAGGTCGTAGAGGTGCCCACTGCAGAGGACGGAAACGTCGACGTGGAGGCAATAAGGGCTGTCCTGGGACCCCAGACTGCTGGCATAATGGCCACAGTGCCCAGCACCCTTGGGCTCTTTGACGAGAGGGCGCTGGTGGTGGCAGAACTTGTCCACAAGGCAGGGGGCCTCGTCTACCACGACGGCGCTAACCTGAACGGGATCCTGGGGAAGGCAAGGCCAGGAGACCTGGGCGCAGACATAGTTCACCTGAACCTTCACAAGACCTTCTCCTCTCCCCACGGGGGAGGGGGGCCTGGGGCAGGGCCAGTCTGCGTGAAGGACATAGAGGTGAGGGATGGGATAAGGCTCTCCCACCTCCTGCCAGGCTACAGGGTTGTGAAGGAGGGAGGGGGCTACAGGCTTGAGGGCCCAGGGCCTTACAGTGTAGGGCAGCTGAGGGCCTGGTTCGGGAACATAGGCCCCCTAGTGTGGGCATACACGTACATAGCCTCCATGGGAGCTAAGGGGCTAAGGGAGGCAGGGGAGATGGCAGTGCTGAACACCAACTACTTCTCCTCCCTCATGAGGTCGAGGTCGGAGAGGTACACCATACCCTTCGGCGAGGGGAGGTTCAGGAAGCACGAGGTGGTTGTGAGCGCCCAGAGGCTTCAGGAGGAGACAGGAGCGAACGCAGAAGACTTGGCTAAGGGCCTCCTCGACGCAGGCTTCTACGCCCCCACCATATACTTCCCGCTCATAGTGAAAGAGGCGCTCATGGTGGAGTTCACGGAGAGCGAGACGAAGGAGAACATAGACGCTTTTGCAGAGAGGCTCCTCGAGCTGGAGAGGGCTGCAGCGCAAGATCCCAAAGCTCTGAAGGAGATGCCGAGGAACACTGCTCGGGCAAGGGTCGACAACGCAAGGGCAAACCACCCCAGGACTGTAACGCCTAGCTGGAGGGTAAAAGTCCTGCGGGAGAGGGGGAAGATTGCGACCCTCTAGGGGGCAATCATGATAGAGGTGGAGGGGAAGTTCAGGGTAGAGTGCTCCAGGCTGGACGATCTGGGGGCACAGCTGAGGGAGATGGGGCTGACCTACGTGGGCGGGAGGGAGGAGGAGGACAGCTACTTTTCCCACCCTTGCAGGGACTTCCTGAAGACAGACGAGGCCCTCAGGCTAAGGAGGGGAGGGGAGCTCACGCTCACATACAAGGGTCCCAGGGAGAGGGGGGAGATGAAGAGGAGGCTGGAGCTCACGCTTAGCGTGGCAGGAGAGGTGGAGGAGATGCTGGAGAGGCTCGGCTTCAAACTAGCCTTGAAGGTCAGGAAGAGAAGGGAGTACTTCGAGAGTCAAGAGCTGGTGGTGAGCCTCGACAGAGTCGAGGGGCTGGGCTGCTTTGTGGAGATAGAGTCCAAGAGGGGCAGCGCTGAGGAGGTAATGGAGCTGGCAGGGAGGCTGGGGCTGGCAAAGGAGAGCTACGTGGGGAAGACCTATGTGGAGCTGATCCTGGAGAAAAAGGCTAACCCTTCGTGACTCCTATTGGCCTCATTCGCGCTACCAGCTTCGATATACCCACATTATGAGCTACCTGAGCCACCTTGTCCACGTCCTTGTACGCTTCTGGCGCCTCCTCCACTACAGTCTCTATGTTGCTGGCCCTGATGTATATCTGCTTCGCCTCGAGCTCAGAGACCACCTCTTTGTAGGTCTTCCTCCTTTTCGACCCTGCCCTGCTCATCCACCTGCCTGCGCCGTGCGGGGCAGTGAACCAGCTCCTCTCCCCCTCCCTTATCCCTGCGAGTATGTAGCTGGCAGTCCCCATGCTGCCCGGGATGAGCACGGGCTGGCCTACCTCCCTGTAGGCTGCAGTTATCTCTGGGTGGCCCGGCGGGAAGGCCCTCGTGGCCCCCTTCCTGTGAACTATGAGCTTCCTCCTCCTCTTCTCTACCTCGTACTCCTCTATCTTAGCAATGTTGTGGGCCACATCATATACTATCCTCATGCCCAGCTTGTCTGGATCTGTGTTGAAGACCTTCTTGAAGCTCTCCCTGACCCAGTGGGCGATCATCTGCCTGTTGGTCCAGGCGAAGTTGGCTGCAGATGCCATGGCCTTCACGTAGCTCTGCGCCTCCCTTGTGCTATATGGAACGCTGGCGAGCTCCCTGTCAGGGGGAACAGTGCCGTAGGCCTTCATTGCCCTCTCCATAACAAGCAAGTAGTCGCTCGCAACCTGGTGGCCCAGCCCCCTGCTCCCAGTATGTATCATGACCACTATCTGGCCCTCGAAGAGGCCGTAAGCCTTCGCTATCCTCTCATCGTACACCTTGTCCACGACCTGTACCTCAAGGAAGTGGTTCCCGCTCCCAAGCGTGCCAAGCTGCTCTGATCCCCTCTGCTTTGCAGTGTTGCTCACTGCAGAGGGGTCTGCCAGCGACCAGCTCCCCCTCTCCTCCAGGTACTCCATGTCCTCTGGCCACCCGTAGCCCTTGTTCACTGCCCACCTCACGCCCTCGCTCAGCACCTTGTCCAGCTCAGATATCGTGACCCTGACCTTCCCTGTGCTGCCCACGCCGCTGGGGACGTTCCTATACACCTCGTCCACGAGCTCCTTGATCTTTGGCCTAGCTTCTTTGAGGGTCAGGTCGGTCCTCAGCACCCTCACGCCGCAGGTTCTGTCGTAGCCGATGCCCCCAGGGCTTATGACGCCGTCCTCGTCCACTGCCATGGCAGCAACCCCTCCCACAGGGAAGCCGTAGCCCTGATGGCCATCGGGCATGACGAGGCTGTACTTCTGTATGCCCTTCAGGCAAGCCACGTTCATGGCCTGAACTAGCGTCAAGTCCTCCCTCATCTTGTTTATGAGGAAATCATCAGCGTAGATTATGGCGGGCACCTTCATGCAGGGCTTGGCCTCTGGGGGAATCATCCAGACGTTCTCGTCAACTCTCTTTAACTGAAGGTTCATTCGGACCCTAACTCTAATTAGCCTGCTCTCTAGGTTTTAAAGCTTAGCTAGAGTGGGGAGGGGTTTGCAGGGAGGACCTCTGGTCAAGGCGCTCGTGGACGTAGGCCGCTGCCTAGAGAGCAGGGCAGGAGTTCCCCTAGACACATATGTGAAGCTCCTCTCGAGAACTCCTAAAGAGGAGTATGGCGACTTCGGCTTCCCCCTCGCCAGGTTCTACGAGAGGGTAGAGCAGGTCTTGCCCGAGGTCCAGCAGTGCGCCTCGCTCGAGTACGCGAGCCTTAGCCTCTGGAACGGCTTCCTGAACGTCAAGCTCGACGAGAAGGGAATGGGGAGGGAGCTCTTCGAGCTGATGAAAGGGGGGTGGAGGCCTGAGCCCCTCAGGACCGAGAGCCCTCGGCGCATTGTGGTGGAGCACACCAGCGCGAACCCTGTGCACCCCTTGCACATAGGTCACGCGAGGAACGCCAGCCTCGGCGACTCCCTTGCCAGGATGCTCAAGGCGAGAGGGAACGAGGTGGTGGTTAGGTATTACGTGAACGACGTGGGGAGGCAGGTAGCTGTGGTGGTCTTCGGGTTCTCCCTTCTAAACGCAGAGCCAGAGGAGCTCTCTGCAAGGCTGGGCATGAAGGTAGACCACGCCATTGGCTGGGTCTACGCTGTCACTCACACAGCTGTGGACGCAGTGATTGCGAGGAGGAAGGGGGAGCTGGAGGAGGCTGAGAGGCTGGCAGCGCAGCTGGTGAAGCTGAGGGAGAGGGGCGAGGGCTCTCTCGCCGATCTCATTATAGAGAAGGTGAGCTCCCTTGAGAACCCTGAGGAGAGGCTCTCAGAGATCATGAGCAGGTACGAGGCGGGGCTGGAGCCTGAGAGGAGCAAGGTAAGGGCTATATCGCGGGCAGCCCTGAAGGGCTTCATGGAGACTCTTGGCAGGATGGGGATAGGCTTTGACATTGTGGACTGGGAGAGCGACATAGTATGGGGCGGCCTCCTCGCCCTGGTCTTATCCAAAGCCAAGGAGAGCGCATATTTGACGAGGCACAAAGATGCGCTTGCGCTAGACCTGATGGGCATAGCGAGGGAGAGGGCAGGGGAAAGGGAGAGGGAGAGGCTCCGGCTGCCAAAGGGCTTCGAGGTACCCCCTATGATACTCTTGAGGAGCGACGGGACCACCCTCTACTGGACGCGCGACATAGCCTACAGCATTTACAAGTTCTCCGACTCAAGGGCTGACCAGGTCATAAACGTGATAGCAAGCGAACAGAGGCTCCCCCAGCTCCAGATCAAGCTTGCCCTGCTAGGCCTGGGTTACGAGAGGGAAGCACTGAACATGCTCCACTACGACTACGAGATAGTGAGGCTTCCTGGGAGGGTTATGAGCGGGAGGAGGGGAGAATACGTGACTCTGGACGAGCTAATAGAGGAGGCAAAGGAGAGGGCAGCGAAGGAGGCAGCAGCGAGGAACCCTGAGCTCTCGAGGGAGGAGCTGGAGTCAATAGCAGAGGGGATAGCTGTCGGCGCGATCAGGTTCAGCCTTGTCCAGCCTGGGGCTACTAAGTCCATAACTTTCGACGTGGAGAGGGTGCTGAGGCTGGAGGAGAACACAGGCCCATATCTCCAGTACACTCACGCAAGGGCTCACAGCATCCTGGAGAAATACGGCGGGCTAAATTACGACCTTGCAGACCCTGCCGTGTTCAGCGAGGGGGACAGGAGGGCCCTCCTCATCCACTCTCTCCTCTACCCCATGGTCGCAGCCAAGGCTGCAGACGAATTGAGGCCAGAAGACCTTGCATCGTATCTCCTCAAGCTCGCTGACCTCTTCAACAAGTGGTACCAGAAGGACAGCGTGATCAAGGAGCCTAACGTAGGGTTCAGGGAGGGAAAGGCTGCAATGGTACAGCTGGCAGCGCACGTGCTGAGCTCGGGCCTCTCCGTGCTGGGCGTTCCACCGCTTAGACGGATGTAGGGGTTTTAGGGATCTCTGGGGGAGCAGGGACGGGAGCTCGAGTGTGCAGAGAGCGCTGAGGGAGAGGCTCAAGGGCGCCATCGAGATAGTCCTAGGCATGGTCTTCGGCTATGCCCTCTACACGATAAACGTGTTCGTCATTGCCTTGCTCTACCCGCTCGTGGAGGGGAGGAAGGAGGTCATTGCCCTCATCCCAGTCATGAACGACCTGAGGGGCGACATAATGGGCTCCTCTGGAGCCAGGATGAACACTGCCCTTCACCTGGGCGAGGCCACATCCTCAGCCAGGGATCTCCTCCTGCTTGAGGCAAGGCCAGTGGTAGCCCTCACTGCCTCTACCTCCCTCCTCATTAGCTTCCTGACCTTCTTCTACTCCCGCCTCTCTGGGGAAGAGCTGGACCTGGAGATGCTCCAGCTAGTGGGCTTCCTCTCCTCTGCCTTCGCCACAGCCCTCCTCCTCCCCTACCTAGCCCTTTTCGCTGCGACCGTCTTCAGGAGGGGAGGAGATCCGGGCAACGTGCTCCCCACTGTGGCTACCATTGGCGGCGACTTCGTCTCCTTCCCCCTGCTCGTCCTCTCCTTCCTCCTGATCTCTGCCCTACCCCTCTCGCTCGCTCACCCCCTGTTCCTTCTTACCCTCTCCCTCAGCATCTCTACGCTGGTCGCCGTGCTCATAACGAGCAGGAGGGCAAGGAGGATACTCTCGGAGAGGCTCCTCGTGCTCTTGGCAGTCCTCCTCCTCCAGCCCCTCGCAGGCGTGCTGCTCGCCATATTCGAGGAGGAGCTGGCGAGGAGGGGGCTCTTCCAGATATCGGTGAGCTTCATTGGGATAGCGGGAGCTCTCTCCTCAGTCATAAGTCTGAGGCTGAGCGTTCACCTCCACCTCTACGGAGCCTCGGGGGTCGTGGACAAGTTCCTGAGAGCCCTCCTGGACACCCTCTTCAGCGTCCTCCCTGGCGCTCTTATGGTCTCCCTTGCAGGCTATCTGTCCACGTGGATCGTGGGAGGGGATCTTGCCTTCAGAGACATTTTGATCCCTGTAACCCTAGGGCTGGTGATCGCAATGCCAGTGGGGGCCTTAGTGGCCCTCCTCGTCTCCCTCCTCTCCTTTAGGCTAGGCCTTGACCCTGACAACGTGGGAGTACCTCTCGTGACCACCTTCATGGACGTGCTGGGGCTCTTCATCCTCTACCTCGTTTCTCATCTCTACTAATAGCCCTCTCCTTAACTTTGAGCTGGGGGAGGCCTTGGAGAGCTTGGACAGGAGCAGGGGGATATATGTCGTTGCCCTGATATACTCGCTGCTAGCTGCCTTTCTGCTCCTCCTGGCTTACCCTACCCCGAACTACTCAGGGGTCCTCGTGAGGGAGGGCGAGGTGCTCTACCTCTCCAGCTCTACAGCAGCAGTGAAGCTAGGTGAGGGGAGAACTGTCATAGTCAAAAGCGGCCTCTCCCTGAACGTCACTGGCAAGGTCTGCGCTGCTGGCGACTACGTTCACATACTCTCTGCAGACAGGATTACCTCTCTCTCCCTCTCAACGAGCGACGTGAAGAGCTTCAGGCTGCCCTACGCCCTCCTGGGCGCCGACGTTCACTGCTCTCCTCACAGCGTTTTCATTTCTGGAGTTGCAGAGGGGGCTCTCAAGATAATGAAGTTGGACGCCCGCTCTGGGCTCGGGGAGGCGGTGTCCCTCGCCCTCCCCTCCGCGGAGACGAGGATCAGGGGGGAGGGGGAGAGGCTCTTCGTAGCTCTTGACAGGAGCCTAGTGGAGGTGAGCAGGGAAGGCGTATATCTATATGAGCTGGTTCTGGACATGAAGCCAGCGGGCATAGCGTTCTACGAGGGGTCCCCCGTCGTCTTCGGGAGAAGGGGGAGCACAGCCCTGATATATTGGGTAGGGGGAGCGAAGGTAATAGAGATAGAGATAGCGGGCAGGGACTCCTCCGTAGATGCCCTTCTCTGCCAGGGCTACTGGTGCAAGGCCATAGTGGTGCCCTCTGGCGATTGGCTTAGGGCGATCGAGTTCAGGGAGTGGAGGCAGGTGAGGGACGTGATGATAATGGGAACTAGGGGGTTCATTTACGGCGGGGCTGGGGTCTCCGACGGCCTCTGGTTCTCTGGCAAGCTCGTGGAGACGGGCAGCGTGGCAGTGACAGTAGGCTCCACTAGCAAGGCGATCGTCGGAGCGGGCGGAGACGGCTACTTCATGGTGGTGGAAAAGGCTCTGCCCCAACCCCGTCTCTACGAGTACAAGGTCCCCCCTCTCAAGAAGGCCCTCGAGGCGAGGAGGGAGGCCTTAACTCTCCAGGAGGAGAGGGTGGAGAGGGAGAGCGTTGTCATAACGTACCAGAGGCTAGGTCCTCTCACAGACCTCCTGAGAGGAGTTTTCACTGCCATAACCCTGCTGAGCCCCCTGGCTGCTTACCTGATCAGGAAGCTCTGCTGTTAGTCCTCTTGTAGTACTCTAAAGCTCCTGCGAGCGCTACCATGAGGGCAGACGCCAGCAGCGTCTGGTTGGGGGAGAGGCGGTCGTACCCCTCGATCCTGTACTTTATGTCGTATTTGATCTGCCCTGGCGAGTCCTTTATGGCGATTATCAGGAGGGAGGCATCGCTCCTCACCCTCTCGTTGATCTTCGTGACGTTCTCCTTCCTCTCAGTTATGGGGATGACGTTGCCCAACAGGGAGAGGGCCTGCACCAGGAACGGGTTGGACTCGACTTGGATGCTGGTGAAGGAGACGCCAGCCCTTAGGTCCACGTTAGACCTGATGCTGGTGACGTTGAGCCTGAGAGACCTGAACTGCTGGGCCAGCAAGAAGGGATCCCCTGCTATCTTGACGTAGTATACGCTGTCTGCGCCCTCCACTGTGACGTCAACGATACCCTCGCTCGTCAGGGCTGCTACTGCCAGCAGGGAGGCGAGCTGGGGGCTTGCCTTCACTGTCCTTGTGAAGTCAGTGGAGAGCTTTGCTCCGTAAAGCTCTGCCACAACGCTGGAGACGAGCAACCCAATGGCTATGACGATGAGGAGCCTCGAGACGACAGACATCTTCCTCAGCAAGCTGCTCATACCACCTCGAACCTCCTAGAGAAATACGCGACGACGAGCACGAATAAGAACGCCACTAGAGAGGGCACGAACAGCAGCTGCCAGCTCTCTGCGCCGCCACTCAGGTAGGAAGAGTACACCATCTCTGGGAGGTACATGGCCTCCCCTACCTTTGTCGCCAAATCGTTCCCGATGGACCTCCCCACTGCCTGCAAGATGAGCGCTAGGGCCACGTATGCAAAGTAGGCAGAGACGCTGAGCAGACCGCTGGTGGACTGACTCCTAGACCTAAGGGCGAAGAGCAGGAAGAGGAGGCCGTAGAGGGAGGCCTGGAAGAAGAAGCCGAAGTAGAGGCCCAGCACCTTCTCTGGCCCCTTCAGCATAACGCTGCTTAGGAGCAGCGAGAGGATGACGAGGGGAGCAGCTAGGACCACGAAGGAGGGCACGAAGACCCTGCTGATCACGAGGAGGACTGCGAGAGGAACTTTGCCTATCGGGTACGTCAAGTACACGTTTATTATTCCGCTCTGGATCAAGTATGCCATTCCTGCAGAGCCCCTCACTGCAAGGAACAGGGCTGCTGCGAAGAGGGTGGGATCTAGGGCGATCCTGGTGGCGACCACTGGGCTCGTTACGGGCTGTATGGTGACTAGGGCAGAGCCCAGCGCTGCGACGAGGAGGACTAGCACGTCCAGCCCCGGCGGCCTGAGGACGTCGCTCACGTCAATGTATAGCAGGTTATAGTATGTTCTGAGGCTCACCTCTCACCCACTCCTCAGCACTTCCTCAAGGCCTGCGCCGGCGAAGTCCATGCTCAAGATCCTTGTGCCTGAGGCAGAAAGGTCTGCCAGCAGCCTGAGAAGCTCTGCCTGCTGCTCCACCCCCCTCAGCTTCACTATCACGTTTATTCCCTCCACCCTCACTTCGTAGCCGCTGAGGCTCAATATCCTCTCCAGCGCCGCTGCGTCGCTTGCCCTTATCCTGGCTATAGAGGTCTTCATGACCACCTCGCTCACGTCGCCCTCCAGGATAACCTTGCCCCTGTTCATCACCACGACCCTTTTCGCCACCCTAGATATCTCAGGGATGACGTGGCTCGACACTATGAACGAGATCTTCTCGTCCCTGTTCAACGTGTCGATGAGCTCCAGGAGCCTCCCCCTCTCTATGGGGTCCAAGTTGCTAGTGGGCTCGTCCGCCACTATGAGTCTAGGCATGGAGAGGAGAGCGTGGGCTATGGCTGCCCTCTGCTTTAGCCCCGCGCTGAGCTCTGTGAAGGTCTTGTGAAGGTGCTGCTCGAGCCCCGCGTACTTTACTGCCTTCCTCACCTCCTCCCTCCCGGAGCCATAGATTCGGGAGGCTCTGTCGAGCAGGTCTATGACAGTCAGGGAGTCGGGGAGCATGGGCCTCTCGAAGATGACCCCAACTCCCCTCCTCGCCCTGGAGTCCAGGTATGGATCGTAACCGTTTAGGATCACTGAGCCCTTGTCCCTCCTCAGGAGGCCCAGGGATATCTTTAGGAGAGTGCTCTTCCCTGCGCCGTTAGGGCCCAGGAGGCCCACGAGCTCCCCGTCGCTGACCCTCAAGGAGACGTCGTCCACAGCGACAGTGGTGCCGAAGACCTTCCTGACCCCCCAAACCTCCAGCACTGTGCCCATGAGCTCTCCCAGAACTAATTACCTGTTGCTCCCTATAATGATTCTTCGTATTCAAATGTTCACGTACGCCACCAGGGACACCTTCCTCTCCCTCCTTATCTCGTGGAGGGCCCTCGCTGCCAAGGCCAGCGCATCTCTAGCCTTCCTTGCCACCCCCAGCCCTGCCTTTATGTTTGCCTCCTTCATGAGGGTTATCGTGACGCCAAGGTAGCCCTCGCCGGGGAGGACTGCCAGAACGTTGTCGCCTCCAAGGTATTGAATTATGCCCCCCCTCGGCTCTGCAATGTCCGAGAGCCTCCCCACGAGGTTCAGCATGGAGTGATATGTGCGCGTTACCCCCTCCTCCCTCGTGCTGGTCGTTATGTAGTTCACGTCCAGGTGAGATATGACAGAGCTCTCCTCCCCCTCGCAGAACTCGAATATGAAGTCCTCCTTGAGCGTCTTCAGCGCTGTCCAAGCCCTCAGCTCTGCCTCCAGGGGGCTCCTTGCACAGGTGCTCGCCATCCTCACCTTAACTTGCGCGTTCTGCCTCGCCGCCTCCCAGATCTCCCTGTGGTCCTCCTCGCACAGGTTTGAGGAGAGGACTAGCATGTAATCGTACCTCATGGGCAGGACGAAGCCCCCCCTTGAGGAGGAGACCTTCTGGAGCTCCCTGTAAAGGGAGGCCTGGGAGCTCTGGATGAGCCACTCCCTGTCCTCCCCCAGGCTCTCAGTCCACTCCCTGTACCCCTTCAGCTCCACGACGGTTACGCGGGTGAAGAAGGTGCTGACCATGCGTCACCCCTACTCCACATAGATCGTTTTCCCCTCGTACTTAGCCCCCTCCAGCGCCCTCTTCCTCCTCACCATCTTGACAGCAGACTCCACTGCCCTCCTCGCGTACTCCTCTGCCCTCTCCAGCGCCTGTATCCTCGAGGCGCCAGGTCCAATAATGCCCAATGCCACAGCCTTCCCATGCTGAACGCCTAGGTCCAGCAGCTTCCTGGCAGCCTGGTGCGCCACTACCTCGTCGTGTTCTGTCTCCCCCTCTATGACAGCGCCGAGGACCACCACTGCGTCAACGTAGTCCAACTTGATCACCTCCATGACTCCGTAGGGGGAGTCGTAGGTGCCCGGCACCCTGAAGACCACTGAGACCTCCGAGCCAAGGAACTTGGCGTGCTCCACTGCCTTCTCCAGCATTATTTTCGTGATGTCGTAGTTGAAGTCTGCCACGACTATGGCTATCCTCTCTGTCAAGGCAGATCCCCTGGCCTTCCAGGTATGAGGACTTAAATAAGACCTTGGCAAGGACAAATATATTACACTGAGTCTCTCAACTAGGGGAGAGGCTTGAAAGAGGACAAGGTGGTTCTGAAGGTTGAGATCTGGGTAGAGCTCTCCAAGGAGGAGTACGAGGCCCTCGTGGAGAGGGCAAGGAACGAGGGATATGCCTCGACCTCAGAATTCGTGAAGGAGGTACTGAAGAGAGCTGCAGCAAGGGCAGAGGCGAGAGGTTCAGAGGTGAAGGAGATAGCAGAGGGGGTGAGCAGGAGAGTGGAGAGAACGATATCTGATTTGCTCAACCCCTACACGGGCAAAATAGACGAGATATCCAGAAAGATCTCTGAGCTGATAGAGCTATTGGAGGCAGAGAGGGGGAAGGAGAGAGAGGTAAAAGAAACGCGGGAAACCCGTGGGGCAGGAGAGAGGAGGCCCCTCTCAGCTATAGACAGGCTGAAAGATCAGCGGGTGGTCTTCAGCGAGGACATGAGGTGGCTGAAGGCCCCTGAGAAGTTCTTCGAGAAGCTGAGAAGGGAGGGAGCTCTGGTGATAGAGGTGGGGGAGGAGAGGATAGCTGTGGACAAGGAGTTCTGGGAACAGTTCTCGAAAGAGGTAGGGAGCATAAGCGTCAGGAGCGTAGAGGAGGCATCGAGTCTCATAGGCTCGTTCTTGGGGGAGGGGGCGAGCAGGCTCTTCAAGAAGCTCGCGAGGGGAGGGCTGCTGGTTTACGACGAGGACAGCGAGGAGTGGGTCCTCAGGGTTCAGGGTATGGGGCCTACGTCAGGGTAGCCCTGCCTAACTCCCATCCCAGCCCTGGGCGTGAGGGCCTGGAGGCCCCCTTTCAGGAGGGCAGCGAGGTTGGAGGCGTGAGCCCTAGCCCTGTGCACAGCTATCTTCTTCAGCTCCTGCTCCTCCTCTGCCTCCTCCTCGTGCACTGTAACGTCAATTACTACCTTCCCTGTCATGATGCCCACGTTTATGAGGCCAATACTGGCTGCCAGGTAGCTGTACTTGTCCACCTCCTTCCTCCCCACCCACCCTAGGCTGATGGCTCCCTCGCAGCCCAGGTCGAGAACCCTCTTCACAGCAGCAGGGAGGTCCTTTATGCCAGGGACAGTGTGCCTCACTATCTTGTACCCAGGCAGATCCCTCTCCAAGACCTCGATCGCATGCCTGGCCATGTCTACCCTGGAGAAGGTGGTGTCAACGACCCCAACACACTTCATTCTCCTCGCACCACCTCAAGAGCTCCTCCCCAGTGACTATAGCTAATCCCTTCCTCTCTGCATATGTCCTCGCCTCAGCCACGCTCATGGACCTCCCCCTGGAGAGCATCTCTGCCAACACTATGCTAGGCCTTACGCCAGCTGCAGAGAAGAGGGCGACGCTCATCTCCGTGTGCCCCTTCCTCTGTCTTAGGTCCCTCGCTGCCAGGATGGGGACGTGGCCCGGAGCTTGGAACTCAGAGTAGAAGAGCTTCCTCGCCTCCCCCACCTCCCCTCCCTGGACAAGCCTGACCACCTCGTCCAGCTTCCTCACTGTTATGCTCTTGTCCTCGTCGCTGACCCCTGTCCTCACGTTGACGTGGTTCACCCAAATGGTGAAGGCGCTCCTGTCGCGATACCTCAGCCTCCTCCTTGCTATCAAGTGCAGGTCGCCATATGAGCTGAGCAGGTCGTCCCCCCAGGGTATGCCCAGAGCAGAGGTGATGGCAGAGGAGGTGGCAAAACAGAGGAGCCCTCCTGCCTCCACCCTTATGGTGTATATGACGTCAGGAGCGGCGACCCATGCCGGGAAGACCATATCCACCTCTGCCTCCCTCTCGTCTCCGTCGTATATCAGCACAGCCTCGCCCGCCCTTATCGCCTCAATTGCCCTTTCTACTGAGCGCAAGCTCTAGCACCGCTACGATCCCTAAGAGGGTCAGCAGAGCTATTAATTTGAAGTAATCAATCTCCCTCCTCGCCCCACCCTCTGCCTCGTCCACGCCCTTTGCTGGGCTAGGGCTAGCGACCTCCGGCAGCTCTGGGGCCTCCCTCGCCACAGCTCCATACATTATTATCAGCTCCCTCCCCTCCCACAGGAGCCTCAGGGCCACCCACCTGTCCTTTGTAGAGAGCAGCAACATGTTCCAGAGGAAGGGGGATATGGTCAGCGAGCTCCCATTGCACTCCCTCTTCACGGCTGCTGCGACAGAGAGGTCGTCCAGCTGTCTCTCCCCTCTGAAGGCCTGAAGGGCTGCGTGGCAAGCTCCCCTCACCCTCACCTTCACTTGAGCCCCCTCCAGGTAGCAGAGGGCCTCCCAGTCCTCCACTGACATCTCCCCCTTCTCCAGAGCCAGGAGTAGCACGTCGAAGCCCTCACAGCTCTGGTTGAACCTCCTCGCCTCGTAGCTGCCTCCCCCTGCTGCCAGCAGCGTCCTCCTCACTCCGTCCACGAAAAGCGAGTGCTCGCCTGCTTGGAGCTCCACCCTCTCCCCTTCGAGGGCAACAGCCCCGCCAGAGGAGACGAGGGCTATGAGGAGGAGGGCGAGCAACCTCTCACCTCACCAGAATAATGAGGACTTGCTCCACGAGGGCAGCGCAGAGGAGCATAGTGAGGGCTAGGAGGGAAGAGGCCACGACGAACCTCACGTACCTCCTCCCCCCCAGCAGGCCTACGAAGGCTGAGGAGGCTAGGGAGAGGGCTGGGACCTCTAGAACTCCGTGGGGCACAAGGAGGAAGTAGGCTGCTGCGCTCGGCAGCCCGAGCGAGGAGGCCTCAACGCTCGTTGCAGAGAGGAGGAAGCCCACCAAGGCCCCGTTCAGCATTATGACCAGCAGCGGCACCACTAGCAGGAAGGAGAGAGCTGCCGAGAGGAGCGCTATCGTAGCGTTGTTCGAGAAAATGGCAAGGAAGAGGAGCCCTTGCGGCAAGGGGAGCTCCTCTAGCAGCTCTACCCTCTCTGCAACCAGCCCCTCCACGAGATCTCCAAATTGACCTCCGTACGAAAAGTAGAGGGCAGAGGAGAGCGTAGCAGAGAGGCCGAAGAGGGCAGTGAGGCCTATCCAGGCATATACGAAAGCCCTGTCCAGCACTAGGTCGAGGAAGCTCAAGGGCTCTCCTCCTCGATCACGAGGACCAGGCACTCCCTTGGCAGATCTCTCATCTCTTCAAGCTCCTCCCGCGTGACCAAGAGCACAGCTCCCTCCTTACAGAGATCTCCACACCTCTCCTTACAGTCCTCGAGCCTTACTACCCTTACTCCCTCCCTGAGGAACTCCATCCCTCTTTACTGTTTCTAGAAAGCTTATTATAACTCATAGCTCTAGAGACTGCAGGAGACAGCGCTCAGGTGAACTCTGTTGAGAAAAGGAGTGGTGGACGTGAAGAGAAGGGTCAGCATACTCGTCGACGTCTGGCACAAACTCTTGGAGATGTGGGAGGAGTCTGGCGGGGCTCTGCTGAGGGGCGACGCAGCGAAGCTCCTGAGCGACGTTTACGAGAAGGAGTCGATAAAGCCCCTGAAGGGCATTGTGAACCCAGCTGACATATACGACAAGGAGCTAGCAAGCCTTTACGTTGTAGGGAGGCACGGCATGGGGCTCGAGGAGGCCTACCCAGAGCTCTTCGACAAGATATTCACAGAGGAGGTCAAGTACGAGAACGCCATAGGCATAATCATGAAGGAGCCCCCTGAGAGGGCTCGCGAGAAGCTCAAGGTAATGCTGGGCGAGGTGGACGACAACACGATCTCCAGGATCTTCAGGTTGAAGCTCACCGAGGTGTTCTTTGGGTTCGACAGCAAGGACAAGCTCCTGGAGCTCATAAAGCTAGCCCTGAAGGTCCTCCCTGAGAAGGAGAGGGTTATCAAGAACTACATGAAGTTCTACATCGCGTTCTCTGTAGCAGAGGCGATCAGCAAGAAGGAGGTGAGGGACAAGATAGGGAAGGAGGTGCTGAAGCAGTCCCTAGCCCTCGAGCTCAAGCTCGACAAGAAGATGCTGCCTGACGACGATTACGTGAGGACTATTGCGCTCGAGGTCTTCCAGGTCTCTCCAAAAGTGCTCGACACGATTTTGGTTAAGAAGAGGGTAAGACGTGGGAAACAAAAGGCTGCGTAACGTCATTGCTTTGCTGATCTAGACTTATATGCTAAAAATATATTTACTCTAAATCTGTTTAAACTAAAGGGGAATATATAGGAGGATGAGGAGAAGTGTACCGTCATACCTTGAGGAACGTCCAGAGGGAGGTGCTCGAAGCTCTAGTTAACCTGTACGAGAAACACAGGAGCATGATCAAAAGCAGGGAAGTGGCCAAGGTGCTGGGCAAGGACGAGGGGACGGTGAGGAACATAATCATGTGGCTGAAGAGCATGGGCTACGTGGAGAGCCGCACGGGGCCTGCAGGGGGCTACATACCCACACTGAAGGCATATGAGGCAGTAAGGGGCACGCTCCCAAAGGTCCCTGAGCCAGGCTATGGCATGGTCATCGTTTTCAAGGAGGGGGAGGACATAAGGCTCACTGCCATCTCCATGGAGATCATGGGGCTCTTCTCCTCTGAGCCAGCGCGAGCCCTCGTGAAAGTCATGGGGGACCTCACTCAAGTGGAGGAGGGGATGAGGGTCAGGATAGAGAGCCTGCCCAAGAGGAAGCTGGTGGTAGAGGGCTACATCAGGAGGAGGGACCTGAACGCCAACGAGATCCTCGTGGAGATAACCAAGATGGCAGTGATCCCGGAGGAGCTGGTGGAGAACGTGGGGTCTAGGAAGCTGATCTCTGTGAAGGCAACGACCACCATGAGGGAGGTAGCTAGGATCCTCTACATGAACGGCATAAGGGGAGTGCCTGTAGTGGACGAGAGGGACGAGGTGGTGGGCTTCGTCACCACAGCAGACCTGGCAGCAGTGGTGGCCAACTCAGAGGACCTGGAGGCCCCCGTCTCAAAGTACATGAGGAAGACTGTCTTCGTCATAAGCGGGAAGGAGGGGCTGGTGGAGGCCATGAGGATCATGGACTTCCACGGCGTGGGGAGACTGCTGATCCTCCACCCGACTACGAAGAAGCCAATAGGCATAATAACGAGGACAGACATTCTGAGGCACATACTAGCCATCTAGGTCACTGCCACGTCTCCCTGCCCCTCTATGATCGACTTTATTTTTTCGTGAAGCATTCTGAGTATTTTCCTCTTGTCCTCCATGAGCACCACGTCGCTGAAACTCTTCACCACTATGTTGTGGGCCATTGGCGAGGGGTAGAGCAGGGGACCCACGATCCTCACCTCCACCTTTCCCTCCTCTATCCACTGGAGGACCTTCTTAGCGTTCGAGAGGTCCATGTAGTCCTCCATGATCTCCCTGTATGTCTCCTTTATCGGGGGGAGGTCGGGCCTCCTCTCCAGGAGGACGTTGAGGAGCTGCTGCGCTCCCATCTGGAGCCTTTCAGGGCTCTTCTCGTAGCCCCTGTACCTCTTCAGTATCATGAAGCTCCTCTCTGCCACATGCCTGAACCTCCTCTTCATGAGCTCTGTGTGAGTTATGCTCCTCTCCAGCACCTCCCTGACGTTCTCCCTGTTAACAGCCCTCAGCACCTTCGTTATGAGCTCCCTGCTGGGCCTCACGTCCTTCTCGTAGGAGAGCATGAAGCCGTTGTCAGAGATGGAGACCTTAACGGGGGCAAGCAGCAGGTCAGAGAGCTTTGTCGCATATGCCCTCGAGAGAGCGTCGTTGACCTTCCTGCCGTAGAGCATGTGGAAGACTATGTGCCACCCCTCGTCCCAGAAGTACTCTATGAGCATTAGATCGTCCCCTGGCACAGCTCCTGCGTAGAGCATCTGCTCCCTCACGTACTCTACCACAGCCCTCGCAGCCTGGGGCTGGAGGCGATACTCCCTTGCTATAGCGTCCTCTGCGTTCTCGCCTCGGGAGAGAAGCTCCTCCACCCTCCTCCTGAACCTGCCTACCCTGAGGGCGCTGTCGAAGCTGAGAGGGAGGGTCTCGCTGAACCAGCTGGGGACAGTAGGCCTTGCTCCGTCAGCAGGCTCCACGAAGACCTTGAGCCCGTCGCTCCTCAGAAACCTGTAGGTCCTCCCTGCTAGCACGAAGATGTCCCCCCTCTCCAGTATCTCCACGAACTCCTGCTCCAGGTTGCCCACGAACTTGCCAGAGCCCGTGACGACTATCATTTTCGCCTCATCCGGGATAACGCCTGCGTTCAGCTGGTAGATCATCCTCGCAGATCTCTTCCTCCCGAAGACCCCCCCTCCTCGTCCAGCCATATCTTGGAGTACACCCCCTCACCATCTAGGTCCTCGTCGCCGCCCAGGAACCTCAGCACCTCCATGAACTCCTCCTTGCTCAGGCTCCTGAAGTTGTAAGCCCTCCTCACGAGGCGGAACGCGTGCTCTATGCTCCACCTCCTCTCTATCGACATTCCCACCAGGTGCTGTGCCAGCACGTCCAGGGGCTTCTCAGGGATCTTGGCGTTGTCTATGAGCCTCTCTGAGGCGCTCTTTGCCAGCACTGCGCACTCCACCAGATCGTCCCTGTCGACCACTATGACCCTCCCCTTGCTCACCTCAGAGATCCTGTGCCCTGCCCTCCCCACCCTCTGGAGGAGCCTGGTGGTGCTCTTCGGACTGCCCAGGAGGGCTACTAGATCTATGTAGCCTATGTCTATCCCGAGCTCTAGGCTGGTGCTGGAGACCACCACCTTCAGCTCCCCCCTCTTTAGCTTGTCCTCCACCTCTAGTCTGAGGTCTCTCGAGATGCTGGAGTGGTGGGCCTCAATCTTGTCTATGTCTGCTATGCTGTCCTTCAGCATCCTCTTCAGCTTGAACACCACCCTCTCAGTGGCGCTCCTGGTGTTTGTGAAGACTAGCGTAGTGCGGTGCTCCCTCACTAGCTCTGCCAGCTTCTCGTATATGGACTCGTTCACCCTATCGGGGAGATCCCTGACTATGTCCACCTCTGGCACCAGCACGCGCAGAGTCCCCATTGGTTCCACCAAACCTGGCATCTACTACCTCCACCTCCCTAGGCTTCCCATCCTCATAGCCTCCGAGGAACTCAGCCACCACCTCTAGGGGGGCTATGGTGGCAGAGAGCCCTATCCGCTGCAGCCTCCTCCCCGTACTCTCAAAGACGAGCTCGTCCAACCTCTCCACACTCAGCATGAGGTGGGCCCCCCTCTTGCTCGAGGCAAGGTCGTGGATCTCGTCTACTATCAGCCAGCGGGCAGAGGAGAGCCTCTCCCTGAAGCGAGGAGCTACAAGCCCTATGGCTAGGCTCTCAGGCGTCGTTATGATTATGTGAGGGGGGTTCCTCACCATCTTCTGCTTCTCGTAGCTGCTCGTGTCGCTCGTCCTCACTGCCACCCTTATTTCAGGGAGCTCATAGCCCATCTCCTTCGCCTTCTGCGATATCTCAGCCAGGGGCTCCAGGAGGTTCTTCCTCATGTCGTTGTTCAGGGCCCTGAGGGGGCTCACGTAGACTGCGTATACCTGGTCCCTCAGCTCCCCCCTCTCCGCCATGGCATACAGCTCGTCTATCACTCCTAGGAACGCTGCCAGGGTCTTGCCTGTCCCTGTGGGGGAGGAGATCAGCACGTTCTTCCCCTTCTTCACGAGAGGTATTGCTAGCCTCTGGGGCTCAGTGGGCTCCCCGTACTTCTCCCTGAACCACTCTGCAACGTAAGGCCTCAGCAGGCTTACTACTCCCACGCGAGCCCCCCTTATGCAGGCAACCCTAGGACCCTTATCTCTCCTCCCTTCATATACCCCCACGGCATTGCCTCCGCATTGTGCTCCCCTCCCACCTCCCCTCTCCTCGTCACTGCTATGAGGCCCAGAGTGTTGGCGCCCCACCTCCTAGCGTGCTCGCCCACTACCCTGCGCATTGCCTCTCCCAGCTCCCCCACCTGCAGATAGGCATATGCGAGCCTGAGGGAGGACATGGAGAGCAGTATAGTCTCGCCAATACCTGTTGCTGAGACAGCGATCTTCTCATCAGCGTAGAAGCCAGCGCCGGGCACAGGGCTGTCCCCTATCCTGCCTGGCAGCTTGAGGGAGACGCCGCCTGTGCTGGCGCCGCCAGCTAGGCAGCCGTCGGGGCCCAGGGCTACTGCTCCCACCGTGTCGTAGCCTAGAGTCCTAGCTGCCTCTGCCCTCGCCCTCACCCACTCCGAGTCGGGCTGCTCCCTCAGGGCCCTCCACCTCGCCAGGGCCCTCTCGCTGGGCCCAGGGTGCCTCTCGAGCCCTGCCCTCCTCGCCAGCTCGTCTGCCTCGGGCCCTGCAAGCAGGACGTGAGGGGTCCTCTCCATAACTAACCTTGCCAGCCTTATGGGGTTCCTCGGGTATGTGACCAGCGCTACTGCCCCAGCCCTTCCGTCGCCCCTCATGATCCCGGCGTCCATACTGACCTTACCCCTGTAGTCGAGAGTGCTCCCCAAGCCAGCGTTCAGCAAGCCCGAGTCCTCGAGGCTTACTATGGCCTCTACCACTGCGTCGACGCAGCTGCCGCTCTTCATTGCCTCAGCGCCCCTCAGGAGGGCCTCTCTGAGGACCTTCTCTAGCGCCTCCCTCTCTACGCCTAGCCTCCATGCTCCAGCTCCTCCGTGGACTGCCATGACGTAGCTACGCATCGTCGCCCCTACATACTTCCTTGCCTCGACCTTATTACTCTGGTCGACCTCCCTCCGCGATAGAAAAGCATATAATCTCTGAATTACTGAGGTTCCCATCTCTTTGCGATAGAAGAGCGCATAGGTCCCGGAGAGCCACATGGCGCTCCCTGGCCACATGGCAAGAGACTTCGTGCGCCCGCTCTCCCCAAGGGCCCTCCAACCTGCAGGCATCGATCTGAGCATATGCGAGGTGGAGGAGCTCGAGGGCGAGGGCTACCTGGGGGAGGAGAGGAGGGAGAGGCCTTCAGGCAAAGCTCTGGAGGCTAGCGGGAACGCGTGGAGGCTCAGTCCTGGCGCATACAGGATCAGGTACTGCGAGGCAGTGTGGGTGCCAGAGAACGCAGTTGCCCTCATCTTCCCGCGCAGCAGCCTCATCCGCATGGGGGCGAGCCTTCACGGCGCAGTGTGGGACCCGGGCTATCATGGCAGGGGGGAGGGCTTGCTCCTTGTGCACAGAACGATAGCGCTGGAGAAGGGGGTGAGGGTAGCGCAGCTCGTCTTCTTCAAGCTATTAGCAAGGGCTGAAAACCTCTACTCTGGCGTTTATCAGGGGGAGAACCTTGGAGAGAACGCTTCGAGGCCTGGACAGGCTGCTCCAGAGGAGAGAGGAGTACTTCGACAAGAGGGGGGCTCTTAACTCGGAGGGCGTGAAGCTGCTGAGGGTGGTGGCAAGGGAGGTCATCAGGGAGGACCCGGGCAAGAGGGCCCTCTTCAGGGAGGCAATGAGGAAGAGAACCTACGAGAGCGTGCTGAAGCTTGCAGAGAGGCTGGCAGAGCTCAGAGGAGGCCCTTCTCCTTCTTGAGGCTGTACCTGTAGCTTATGTACTTGTCGTGGGGGGAGAAGCGGGGAGGGTGAGGCACAGCCAGTTCCCCCCCGCAGAGGGGACACCTGTCGCTCCTGAGCGTGTACCTCCCGCAGCTTGTACACTTCTTCATGAGCCACTTCATTCCTTCAGCCTCTCGAAGCTCATCTCAACTCCTAACCTCTTTGCCTCCTGCTCAGCCTCCTTCAGCAGCTCTGCCAGCCTTTCCTCCAGCAGCTTGTAGTCGTAGCTCTCCAGGTCTATCCTGTACCTTGGCGAGCCTATGTAGTAGAGCCTGGCCCTCACGTTCTCGTCCTCTGCTACCTCCTCTATCTTCTTCAGGAGCTCCCTGATCCTGTATATGCCGTCCCCTGCCCTCGACTTCAGCACGAACACTCCCGAGATCTTGGCAGTCTTGAGCTTCACGTGAGTCCTTGCCATCTCGAGCAGGGGCTCTACCCAGGCCTTCGGGATGCCAGCGCTCTCCAGAGCCCTTGCCCCCTCTATGACGGCCCTCTCCAACCCTGCGAGGGGATCGCCGTAGGCCTCCTCCAGCTTCCAAATGACGTCCCTGTAGGCCTCCTCCTCCCCCTTCTTCATCTGGGCCGCGACTCCCAGGATGAGCGCTACTGCCTTCGCATATCTCTTGTAGTACATCATCTTCCTCCTCCTCTCCCCCTCCATGACTCTCTTCAGGCTCACGTCCACGCTGCCCTTGGTTGCGTACACTCTGATCACCTTCACCACAAGCCTCAGGTTAGGCCTCAGGACCTCCTTGATGCTCCTTATGGCCTTCGTCGCCACCTCGCTCCAGGGCAAGTATGCGTTCGCGCCAGGGTACTCGAGGAGCTCCAGGTAGGCGCCGTGATCGTAAACCTCTGCCACGTCTGCTACTACTAGCTCCCCCTCCTCTGGCAACTTCCTCCTAGACCTGAGCTTCAACAGAGTTCCTAGATCTTTGCCCCCGGCTGGGGCTAAAAAGTAGCTCAGCCGTAGAACTCTCCCCGAGCCTTCTGCATCCTGTCGAGGTAGCTGCCCTCCTTGTTGACCCTCGGTCTCCCGCTCTCCGGGTCCCTCCTCATCGTTATGTAGAGGTCTCCCAGGAGGGCGTTCATCCCCCTCTTCACTGGGCCTGGGGGGCCCGCCCTCCCCTCCCTCCCTGGCTCGCCGCTGAAAACCATGATCTGATCTGCTACCAGGTCTCCAAGCATTATGTCGTGCTCTACCATGAGGGCTGCTGCGCCCCTGTTCTCCACAGCCCTCCTGACTATCTTCGCCACCCCAAGCCTCTCTTCCACGTCGAGGTATGCGGAGGGCTCGTCCAGGAGGTAGAGGTTTGCCTCCCTAGCCAGGGCGCCTGCAAGGGCAAGCTTCTGGAGCTCTCCCCCGCTGAGGCTCCTCGCCTCCCTGTCCAGCAGCTTGTCCAGCTTGAGCCTCTTGGTGAGCTCAAGGTATAGCCAGGAGCCAGGCGTGACTGCCTCTGGGTTAGCAGCCCTAAGCACGTCGAGCACTGTGGCGCCCTCTGGGAACAGCTCAGGGCTTACGTACTGGGGCTTGTAGGCAACAGATATCTCCCCCTCCCTCGCTGGGAACACCACTCCCTCTGCAGCCTTCAGCTGCCCTGCCACTGTCTTCACGAAAGTGGTCTTGCCTATCCCGTTAGGCCCCACTATGCCCACCACCTGGTTCTCCCATATCTCCCCTGGCTCCACGATCAGCCTGAAGTCCCCCAGCTCCACCCTCAGCGCTGTCCAGGAGACCAGTTTCCCTCCCCTGACCTCTGTTACCTCCCCGTGGATCCTGAACTTTATGGGCTCCTTCCAGAGCCTCACGTTCTCAGCGCGGAGGTAGCCGTCGAGGAACTCGTTTATGCCAGACCTCGTCGGGTAGGGGAGGGAGACTATGCCGTAGACGCCGGGCTCCCCGTACATAACGTGAACCTGATCGCTCACGTAGTCCAGAACGGCCAGGTCGTGCTCCACCACTATGATGTACCTCCCCGGCTTCGCCTCGCCTCTTATGAGCCTCGCCACCCTCACCCTCTCCCTTACGTCCAGGAAGCTGCTGGGCTCGTCGAACACAAAGACGTTGGCGTCCTTGCTTAGGGTAGCCACCACTAACAGCTTCTGCAGCTCCCCGCCGCTCAGCGCCTCCACGCTCCTGCCCCAGATCTTGTCGAGCCCCACCTGC
>JBCNVO010000055.1:0-2482 GCA_039630105.1 Acidilobaceae archaeon
AGGCCTCGTCTCCTCTATCGTCTCCAGCGCTCCCCTCACGACTCGTAGAGCTGCTCCCTCTACGTCCACCTTCAAGATCACCCTCCTCCCCTCGAAGAGCTGCCTCTTCTCCCTGTAGACCCTGTCGAGCGTGGTTAGCTCGACGGGCTTTCACTGATTCCTTAGTAGGGGTCACCTTGTAGGGGAACGAGGTAAGGGAAGAGCCCCTCCCTCTGAGCTCCAGCCGGAGGGAACCCTCGCTGTCCCACAGGCCTTTGGCTCTGTCGCCATGTGGATCTCACCAGCTCTAGAGAGACTCGAGACACGGAGCCAAGGCTGGCTCTCCCAGAAGGTCAGGGAGCTCTCCATGGCAGATCTGGAGTCAGGACCATTAGGAGGTATCAAAGCTTTAGTTCAAGATTCCAACAGTCATCTGTCGAGAGAGGTAGTGGAGCGTACAGAGATATGCATATTTCCCCTCTCCTGAGTCTAGCAACATGGTGCACTATCCATGGATATAGTCACGAAAAAGGTGCACGAGGCTCTTGCCCTAGCCTTAATACTCCTCATCGCTCTCCCTCTGCTCTCAGCCCTCCACGGGATAGCTCCTGAGGCCCAGGCTCAGCCCCTCGTGACTGTTACAGTAGTACCGCCCAGTTGGGCAAGGGTGATAGCTATGATAGGCTCCCCCTTCGTCAGAGTTGTGAACCCCATACCTGAGGGCGTAGATCCACACCACTACGAGCCAAAGCCTGAGGACATAGAGAAGGCAGTGAAGGCTGACATAATCGTGGTGGACAACTTGGAGCACTTGCCAATAAACAAGAAGCTAGTAGAGGCAGCGAGGGAAAGGAAGGTGCCGCTTATCCTGGTGGAGGAGGACGCGATGAAGAGAGGGTGGAGGCCGCTGAAGAAGCCTTCTGGGGCAGATAACAAGCACCTTCACCTCGACCCGAACTCCACCATGATCATGGTGGAGATGGTCATCGAGGAGGCCGTTAAGATAGCTAAGGCGAAAGGCGCACCTGCAGCTCAGGTGGAGGCCATGAGCTCCAGGCTGAGCGCTAACGCTGCAATGTTCAAGAGCACCTACCTCTCCTCCATATCATATGCCCAGAGCGTGCTGAAGGGAATGAGCGGGGTAGCCCTCTACAGCGCTAAGACCCAGTACGTTGCCCACTCTATGGGCCTCAAGCCAGTGTTCATCATGCTCGACGAGCCGGAGGAGGAGCCTAAGCCGGGGGACATAGAGAGGCTGAAGGCCTCCGGCGCTAAGTGCGTGCTCCTCCTAGCAGGCCATGAGCACTTCGACGAGCGCGTGGTAGAGGACTTAAGTAAGGCAGGGGTGAAAGTGGTGTACGTGAACATCAGGGAGGTGATGAGGAGAGCTGGACCTCACTTTGTGCCTGCTGTGACAGCAGAGGCGCTGGTCCAGGCATGCGGCAAACCCATGGTGGAACATGACCACCATGACCACCTCCACATAGATCCTGTGACCACTGGGCTCGCCGCCTACGCAGCCCTGGTCACCGTCGTCGCCGCTCTCCTCGTCCTGAGGAGGAAATAACATAAGTACCTTTTTTCGGTTTCGGGTGATGATCGCCTTGGAACAGCTGGAACTGTTGGCAGACCCCATATTCGTGAGGACTGTGATCGTGATCACTATGGCCTCTACCGTCGGAGGCCTCGTGAGCCTCCTGGTCCGCTACTCCCAGTCCCAGTTCCTGGCCATAGAGTCTCTCCACATGATCCTGGCTGCAGGCACTGCGGGCTACTTCACAGCTCTGTTCCTCCCCCTCAGCCCGGAGGTCCTCACCTACCTCTTCCTGCTCCTCCTCATGGGACTCGCCGCGCTCCTGGAGCAGAGGAGGGTGGAGAAAGAGACCTCTATAGCTGCCCTTGCCTTCGTGGCAGCAGCTGGAGCCTCCTACTTCTCGAGCGGGCTGGCAGAGCTCTCCCCGCTGGGGACTGCAGCAGTGTACAGCCTGCTCTTCGGCACCCCCTTCTTCATACCAGAGAGGGAGCTGCCCTTCCTCGCAGCTGCTGGAGGCACGATCCTGCTGCTCCTTGCCTTCAGCTGGAAGAGGCTCATGCTCCTCTCCTTCGACCCAGAATACTTCTCCTTCATCAAAGGGCCAAGATCCCTCTTCCTCCATAGGCTCTTCCTCTACGCCCTCCTGGCTGCAGCTGCAGTCTACCTCACGAGGATAACGGGCGCTGTGGCAGCCCACGTCCTGCTGGTAGCTCCAGCAATGGTACCCCTGAAGAACCCCTCGCCAGCAAAGGCTTTGGGATATGCCATGGCAGTCTCCTACTCCTCCCTTCTCCTCTCCCTCCTGTTGAACCTCCCTTTCGGCGCCTCCCTGGGCTTCCTGGCCATAATTGCCTACCTCCTGCCCAACTTGGCAAGGAGGTAATACTCAGCCGGCTGCTAGCGCGCAGGCCAGGAAGCGCTGTAAGCTCTCAATTGTTCGTGCGAGGCCCCACGTGAAGCATTATCGAT
>JBCNVO010000006.1:0-3129 GCA_039630105.1 Acidilobaceae archaeon
CGTTCTCCTGCATTGCAGAGAAGGCCTTCTCGCTGCAGAGTGCCAAGATGCCTATCCCAGGCGGCACCTCGAGGGCCTTCTGGCTCGCAGTGATCACCACGTCAACTCCCCAGTCGCTGCAGTTCATGATCTCTGCAGCTACGCTCGAGACGCCGTCCACGAAGAACATTGTGTCGAACTTCATGGCCAGCTTACCCAGCTCCTCCACGTCAGCCTTCACTCCTGCCGAGTGCGTGTTTTCACCTGAGTGACCACAACTGCATCTGAGCTCTCCCCGAGAAGCCCTTCTCCACCTCGTGCAGCGACCTCTCCCCTGGGGGAGAGGAGAGCTTGGCTGCAGAGTGCCCTACTGCCTCAGATACCGTGACCCACCTGTCGCCGAAGAAGCCGTAGGAGACCACCAGCACCCGCGAGCCAGGCTTGAGCAGGTTAACTATTGCCGCCTCGAAAGCTAGGGTGCCAGAGCCAGGGAGGAAGAACACTGGGAGGTCTCCCTTCATCCCTATGACCCTCCTGAACTTCCTCGTGGCCTCCCCATGTATCTGAGCAAAGTCAGGGCTGGTGTGCTCGTGGGCTGTGGAGAGCATGTGCTTGAGGACCTCCATGTTGAAGACCACAGGCCCAGGAGTCATGAGGATCCTTCTCTCGTCGGGGTACAAGCGAGACACCGCATGGCAAGCCTGGCGAAGCTTTATATCTCGCTATCTAGGCCCGTGCTCCTCGCCAGCGAAGAAGACCTCGCCTACCTTGGCTATCCCGTAGGCCTTGACTAGGTTCTCCAGCGAGAGCGCCCTCGCTGGCTCCCCAAACGCGAGCAACCTTCTCTGAAGCAGTGCTACCTTCACCCCGTTCCTCATGAAGGGGGAGAGGTCGTGAGTAACCATGACCAGCGTCACCCCCTCCCTCCTCTGCACCTCGAAGAGCACCTCTGCCACCTGCTCCCTCCCAGCCACGTCCACCATCGAGAAGGGCTCGTCTAGCAGGATCATCTTTGCCCTCTTTGCCAGGGCTCTGGCGATCAGAGTTCTCTGCTTCTGGCCTCCAGAGAGCTCGCTGAACCTCCTCTCCAGAATCCCCTCAATGCCTGTTACTGCAATTGCTCTCTCAGCTGCTTCTTCCCCCTCTCCGGCTAGCTCCTGGGGGCTATACACGATGTCTCTCACCTTGAGCGGTACTACCTGGTTTATGTTCGAGGCCTGGGGGAGGTAGGAGACCAGGCCTCTCAGCTTTTCCTGATCCCTCTTCGGGTGTAGCCCGAAGACCCTCAGCTCCCCCTCCCACTCCACGAGGCCTAGCAGGGCCTTGAGCAGGGTGGTCTTGCCAGCTCCGTTAGGGCCTGCCACCACTAGGAAGGAGGGGTGCTCGAGGCTGAAGGTAATGTCCTCTAGGGCTTTGACGTTGCCGTAGCTCACCGAGAGCCCTCTGGCCTCTATGGACAGCACAGCTCTTCCTCCCTCCGGAAAGGGAGCTGGAGCTAATCTGTGTACCCTACGCTGCCTCCCGAGCGAGGGGGAGAGGGTCGCCAGAGCTCGAGAGAAGGCAGGGCAGCTCCCCTACACAAAGTCCAGCTACCCCTCGAGGGGCTTTATGACCTCGTCTCCCTTCCTGGCAAGGTAGGCTATCATGAGCACCACCAAGAACAGCATTGCCAGGCTTGCTCCAGCCACAGCAGGGAAGGCTAGTTCCTGTAACTCCTCCCCCGCCGGGAGGAAATAGCTCGCGAAGAGAGCTCCCATTATGAAGAGCAAGATCAGCCCTGCGAGGGTTAGCATGAGATACATTGTGGAGGGCACGCCTGCGCTCAACCTACGCCGCCCCCCGCGCGTTCTCTCGTGAAAGCCTAAATCCACTCGTCTAGGTCATGGACTCCAAAGCCTCGCAAGGGGGTAAAGTTAACTGGCGGTTAACTCTACTGGGGCCTATCGCTAGGTAGAGTTTAGGTAGAGTTAAGTCCTGGGGCTGTCAAGAGAGAGGTTAAACGACAGGCGGTTTATGGGGAGAAGGGACTCCGGGCACCTCGCTCCATGAGGTAATACTCTAGGTTCAGATACCTCTCCGTTAAGGCTCGTGAGATATAGCTCAGAGGACCATGATCTAGACCTGGGGCTCCGTGAGGTAACACTGTAGGAGAGAGGACGCTCTCTACTGTCTCATGGTGAGAGCATCTAATCGTTTCTGAGTTCTCCAAAAAGAAAAAAGAATAGGAAAACAAGAGTCCTGTAGAATTCCCTACAGTCTTCGCAGGATTCTATTGAACCATGTCAAGAACTGTAATATGATGTACGCGAGGGCTAGTATAGTGAGCAGGACGAGGAACGACACGAGAGGGTTATTGAACTCGATCGAAACCTGGGCCAGAGAGGCTGCTAATACCACGAAGACCAAGAGGAGGAGCAGGAAGGTAATGCCCCCCACAAGCTCTAGGATCTCTCTAATGAGCTCCCTGAAAACTCTCACCTTCTCCCCGGTTAATTATACAAACCGAGGTTAATAAGTATGAGCTCGCAGTTCCAGTTCGTAACCCTCTACCTACTCGAGGTTCCCCTCGACTTTTTGGTAGGCAACTCCTGCGCTCAAGGAGGTAAACCGCCCATATGAGGGAGATTGGGCTCCAGCGACCTCTCTTTCCTCGGAGAGAACATTCCCATTAACTGGGCTCCAGAGCGATCATGAAGTGTGGGAAATGAGTATCTCTGCGCTCAAGCAGCCTCCACCTGTAGCCCAGCTTCAGGAGGTAGGGCATAGCTGCCAGCTCGTCGTCCTCCCCCTCACCTCTATGTACTTCTAATATCACGTAAGGTCTCCTTTCCTCTATCATAGTGAGACCTCCCCTTACTACTCTGAGAGCAGCCCCCTCCACGTCCACCTTCATGATCACTCTCTTGTCCTCGAACATGTGCTTGCTAGCCTGGTACACCTTGTCGAGGGTGGTCAGCTCTACTGGCACTTCTTTGGGCTTTCTCTTGGAAGAATGACGAGAGTCGTGCAGGCGCGTGAGGTAGAGGCGCATATTCTAAGCTCGCGGAAGGGGTCCCCCGATCTCTGTCCCAAAGTCCTTTCTCTATCACTACAACTCTGCTCTCTGCTGCCGCCCCCTCCAAGTTTCTCCTCAGGAGGACGGCAGAGATG
>JBCNVO010000007.1:0-46421 GCA_039630105.1 Acidilobaceae archaeon
CCCGCCCCGTTCTCGCCCAGGAGCGCCAGTATCTCCCCTCCTCTCAGCTCGAGCGAGACCTCGTCGTTAGCCTTCACACCGTTCGGGTAGACCACGGTTATCCTGTCGAAAAAAAGCATGTGAGGGGCACCTTAGGCTGGGAGACCATTCTCATGGAACCAGTCCATGTACCAGAGCTCGTCCCTCCCCAGCCTCTGGTTGCTCTTCCCACTCTCTGAGCTCTGCCTCCTGAGCCCTCCCCTCCCCGTCCACTTTGTATCCCCTAATGGGGCCGGTGAAGGGCTCGAAGAGGAGCTCCTTCATCATCTCGTAGAGCCTCACTATCTCAGCCTTTGCCTTGGAGGGTATCTGCTCGCTGAGTGGAGCAAGGTAGACTGAGCCCTCAGGCCTCCCCGCCAGCGACTCCTGCGCCCTCCACCTTACGGGAGCGTAGTCGCCCATTCTCGCCCATATGTCCTCCTTCACGTATGCCCCGGCATAGAGCTTGAGGAGGAGGTCCCTGTAGACGGGCGTCCAGTCCGCCACTTGACCTGTGAGGTGGGACTTGAGAGTCCTCCCCTTCTTTCGGTAGTAAGAGAACATGTCGTTGTAGTGGCTGAAGCTGAACACCCTCCTCCCCCGCTCGTAGAGCTCCTCCGCCTTGTCAAGCACCGCCGTGGTGTCCTCCGTGAAGGCTATAGAGTCCACGTTGTACCTGTCCACCAGGTAGGCTGCGAACTCCTTTGCCTTGTCCGGCGCGAACCAGCTGAGCAAGGGCCTCGTGGAGTACACCTCCAGCTTTTCTCCGTTGCCGCACTTCCCCATGAGGCGCGCCCCGTGTACAGCTCCCAGCGCGAAGGCGTTGATGTGTCTTACCACCTCCGGGATGAGGAAGGCCGGCACGTAGCCCACCTTACAGGTCTCCGTTACAGCGCCTGCAGTGATCCCGTTGAGGTAGTAGAGCTGGTAGAACTCGGCGAAGTAGGTGGAGACGTTGGGGAGGTCCTTGAACTCTTCCCACTCGCCGCTGCAGTGGTAGAACTTCGTGTTAGGGTACTTCGGGGCCAGCTCCTTCACTGCAGTCTTGAAGCCGTAGCTGGTGGCGAAGACAGCGTCGTAGCGCTCCCTCTGGAGCTCTGCCTCGATTATGCTCTTCGCCTCCTCCTCTTTGACCTTCTCTATGTGCCTCGCCTCCAGCCAGGCGAAGGACTTCGCCAGGTTCTCCTTTGCCTCGTGGTGAGCAGCAGTCCAGCCCACATCTGTTATGGGGCCCACGTAGATCCAGAGGGCCTTGATCTTCTTCGCTGGAGCTGGCGCTGCCTGCGCTTGGCGGGAGCCAAGGGCGTAGCCGCCTGCCAGCCCTGCGCCCAGAGCTATCACTCCCACACCTGCGAGCCTAAGGAACTCCCTCCTATCCATGCTGTCACCATTATAGACTAGTTCGAGGAAACTTTTAGGCTTTTCCGCCTTGATCATACTTGGCTCTTTGAATCAGACTTGTCAATGGATCAGAGGACAAGGAGCGCCACTATCCTCTCTGTCCTCACCCTCCTCCTCCACGCGTCTCCTACTGCCACTATCGCTGCTGTGCCCACCACTTGAGCCCCCGCCCTCTCCACTATCTTCTCCATAACAGAGAGGGTAAGCCCCGTCTGGACTATGTCGTCCACTATGAGCACCCTGTCCCCCCTCTGGAGGGAGCTCTTGGGGACGTAGAAGATGACCCTTGCAGAGGGGGGCTCCACGTGGTGCTCCTCCAGGTACTCCACTGTTGGGTTCTCCTTGCTCCTCCTTGCTATCACTAGGGGGGCGTCGAAGAGGAGGGAGAGGGCTGTGGCCAGCGTAATGCCCGAGGCCTCTGGCACGAGGATCTTCGTGATCTCCTCCTCCTTGAACCTTTCGAAGAACTCAAGCGAGAGGAGCCTGAGGGCGCTGGGGTCGGAGAGAAGGGGGGTGAGGTCTATGAGCTTGTCCTCCCTCCCCAACCCCGCCACCGCCCTAAGGTCGAGGGAGCGGCGTATGGACTCTATCAGTCTCTTCGCTGCCTCGTAGCTTGGCACAGTGGCGCCGCTCGCGTACCTTGCGAGCACAGTTTCGTCGAACTTGGTCTGCTGGGCCAACTGCCTGTAGGAGTAGGGCATGGTCTTCCTAATAGCCCTCAGCGTCTCCACAGCCAACAGCCTGTACTTGAGCCTCTCTGCCTTCGTCTGACGCCCCAAAAGCGCCCCCCGCCCCTAGATGGGAGGAGAACCTAAAGATATCTATAGGCGAGCTCCTCAAGGCTCTCAGAAACTAGCTCCACGTTCTCCGGGGAGGTTATGGTGAAGGGTATGACGTCCTTTATGGAGGGCAAGCCTAGGACGACCATCATGAGCCTGTAGAGGCCTATGCCTATCCCGCCTGTAGGGGGCAGGCCATACTCTAGCGCCCTCACGTAATCTCGATCCATGGGGTGGGACTCCGCCTCCAGTGCCTTCCTCAGCTCCTCCTCCTCCCTGAAGAAGTAGTACTGGAGCACAGGGTTGTTCAGCTCAGAGTACCCGTTAGCCACCTCGAGCCCAGCTATGTAGAGCTCGAACCTCTCTGCATACCTCGGATCCTCTCTCGCAGGCCTGGCGAGGGGGCTTATGTCCCGCGGGAAGTAGGTAACGAAGGTGGGGTTCCTCAGCTTTGGCATCGCTACCTTCTCGAACAGCTTTTCCATTATCTTCCCTGCCCTCGGGTCCTGTGCCTCCACCCCCAGGCTCTCTGCGAGCTCAGCCAGCTCCTCCCTGCTCATGTCCCTCACCTTGACCTTCAGAGCCTCCTCTATGGCCTTTACCATGTTCACCCTCTGCCATGGTCGGGAGAAGTCAATCGTTCCATCTTCCCTCTCTACCCTGTAGCTGCCGTAGAGGGCCTTCACCGCCTCAGCGATCAGCTCCTCGCCTAGGCTCATCATGTCGTTCCAGTCCGCAAAGGCCATGTACGCCTCCAGCTGCACGAACTCAGGGTAGTGGGTAGCATCAATGTCCTCGTTCCTGAAGGAAACGGCTATCTCGTAAACCCTGTGGAGGCCTGCAACTACTAGCCTCTTGAGATACGTTTCGGGAGCTATGCTTAGATAAACAGTCCTGTCCAGCGCGTTTATCTTAGTGACGAAGGGCTTTGCCAGAGCGCCTCCATATATGGGCTGGAGCTTAGGGGTGTGGACCTCGATAAAGCCCTTCTCGTCCAGGATCTTCCTCATCTCCCTCTCCACCTTGTAGAGGCCTACTATGGCGCTCCTCACCTTCGAGTTCAGCATTATGTCTAAGTACCTCTCGCGGTACCTCTGCTCAGGATCCTTTACGCCGAACTCGTGGAAGGGTATAGGCCTCCAGGATATGGCTAGCAGCTCCAGGTCCTCTACGAGTACTGAGACCTCCCCCCTCTTGGTTCTTATCACCCTCCCCCTCGCGCCCACTATGTCGCCCTTGTCAAGGAACCTCAGCGTCCTCTCGAGCCTCGGGTTAGCTGCCACCAGCTCCCTCCTCAACACCAGCTGGATCCTCCCGCTCTCGTCCCTCAGGTCCATGAAGGTTATGCCCCCGTGACTCCTCACGTGCCAGAGGCGACCTGCTACGCTGACCCGATCCTCTGTCTCCTCCCCGGGCTGGAGCTTCGAGTACTTGCTCTGGATCTCCTCTGCCCTCGCAGTGACGTCGAAGCGGTAGGCGAGGACGTAGGGATCTAGCCCTTCCTTTGCCAGCCCCTGCAGCTTCCTCAACGTCTCCTCTGGGTTCAGAGGGCTCACCGCGAGGTGAGTGATATAAAATAGGCTTATATGGAAACAATAAAGCCTTTGCAAATAGCCAAGCAGAGGGAAGCGCTATGTGCATAGGCGCTCGAGGTGAGGAGACCCACCTGCTGGACGAGGCGAGGAGGGCGTACAAGCAGGGGAACCTCGAGAAGTTGAAGGACATCAGGGAGAGGCTCATGGACATGAGGGCCTCTGCTGAGAGCCTCTACATAGTGACGAAGATGATAGAGGAAGTGCAGGCCCGTCAGAGGGCGCCATAGTTTCGGGGCCTGGCCACCAACACCTCCCCCCTCACGCCCACCTCTTTCATAAGGTGCCTTATCATGCTCGCGTCTCCCTGCGCAGAGCCCTCCTCTGTTATCGTGTAGAGCGTAGGGCCCCAGCTGGATTGAGCTACTATTAGCCCGTCCTTCTGCATCTCCGCTGCCAGCAGCTGGAGGTCCCTCCTGAAGGCCCCTCCCTGCACCCTAGCGAAGTACATCCCTGTGCCCAGCTGCACCTCCCTCAGCCCCTCCAGCGCCTCCAGGAGCTCCCCCCTCGCTATGCTCGAGGCGAGCCGCAGGGCGCCCCTGCTCATGAGGAGTTGGGCCCTCTCCTCTGCTTGCCACTGTGCCTTCATGAACCCCTCCTCCCCCTCAGAGAGCCCCCTAGGGAGGGAGGGGATGACGATCAGGAAGCGCCAGCTCTCCGGCAAGGGGTAGCGAACTAGGGGTCTCGGGCCCCCTGGGTCAGGGTTGCCCGCGTCCATCACGAAGCCCCCCAAGGAGAAGAGCAGGCTGCCGACGCCGCTCACCTTCCCTCTCCCCAGCTTTCTAGCAGCAGCAATGACATCCAACTCCTTCCCTGCGACCTTGGAGGCGGCGAGCGCTGTCAGGAGGAGAGTCTGGGTGGTGCTCCCAAGCCCCACGTGCCTCGGGATCGCTTCCTTCAGCTCCAGGCAGGCCGCGAGCCCTAGCTGGCGTAGGGCCTCTCTCACCTCCCCCTCCAGCTCTCCAAACCCCTTAAGCGAGAGCTCGCTGCACTCCTCTGCCTCAACCACGACTCTAGGCGTCTCTACGTAGAAACCTAGGCCTCCCCACCTCCCTCCCCAGATGGTGTGGAAGCCCCCGTGGAGGCGGGAGCCAGCAGTTGCCCTGACCTTCATGGCAGGCGATGTCTTTAACTCTAGGGGTTAAATTCCGATGCGCTGCGCCCAATAGTTTCTATGCTCCAGATCTTAGCGCCGATCTGCGTCCCTCCTCTCCCTCAGCCAGATAGTCCCCCAAAAGGGTCCCCCCTCCCTATGCTCCTGCAGGGAGACGTAGTGAGGCTCGTGACAGTAAAGATGCCAGACATGTACGTGAAAGGAGTGGACGAGTTGGTGCGGGCAGGGAGGTACTCTAGCAGGAGCGAGGTGATCAGAATAGCGATCAGGGAGCTGCTGAGGAGGGAGCTGTGGGGCTCTGGCTACAGATTAGAGGCCCTCCCTGCAAAGATGGAGGCTGAGGCCCCCTTCGAGCTGCCAGAGGAGAGCTAGCATATCGTTCATCCTTTATTAACCTTTGCTCCCCTCCCTTTTTGCGAAGGGAGTGCAGGGGCTTGGCCAAGGTCAAGGTGCTCTGCCCGCGCTGCAAAACAGAGATGAGTTATGTGACAGAGGTGGAGAGGAGCGATGGGAGCAAGCAGGTATTCAGGTACTACAGATGTCCTGCCTGCACCCTTAGGTTGTTGGACGAGAGCTACACCATAACAGAGGAAGGAGAGAGGCTTGTACTGAAGCTCAGGCAGGGCAACAGGAGGCCCATAGTGATATCGGTGGGATAGTGAGGCACCCTTTTTTTCTCGTGCACAAGGTGAAGGAGGCACTCAGGGCCACTCCTGATTCTGTGTACGTAGCTCGTCGCCTCTTCTTCACTAACTCCATCGACGGCATCATATCTGCCATAGGGGTTAACGTGGGCGCTTTCGACGAGGGTGTGAGGCCCCTCTCCATGGCCCTCGCCATCCTTGGAGGCAGTATAGCCTTCGGCGTCGCAGCTGGCTTCCTGGGAGCTCTCCTCAGCGAGAGGGCAGAGAGGGTGAGGGAGCTCAGGGAGATGGAGAGGGCGCTGGGGGGCAGCCTGGAGGGCTCTGTCTACTCCAGGGCAGCAATGGTCGTGCCCATATACGTGGCGTTCTGGAGCTCCCTTGGTATTCTGATCTTCCCCCTGCTCGTCGCATCTCCATACTTCCTCTCCCACCTGGGAGTCCTGAGCCTCGGGAGTGCTTACTTCCTCTCTGGAGCCCTTGCCCTCCTCGCCCTTGCCGTCATAGGCGCCCTCCTCTCCCGGGTCAGCGGCGAGAGCATGATGGTCTCCTCCCTGAGGGCAGTGATGCTGGGGCTCGGGTCTATGGGGCTCGTGTACATGATAAAAAGGGTTGTGTGGGCTGCTGTGGGCTGAGGTTCACTTCGACCCTAGCCACCAGATGACAGCGGCGACGGCCAGCGTCAAGATCGTGGAAATGGGAGCCCAGTTACAGAGCGACTGGTAGCCGAGGAAGTTAGTCTTGCTGGAGAAGCCTGGAACCAAGGAGAGGAGGGCAAGGATGACGAATAGGTGCTGCATTAATAAAAAAGTCGCGTGGTGTGTAGTGGGCTAGGTTACCTGGAGCCGTACCAATATATGAAGGCAGCAACAACCAACGATAGCAACGTCGAAATGGGCACGAAGGAGCAGTGGCTCTGATAGCCCAAGAGGTTGGTCTCGCGGCCGGGCAGAACTGTGACGAAAGCCAGAAAGACAAATAGGCCGCTGAGCCAGAGGCGGTATTTCTTTATGAATCGTATAACTCTTTCCACGAGCCTCACCGCATTATTATAAGCAGTTAATCCCTATATATTTGTAAGTATACAAAATAACATATAGCTGGGGAGACTTCAGGCGAGAGCTCCCACGAGCGCTGCCCTCTAACCATAATTGCCCCAAGACGACGCCTGGTGCCGCGGCCGGGATTTGAACCCGGGTCACGGGCTCGAAAGGCCCGCATACTGGGCCAGGCTATACTACCGCGGCTCGCCTAGATAGCTGGAACAGGGCCCTTATTTGTCTTTGGAGCCGGGGCCGGGATTCGAACCCGGGAGATAACGGGTCTCCACGATGGGCCCCATGGCTCACTGCAGCCCGCCGCCTTAGACCGCTCGGCCACCCCGGCACCTTCATATATGGGAAGGGGAGAGGTTAAAGCTCTTCACCATCAATACTGCAAGCTCTTTAGCCCTCCCTACCCATCCGCGGAGATCTGATTGCAGCTATCGAGTCTCTGGGGAGAGATGGAGAGCTACAGGGGAAGGGCTAAGATAGTGGACCTCCGGAGAGTCTCCCTCCTGGGAGGAGACCTGGGCTCCCTCCCCTTCTCCATTCGCGTCCTGCTGGAGAACGCTATCAGGCACTACGACGGCTTCACGGTCAGGGAGGAGGACATAGCTACCATAGTGAGCTGGCACAAGAACGCTGGTAAGAGGGAGGTGCCCTTCTATCCCGAGAGGGTGATAATGCAGGACTTCACTGGCGTCTCAGCCATTCTTGACGTGGCAGTGATCAGGGACGCCTTTGCAAAACTCGGCAGAGACCCCAGGGAGGTTAGCCCCGCAGTCCCGGTAGACCTGATCATAGATCACAGCGTCCAGGTGGACTACTTCGGCACCAAGCTCGCCTTCGCCCTCAACGTTAGGAAGGAGTACGAGAGGAACGCGGAGAGGTATAGGCTCTTCAAGTGGGCGCAGAAGACCCTGCAGAACTTCAGAGTCGTGCCCCCCGGGAAGGGCATAATACACCAGGTGAACCTCGAGTACCTCTCAAAGGTTGTCTGGCTAGGGGAGAGAGGAGGGGAGCTCTGGGCCTACCCCGACAGCCTTCTCGGCACAGACAGCCACACGCCTATGGTGAACGCCCTTGGCGTCTTCGGCTGGGGCGTTGGAGGGGTGGAGGCAGAGGCAGTGGTGCTGGGGGAGCCCAACTACATTCTGCTCCCCGAGGTCATGGGCATAAGGCTAGAGGGGGAGCCAAGGGAGGGGGTGACCTCCACCGACATAGCCCTCTACCTCACTGAGTTCATCAGGAAGAGGGGCGCTGTGGGCAAGTTCGTGGAGTTCATAGGCCCTGGAGCAAAAAGGCTCTCCATCCCAGACAGAGCCACCATAGCCAACATGGCCCCAGAGTACGGGGCAACTATGGGCTTCTTCCCCATAGACGAGAGGACGCTGAGGTACCTGCTGCTCACTGGGAGGCCAGAGGAGCACGTGGCCTTCGTGGAGGCCTACGCAAAGAGGGTGGGGCTCTGGTACGAGAGGGAAGAGCCTGAGTACTCTGAGCTCTACGTGGTAGATCTCGCAGAGGTGGAACCCAGCATAGCGGGCCCAGCCAACCCAGAGGACAGGATACCCCTCAGGGAAGCCAAAGCTAAGCTGCAGGAGATCATAGATAATGCCATAAAGGGCAAGAGGAGCAGGGCTACAGTCACCATCAGCTTCGACGGGGAGCAGGGCATGGTGAGCGACGGCATGGTCGCCATAGCTGCCCTCACCAGCTGCACTAACACCAGCAACCCAGTGCTCATGATCGCAGCGGGCCTGCTGGCAAAGAAGGCTGTGGAGAAGGGGCTGAGGCCTAAGCCCTGGGTGAAGACCAGCAACGCCCCTGGGAGCAGGGCTATCATAGAGCTGTGGGAGAGGAGCGGCCTGCTCCCCTACCTTGAGGCCCTCGGCTTCCACGTGGTGGGTATAGGCTGCACCACCTGCATAGGCAACAGTGGGCCCTTGCCTCAGAGAGTGGAAGAGGCGATAAAGAAGGCTGACCTCTACGCAGCTGCCGTGCTCAGCGGCAACAGGAACTTCGCAGGCAGGATCCACCCCCTCACGAAGGGCAGCTTCCTAGCCAGCCCGCCGCTGGTGATAGCCTACGCGCTGGCAGGCAGAGTTGACATAGACTTCGAGAGGGAGCCCCTTGGTCTAGATCCCAACGGTAACCCTGTCTACCTCAAGGAGATCTGGCCTAGCAGCGAGGAGATAGCTGAGGTGCTGGAGAGGAGCCTCGACCCCTCAGTGTTCATAGAGAGGTACAAGGACATCTTCGAGGGGGACGAGAACTGGAACAAGCTCGAGGCGCCTGAGAGCACCCTCTACGAGTGGGGAGAGGGGGTGATGATCAGGAGGCCGCCCTTCCTTGACGACTTCTCCGCCGAGCCTGAGCCAGTAAGGGACATAAAGGGAGCTAGGGTGCTGGTCTGGGCGCCCGACAGGACCAACACAGACCACATAAGCCCCGCAGGGAGGGTAGCTCCAGAGTCGGAGGCTGCGAAGTACCTCAAGGAGAGGAGCGGGGTGGACGCAGCTAGGCTGGGCCTCACCTTCGGCAGCCTGAGGGGGAACCACGAGGTGATGATGAGGGGCACCTTCGACAGCCCCGGCTTTAGGAACAGGCTTGTGCAGGACAGGAGCGGCGCCTGGACTGTGTACTCGCCTACTGGGGAGATAATGCACATGTACCACGCTGCCCTGCGCTATAAGAGGGAGGGCACGCCTCTTCTGGTGCTGGCAGGCAAGCAGTACGGGGTGGGGAGCAGCAGGGACTGGGCTGCGAGAGGACCCTATCTGCTGGGGATCAAGGCAGTCATTGCAGAGAGTTACGAGAGGATACACAGGAGCAACTTGGTCTGTATGGGCATCTTGCCCCTCGAGTTCATGCCAGGCGAGAACGCAGACAAGCTGGGACTGAGGGGGGACGAGGAGTTCGACATACTTGGCCTTGAGGACATTTATCCGGGCAAGGTGTTGGAGGTGGTGGCTAGGAGAAAGGACGGGAGCAGCATAGCCTTCAAGGCGAAGGCGAGGCTTGACACGCCTGTAGAGGTGGAGTACTTCAAGCATGGGGGGATTCTAAAATATGTATTGAGAAAAATGCTTAGCGGGAGAGGCGCTCGATAAGCTCCTTAAGCTTCCTCCCCAAGGTCTGCCCTGGCTTTTCCTCTATCAGCCCCTTGGGCCTCAGGTAGAGCATTAGGAGTATCAGTACTCCCACGAATATGTTCGGCGCCACAGCCCTGATGAGGTCCACTGCTGCAGCCTCGGGCCCTATGCCAAGGCCCTTCAGCACGTCGAAGAGCGGGGGGAGCGCGAACTCCAGGGTCTTCCTCCCCGCGTATATTGCCACAGCTCCCAGCACCACCCCCAGGTTGTTGGCCATGCCTCCAATGATCATCATGGCCCAAGGAATGAAGGTCCAGGTCAGCCTGGAATAGTCGCTAGCCTTCACCACGGGCTGGAAGCTCATTGCATATACGACGCCAGCTAAGGCAGCAAGCGCCCCTCCTATCATCATGACCCTCAGCCTCATGGCAGGTATGTTCCTGCCGTAGATAGCGAGCACGAACTCGTCGTCCCTCATGGCCCTGAGGGCCCTGCCCATGGGGCTGTTTGCTATCCTCTCTGCGTAAAGGTAGGTCGCAAGCGCTATCCCGATCGCCAGAATGAGCCCCAGGATCAGTTCGGGCTTGACGCCCAGCGGGAGGGCGCTCGCAGCGCTGGAGAACGCCGAGGGCCACATGTTAGGCGCGTAGATAGCGTACCTCCCCCCAGCTATGGTGTCTGTCTGAGCAAAGAACACCTGCACCATCATCTCGCTGAAGGCGAGGAGGGCTATCGCTAGGTAGTCCTCCCTTAGCCTGACTGCAGCATAGCTGGAGATTATGCCCACGAAGACCCCTAGCACGAGCGCTACGGAGAAGGTGAAGAGGAGCACTGCTATGGCCAGCACCAGGTTCTGGCCTATTATTGCTCCCAGCTCTGGGATGAGGGTCCTGTTTATGGTAGGCTCCATGGTCTTGTAGAGAATGATCTCTATCAGGGACATGTCGCCCACGTAGGGCTTGTACTGGGGCTTGCCCAGCAGCGACTCGAGCGTGGCTGGGTCCAGAACAGTGAGGAGCAGGAGGGCGAACCTAACGCTGAGCGCTCCCACCACAAAGGCTCCAGTGTAGACGAACACGGACATTCCGAAGTTCGGTATCCCTGCATAGCCAGCCATGAGGTTTAGCGCTAGCACTACGATCACGAAGGTTAGTATGTTACCCAGCTCCATTATGAGGGCAGAGAGCTCAACCACGCCTGATCCCCCTCCACTTTATCCCAGCCAGCCCCTCTGGGGCTATGAGCAGCACGATTATGAGCAGAAGGAAGCTGAACATCCTTTGGTACCTGAGCAGGTCCAGGTAGCCGCCAGTGAGGAGCTGGTATATGTCGCTCAGGAAGACTGGCACTATCGCCTCCATGCTCCCCACGAGGAACCCTCCTGCAAGGGCCCCGTAAATGCTGTTTATCCCCCCGACTATGCTGCCAGCGAATATGCTGACTATGTAAAGGTAGGCTGCAGCGGGGCTTATGCCGGGCATCTCGAAGGCAAGAAGGCTCCCTGCTATGCCTGCCGTAGCGCCGGAGAGGAACCAGGAGACCAGGTATACCCTCTCCACGTCTATCCCTATGATCGTGGCTAGCTGCGGGTTCTCTATGGAGGCCCTCATGGCTATGCCGAACTTAGTCCTGGTGAGGAACAGGTGCAGGCCCACTGCAACCAGGAGGGCTAGCAAGGGGAGGAACAGCCTGTGGGGGTACATGTAGCCTACGAAGGGGATGTATATGGGCACAAGGTAGCCCTTCACGTTCGCCTCGAGCAGCCTGCCCACAGTCTGGGAGGGGGTGAGCTGGAGGAAGAGGGTGAGGAGGTTGTTCAGGATTATGTCGAAGGCAAGGGTCGCTATCATTAGCCCAATGAGGCCTGTGCCCTTCCTGATTAAGGGCCTTATTGCCACTAGGTACATCACCACAGCCACGACCCCTGTTATGAAGCCTGCGATCACGGGCGATACGAGGAAAAGGCCGTAGTAGAGGGGGGAGTCGCGCAGGCCTGCAAAGTACCTGTCCAGCAGGAGCAAGGTCGTGACAGCCCCTATTATCGCCATGGTCGCGTGGGCGAAGTTGGAGACCCTTGTGGTCATGTAGGTCAGCGTGACTCCCATGCTGAGGAGGGCTAGAGCAGCTCCAGCAGCAGCGCTGGAGAGCAGGAACTCAAAGGAGGGGAGCACCAAGTCACTTCACCCCCAGGTACTTCCTGCCGAGCTCCTCGTCCTTGAGGAGGGCATGGGCCTTCCCCCGGAACTCGCTCCTCCCGCTCACCAGCAGCATTGCGTCGTCGCTCACCTCCAGCGCAATCTTCGCGTTCTGCTCCACTAGCAACACTGTCTTCTTCAGCTCGTCCCTCATTGCAGCGATCCTCTTCATCAGGTCCTTTGCTATTATTGGCGCTAGCCCGGAGGTGGGCTCGTCAAGTATCAAGAACTCAGGGTCCCTCATGAGGTTCATGCTTATTGCAAGCATCTGCCTCTCCCCGCCGCTCAGGTTCCTTGCCTTCGCGTCTATCCTCCTCCTGAGCGCCGGGTAGTAGGAGAGCACCTTCTCCATCCTGTCCCTAGCCACGCTCTCGCCAAGGCCATATCCTGCCATCAGTAGGTTCTCTGTAACAGTTAAGCCTGGAAATATGTTGTCAGTCTGCGGCGTATAGCCTATCCCGAACTTTGCCTTCTCGTGGGGTGGAATGTGGGTAATGTCCCTCCCCTTGAAGATCACGCGGCCTGAGAACACGTTAGCGATCCCCATTATCCCGTTCAGTAGCGTGCTCTTCCCCCCACCGTTAGGGCCCACGATGGTGAAAATGCTCCTCTCTGCCACCTCAAAGCTCACGCCGAATATTATGTGGAACTTGCCGTAGCCCACGTTCAGGGACTCTACCTTGAGCACCTCAATCACCTATGTAGATCTCTACCAGCTTGGGGTTGCTCATGACCTCCTTGGGCATGCCCTTTGCCACCACTGCTCCCAGGTGCAAAGCGTAAGCGTAGTCAGCGTAGTTCACAGCTATGTCTAGCCTGTGCTCCACCACCAGGAAGGTTATGCCCAGCTCCACGCTCATCCTCTTCACGAGGGCAAGCATCTCGTGAGCCAAGGATGGTATCACGCCCGCAGTGGGCTCGTCGAGGAGGATGAGCTTTGGACTCATGGACATGGTGCTCCTGGCCATCTCGAGAAGCTTCAGCTGCCCGCCGCTCAGCTCGCTGGTCTTCTTCTCAGCCTCTCCCAGCAGGCCCAGGAACTTGAGCTTCTCCAGCGCGTCCTCGGTAGCCTTCGTCTCGTAGCCCTCCCACAGCCCCTTCAGTATACCAGAGACCATCCCCTCGCCAGGGTTGCCGTCGCGGCCTATGAGCACGTTCTCCAGCACGCTCAACCCTGGGAAGAGCCTTGGGATCTGGTAGCTCCTGACTATCCCGAGCTTGAACCTCTCGTGGGGCGGGAGCCTGGTTATGTCCTTTCCCTCAAACTCTATTGTACCCTCGTCAGCCACGAGGGCTCCAGTTATCACGTTCACAAGCGTGGTCTTCCCGCTCCCGTTTGGGCCTATGAGTAGGGTCACTGCGCCCCTCGGTATGTCCAAGTCGACGTTGTCCAGGGCCTTCAGCTTGCCGAAGTACTTCGAGACTCCTCTCGCCCTTAATATGGGGTTCTCTAGATTTACCTCTCCCACCTTATTTGAACACCAAAAGGTAACTGGGTAGGGAACTAAAAAAGGTTTAGTTTACTTCTTCCTGAGGAAGAGGAAGTAGGCAGCTGCAGCTATCACAATGATGGCCACAATGGCTGCTCCTATGAGGAGCGGCGATATGGCTGCCTCCTGCGGTGCGAGCCTGTTCACAGTGCTCCTCACCTGCTCAGCTAGCGGCTTGAAGTTGGGGCTCTTGGGGTCGTAGCCTATTACCTGCTCTACCTTTATGCCGAGCGCCTCAGCCTCCTTCTTTGTCAGCTCAGCCAGCGCCCTGCCCCAGTCGTCGCTCCTGTAGACTATGATGACCCTCTTCACCCCGTCAACCTTGTAGAGCTGGGCAAGCACCTTGCCCTGGAAGTCGTCAGGCGGCGGGAGCCTGTAGACGCTGTCCTTCTTTGCCAGGGCAGGCGAGGTGCTGGAGGGGCTGATGATCACTGCCTTCAGCCCAGCGCCCTCCATGGCTCCCATGATCCTGCCGAGCTCTCCGCTGCTCATGGTGCCCAGGAAGTACCTGAAGCCTGCAGCGTGCAGGGTCCTGAAGAGGCTCTCTGCAGTCTCAGGCTTTGTCTCACTGTCCCTTATGTCCAGCTTGAAGGTGAAGCGGAAGCCGTTGTCCCTCAGCCACTTGTTGAGGTCCTCCAGGGCTACCCTGAGGGCCTCTGCGTTCGACTTGCCCATGCTCGCTAGGTCACCGCTGAGGGGGTAGAGGACTGCTATGGTGACCTCCTGGGCTGCTGCTGGAGTTGCACGGATCAGGGCTCTGAACTTAGCCAGGTCGACTGAGGGGAGAGCTTGAGGTAGCTGGGCAGGCCTCTGGGCCAGCGGGTCCTGCTTGACCTCCTCGATGGCGTTCTTCGCGAAGTCGTAGCGGGAGACTATCTTCCAATCGTACTTGCCAGGGCTTACCTCCCTCACGACGAAGGTGGCGTAGTCTCCTCCAGCCCTGTCTCCGTTCACGTTCAAGACTATCTTACCAGAAGCGCCTATGTACACCTCAGTCATCTTGGGTACCAGCTCTGCTACAGCGTCCACGTTCCTTGGGTCTCCGGCTGCGACTATGGCGAGGCCCATGACCCAGACTGCGTCATAGCTGGGGAATATGTAGCCGTCAGGCGAGTAACCTACCTTGTCCCTCACCATCCAGTATACCTTAATACCGAGGTCAGAGACGCTGAAGAAGGTAGGGTTCTTCCAAGCAGTCTTTGCTGCCAGCTTTGCTGCAGCTGGGGTTCCAGTGACCTTAGCAGAGAGAGCGCTGCCGTCGCTCCCGTACCATTTCACCTTCTCGAGCTCAGGGTAGGCAGCAAGCTCCACTAGGAAGTCGGTCACCTCGTCGAAGCCCATGATGTTAATGGCTATCTCCTCAGGCTTCAGCTGCTGCGCAGAGGCTGCAAGGGAGCTCCCTAGTAGAGCTAAGAACAACAGCCCTACAAATAGTTTCAATTTCTGGACCACTCCGCTACCACCTCTTTATCGTCACTTTATGGGAAAAATAGGAGTAATTAAGCTTTTCGTTCAGAACTATAAGCTACCAGAGTAACAGAGAGGGTGGCGATGAGCGCCGCTAGGTTGCTGAGCTGTGAAGAGTTCGCGGACCGGGCGAGCCACGCTTAATAGCCCAGCTATGAAGTCGCCTCCCGGCGATCTCGGTGGTCTGGAGCTCTGTACTCGGGGGCTTCCCGCGGAGCAGGCACGTTAGGAGGGTCTTGAGGGACTACGAGAAAGGAGGCGTAAGCTATGGGGAGCTGGAGAGCGCTGTAGCAGAGACCGCGGCACTAATCATAGGGGCTCAGCTCGCCTCAGGGCTGAGCTATGTGACCGACGGGATGGTGGACTGGCACGACATCTTCAGGCCCTTCGTGGAGTCCTGGCGGAACGTGACCCCCACAGGGCTCCTCAGGTACTTCGACAACAACTACTTCTACCGCACTCCCCTCTTCACAGGCAAGCCAGAGCCAAAGGGGCTCGTACTGGCTCCTAGGGTGAGGAGGTTCGCGAGGCTGGCTGAGCCTGCGGGCCTGAAGGTGGTGCTACCTGGCCCTTACACCTTCGCAGCCATGTCCGAGGTTAGGGGTCTCGAGAGGGAGGAGCTGGCAGAGGCTATAGCGAAGCTCCTGGGGAGCGAGGTTAGGGCTGCAGTGGAGGCAGGGGCAAGGCTGGTCCAGATAGACGAGCCCCTCCTCTCTGACCAGGAGGCAGAGAGGGACGAGGCAGCTCTGGCAGCTGAGCTCGCAGGCAAAGTAGCGAGGGAGGCAGGCGAGGCTAAGACGGTGCTTGCAGTCTACTTCGACGTGCCCAGGCCTGAGGTTTACGACGCCCTGCTAGAGGCAGAGGTCAGCTGCCTCTCGCTCGACGTGATAGACGCGCCAGAGAGGGCAGCCAAGCTGCTGGGGAGCAAAGGGCTAAAGGAGGGCTGCGCTGTGCTCGGGCTGATCAACGCTAGGAACGTCTACGACGACGACCTGGAGAAGCTGGAGGCCCTGTTCCTCTCCCTCACCAAGGGCTATGAGGGCGAGGTCGGGGTCACTACGAGCACCTGGCTCGACCTCCTGCCCTACGAATATGGCATTAGGAAGGCCCGCATATTGGGCTCCCTTGCGCAGAGGCTGGAGGTGAAATAAGTGTACAGCGTGCCCAAGAAGTTCCCCACCACCATAGTAGGTAGCTACCCCAAGTTCCCGGCAGCCCAGGAAGCAATAAGGAGGAGGAAGGCGGGGGAGGTGAGCGAGGAGCAGTTCAGGGAGCTGGTGAAGCCTGCCATAAGGGAGGCAGTGGAGGACCACCTCTGGGCTGGGGTGGACATAATCAGCGACGGGGAACAGGCGAGGGAGGACATGGTGGTGTACTTTGCAGAGAGGATGAGGGGTTATGCAGTGGGAGACTGGGTTAGGATATTCGACAACGAGTACTTCAGGAAGCCCGTCATATCGAGCAGGGTGGAGTGGCTCTCCCCCATGACAGTGGAGCACTGGAAGTACGCTAGCAGCATCTCCCAGGGGAGGCCTGTGAAGGGTATCCTAACAGGCCCTTACACGATGATGGAGTGGAGCTTCGACCTCCACTACAAGGACAGGAGGGAGGTGGTGCTGGACCTTGCTAGAGCAATCAGGAGTGAGGTGGAGGAGCTGGTAAAGGCTGGGGCTAAGTACGTCCAGATAGACGAGCCTGCCCTCTCCACAAGGCCCTGGAGGGAAGATGCGGAGATCCTGAAGGAAGCGCTGGACATAATCTTCCGAGGCATAGAGGCGAAGAGGATAGTGCACATATGCTTCGGGAGGCTCGAGAGGATCTTGCCCTACATACTCGACTACCCCGTAGATCAGTTCGACCTAGAGATGGTTAACAGCGGCTTCAGGCTCCTCCCCTACCTGAAGGAGTACGGCTACGACAAGGAGCTGGCCTTCGGGGCCATAGATGTCCACAAGCTCCAGGTGGAGAGCGTGGAGGAGGTGGAGGCAGCCATAGACAGGGTAATGAAGGCAGACGTGGTGGGCCCAGAGAAGGCCTACGTGAAGCCAGACTGCGGCATGAAGAGGTTGCCAAGGGAGGTGGCGAGGGAGAAGATGAAAAACATGGTGTTGGCAGCCCAGCGGGCTAGGGAGAAGTACTAGCCTTTTTTCTCTGTCAGTATGTAGACTTTGCTGCCTATCAGCGCAGAGTTGGGGATGAGCACTATGGTCTTGTCGTCCTTCGTGAGCTTCGTGTAGACCACGTTTATCTCCTGCACGTAGCCCTCCTCCCCTGCCACTATCACCCTGTCCACCAGCAGCTTGAAGGGCCTGACTATAACCAGGAAGAAGCCTGCAAGTATCTGGGAGAGCACTTGCTGCGTGGCGAAGCCTATTGCGACAGCAAGGAAGCCCGCAAGAGCTAGGGCTGCACTCCCATCCACAACAGAGCCTATGATTATTACGACGAGGGCGCCTAGCCCTAGGAGGAAGACAGCGTTCTTCACTGCTGCTGCAGTGGCGAGGTCCTCGCTCCTAGCATAGATAGAGTAGAAAGCTGCGCTCGCAGCCCTCCCCACTATGAGGTAGCCGAAGAGGAGGATGAGTAAGATCCCCACGTAGGGCTGTATAGCGTTCACTGTCGGCGACAACGCCTCAATGTAGGCTGCCAAGTTAGAAAGTAGGAGGGAGACGAGGGCGCCCACTATAATGTACAGCAAGACGTAGACGGCTATGGCGACCAACTCTTCTCTAGCCTTCCCTCTTGCCTGCTCCTTGCTCAGGGAGAGCTGGGACATTCTGTGCACCAAAACAATACTAGCTTGTTATATTTATGTTTTTCACTTTTGTCGCTGAGACTTTGCCTCCTGAGCGGTCCTTTCCTCCCTTCTCTCTCCTTGAATCCTTATCCTCCCTGCTGTCTCTGCCACCGAGAGCCAGCTCAGCGCTTCCTGCGGGTCGTTCTCCTCTACAGCCTCCCTGGCCCTCTTCACAGCCTCCCTCTGGATGCTCCTGAGGAGGTAGCCCATCTCCACCTCCTCTGCCTCCTCCTCGCTCCTCACTATGTGGACCTTGCCGTGCACTGCGCAGACCACGTCGCCGTTCTTGAGCCTGAAGAGGGGCAAGCCGTCTAGGGGGCAAGTCTCTGCGAGCATGACTGCCCCCTCTGCCATAAGCCTGGTCATCTTCTTCACGATCTCTGGGTCTCGATAGCCCATTTGCCTCCATATCTCCTCCTCCACGCGAGATAATAAGGCGAGGTGCCCTAGAGCGGCGGCCATGAACGTGGGCGTAGTCTTGCTAGGCCTTTCCACCCTCGAGGCGATCCCCCTCTACCACCTCTACCCAGGCGGGTCAGCACTCAGGGTAGTGACGAGCCCTGCTCGCTCCATGAAGTGCAAGGAGGAGAGGTGGGAGATATGCGAGTGGATGAGGGGCCCAGAGGCCTTCTCCCCCATATCCCTCGCTGGGGAGGTCCTCGAATCTCTTGCCAAGCGCTGGCAGGTGGACGTGCTGTTCCTCGACGGCTTCGAGCCATGGGAAGGGGGGAAGGCGCTGGCTGGGGCAGCGATGACGGTAGCCTCCAGGGCTCACGGGTTCTCAAGGCCAGAGGCGGACTACGTGCTGCTTGAGGACGTGAGCTGGCTTGTTGGGGAGAACGTGAGGAGGGAGGTGGCAAGGACTGCAGAGCACCTCCACTCCTCGGGCATCCCCTTCGAGCTGCTCTCCTACTTGCCTGAGCCTCGCGTGGAGGCGCTGGGCGAGTTGGCAGAGGTGGCAGAGAAGGCCAGAGCTCTTCACCTCTTCCTCGACCCCAGGGGAGGGGGCCAAGAGAGGGCCCTCTACGAGCAGCTGAGGAGGAGGCTCCCCTACGTTTACCTGCACGCAGGCCTATACTCGCAGCTCGACACCTATTGCCCCCGCTGCGGAGCCCTCGTGCTGAGCAGGGACAGCATATCCCTGAGGGCGAGCCACGTGAAGGGGAAGAGCTGCGGGAGGTGCGGGGGGGAGCTGGCCCTAGAGGGCACAGCGAGGGGGAGGAGCAGCAGGACGCTCCTCAGGCTGGCTAGGGAGGGCGTCGCCTGGTACAACCCTCTCTTCCTCGCCTATAAGGGCTTGCGCGAGTAGGCAAAGGGGGACCTCTGTGCTGGTTGTGCCAGGCTCCCGAAGGCACGCCCTCGAGACGGCAGAGAGGGTCGCTAGGTGCAGCGGCGGCAGGGTCTCCCTCCCCAGGTGGAGGTCCTTCCCTGACGGGGAGAAGTACGTGAGGCTCGAGGAGGAGGTGAGGGGGGAGAGGGTGCTGATAGTTCAGTCGACAGAGCCCCCCCAGAGCGATGCCCTCCTCGAGCTTCTCCTCCTCCTCGACGCTGTGGACAGAGCGGAGAGCGTTGCGCTCCTGCTCCCCTACCTCCCCTATGCGAGGCAGGACAGGGAGTTCCTGCCAGGGGAGGCAGTGAGCATAAGGGCCCTCCTCAGGACATTCTCCTCCCTCGGCGCGGAGGCGCTAATTGTTGCAGAGGCCCACAGCGAGAGGGCGCTCTCCTACTTCGCTGGGAAGGTCTTCCACCTCAAGCCGCTCCAGTTCATGGCAAGGAGGGAGGCAAGGGGGGAGGTGGCTGTCATATCTCCCGACGCAGGGGGCGTGGAGAGGGCGAGGCAGGTGGCAGAGGCGCTAGGGGCGCCCCTCTGGTGCATGGAGAAGAGGAGGGACAGACAGACTGGGGAGGTAGAGGTGGGCGCTGCTCCTCTGGAGGCGAGGGGCAAGACTGCGCTCGTAGTGGACGATGTGCTCAGCACAGGCAACACTGTGGCAAAGGTGGCGAAGGCGCTCAAGGAGAGGGGGGCGAGCAGGGTGGAGGTGATGGTGGTGCATCACCTTGGCCTGGAGGGCTCTGTGGAGAGGGTGATGGAGGCTGCCGACGTTATCATAGCCTCCAACACCCTCCCGCCTCGGGACCCAAGGGTGCGCTACGTGGACATCACTGAGGTGCTCTGCGAGGGGGTAGTTATGTGGGCCCGGGGGGATTTGAACCCCCGACCTCCCGGTTATCAGCCGGGCGCTCCACCAAACTGAGCTACGGGCCCACCTTTCTTAATTAGCGGACGCTTAAGAAAGTTCAGCTCTAGAGAAGGGAGAGCGCTATTTGCCTGCTAGCCCAGACCCAGCCCTGGGGGGCAGGGAAAGGGGCTACCACGTAGTCAGCCCTCCTGGGCCTCACGGCTATCCTCCCCCCTCTGGGGATCACGACTGCAACGTCTAGGGCCTCGAGCATGTCCTGATCTAGGGGGGAGTCGCCTATCGCGACGTACTTCCCTGCGCCCAGCAGCCCCCTCATAATCTCCACAGCCTTCCTCTTCCCCTCGTGCCTCCCCACGTGGAGGAACCTGTAGCCTGCAATTGCGCTGAGCCCCCTCCTCTCCAGCTCCCCCACGCGGGAGAGGAGGCAGGAGAGGTCTTTGCTCCAGAGGACCTCGAGGAAGAGCCTCTTGGTAGCTAGAGCTGCAGCCTCCTCAGGGTAGCCCAGGATAGCTGAGGCCTGGGCAGGGGTGGTCTTGGAGAGCCTCACGTAGCTGCATCCCTCCAGCGCCCTTTCCATATCCTCCTCGAACTCTTCCAGCGGGGAGCCCAGGCGAATGCACTCGAAACCATTCCATACAAAGTCGAAATATGGGAGGGGGGAGCTGGAGCAGACTGCTCCCCCCATTTCCACAGCTGCTAGGAGCTCCCCCTCCTCCAGCCTTCGCCAGAGCTGCTCCACCTCTGCAATGGTCTTAGTCGTCGCTAGAGCTACCCTTATGCTGAGGGAGGAGAGGAGCTGGAGGGACTCCTTTATCCCCTCGTCGTTCCCCTGCTCCCCTAACATGCTCCCGTCCACGTCGGTAATCACAGCGATCACAGCTACCCTGGCTAGAGGTGCAGGTCGCCTTTTTCTGCCTTCTCTGGCTGAGATATGCTTAATAGCCTCTTGACCCAGAGCTCTACGGGGGCCGGTAGCTCAGCCTGGAGGAGCGCTCGGTTTGCACCCGAGAGGTCCCGGGTTCAAATCCCGGCCGGTCCACCAACCACCTTCGTTATGATCTCGTAGAGCTGGGGGTCCCTCTCCTTCACCCTCTCCAGGCTCCAGGGGGGCCACCTCTTGCCCTCTACGCCCTCCAGCACCTGCCTTATCCACCGGGGGTAGATCTTCCTGCAGTTGCCGAAGTTCTTGCAGCTGTTGTCCAGGAACCTCTCGATCTCCCTCATCGCCTCCTCTGCCCTCATCTGCTTCACGTTCACCAGATATCTGCTGATCACGTAAAGGATGAGCCTCTGCCTGCCATCAGGGGCTCCCCTCTCTATCAGCCTCTCCACCCACCTGAACCTGGCTGCCCTCTCTGCCGCCTGCGGGAGGGGCTCGCAAGGCCCTTCCCGGCACTTCCGCTGGAAGAACTCCTGCAAGGCCTGCTCGCACGAGGCCTCGTCCACGCACCTCCCCACTGCCTCCTCCCAGCTCAAGGCGATCACCAGGGACTCAGGGGAAAGTCGTTCCTCACCCCTCGGAGTCGCTCCACCCTCCTCATTGCCCAGACATATTGTCTCCTCCCAGGTTATTATCCTCTAGGTTGTCTAGGAGCACGTTGATCACGACCACCGCGTACGCAGGAGGCAAGGCTATGCGGGCCCTCGCTAGGCAATCCAGGCCCTCGCCATAGGAGAAAACAGGAGGGTATCTCCTCAACAGGGAGAGTGGCTCCTCCCCCTCTGGACCGACGCATATTGCCTGAGCGTAGGGGATCTGGGCTACCACCTCCGTCCCCACCCTCGAGCCCCTCGTCGCAGCAGCTATCCAGCCCCTCAGGCTCTCCTCGTCGGGCCTCAGGTGCCTCACCCTGTCGCCCCTTGCCCTGAGCCACCCCTTCCCTGTCCAGACAAAGGCCTCTGCCTCCCTCCTCACGCTGTGGGAGAGGAGCAGGGCGTTGGCTATGAAGCGGGCAGCCTCCCTCCAGTCCCTGGGGCTGGGGAGGATGTGGACCCTCAACTCTCCTCTAGCTCTATGCCCAGCCTCCTGAGCAACCCTCTATCTCTCCTCAGCCTCTTGGAGAGGTTAACCATGTTCTCGTAGTACTTGAGGAGCTCCTTTACCTCCTCCGGAGAGGTGCCGCTTCCCACAGCTATCCTCCTTATCCTACTCTTGTCTATTATGCTGGGCTTGTCCAGCTCCTCGTAGGTCATGCTCTCCATAATTGCTATCCAGCGGTCTATCTTCTCCTCCCCCACCTTTGCGGCGTCCTTCATTGCCTCAGAGGTGAGGGGCATGGGGAACATCTGGAGCACCTTCCCCAAGGGGCCCATCTTCCTCAGCGACTTGAGCTGCTTGTATAGGAGGCGCATGGTTATCCTGCCCTTTATCATCTCTGCCGTTGCCTCCTCCACCTCCTTGGCCTCCTCTATGGCCTTGAGCCTCTCCAGGAGGCCCTCTATGTCGCCTAGCCCCAGCACCCTCCCCACGAACCTCTTTGGCCTGAAGACCTCCAGCTCCTCCAACGCCTCCCCAGTGCCCAGGAACTTCACTGTCGCCCCTGTGGCAGCCACTGCAGAGAGCACGCCGCCTCCCCTCGCAGTCCCATCTGCCTTAGAGACTATGATGGAGCCTACTGGCACGCTCCTGTGGAACCTTGAGGCAAGGTCGTAGGCCTTCTGGCCTATGGCAGCGTCTATGACCAGCATTACCTCGTTGGGAGAGACTGCCTCTGCTATACCCTTCATCTCCTGCAGGAGCCCCTCTTCCTCCCCATATCCGTGCCTTCCAGCTGTGTCCACCACTATGACCTCTGCCCCCCTCTCCCTCAGCTCCGCTACCCCCCTTGCTGCTATCCTAGCTGGGTCCCCCTGCTCCTCCCCGTAGAACATGGCTCCAGCCCTCTCCGCAAGCGTCTTGAGCTGCTGGTATGCCCCAGGCCTGTAGGTGTCGGTGGAGACGAGGCCCACCTTGTAGCCTCGCCTCGCGTAGAACAGCGCCAGCTTGCCTGCAGTGGTGGTTTTCCCAGAGCCCTGCACCCCTACGAGCAGGATCACCCAGGGCCTGCTCCTCGGCTCCACGCCCGGCTCCTTGTCGCCGCCAAAGAGCTGGGAGAGCTCCTCGTAGACTGCCTTCACGAACCAGTCCTTCCTCGAGATCCCCAGGGGAGGCTCCTCCTTCAGTGCCCTCTCCCTTATCCTCTTGCTGAGCTCCAGCACCAGCTTCACGTTCACGTCAGCCCTGATCAGCTCCTTCTGGAGATCCCTCACGAAGTCCTCCACTGCCCTCTCGTAATGCCCGCTCCCCAGGAACTTCCTCACTGCGTCCCTTAGCCCCTCGAGCATCACCCTATCCCCCAGAACCTAGCGAGGAGCTCCCTGACTTCCCACCCGTAGGGAGGCTCTCCCTGCTGTACCTCGGGGGCCTCCCTTAGCCCCATGAGGCTCTCCAAAAATGCCACGAGGCCCTTCTGGAGCCCCTGGCCATAGCCTCCCTCCAGTATGATAACCATAGGCTTGGAGCCCACGAAAGGTCTGAACAGCTTTCCGAAGAGCTCGAAGCTGGCCTCAGAGGCCCTCAGGTGGGTGAGCGGATCTCCCGCAAAGGCGTCAAAGCCCGCAGAGATCACGAAGGCCTCTGGCTTGAAGGCCTCCAGGAGAGGCTCGATCACTTTCTCCACAGCCCACGCCATCTCCCTATCTCCGCTGAAGGGAGGGAGAGGGACGTTCACCTTTGTGCCCTCTGCGCTCTCCCCTCCCCAGTCGCTCACATCGCCGGAGCCAGGGTATATGCCCTGCTCGTGCAGGTCTATGTGGACTGCCCTCGCGTCTTGCCAGAGGATGTCCTGGGTACCGTTGCCGTGGTGGGCGTCGAAGTCCAGGGCGAGAACCTTCAGGCCCTCCCTGAGGAAGGCCTTTGCAGCTATCCCAGCGTAGTTCACCAGGCAGAAACCTAAAGTGGGGGCTCCCATGGCCCACCCCTTCCTTCCCGCGTGGTGGCCTCCAGGTCTTGGCATAACGAACCAGGGCTCCAGCGTCTCCCTGGAGCTCCTCACTGCCATCAGCGTGGCAGCGGCGAAGGCCTTCCCAGCTGCGAGGCTGTGCTCGGTTATGTAGGTGTCCCTGTCTATGTAATGGAAGCCGTGTCTGCTCTCCTCCTCTAGCATCCTTACGTACTCAGCCTCGTGAGCTAGGAGGAGCGCCTCCTCGCTGGGAGGTGGAGCGCTGTGTAGCTCTGAGAGCCCCCAGACCTGGGAGGCCTTGAGGGCAGAGAGGGCCCTCTCGAGCCTCCAGGGATCTGAGGGGTGTCTGCCAGAGGGGTCTGCGTGGAGCTTGTGGACCTCGTCGTAGACTAGCTGTAACCTCACTTCTCTCCCCCCATTGACGAGAGGGGAATATAAATAAAAGGGAACTGGTAGAGTGGGGGGATAGCACATGATGGGGCTCCTGGAGCAGTACTCCTTCTGGCACGAGCTCTTACTGGAGGGCTTCGAGACAGGGCGCTCCCTCCCCCTGCAGGAAAGGGAAGTAGCTATCTGCGGCCTAGGGGGGAGCGGGGCGGCAGGGGACTTCCTCTCTGCCGTCGCCTCTGCCCACCAGCTCGACCTCGCTGTGAGGGTACACAAGGGCTTCTATCTCCCAGCCTGGGCGAGGGGGAGGCCTGTGTACGCAGTCAGCTACTCTGGCGACACTCTGGAGACGCTCACCTGTTTCCGCCAGGCGCTGGGGAGCAGCAGGGTGGTAGCAGTCAGCAGCGGGGGGGCCCTCCAGGAGGAGGCAAGGAGGGCAGGGGTGCCTTGGCTTGGGGTGAGGAGAGGCCTCCTCCCCAGGGCTGCCCTCCCAGCAATGCTCGGCGTCCTCCTCGGCTCTGCTGCGCCTTTAACGGAGGAGGACCTCCTCTCTGCCTACAACGCTGCGAAGACCTTCATGGCTGACGAAGCGGAACCCTTCGCGGAGCTCGCAGGGAGCGTGGAGGTGCTCGTGATAGGGGCCTGTGGGGAGTTCGGTGTGATAGCTGAAAGGTGGAGGCAGGAGTTCAGCGAGAACGCTAAGATGTTGGTGAAGAGCGAGGTCTATCCGGAGTCTGCCCACAACGACATAGTGGCCTGGCAGGCAGCGAAGGGGGTCAAGATCGGTTTCGTGGCGATCAAGGGGGAGGGCATCTGCAGGGAGATCATGGAGCTGGTGAAGGAGAAGTACTCGCTACATGGGGAAGTGTTGGAGCTCAGGCTGGGGAGGCCCAGCTTAGCCAGCCTCCTCAGGGGGGCGCAGCTAGGGGGCGTTGCCTCAGTGCTGGCAGCTAGGAGGAGGAGGGCAGAGCCCGAGGCCACGCCTTTCATAAGCGACTACAAACAGAGGCTGAGGAGGGCCCTTAGCGCCTGAGGTTCTTGCGCAGGAGCGCCAAGGCAAGGGCCCTCCAGGAGGCGAGCCAGAGCACTGCCAGGACAACAGATGCTGCAGTCAGGAGGGCGCTCCAGGAGAGGGGTAGGCGCTGGGATGCGGGGAGAGTGAGGAGGTAGGCTAGGGCGACAGAGCCAGACCAGCCCACTAACAGGAGGAGCAGCGGTTGCCTCAGTGCTGCCAGGAGAGCCCTGGGCCTGAAGGGGGCTGACACCTCACCTCACCAGCTTGGTCGCAACTCTCATCAAGAACAGGGGCTTATGAATTAGCTTGAGCGCCATCCTGGGTAGCCTGAAGGTAGCCAGGGCCACCTCTGCGTGCACCTCAGGCGGGAGCGATCTGATCACCTCCTTCCTCTCCCTCAACTCCATGCTCCTCACCCACTCCAGCAGCCTCCTCTGGAGCTCCACCCCCCTCGTCACGTGGGACCTCCTCTGCGCCTCCAGCGGGTCCCTCCCCTCTGCCAGGGCCTTGCCAGCCAGGTAGCCCGAGATCATGGAGGGCCTTATGCCCTCGCCCGTGAGGGGCATGACATACCCTGCGGCCTCACCAGCCTTTGGGAGGCTGTTAACGTAGCCCAGCCTCACGCCGCCCACAGCGACTGCTGCAGACTCCTTTGCCAATATCTTCCCCCTCAGCCTCCCGTCCCTCTCCACGAACTTGTCCAGCATGGCCCAGAGCTGCTGGGGGGAGGCGAAGCCCCCCACGCCGACCTCAACGTCCTCGCCGTGGGGGAAAACGTAATAATAGCCCATGATCTCGGGGCTGAAGTGGACCTCGATGACCTCGTAGTCCACGTCCCTCAGGGGGCCCCTCAGTATGTACTGGACCACAGGGATGCGCTCCCCCTCGTAGAAGGCAAAACCTGCTGCGAAGACGCCCCTCTTGACCTCCACCTGCTCGCCGTTAACCCTCCCCCTGCCCGTCCTGGCGTTATACTTCGCGTTATAGATCACCTCTGCGCCTGCCTCAGCAAAGAGGTGCTCCAGCAGACCTCCCTTGTCCACAATGAAGCCGTCCAGGTTCTCGCTGTACCTGAAGAGGGGATCCCCGTCTAGCCAGGTGACGACAGCCCTGACCCTGTTCAGGATCACCTCTTTCGGGAAGGAGAAGGGGAGATCGCTGACCTGAGGGATCCCCCTGCCGCAGGGCTTGAGGGCTAGCTTGGACTGCGCCTCGAGGACTGTGACCTTGAGCCCTGCCCTGCCAAAGGCATATGCTGCCCCTGCCCCTGCAGGGCCTCCCCCTACTACGTATACCTCCATGTCCTCTCCCGCTCTATCGCAAAAATAGGGTTTATAGCAGGAAGTAATGAGAGGGATGAAGAGATACTCCCGGCTCGAGGGGTGAGATCAACTTACCCAACTGACCTCAGCGCCTCCTCTGCCTCCCTCAAGTATTTGTCAGGAGGGAGCACCCCTCTCCCCACCCTCTTCTCTATCTTCTCCCTCAGGCTGTAGTTGTACATGAGGAGGATGGCAGCGCCCCCCACCCAGCTGTCGGTCTTCGTAGCCTCTTCCAGCACCTCCTCCAGCTTCCTCCCCTCTTGCTCGCTCTTCCTCTTCGCAGCTACGTATACAGCTGCTGGCATTGCCCAGTGGGTCTCGAAAATGGTCCTCACTCGCCTCCCCTCTATCATAACCCATCCTAAAAATTGGGAGGTGAGAGTGAGTACAAATTGAGTATCGAATGGACTGATGGGAGGAGCGACCCTTATTATGACCCTTGAGGTAATATCTATATAAAGAGCGCGCGGAGAGTTCCAAGGGGAGGTCTTTTGACGTCGGAGCTCCTCGGCACCTACGAGCAGCGGACTATAGTACAGGACAGTATCCACGGCGTCATCCCTATCAACGTCGCTGAGTACGAGATATTGCAGACTCCGTTCCTGCGCAGGATCCATGACATAAAGCAGCTGGGCCTTGCGAACTTGGTCTTCCCCTCAGCTACTCACAGCAGGCTCGAGCACTCCTTGGGAGTAATGCACATAGCGTGGAGAATGGGGAGGAGGGCGGTGGAGGCGAGCATGAAGAGCTCCGACGTGTGCGCTGCCATATTTGAGCGCTGCGACCAGAGCTCCTTCGCCTCTTTCCTCCAGGTGGTGAGGCTAGCCGGGCTCCTCCACGACATAGGTCACACGCCCTTCAGCCACATGAGCGAGGAGGCTGTGGAAGCCATACTGGGATACAGTAAGCAGCGCCCTAGGCGGGGTTACGCGAAGCTTCACGAGCTCTACACGCAGGCCTTCATTTCCCACCTCGCCGAAATGCTGGGGGAGAAGCACAAGGACCTGGCCCTCTACCTCCAGGCTGCGAGGGAGGCGCTGTTCTCGGGGGAGAAGGGGTGGGGGGTAGCGAGGGAGATAGGCCTGAAGGAGGAGGCGCTGGGGCTTGTGAGGAGGATCATGTCGAACTACATAGTGGACGCGGACAGGTTGGACTACCTGGTGAGGGATGCCACTTTCACAGGCGTGGTCTACGGCTTCATAGACATAGAGAGGATGGTGGAGAGCCTGGAAGTAAGGGTGAGGGAAGGCAAGCCAGTCATGGAGTTCAGCCCGAAGGCCTCCCAGGCAGTAGAAGACATGTTCGACGCTCGTTACAAGATGTACAGAACCCTCTACTTCCACCACAAGCTGGGGGCGATAAGGGTGGCTGTGAAGAGGGCCTTCGATCACATAGCAGCAGAGTGGGAGGAGGTGAGGCCTCGAGGCCTGGAGCTCCCCCTCCCAGAGGTGCTCAGGCAGGAGACCCTGGGAGAGCTCATAGCAGAGGGGAAGTTCTTCTTCGATGACAGCGACGCCATGAGCATGATAAAGGCCCTTAGGGTGAGCAGCAGCGAGGGGAGGAGGTGGGCTTCTGCCCTGCTCCACGAGAGGCCCCTCTTGCCCATATCGCTGATCAAGAGGCCAGAGGAGCTGTTCAGCAGGGTGGGGAAGTGGGATATGGGCATGGGGGAGGAGCTGGAGAAGATAGTGTTGGGCAACGAGTTTTACGAGGTCTGGGAGCGGGCTGCGAAGAGGGCAGGCTTCTCCCCGGAGGAGGTGAAGGCCGACGGGGACGTGCAGAGGATATATGAGAGGGAGGCAGCCAACGACGCCACCATCTACTCCCTCTACGTGAAGTCCCTCATTGACGTGGCCTCAGCTCCCGTGGTGTTTGCCTATGCCTTCTCCGAGAGCGAGGAGGTGCACAAGAGGCTCTACCAGCAGAGGAGGAAGGTGAGGGAGGCCTTCCAGGAGGAGCTGGTAGGGGAGCTCAGGAAGACTTCCCGCGCGTAAAGTTTCGAAGAAGGCGGAGCACAAAGCTGAGAACCATTATCGCTGCGAAGGCCAGTAAGATCAGGAGCACTGCCAGCGCTAGCCTAGGCGAGAAGGCAGCTATCCTCACGAGGATCAAGGCTACCAACACCAAGGCTATTATGGTGAGCGTGGAGAAGAGCTCCTTCAGGACCCTCTCTGCCACCTCGCGCCCCCGGTGGTCGAGCGAGAGTCTCCGATCACCTCTCTCCCGGTTTGCGTCACCTCATCCCACCAGGAAGTTGTGGGAGACGAGGGCTAATCAATAAAAGGGGAGGCAGAGAGGGGAGGGAGGGGGAGAGGTTGGAGATATACGTGCTGCTCACCTCACTGATCGTTTCCCTATTGGCTTCCTTCCTCTTCTCCTGGCTCTTCAGGAGGGCAAGGCACGTAGGAACAGATGTGCACAAGCCCTGCAAGGTGGAGGTGCCAGAGAGCGTGGGCTTATCCATACCCCTCGCTCTCCTCGCCTCCTCTGCCCTCCTCTATGGCTCTGGAATGGAGAGGGCAGCCCTTGCCTTCTCCTCCTCTGTAGCTATTGCAGCCCTCATCGGGTTCCTTGACGACTTCCTCGTGTTGAAGGCGTGGCAGAAGATAGTGCTGGGCACCCTCCCCTCCCTCCCCATCCTAGCTTTGGGAGCCTACCACTCATCGCCCCTTGTCCCCCTAGACGGCTTCGCCCGCCTAACCATAGTCTACCCCATCCTCCTCCCCCTGGCCTTCACGATCGCTACTAACGGGCTCAACATGTTCGACACCCACAACGGCTCTATGCTCTCCTCCTCCCTCATCGTTGCCTCAGCAATGGCAGGAGGGGGGCTCATGATGGTTGCAGCAGGAGTGGAGGAGGGGAGGCTGGCGACCCTCCTCTCCCTGGCTATAGCTGGGGCCAGCGCTGGCCTCCTGGTCCTCAACCTCTACCCTGCTAGGGCCTTCAACGGGGACGTGGGGAGCTTCTCCCTGGGTGCTGCAATAGCTGCAGCTGCCGTGCTAGGGAGGGTGGAGGCCCTGGCTGTGCTTGCAGCCCTCCCAGTGCTGCTGAACGGCCTCCTCAAGATCACCTCTGTGGGCTTCAGGGAGAGGAGGAGCTTCGAGAGGCCTGTGGTAGTGGAGGGGTGGTTCATAAGGCCTAGGAGCTCAGAGGGTGCCATGAGCCTGCCTGTGCTCATAACCTCCAAGGTGCCGCTGTCGGAGCCAGAGCTGGTGGCCGTGCTCTCCCTCCTCACTGGGCTCACCAGCTTGCTCGCCCTCCTCACGCTCTACGCCACCCTCCTCCGCTTGTAGCTTTTAGCCTCAGAGGAGAGCTTTCCCCCGATGAGCCTTGTGGATCATAGAGTGGGACACCCCTACCTATGGGCACTTGAAGGGAGTGAAGAGGGTGTTATACAAGGGAAGATCGAGGTACCAGGAGATAGAGCTGGTGGAGAGCCACGACTTCGGGAAGCTGCTCCTCTTGGACGGCAAGAGCCAGTCCTCTGAGCACGACGAGTTCGTGTATCACGAAGCGCTTGTCCACCCTGCCATGGTGCTCCACCCTAGGCCCAGGAGGGTGCTGATACTGGGGGGAGGCGAGGGGGCTACGTTGAGGGAAGTCCTGAAGCACAGGAGCGTGGAGGAGGCGATCATGGTGGACATAGACGAAGAGGTGGTGAGGGTCTCGAGGGAGCTCTGGGGGGAGCTGAGCGCCGGGGCCTTCGAGGACAGGAGGGCTAAGGTGGTCATAGGGGACGCGCTCGAGTACATAGCTGGCTCCCCGGGCAAGTTCGACGTTATCATAGCAGACCTCTCTGACCCACTGGAGGCAGGGCCTTCCTACAAGCTCTACACCCTCGAGACCTATCGTAGGATAGGGGAGCTGCTAGATGGGGGAGTCTTCGTGACCCAAGCCGCGAGCCCCTCCAACACTCCCCAGACCCACGCCATAATCTACAACACCGTGAGGAGCGCCTTCAAGTTCGCTGCCTACTACCACGCCTTCATGAACAGCTTCAGCGGCCTCTGGGGCTTCGTAATAGCCTCTAACGAGCTTGACCCCAGGGGCCTCACGGCAGGGCTTGCAGCGAGGAGGCTGGCAGAGAGGGGCATAGCTACCAGGTTCTACGACGCCACCTCCCACCTGAACATGTTCAGCGTGCCAAAGCACCTGAGGGAGTTCATAGAGGGGGAGAGGAGGATCTCTACGCTCAGCAGCCCAGCCTACATGCCCGCGTAGAGGAAGACTCTATGGGTGAGCACCGCCACCAGCACTATCGAGCTGTGCATGGCGAGGCAGTAGAGGCATAGGGCCTTGGCCTCCTTCACCATGAGGTAAATGAGGTAGAGGGCTAGGAAGGCGCTCTCCAGGGCTACGAAGGAGAGGGTCTTGAGGGCCAAGCCGTTGCCCGTGAGGACCCAGGCGAGGGAGAGGGAGAGAAGCATAGTAAAGTAGAGGGGGGCGAGCTGGGAGAGGTGGTAGCCGAGGAGCCAGGCCTGGGGCATGCTGTAGACCCTGTAACAGTCCACCTTCGTGCCTGGTCTACACAGAGGAGTGCCTATGCCATACCTGAACTCCAAGTAGCTTACGAGAGATGCACCTAGCCCCACCAGCAGCAGGGCCACCACAAGGGCCATGCCGAGAGGGCCGCCTATCACCAGCTCCATAGTCTACCCTTACGCGTACTTGGCGTGGGGGTTAAACAATCTTTTGGGTTCAGGAAGTCTTGAACATCTCGTAAGAGAGGTCGAAGTGGGCTGCAAGTGGGGGAGAGGTCCTCACGTAAACGTAGCCACCCCTGAAAACGTGACTCACTATGGCTGCGGTCCTGTCAGGGAGGTAAGGGGCGCTCTCGACCACCTCCGCTGGAACGTTTATCCTCTCCAGGTGGTGGGGCTCTGTCCTGAGCACCACCTTCGTGTTCGCCAGCTGTAGGATTATCTCGTGGAGGTCTCTGGGGCTGTGGGTACTGAATATCAGCCCTATCCCCCTCGCCCTCCCCAGCCTCGCTATCTTCGAGATCATGGAGGCCACCTGCCTACTCGCCTCCTGCTCCTCCCTAGCCCCCCTCTCCTGGGGGAAGAAGTGGTGGGACTCGTCAATTATAACCAGCGCCCCCTTCCCCGCCTTCCTGGCGGCCCAGAGCGAGTGCTTCCACTCCAGGAGCGCCTGTAGGGCCCTGTAGGCCACGAGCCTCGGCTCCTCGAGGCTCCCCATGCCCCTCTCCACAGGCCACTTCAGGTCTATCACCACTGGCGCCCAGAGCTCCTCTGCAAGCGCTGCCATTTCCTCCCACCTAGGCTCGGGGAGCGCCGAGATGGAGGTCTCCCCGCTCAGGAAGGTCATGACGTCCACTATCTCAGAGTCCAGCAGCCCGGAGAGCCTCCTGGCCAGGGCTCTGAGAGTCTCCTTGTGGGGCCTTGCCTCCTGCAATATCCTCTGACAGTCCTCTGCTGCCTCCACGAAAGATATGCCTAGGGGGTCCATGGTCTCAGTGGTAACGATCTTGCCCTTCTCTGCCCTCCAAACGAGCCTGGGGGCCAGGAGGTCCTCTGCAAGGTCCTCTGCGCTAGCCCCCTCTGCCTCTGCTGCCCTGAGGGCTGCGAGCACTGCCAACAGCGGGGGCCTGTGACCTCTCCTCCTCCTGAACTCCCTCCTCACCTTGAGCAGCAGCTCCCTCCCCCACTCTGTGAGCCCCGGCATGAGGGAGGAGACCTTATCGTCCTCCAGCTGTATGCTGTTCACAAAGAAGGGAGCAAAGTACACAGTGGAGCCCTTCGCCTGGAGCTTGCAGACTATGCCGTTCCTGGACACGCATATTGGGTCGTGGGCAAGGCCCTCCTTGAGCACAGGCCTCAGCGCGTCCTCGTAGTAGATCTTCGCTATGTGGGAGAGGAGAGAGAGGCGGGTGAGGTCCTCCCCCGCCCTCTCGAGCTCCCCCCGCAGCACGCCTGCAGGGACAGGCGTCAGGATCACCAGCCCCCTGAGGGGAGCCACCCTTTGGTAAACGTTCCTCGCCACAGCGTCCTCAGGCCTCCTGCTCTCGCCCACCAGCTGCACGAAGTCCTGGTTCATGTCCACTATAACGAAGAGGGGCGTCGCAGGCCTCCTCTCGCTCAGCGCAGAGACCACCATGTTCTTGAGGAAGGTGGTCTTGCCGCTTCCAGTAGTCCCTACCATCAGCATGTGCTGGAGGAGGGCCCTGTAGGGTATCCTCACCTCTATTCTCCCCTCCTTCACCAACCCAGAGGGGGTGGCGAGGGCACCCATCACTGGCCCGGGCTCAGAGCTGAGGGAGAGGGCCTTCCTCAGAACCTCTGTGCTGGGATCTATGACTGGGCTCTGGGGCTCTATGCTGAGGCTTGCAGGCACAGGCTCCTCCTCCCCCTCCAGGCCGATCTCGATGAGCCTCTGCGCCCTGATCTTGGCCGTCGTCATGAGGCCAGCTGGCTGGGGAGTGCTGTCGAAGCTAGAGGGGGGAGCGCTCACGTTGAGGAGGGCCAGCTGGTCTGCCCTCTCGATGGCAGTTACCCTGAGCAGCACCAGCCTCCCCGTCTTTGGGTCCACTACCCCCAGGTACTCCCCCACCCTTTGGACCGCAGGGGAGGAGAAGTAGACCTCTGGCTCCACGAGCAGCTCCACCTCCTCCCCCTTGCCGACCACGACAGCAGAGTACCTGGACACCCTCCCCACGAGGGTGCCGTGCTGGGCTGCCCTTGCCATTGCCCTCCTAAGCATATCCGCGACCTTCTCTAGCTCGTCCCTTCTCTCCACTGTGCCTCCCTCCAGCTCCAGTAGGAGAGGAGCGCCCCCTCCCCCACGAGGCTTGCTGCGAGGGCCCTCTTTAAGGCCTCAGCGATCTCCGAGGCCCTCCTGTCGCTCGCCCTTATCGAGACGGGCTCCTGGCCCCCCAGCAGCAGGCTATCGCCTATCATGACTGAGAGGGGGTCGCTCCTCATCTCCTCGAGCAGTTTCAGAGTGCTTGGCGTGAACTCGAGCCTGTAGACCCGCGCGAAGGGGAGGTCGCCCTGGTACTTCCCTGCGGGCACCACCACGTACTGGACGAGCTTTGGAGGGAGCTGGAGGTCGGCGAGGGAGGGGGGGCTGATCAAGATCTTGGGAGTAACGTAGACTCGTCCTGCTCCCCTCTCAGAAGAGAGGAAGGCCCTCTCTAGGGCGCTCGCATCCCCCTCCTTTTCCCCCACCCACTTCTCCATCCCCCTCGTGTTCCTCAGGATGCTGCTCCTCTCCACCCTCTTCACCACCCCGATGACGGGCACCCCTTGGGACTCCAGGGAGGAGAGGGCCTCTAGCCTTCTCCTCAGCAGCGCCAGGAGAGTCCTCCTTATCCTCAAGGGCGCACCCTCGCTCACGAAGGCGGTGGGGAGAGGGTAGATGGGGCCGTCGAGGAGTACAGCGCAGCCCGGGAGGGGAAGGGAGCGCAGCATCCAGCTCTCCAGGCTGCTCCTCATCTCGTCCTCTGCGAGGTCAGCGCTGTAGTCGCTGTCGTACCTCTCCCCAGCCGGGTTGAGGGTGGAGATCGCGGGGTCCTCTGGCTCAGGGACCTCGCCGTTGGGGAGGAGAAGAAACACAGGGTGAGGGGGGAGAGGGGGCGGGGGCGCTGCGAGGGAGGGCCACTCGTAGCTGAGGCCCTTCCTTGGGCAGTAGGAGGCCACGCTCCCCGCAATTACATCAGCAGACGCTGTCTCCACCCGCCTCGTGGTGGAGTCGAGGCCAAAGGCAGCGACAACGCTCCCCTCTTTCACCCTCCTGGCCACTAGCAGCTTGCTTGAGGACTCGTAGGCTTTTGCCACGAACCCTCCTGCGTCCTCGAGGGGCTCGCGGAAGCGGAAGGTGTCCTCGAGCCTCAGGGAGCTCCTTGCAGGCGGGGAGCTTGGCCTCTTCAGTGCCTGAGCTATCTTCGCTATGGCAGAGAGGGGAGTCATGCGAGCCCAAGACTTATGCACCTCCACGGCTAATATCAATGGGGGAGAGCATGGCCTGCTCTGGGCTGGTGACAGGGGCAAGCAGCGGCATAGGCCTCTACGCAGCAGAGGCCCTAGCATCCATGGGCTGCAACCTCCTCCTCTGCGCTCGAGGCGAGGAGGGGCTCGTCAGGGCCGCTGGGGAGCTGAGGGAGAACTACGGCATAGAGGCGAGGTACCTCAGCTGCGACCTCAGGAGAAAGGAGGACGTGGAGGGCCTCGTAGCCAGAGCGCTTGAGGTATTTGGGAGGGTCGACCACGCAGTGCTCAGTTTCGGGAACCCGAGCAGGGAGCCAGCGCTTATCCACGAGGCCTCCTGGGAGGACTGGATGGAGGCCTTTGCCCTGTACACAGCTTCCACTGCAGTCGTCGTGAGGGAGCTAGTGCTAAAGAACAGGGTCAAGGCCACGCTGGTCGTGATCTCCAGCTTCACTGTGCTCGAGCCCATGCCTCCGCTCGTGCTTGCAGATGTGGCCAGGGCTGGGCTCAGCAGGCTGGTGAGGGTCGCTGCGAGGGAGTACCCAGAGAAGATTAGGCCTATACTCCTCCTCATAGGGAGCTTCGACACGCCTGGAGCCAGGAGGACTGTGGAGAGGATAGCCAAGGCCAGAGGGGTCGATCCAGAGAGGGTCTGGCAGGAGGAGGTAGAGGCCATCAGCCCCCTGGGGAGGGCTGGGAGGAAGGAGGAGCTGGTCCGCTTCCTCATATCTCTCCTGAGGTCGCCAGAATATCTGAGCGGCGCTACTGTGCTCTTCGACGGCTCCTCCTTGAGGGTAGCCCTCTAGTACCCTCGTTTTTTGAGGGAGACCTCTATGCAGGAAACCCTCCTCTCTGCTCCGTTCTTGTCCCTCAGCCTCTCGCTGTAAACCTTTACCCTCTCCACCTTGACGCTCTCCAGCGTCCCTGCCACTCTGTTGGCCACCTCCACAGCCTTGTAGACGTTCACTCCCCTCGCCTTAACCACCACCTCCTCCAGCCCCTCGTGAGTGAACATCCTCAGAGCTGCCATCACGTAGCTCGCTGTCTTCTTCTTCCCCACAAGCACAGCATTAGTGGGATGGGGCATCAAAGCCCTGTCGCCCCCTTGCAAGAAGAGACAGAGGTTATAAGAGAGAGCCCTGGGGCCCAGCATGCGGGCCCGGGGGGATTTGAACCCCCGACCGCCGGCTCCCCCCGCGCAGGTCTCAGAGCGCTTAGAAGGCCGGCGCTCTGTCCTGGCTGAGCTACGGGCCCCCTGCATTGAGTGGAGCAGGGGGTTAAAAGCTGCGAGACCCTGCCAGGGTATTAAAGGGGACACTCAGGGAATACCGCCTGTCCCCTCCCTCTGGAGCTGGGAGCCATAGTTTCCCTTGGGGTGATAGTTTCTCTTGGACCCTCTGGGCGACATATTCAAGAGGGCGCTGAGGTCGAAAATATTCAGGAACAGGGAGAAGCTCCTCCCCGACTATGTCCCAGAGACTCTCCCCCACAGGGAGGAGGAGATCAAGAGGATAGCAGCTGTCCTAGCCCCCTCCCTCAGGGGCGAGAAGCCCAGCAACCTCTTCATATATGGGCTTACTGGGACTGGGAAGACTGCTGCAGTGAGGTACGTGCTCTCCCGGCTCGAGGCCTCTGCAAAGGAGCACGGCCAGAGGGTAAAAGCGATCTACGTGAACGCCCGCTACAGGGACACGCCCTACAGGGTGCTTGCAGACATAGGGGAGGGAATGGGGGCAAGCGTTCCCTTCACAGGCCTCTCCACAGGAGAGATATTCGGGAGGATAATCAGGAGGGCTGGGGACAGCGCCACCCTATACATAGTGGTGCTGGACGAGGTGGACTTCCTGGTGAAGAGGAGGGGCGATGACGTGCTCTATAAGCTCACTCGCATGAACAGCGAGCTCAGGAGCTCCAGGGTCTCGCTCGTGGGGATCACTAACAGCGTGGACTTCATAGAGAGCCTAGACCCGAGGGTGAAGAGCAGCTTAGGCGAGGTGGAGCTGGTGTTCCCTCCATACAACGCAGAGCAGCTGAGGGACATCCTCTCTGCCAGGGCTCCCGAGGCGTTCCAGGCTGGAGCGCTAGACGAGGAGGTGATCCCGCTCTGCGCTGCGCTTGCCGCTAGGGAGCACGGGGACGCCAGGAGGGCCCTAGATTTGCTGAGGGTGGCGGGGGAGATGGCTGAGAGGGAGGGGAGCGAGAGGGTGAGGAGGGAGCACGTGATGAGAGCTCGGGAGGAGATAGAGAGGGACAGGGTGGTGGAGGTGATCCGGACGCTGCCCCTCCACGGCAAGCTGGTGCTCCTGGCAGCCATCTCCACCACAGCAGGGGGGAGGACCCACAGCACCACAGGCGAGGTCTACGAGAAGTACAAGCTCCTCACCCGCAGGCTCAGCCTCGAAACGGTGACCTTGAGGAGGGTAAGCGGGATCCTGGCAGAGCTGGACATGCTAGGGGTGATCTCTGGAAGGGTCATCAGCAAGGGGAGGTACGGGAAGACGAGGGTGCTAGAGCTCTCTGCCGACCTGGGCGCTCTCCTGAGGGCGCTCTCTGAGGATATAGCCTTGGGAGAGCTTGTGGACGAGGTGAGAAGGGAAGCCCTTGGCAAGCGTAATAGCCTGTGACGACGGGAGGGTGAGGAAGGGAGCTGGCTACACTGTCATCTCTTGCCTCCTCTGGAACGCCGGGCCACAGAGGGCCAGGTTCTCGCTGGCGAGGATAGACGGGCTGGAGGCTTCCTCCCTCGTCTCTGCTCTGGCGCTCCGGCTCGGCAGAGCAGAGGCCCTCCTCCTGGACTCCCTCACCTCTGCGGGCTTCAACCCCATCTCGCCCTCCACCTTGGAGAGGCTCACGGGGCTCCCCACAGTGGTGGTCTACACATACGAGCCCTCCAGCGAGAGGCTGAGGGCTGCCATGGAGAAGCACCTGCCGGACTGGGAGGTCAGGCTGAGGGTGCTGAGGGAGGTGGACAAGGCAAGGAGGGTAGAGACGAGGAAGGGAGAGCTCTACCTCTACAGTTGGGGGATGCCTCTGGAGAGGGCAGTAGCTCTAGTGGAGAGTCTGCAGGTGCACGCAAGGGTCCCAGAGCCGCTGAGGCTGGCACACATGCTTGCCTCGGACATGAGCGCGATCGCGGGGAGAGAGCTCCCCTAAGGAGGTCCGGGCAGCTGGTGCGGGGGGTGGGATTTGAACCCACGACGGCCTACGCCAACGGGTCTTGAGCCCGCCCCCTTTGCCAGGCTCGGGCACCCCCGCCCAAAGAAGGTTTCCAGAACTAAGGTTATAATCTTTGAAGAGAAGGGTCAGGGAGGGGAGAGTCGATAGAGGCTAAGGCTGCAGAGGTGGAGAGGAAACTCTCCCGGGTCCTCGTCCCAGGCTACGACATGGACATAATCAGCTCTGGCCTCGTGACCCGCTTCAGGATCTCGCGCGACGGGAAGAGGATAGCAGTGTTCCTGGACTTCAGCTCCAAGAACCCCCGCTGCGGCTTCAGGAAGGTCATAGCCGGGGCCCTCATAGACTCTGTTGTGGCCCAGATCAAGGAGGCGTTGAAGGGGGACTTCGAGGAGGTGTTGGTGCTGGACGACGTCACGGGAGCTAGGATATCGACCTGCTGAGCAAAGACTTATTAGAGTTAACCTCCGCTCAAGGTTAGGGCCCGTCGTCTAGCCTGGATAGGACGCCGCCCTCACACGGCGGAGGTCCGGGGTTCAAATCCCCGCGGGCCCACCTTCCTAAGAGCTCTGGCAGAGGTAGCTAGGGAGAGATGAAAGGCTGGCAAGCCTGGGGGATCTCGGCTTCCATAGCCCTAGATCAGACTGCGGCAGCCATGTACTACGCTGCCAGCAGAGCTTACTTCAGCGACCTCCTCGGGGAGGGGAGCTATAGCTTCGTCCTCCTCCTCTCTGCTGCTGAAGCCCTCCCAGGCCTCGCCGGCCCCCTCCTCGGCCTGCTGGGGGATATAAGGGGAGCCAGGGCCCTGTTGCTCCTCTCTGCCTTGAGGGGCCTCCTGGTGCCCCTCATAGTCCTCCTGCCAGACCTTAGGGCAGTGGGGCTGGTGCTCCTCGTGAGCCTCCTCTCCGCCCTCTTTGGCGCGGCAGCCTTCGGCTCCCTCCTCAGGGCTAGCGGCGGCTCTGCTACCAGGTACGCAAAGCTCTCCATCCTCTTCCCCCTCGCCTGGGCAATAGGAGGGCTGATCCCAGCGCCTGTGGTGGAGAGGCTAAGCTATCTCCACCTCTTCGCCCTCATGGGTCTCCTATACTCCCTCTCCTCCCTCCTGAGCGCCCTCTTCGCAGAGAACTCGCTGAGCAGCGGGAACGTGGGGGCAGCTCTGAGGGTGCTCCCTCTTAGGCCCCTCCTGGGCCTTGCCCTCTTCTCCGCGGGCCTCTCGCTCTTCTACAGCATGATAGCTGTGAAGCTCTACAGAGAGCTGGGGAACGACCTCCTCCTCTTCGGCTTCGTTGGCGTGAGCCTCACCTCCCTCCTCTCTGCCCTCGCCAGGCCACTAGCAGGGGTAGCGGTGGAGAGGGTGGGGGAGCAGCGGGCCCTCTCCCTTGTGATAATAGCTTACTCCCTCTACGGGACATCGCTCTACCTTGCTGCGGGCTCCCTCTTGGCCCTCCTCTGGCTAGTGCCAGTCTACCCCTTCAAGGACGTGGCGCAGACTGTTTACGTGAGCCGTCGCCTCCCGAGGGAGCTCCAAGCTACTGCCGCGGGCATCCTGGGCATGATCTACAGCCTCTCCTCCGTCGCTAACCTGCTAGCATATCCAGTGCTCCAAGAGGAAAGTCTGGGGAGGGGGCTCGTAATAATGCTCTCCCTCAGCTTAATATCTCTCCTGCTAATAAGGAACAGTAGAGGCTAGAGGTGGTTCTCCTTGAGACTCCTCCATCTCTCAGACACTCACCTGGGTTACAGGCAATATGGCCTGGTGGAGAGGGAGGACGACTTCTACGACGCCTTCGATGAGGCGATGAGCATAGCCATGAAGGAGCGCGTGGAAGCTGTGATCCACGGCGGCGACTTCTTCCACTCCTCCCACCCCACGCCTAGGGCTTACAGAGAGGCAGCCAGGAGGCTGAAGGAGCTGAGGGGGAGGGGTATCAAGTTCTTTGTGGCGCCAGGGAACCACGAGCTGCCAAAGGGCCTCATGAAAGGCTCTCCCCTGAAGGTGCTCGAGGAGATGGAGCTCCTCCACTCCCCAGAGCGCTACGACATGCCATCGGAGTTCCTGCTGGGCGAGCTCTCCATCTTGATCTTCTCAGCCCGAGCAGCAGAGGGGCTCTTCGACCAGGAGTTGCTGAGGTCTGCCCGCGGGAAGGTGAAGGTAGCGCTGGCCCACTTGCTCCTTTGCGACGTCTCTCCAGAGGTGATCAGAGGGGGGAAGTGCGAGAAGGGCTGGTGGGCAGAGAGGATACCTCAGGAGTACGCCTACGTAGCGCTTGGGGACCTACACTACCCTTGGGGCAGGGTGATAGAGGGGAGGCACGTGGTCTACCCTGGCTCCACGGAGTTCACCTCCATAAGCGAGTACCTGCAGGAGAGCAACAGGTATGTAGTGCTCCTCGAGGTGAGGGGGAGGGAGGTGGAGGTGCAGAGGGTGAGGCTGGAGAGGGTGAGGCCCTGGGCCCAGCTGAGGGGGAGCGAGGAGGAGGTCATGAGGCAGATCTCGGGGTTGAGGGGAACGGGGGGAAAGCCCCCCATTGTCTTCGTGGAAGTCACCTCTGGCACCTCTCTCGGGAGGAGGAGGGTGGAGGAGGCTCTGGGCCTCCTGCAGAGGGAGGGGAAGGTGCTCACCTACAGGTACGAGCAGAGGGCGCCAGAACAGCTAAGGGTGAGGGTGAGGGGGGAAGGGGGCCTCTCTGTGGAGGGCGTCCTGAGGAGGCTCCTGAAGGAGGAGAGGCTCGTGAAGGCCATGCTAGAGCTCCTGGACAGGCCTGAGGGGGCAAAGCAGTTCTTGGCAGAGCTCGAGAGGGACAGGGCTCTCCTCCTCCAACTCAAGAAGGCCCTGGAGGTGAAGGGCAGGTGATCGTGAAGAAGGTGGAGCTCTCCAACGTTACCTCGTACGAGAGGGGGGCTGTGGAGTTCGAGAAGGGGATAAACGCGATAGTGGGACCCAACGGGAGCGGGAAGAGCAGCATTGTGGACGCGCTCCTGCTCGCCACCATAGGCATGTGCACTAGGGCAGAGGACGTGGCGAGGAACACCATTTCGAGGATGGTCAGGGCTGGGGAGGAGAGAGGAGCTGTGAAGGTGTGGCTGGAGATAGGGGGGAGGGAGTACAGGCTGGAGAGGGTTCTGGAAACCCAGCGCTCCTCCCAGCCCAGGGCAAGGCTCTTCGAGAACGAGAAGCAGGTGGCAGAGGGGAGCGCAGTCTGCGAGAGGCTCTCGCAGCTCCTGGGGATCAAGGACGTGGCAGTGCTCACTGCCACCATGATCTCCCGGCAGGGCTACCTCGCAGAGATCATAGAGCTCACGCCAGCGAAGAGGAAGGAGGCAGTGCTGGAGCTGGCTGGCCTCCAGAGGCTGGAGGAGCTGAGGGAGAGCCTCAAGGAGGAGCTCAGGCGTCTCGAGTCCCTCGTGATGGAGGCAGAGAAGAGGGGGAGGGAGCTGGATCAGAAGAAAGAGGAGAGGAGGAGGGAGGAGGAGGAGCTGGAGAAGGAGGATAGGAGGCTGCGCGAGCTGGAGGAGAGGGGGAGGAGCATAAAGAGGGAGCTGGAGGAGGAGGGGAGGAGGGAGAAGAGCCTCGAGGACGCAGTAGAGCTGGCGAGGAGGAGGGAGGAGAGGAAGAGGGTAGAGAGGGAGCTGGAGGAGGTCATGCGCGAGATCTCCAGCCTGCCCATTCACCCCGAGAAGCACGAGAGGCTGGTGGAGAGCGCGAGGAGGGCCAGGGCAGAGCTCGAGTACGCCCTCCAGTCGCTCCTCAGGGCAGAGAGGGAGGCGGCAGAGAGTCTGCAGGGGAAGAAGCTGGTGGAGGAGGAGCTGCTCCAGCAGGTGCTCAGGAGGAGGCCCAGAGACCTTCAGGAGCTTCTGGAGAGCCTCTGGCTGGAGGGGGGCGAGGAGCAGGAGAGGAGGTGGCTGGAGGGGCTAGAGAGGGCAGCGAAGTCCTTGGGGGGCGTCCAGGAGGCTGTCAAAGAGATGGAGAGGAGGAAGAGGGAGCTCTCCCAGAGGATAGGGGAGCTGGAGGCAGAGAGGAAGCTCCTCTCCAGCGTCGTGCTCAGCGCCACTACAGCCAGCTGCCCCCTCTGCGGGAGCCCCCTGACGCCGGAGAAAGTCCGCGCGCTCGCAGAGGAGAGGAGGGAGAGGATGAAGAGCATAGAGAGGGAGCTGGAGCAAGCGCGGGAGGAGCTGGAGAGGATCTCTGAGGAGGCAGAAAAGATGATGCTAGAGGGGCAGCAGGTGGCAAGAAGGCTGGCGAGGGCGAGGGAGGAAAGGGAGAGGGCGAGGGAGATGCTGGCAGCCTTCTCAGCCGCCTGCAGCGAGCTGGCAGCCCTCTATGGCACTATACTGGGGAGGGCGAGCGAGTGCCCGCAGGAGAGGGCAGCCAGGGACCTGGAGAGGGCGAAGGCGCTCAGCGTGAAGAGGGCGGAGCGGGAGAGGAGGCTCACAGAACTAACCCTGCCAGCAGAGGGCCCTGAGAGGAGCCTCTCAGAGCTGGAGGAGGAACTGAAGGGGGTGAAGAGGAGGAGGGAGGAGCTGCAGGGAGAGCTAGCGAAGGCGATGAAGGAGATAGGCATGCTTGTGGGCAGCATAGAGAGGCGCAGGGAGAACCTGAAGAGGCTGGAGGAGGAGATCTCGAGGATAGAGGCTGAAGTGAAGGCAGCAGAGGGGAAGAAAGAGGTGCTGGACGCGGTCACCCCCCTCGTCAACCAGGTGCTGGGGAAGGACGGCTTGCTGGCGAGGGAGCTAACGAGAGAGCTGAGGGGCGCCCTGGAGAGGAACGTGAACGAGATCCTGGAGGACCTGGACAGGGACTTCAAGGTGAGCGTGAGCGAGGAGTTCGAGATAGAGGTGATCAGAAGTGGGGCCAGGGGAGGGGACGTGAGGCTAGACGTCAGGTCCCTCAGCGGAGGCGAGAGGACCATGCTGGCAATAGCAGTGAGGCTTGGGCTGGCGAAGGCGCTGGAGGTGCCCGTGGACTTCATGATCCTCGACGAGCCCACAGAGTTCCTAGACGACGAGGCGAGGGGGAAGGTCTTCGACATAATCCCCAACCTCATGGATAGGCTCAGCCAGATAATCGTGATCACCCACGACCCGGAGGTGGAGGAGAGGGCAGATAGAGTGATCAGGGTGACCAAGCCGGGCACGAGGAGCATTGTGGAGCTAGGCTAGGGACTCCCAGACCTCCCTCAGCACCTCCCTAGCGCTCAGCCCCTCGTGCTCCACCCTGTCAAGCCTCTCCTCCAACCTGCTCGTGAAGTCCTCTGAGATGAGGTGGGGGAACCTGCTCCTGAGGAGCTCGTAGGCCTCCACGCCTATCCTAGTGGGCACCAGTGCCCCCCTCCTCTTACTCTCTATCACGTAGCCGTGTCTCTTGTTAGCCTCTATGGCCTTGTGGTATGTGCTGGGCCTCCCTATGCCCCTCTCCTTCATGAGCCTCACCACCTCCCCGCTGGTGTAGAGATGGGTGGAGCTGCCCCTCCTCAAGCTCGACTCCACCACCTCAAGGCTCTCCCCTACTCTGAGACTGAGGGCCCAGGGCTCTAGCTTAAGGTCGAGCACGGAGGCGAAGCCTGGCTGGGGGAGGGCGGCGAAGACCTCCAGCCTTGCCTTTGCCCCCTCTGCCGAGAGGTTGAGGGAGACCTTCGTTGCCCTTGCCTCTACCATCTGGCTCGCCACGAAGCGCCTGAATATGAGGTCGTATAGGGCCCTGTGCCTCTCAGTGAGCTTCAGGTTCAGCTTCAGCGCCCCCTCTGCCGCAGCCCTGTCGAGAGCCTCCAGATCTAGGGGCTTTGTGGGCCTTATGGCCTCGTGAGCCCCCTCCTCGCTCCAGCCCCTGGGCCTGAAGAGCTCCCCCATGCCCCTCTGGGAAAGGTAAGCCCTTGCTACCTCCATGCCCTGGGTGGAGACCCTTATGGAGTCAGTCCTGTGGTACGTGATCAGCCCTGCCTCGAAGAGGTCTTGAGCCAGCTTCATTGCCAGCTCCACCCTGAGGCCCAGCTTCAGGGAGGCGTCGTAGAGTAGGGCATCTGTGGAGTAGGGCGCTGGAGGGCTGAGCACGACCTCCTCCTGCCCCACCTCCTCCACTGTGACGTAGGGGGAGAGCGCTGCCCTCTCTGCCTCTCTCTTCTCGGGGAAAGAGAGGCAGAACCTGTAGCCTGTGGAGAGCTTCAGGCAAGCACGGTAGAGCTGGCTCCCCCTCCACTCCCTGTACCTCTCCACTAGCCAGCCAAGGACTGGGGTCTGCACCCTCCCTGCCCCTAGCCACTCCCTCCCATAGGCCTCCTTCACGTAGGAGCTGAGATGGTAGCCCACCCACCTGTCGGCAATCCTCCTTGCCATCTGCGACTCCACCAGCCTCGCGTCTATCTCTCCTGCCTCCCTTATTGCCCTCGTTATCTCCCTCCTCGACACCTCGTAGAAGCGAGCCCTCCTCACCTCCTTGGCATAGGGCTTCAGCGAGAGAGCAACGTCCATGGCTATCTTCTCCCCCTCCCTGTCAGGATCTGTCGCCACTACCACCTCGTCCACTGTGAGGGCGAGCCTCCTGAGGGCCTCCACTGTTGCCATAGAGTCAGTCACCTCTGGGGAGGAGCAGCGAGGGCAGCGGGGAGAGGAGATGAACTGGGCCCCGCAGGAGAGGCAGCGCTTCACGCTCCCATATATGGGGACGTAGGAGTCCTCGCTAACTATGACTCCGTAGCGGGTCCCCTCCTGCTCCTCCACGAGGTCGAAAAGGTGGCCCCTGGTGGCTGCCACCTGCAATATGGTTATCCTCTCCCCGTCCATGTAGGAGGTCTCGTACACAGTGAGCCTCCCCACCCTCCTCTTCCCAGGCCTCCCCCAGAACCAGCCTATGGTCCTCGCCTTAGTGGGGGACTCCACCACTAGCAGGCAGGTCTTGACCTTCAGCTCCCTCCCCTTTCCCAGCCTGCTCTCCTCGAGAGCTCTCCTCACCTCCTCCAGGTCGAGCTCCTCGAGCCTCGAGAACTTCACGTCAGCGAAGGCCCTCAGTTTTGTCTCGAGCCCCCTCAGCAGCTCCTCCCTTGGCTCCACGATCACGCTCAGGCCTAAGGTCATTTTCCCCTCTAGCAGCCTGCTGGCCCTCCCGCTTGCCTGGAGGTAGGTTAGGGCGTCGGGGACGTATACGTAGAGCCCCCCCTCCCTCGCTATGAGCATAGTGCCAACCCTCATCTCGCTGCCCTCCTTGAGCCTCTCCTTGACCCACGAGACTGCCCACGCCTTTGCCCTCCTCAGGAGCTCCAGGGCCCTCCCCAGCGCTCCCTCAGCGCTCCCCTCCCTCATGGCTGCGGAGAGGGCCTCCGGATCTACTCTCTCCAGCACCCTCATGACCTCCCTAGCGAGCTCTGAGCCCTCGCTGCTGCCTTCATCTCTCGCATGTAAGAGCACCCTCAGGAGGCGCATGGGGGAGGAGAGCGCCTCCTCTAGCCTGAGCCTCCTGGCAGGGGCGCCGAGGAACAAAGCGTACTTGACCACGCGAGGAGCATCGAGACCCCTCACTGCGACTCCATACCTGCTAGCTATGGTGACCAGCACGTCCACCTCCCCCCTCTCCAGCTGGAGCACCCCCTTCCAGGAGCCTGCCAAGGCTCTGGCTGCCCTCACCCCCTCCTCCCTTAGCTGGGAGACCAGCTCCTCCATGACCTCCCTGCCCAGGTATTGGCTCACGAAGACTATGCCACCCTTGCCAAGCTGCTTGACCAGCTTAACGACCTCTTCCTTCCCGCCCATAGCGTAGCTGTCGATCACGTTCCTGATGTAGTCACCGCCGCCCCCCACCTCGAAGTTCAGGAGCTCCCTGAAGACCAGGTGCCTGTAGCCCTTTGGCCTGCCCGTAGCGGAGGCCACCACGAGCTGACCACCTTTCTCCCCCTCCACTAGCCTCCTGAGCCTCCCTTCCAGCTCCGCTACCACCATCTCTAGCCTCTCTGCCCCGTTCCCAGCAGCCCTGGCCCTCCTGAGCCTGATCTTTGCCCTCACTAGCTCAGTTGCAGTGGCTATCGTCTCCTCCCTGAAGCCCATTGCCTTGAGCACGCGATCTACGTTCTTGCTGTCCCTCACCAGGCTGTCCACATCGTCCACTATGACTAGATCGAAGAGGGGGAGCTCGTGGGCCCTCCTCTCCAGGAAGCCTGTGGTGGTAACGAGAACCTTCAGCTTCCCCCTCTTTATCCTGGAGAGCGCCTCCTCCCTGGCCCTCTTGGGCAGGCTCGAGTAGTAAGCCACAGTTTCCCTGCACATCTTGCTGAGCCTGGCGTGGACTTGCCTTGCCAGGTTCTCCGTGGGCACAAGGTACAGGGCCTTCCAGCCCTGCCTAGCCCTGAAGGCTGCATAGGCCATGAGCAGCGTGCTCTTGCCCACGCCAGTAGGGGCAATTATGGCAAAGCTCTCCAGCATGAGGAGCCTCCTAGCCCAGCTCCCTTGGGCTCCCCAGGGCTCGAAGCCGAGGGAGGAGCGGAAGAAGGAAGCGAACTCCTCGTGCTCCTTCACGAGCAGCGCTAGCCAGGAGAGGCCCTTTAGCTTCCCCTCCCTCTCCAGCTCCTCCAAGTAGTCTGGGCTCTCCCTCGTGAGGCAGCTCTCGCAGGGGAGGCCCTTGGAGAGCCTCTCGTAGCTTATTTGGCCACCGCAGTTGGGGCAAAGACCTTTGTAGACTGCCTGGATCACGGGGGGCACCAGCTGGGCTTTGGGCAAGGAGCACTAAGCAAGGGAGGAGGCAGTCTTACAAAGGTATTATTGTCAGGAACACGAGCCCTCCTCACCGCTCGGGGCTGTGGCTCACATCATCCAAGGA
>JBCNVO010000008.1:0-32932 GCA_039630105.1 Acidilobaceae archaeon
GTCTGGATAAGCGTTGACTCAGCCAACTATTACAGGCTGTTCAACTTCTCCATGGAGGGCTCTCTCCCTACGTTCAAGAGGCTCCTTGAGGAGGGAGCCCACGGTCCCATAACAGTCATATACCCGCCAGCCACGGCAGTCAGCCACGCCTCCCTCTCCACGGGCGCCTACCCCATGAAGACGGGCATAACAGGTAACACTATACACCTGCCAAATACGAGCATAACTGCAACAGTATCTGGCTTCGACGGGAGGCAGCTGCTGGCAGAGCCCATCTGGATGACTGTTAATAGGAGCGGCCTCAGGGCTGCAGTGGTCTCCTTCCCCCAGTCCACGCCGCCTGCCTGGAAGGTGGACACATCGAGGATCAAGCTGTTCAACATCTACGACTCCTCTGTGACAGGCGTTACCCCCTCTGCTCTCTACACCAACAACAGGAACATCTCTGCAGCCACCCTCGTCGCTATAAGAGAGGCGAGGAACTGGACAGGCCTGGGGAGCCTTGGCACAGTTTCTAGAGCGTGGGAGTTCAACTTCACGCTCGGGGACTCCAGGTGGTTCGTGCTCATAGCCGACAACACGGGCGATGAAAAACCTGACGTGGTCGCGATAGTGCCTGGAGCCAAGGACGCCAGCAAGGCCTTAGCAGTGCTGAGGGAGGGCCAGTGGAGCAGGCCTCTGAACACCACCATAGTGAGGGGAGGTAGCACCCTCACCATAGCTCCCATGTTCAAGCTCGTCAAGATAGACGTGAACGACTTCAGGCTATACAAGGGGATAGCTAGGCCTTTCGAGGCAGCCTGGCACAACGATGCCTCCCTCGCGAGAGGCGTCTGGAACAACGTGGTAGTGAGAGTGGGTGCCTTCACTGACGGGGACTGGTTCGCCCTCACTAGGGGGTGGATAGACATTGAGACGTTCATGGAGACAGTTAACTTCACGAACACGTTCTTCAGGGAGTTCACGCTCTACGTCATGAGGAACGCCCAGTGGGACCTCCTCATGACCTACACGCCTGTGGTGGACAACGTGTACCACCAGTTCCTCGGCATGCTGTACAGAAACATGCCTTACTACAGGGCTGACCAGGAGGCATACTACCGCAGCCTCATCCTGAGGACATACAGGATGGTGGACGAGTTCGTAAAAGCTCTAGTAGAATCTGTAGATCTCAGGAACACTGTCATCGTGGTGAGCTCAGATCACGGCCAGTGTCCTGTCAAGAGCATTGTGAACGTGAACGCTGTCCTCTACAACGCAGGGCTCCTATCAGTGAGGGGAGGGTCTATAGCAGCAAACGAGACTAGGGCCATATTCTTCGCCCAGGGCAACGTCTACGTGAACCTGGCTGGGAGAGAGGCGGGAGGAATCGTCAAGCCCGAGGAATATGCCAGAGTCGTGGACTCCATAATTAGGGCGTTCCAGGCCTTGAGAGACCCGTCGACGGGCGAGCAGGTCTTCGACGTAGTGATGACTAGGGAGCAGGCGAGGACTCTGGGATTAGGTGGCCCTAGGGCTGGGGACGTGATAATAGCTACTAAGTGCGGTTACACCACGACAGGAGGAGTCCCAAGCATAGTGAACGGGACTGCAGTGGTGTTCTCCCCAGCCGTCCCCCTGAGGACCCTCATTGCAGATCACAGCAGCTTCATGCCCACCTACCCTGACCTGCACGCAACAGTGATCTTCTTCGGAGGGCCAGTGAAGAGGGGCTTCCTAGGGCTCTCCAGCTCCCTAAGCATAGCTCCCACGATAGCGGAGCTGCTAGGTATCCCGAGGCCTAGGGATGCGGAGGCAGCGCCGCTGGCAGTGAGGGAGGCTAGGACTGTGACCCAGACTGCGACGGTCACGACCACAGTGGACAGAACTGTCACGAGCACTGTAGAGAGAACAGTCACTAGCACCCAAACAGTGGAGAGGACGAGGACTGAGACCTTGGTGAGGACCACGGAGGTTCCTGTCACGAGAGTTGTGACGAGCGTGGTGGAGAAGACCACGACGACTGTGGAGAGGGAGCTGAGAACAGAGATATTAGCGATAGCAGCTCTGATAGCGCTCCTGCTAGGGCTGGCAGTGGGCTTCGTCTTCAGGAGGTAGCTCTCACTAGTATGAAAGCGCTGTCTCCCTCTTTTTCTGTGAGCTCGTACATGTACTTCTCCCTGTTCCAAGAAGCCCATATGATTTTCATGACCTCTAGGCCTGCGTCCTCCAGGGCCTCAAATATCCTCTCCTTCCTGTGCACAGGATAGCCTGTGTCCTCCACCCCTATTACCTTCCCCTCCTCGTCCAGCACCTCAACCCTGTAATCGTAGCGATAGCCCCCCTCTACCTCCCTGACCTCCTCCCTCCTCAGCACAGCCCTGAACTCCCTCCCCCTGGACCTCACGACCACCTCCTTTGGCTCCCCGTGAACGACGAAGTTATAGTCGAACAAGAAAGGCCTTCTGCCCACGAGGTCTGCGACGTTGCGGAAGGCCCTCTTTATGTCCTTGTACTCCATGACTATGAAGACTCCCATCGCATATGCTCCTTCGAACTCCCACCTTAACTCCCCTCCCTTGAGGACGTCGTATTCCGCGAAGGGGAGCCTCCTCGCAGCCCCATGTCTCCAGTCCTTCACATCTGTGAGGAGCACAGGGAACCCTCTCTTAGCTAGCAAGTAGCCGTGTCTCCCCACGCCGCAGCCGAGCTCCACGAGCCTCCTGGCGCCAAGCTCTGAGAAGGCCCTCTCGATTAGCTCTGCCTCTCTCCTCACTCTCCTCCAGCTGGCGTACAGCCTCGCATATAGCCAGCTTGGGATGCGGGTTTCCCACATGAGCTTTCCTAAGCTACGCTAATACTCTTAAATATTAAGAACTCGTGTAGAGAGACTGTCTGGCCTTGAGATGGAGAGAAGAGCTGAGAAGGTCAGAATAATTGGCGTTGACTGTCCCACCTGCGTCCTAGCTATAGAGAGGGAGCTGAAGAATCTGCCTGGCGTGGATCTCAGCGTCGACGTAACCACCGGGGAGGCCATAGTAAGCTACGACGAGAGGGTGACGCTAGAGCGAATAGTAAAGGCCATAAGGGACGCAGGCTACGATGTGGAGAAGGAACACCTCTACCTCGAGGCAGACCTTTCTGAAGAGGAGGGCGGAACCTTCGAGACCTCTCTCACAAGGATCCCTGGCGTGATCCAGTGTCGCTACTCCCCTGTAACTCATATGGTCAGCGTCCTCTTCAACCCGAGGACGATAAGCAGGGAAGAGCTGACCCAGAAAGCCAAGGCCCTGTTCCCTGAAATCAGGGAGATCGAGGGGGAGAGGGAGCAAGTGGATAGGGAAGAGTTTCTCCCAAGGCTCGCCTCCTTCGCCCTTGGCCTCGCTGCCATCTCCTATCACACCCTCGGCGTTTTCGGCATCCACCCCCCTCTCTGGCAGTACAGCAACTACCTCCTCTTCCTGATCGCCAGCGTGACGATAGCCCTGAACGTAGAAATGATGAGGAAGGGCTTCAGATCCCTTCTCCGGAGAGCCCCCACCATGGACTCTCTCGTCTCCCTGTCCGTGAGCGCCATCTTCCTGTACAGCGTGTGGGCAATGCTGAGGAACAGCCCAGACGTGTACTTCGAAGCTGCTGCTGGCGTCATGGGCTTCATATCTTTTGGCAAATACCTAGAGGAGAGGCTGAGGAGGAGGTCTGCCCAATCCCTGGCAGAACTCATGAGTAGGATGGTGAGCAGCGCGCGGGTCTACAGAGAGGGGAGAGCAGTGGAGGTAAGGGTAGAGGAGGTGAGGGGAGGGGAGCTGGTAGAGGTGAGGGAGGGGGAAAGAGTGCCAGTGGACGGGATAGTGGTGGAGGGGAAGGGCTACGTTGATGAGTCTGTGTTCACAGGCGAGCCCATGCCAAAGGCAAAGGAGGGGAGTAGGAGGGACGTGGTCCTCGCAGGCTCTACGCTAGTACAAGGCTACTTGCTGCTCAGGGCGACGAGGGTAGGGGGAGAGACCAGCTTAGCTTACATAATAAGGGCAGTGAGGGAAGCGCAGTTCTACAAGCCAGAGGTCCAGAGGCTGGCAGACCTCGTTGTAGGCAGGCTTACCTGGGCAGTCATATTGCTCAGCCTCCTGACCTTTACCTACTGGTACTTCGTGCGGGACATAGGCGCAGCCAGGGCTCTGCTCTTCTCTGTTGCAGTGCTTGTGGTCACCTGTCCTTGCCCCCTTGGCATAGCAGTGCCCATGGTGATCTCCCTCTCCTCTGTTAAGGCCCTCAAGATGGGCATGCTGTTGAGGAGGGGAGACCTTTTCGAGAGGCTCCTGGGAGTAAAGGTCGTCGTGCTGGACAAGACGGGCACGTTGACCATTGGCTTCCCGAAAGTACTCAGCGTGAAAGCCATAGGGGAGCCCAGAGACCTGGACCTCATATGTTCTGCTGAGAGGAGGAGCGAGCACCCAATAGGGAAAGCAATAGTGAGGTACTGCGAGGAGAAAGGGATAGTTTCAGATGAGCCCTCCTCCTTCGAGAGCTTCCCGGGGCTGGGGGTTATGGCCAAGGTCAGGGGGAGGGAGGTGGCAGTGGGGTCTCAGAAGATGGCAGAGCTCCTGGGGGTAAACGTAGAGGGAGTAAAGGGAGCTGTTTCAGAGGCCTCAAGGGCAGGCAGCACGACAGTCCTGGGAATCGTCGACAGGGAGGTTGTCTTCCTGATAGAGATAGGGGACGAGATCAGGAAGGAGAGCGAGCAGTTCGTGAGGGGCATTAAGAAGGCTGGCATGAAGCCAGTGCTGGCTACGGGCGACAGCTACCTCACAGCTAAGGCTGTAGCCGAGAGGTTGGGCATAGAGGAGGTCTACGCTGAGCTAAGGCCTGAGGAGAAGGCAGAGCTGGTGGAGCAAATGGGAAGTAGGAGAGTGGCCTTCGTGGGAGACGGGATAAATGATGCAGTAGCCATAAGCAGGTCCTCTGTGGGCATAGCTATGGGGAGGGGGGCTGACGTTTCCAAGGAGGCTGGAGACGTGGTGATCCTCAACAACAACCTGCTCTCTGTGCTCGACCTTCTCTCCCTCTCAAAGCTGGTCAGGAGGAAGGCGTTGGAGAACTTCGGCTGGGCCTTCTTGTACAACGTTGCCCTCATTCCTGTTGCTGCTGGCGTGCTGTACGATCGCGGGATCTACCTGACGCCGGAGCTGGCTGCGATAGCAATGATATTGAGCGACATATCTGTGATACTGAACTCCTTCACTGTCCTAGCTTGGAGACCTACTTCGGCATCCCTTGAGGCCCATGCCTGAGGTAGTGCTCTGGATCTCTCTCGAAGGCTTTCAGGCAGTGGTGGCTGCAGAAGTAGTAGACCCTCCCTTTGTAAATGTGTTTGTGCCTTGCTCTCCCTACGTCTACTGTCATCCCGCACACTGGATCTATCTCCATTTCAGCTCCCCACCAATAGACACATAGGGTTTTAAATCGTTGTTCAAATGTTTTATGGGAGTTAACCTTGATCCCGCCCTACAACAAGAGAGTGGAAGCCCTCCGCGAGAGTCCCACGAGAGCCATTAACAGGGTCGTGGAGCAGATGAGGAAGAAGGGCCTGGACGTGATAATGCTCTCTGCAGGCGAGCCCGGCGTGCCACCGCCTAGGGAGGTGAGGCTCTGGCTCTCAGAAGCGCTTAAGGAGGAGAGCATGAAGCTCTACTCCTACACCCCCTCTCCTGGCTTCATGGACCTCAGGGAAGCCATAGCCATGGACATGAAGGAGCTAGAGGGGATAGAGGTCAGCCCAGATCAGGTAGTGGTGGTCACAGGAGGCCAGGGCGCCATATTCTCCTCCTTCGCCGCTATCCTAGAGCCGGGGGACGAGGTCATAATAATGGACCCCACCTACTTCGGCTACCTAAACATCCTCCCCTACTTCGACGTGAAGCTGGTGCCAGTAGTGTCTCCTGCAGAGACTGGCTACCAACCTGACGCGGAGGGCATAAAAAGCGCTATAAAGAGAGGGAAGACGAAGGCAATAGTCGTGGTGAGCCCCGACAACCCCACGGGGAGGGTGATCCGCGAGGACATAGCTAGGGCGATAGCTGAGATAGCCCAGGACTACGGGATCTGGATAGCCTACGACGAGCCTTACAAGACCCTCATATACGAGGGCTCCCACGTCTCCTTCTACAAGCTAGCGCCAGAGAACACCATCTCACTCTATGCCTTCAGCAAAGACCCAGGCATTCCCGGCTGGAGGCTTGGCTACGTCTACGGCCCGGCAGAGATAGTGAGGAAAATAGCCCTGGTCTCTGAGGCAACCACATACAACCCCCCGAGCGTGGCCCAGTACCTAGTGCTCACCTACTTGAGGAACAGGGAGGTCAGGAGGAGGCACATCGAGTACTTCAGGGGAGTCTACGCCTACAGGAGGGACGTGATGATCGAGGAGCTGGGGAAGATAGAGGGGATAAGCTTCCACAAGCCGCAGGGTTCCATGTTCGTCCTAGTCGACGTGAGGGAGGTCCTAGCTCCTAGGGGCCTCAGCGTTCCCTCCTTCGCTGAGAAGCTGCTGATGGAGAAACATGTAGCAGTGGTGCCAGGCGAGTTCTTCGGCAACTCCACAGTGTGGAGCGTGAGGCTGAGCTTCACGAAGGAGAGCCCAGAGAGGATAAGGGAAGGCGTGGCTAGGATCAGAGACCTTCTGTCTCAAACTTAACTCTATCCACTCATTTGAAACAAAACACTAACATTTATCAGTTTTTGCTGGCATATGTAACTAGGTGGGCTAGTGAAGGTCAGGGTCGCCAGCATGGTCAGGGGGCTAGTCCTCTCGCGGCCTTTCGTGAAGAGCTGCCTGGCAGAGGGGATAGTGAACTACAGCGCGCTCGCAAGGCTCTTCTCTGAGGAGCTGGAGAAAAGGGGGATCTCTGCGTCTCAGGCTGCGATAAAGATGTCCTTGATAAGAGTGAGGGAGGAGATACTGGAGGAGGAGAGGAGGCTCAGGGCTAAGCTGAGACACGTTATCGGCTCCTCAGTCATCCAGCTCCAGTCAGACCTGATAGTGATAACTGCGCACAAGCAGAGGGTTCTCGAGAAGCTGGCTGAGATAACGAAGATCATGAAGAGCGCCAGGTTCCTTCAGCTCCTCCAGGGAGTGGGCTCCTTCACCCTAATAATATCGAGCGAGGACAAGGAAAGGGTGGTCCAGACGCTTGGGCCAGACAACATCATAGAGGTAATAGAGGACCAAGTCGCGCTGATAGTCATAAGCCCGAAAGAGATAGTGGAGACGCCTGGCGTCATAGCCCTCATCTCCTCTACCCTCTACGAGAACGACATCAGCATTTCCCAGATAGTGTCGTGCTATAACGATACCATCATCCTCGTGGACTCGACGAAGGCCTCAGAGGCGTACAGGGCGCTCGAGACCCTCATAAAGTCCATTAGGTCTCAATCTATCTAAATATATGCAAATGTTAATAAGGTGTCCCATAGTGAACGGGGAGGGTTTCACAATCAATACCATGCGTGGGCTGAGGTGCTCTCATAGAGCGAGGCTGCTGCTGGCTAATGGCATGATGATAGAAGGCTGCGCCTTCGGTCATACTACTACGAGAACAGGGGAGCTCGTGTTCAGCACTGGCATGACGGGCTACCCAGAGGCCCTCACAGACCCGAGCTATGCTGGACAGATCCTCGTCTGGACGCACCCTATGGTCGGCTGCTACGGCGTGCCTAGCAGGGAGCACTCCTTCTGCGGCGTCCCAATCAACTATGAATCTGATAGGGTGGCAGTGGAGGGCTTTGTCGTCTCTGAGCTCCCACCCCACAACCATTACCTGAGCGTTTCCTCCCTTGCAGAGTGGCTGGAGAGTAGCAGAGTTCCTGGCATGTACAAGGTGGACACCAGGGCTATCGTGAAGGTCCTGAGGGAGCAGGGGGTAATGCCTGCAGTCCTCTCCACGGAGGAGAAGAGTTGGGAGGAGCTGAGGAAGGCCCTGAGCTCTACGCCCTCGTACGAGGAGGTGGACTACACGGAGCTGGTCTCGCCGAAGGTTCCCCTAGTTCACAAACCCGAAAGGAGCCCAGCTGGCAAGGTCTCCTTGCTGGACTGTGGGCTCAAGTATGGGATCTTGAGGAACCTCCTGAAGGTCGGGCTGGAGGTCCACAGGCTCCCCTGCAGCTCGAAAGCTGACGAGCTGCTGGAGGGTTATGACGGGGTGGTCCTCAGCAACGGCCCTGGCAACCCAGCCCTCCTGAAGGACAAGGTGAGGGTGGCAGAGGAGGTGCTCCTCTCGGGTAAGCCTGTGCTCGGCATATGCTTAGGGATGCAGATATCTGCCCTTGCGCTGGGAGCAAGGGTCTTCAAGCTCAGGTATGGCCACAGAGGCCCCAACAAGGGCGTCGTGGACGTCCTCAGCGGGAGGAGCTACATAACGACCCAGAACCACGGCTATGCTGTGGACGAGGGGAGCCTGGAGGGGACAGGGCTCTCTGTGTGGTTCAAGAACGCTGACGACGGGACAATAGAGGGCCTTCTCCACAAGGAGCTAGGAGCTCTCCTGGTGCAGTTCCACCCTGAGGGAGGTCCAGGTCCCTGGGACACCACGTGGGTGTTCCATAAGTTCGTGAAGGTGCTCCAGGGTGGAAAGGCCTAGCAAGGTCCTGATCATAGGCTCTGGCGCCATAAAGATAGCTGAGGCAGCAGAGTTCGACTATAGCGGCAACCAGGCCCTGAAGGCAGTGAAGGAGGAAGGTATAGAGACAGTTCTCGTGAACCCTAACATAGCGACCATACAGACCAGCTACAAGTTCGCCGACAAGGTCTACCTGCTGCCTCTGACTCTTGAACACATGGAGAGGGTCATAGAGAAGGAGAGGCCTGACGGCATAATGATCGGCTTTGGCGGCCAAACTGCGCTGAGCCTCGGGGTGAGGCTTCATGACGAGGGCGTCCTCTCCCGCTACTCCGTGAAGGTTTACGGCACTTCCATAGAGGGCGTAAGGAGGGCCCTCTCCAGGGAGCTTTTCAGGAAGACAATGGAGCAGAACTCCATACCAGTACCTCCCAGCTTCTCAGCCAGCTCAGTAGAGGAGGCGGTGGGAGCTGCAGAGAAGATAGGCTATCCAGTCATGGTGAGGGTGAGCTTCAACCTAGGGGGCGCAGGGAGCTTTGTCGCCTGGAGGGAGGAGCAGCTCAGGGAGAAGCTCAGGTCTGCTTTCGTCCAGTCTGAGATAGGGGAAGTGCTGCTAGAGAAGTACCTCCACCACTGGAAGGAGATCGAGTTCGAGGTGGTGAGGGACTCGAGGGACAACGTAGCAGCAGTGGCGTGCATGGAGAACCTAGATCCGATGGGGGTCCACACGGGGGAGTCCATAGTCGTGGCTCCTTGCCAGACCCTCACCGACTACGAGTACCAGCTCTCCAGAGATCTCTCCATTGCAGTGGAGAGGGCAATAGAGCTGGTGGGGGAGGGCAACGTGCAGGTAGCCATTAATCCCTACAACGGCGACGAGATGTACGTAATAGAGACTAACCCAAGGATGTCGAGGAGCAGCGCCCTGGCAAGCAAGGCCACCGGCTACCCGCTCGCCTACGTGGCAGCAAAGCTAGCCTTAGGCTACAGGCTCCATGAGGTCATAAACAAGGTCACTGGGATAACTCGTGCGAGCTTTGAGCCAAGCTTGGACTATGTGGTGGTGAAAGCGCCTCGCTGGGACCTGGAGAAGTTCGATGGAGTGGAGAGGGGCATAGGGACGGAGATGAAGAGCGTTGGGGAGGTCATGGCAGTCGGGAGGAGCTTTCTGGAAGCCTTGCAGAAAGCTATGAGAATGCTCGACATAGGGGAGCCGGGCCTGATCGGAGGGTACTACGAGCAGGAGGAGCCCCTCGATCGCGTCTTGGACAGGCTGAGGAGGAGGGAGCCATACTGGCCTCTGCATGCAGCAAAGGCCTTCAGGCTAGGGGCCAGCGTTGAGGATGTGTACAGGCTCACTGGAGTGGACAAGCACTTCCTCGAGCAGATCAAGCAGCTAACAGAGTTCTACGAGGAGCTGAGGCACAGGGAGGAGCTAGTAGCAGAGGCGAAGAGGCTGGGGTTCAGCGACGAGCAGATAGCGAGGGCTCTGGGGAGGGAGGTGGAGAGGGTGAGGGAGCTAAGGCAGAGGACGCTCAGGCCTGTAGTGAAACAGATAGACACGCTGGCAGCAGAGTGGCCTGCAGTCACGAACTACCTCTACCTCACGTACAACGGCTGGGAGAGCGACGTCCCCTTCTCCTCCCAGAAGCCAAAGGTCGTGATACTCGGGGCAGGGGGTTTCAGGATAGGGGTGAGCGTGGAGTTCGACTGGAGCATAGTGACCTTTGCAGAGGAGGCCAAGAAAATGGGCTACGAGGTGAGCGTGGTGAACTACAACCCAGAGACTGTGTCCACAGACTGGGACATGAGCGATAGGCTCTACTTCGACGAGGTGAGCGTGGAGAGCGTGGAGGAGATATACGAGCTGGAGAAACCTGTGGGCGTAGTGGCCTTCCTGGGCGGCCAGATCTCTAACAACATAGCCCCTGAGCTGGAGAGAAGGGGCATCAGGCTCCTGGGGACCCCTGGGAAGAGCGTCGACATCGCAGAGAACAGGTCCTCTTTCAGCAGGCTGCTCGACGAGCTCGGGATAAAGCAGCCGCCTTGGACCAGCGCTACTAGCTTGGGGGAGGCGCTCGAGTTTGCCCACAGCGTGGGCTACCCTGTGCTCGTGAGGCCGAGCTACGTGCTGAGCGGCACCTCTATGAAAATAGCTCACAACGATCAGGAGCTCATACAGTACCTCTCCCTTGCCGCCAGGGTGTCCCCGAAGTACCCAGCAGTGGTCTCGAAGTTTGTGGAGGGAGGCGTAGAGTTGGACGTGGACGTGGTGAGCGATGGGAAGACCTCTGTGGGGGCGCTGGTGGAGCACCTGGAGCCTGCTGGGGTGCACAGCGGGGACTCGACCATGGTGCTGCCGCAGAGGAAGGGGGAGAGAGTTGAGGAGAGGGCAGCGAGGATAGCCTCCTCCCTGGTGGAGTCTCTGAAGATAGTGGGCCCCCTGAACCTGCAGCTCATCCTCAAGGAGGAGGAGCTGTACGTCATTGAGCTCAACTTGAGGGCAAGCAGGTCCATGCCTCTCGTGAGCAAGGCGACAGGCTTTAGCATGAGCAGGGCTGCCGCCCAGGCAGTTCTCAGGGGGAAGATAGAGGAGGTGTCCTTGGAGGAGGGCGCCTTCAACATGCTCTCTCCCAGGTGGTACACTGTCAAGTCCCCCCAGTTCTCCTGGACGAGGCTGAGGGGAGCATACCCGCACCTAGGTCCCGAGATGAGGAGCGTGGGAGAGGTTGCAGCCATGCACGAGACCTTCCACGGCGCCCTCCTGCTCAGCTGGCTGAGCGTTTCAGGCAACAGGATGCCCAAAACGGGCGAGAAGGTGCTGGTATACGACCCATATAGAAGGGAGAGGTCTGTGCTCGGGAGAGCGGCACGCAGGCTATCTGAGGGAGGATATGAGGTCATAACAGTTGAAGGCATGGAAGTAGAAGGGGCCAGGCGGCTGGGCGAGAGGGAGGTCCTGGCAGAGCTCTCCTCTGGTAAGGTAGGAGCTGTGATGACGACTGACTATGCGCCAGAGCGCGACTACAAGGTGAGGAGGTTGGCAGCAGATCTCTCTGTGCCGCTGGTGCTGAACGCTACCCTGGCTGCAGAGCTTGCAGAGAGTTTTATGAAAGACCTCACGATCGATAGGACGAAGGACATGGGGGGCTTCTGGAAGCTAGGCTACGAGGTAAGGAGCTACTAGAGTCATATAAATTTCCCCAAATCTATCTTCTCGGTGCAGCCCATGACCTCGGTGGGCATATACGGACTCGGGCACATAGGGAGGTTAGTAGCAAAGGTCGCGATAGAGAGGGGTTACGAGATCAGCGGGGCTGTGGACATAGACCCCAAGCTGATCGGGAAAGACGTGGGAGAGGTGCTGGGGCTGGGCGAGAGGTTAGGCGTTCACGTCACAAGCGACCCGAGCGAGCTTGCTTACAGCGACGTAGTCATACACTCCACAGGCTCCTACCTGGACAAGGTATACGACCAGCTGGTGAAGCTCATCGATCTAGAGGTAAACGTGCTCTCCACATGCGAGACCCTGTCGTTCCCATATTACAGGTACCCCACTCTTGCCAAGAGTTTGGAGGAGAGAGCCATCAGGAGGGACGTCGCTGTCCTGGGCTCTGGTATAAACCCTGGCTTCCTCCTCGACGCCTTGCTCATAGTGCTCTCTGCTCCGTTTGACGGAGTGAGGAGGATACACGCAGTGAGGTCTCTCGACGCAGCGAAGAGGAGGGAGCCTTTCAGGAGGAAGATAGGGTTGGGCTTGGACGTGGAGGAGGCAAGGAGGAAGATAGAGAGCGGCGAGCTCTCTGGCCACGTGGGCTATGCTGAGTCTGCCCTTCTCGTAGCGAGCGCCTTCGGAGCAAGCGTGGACTCTGTGGAGGAGGCGCAGGAGGTCGTAGTGGCAGAGCAGGACAGGGAGAGTGAGGGGATCAGGGTTGAGAGAGGTCGCGTCCTTGGCATGAGAGGTTACGGCTCTGTGAGCAGCGGAAACAGGGAGCTCGTGAGGGTAGAGTTCATAGCTAGTCTAGGAGCAGAGGAGTTCGAGGAGATAGTCATAGAGGGGAGCAGCTACTCTGTGAAGTGGCGGAGCACAGGGACGCCGGGCGACATGGGCACAGCTTCGGTCATAGTCAACCTCGCAGAGCGCATTGGGGACTACGGCCCAGGACTCCTGACGATGGTGGACCTCCTCCCCTTCAGGCCCCGCTTCGTCTAGATAGCTTTATTACATTCAATAATTTCTCTCTCCTGGTGGCAGACATGGCCTTCCCTTTCGGTAAGCCAGAGGACATTGCCAGGGCAATGAAGAGGCTGGGGATAACGCTGGAGGAGGAGAAGGCCTCCCGGATCGTGGTGGAGCTAGAGGACGGGTCGAAGCTAGTGATAGAGGACCCTAAGGGCTGCGTCATCATGAAGTCCAAGGACCAGCCGCCTGTCATAATGATAGTGGGGGAGTACAAGAGGGTTAAAGAGGAGGCCCCCACAGCGAAGTTCTCAGAGGAGGACGTACAGTTCGTCGCAGAGCAAGCTGAAGTGAGCTATGACGAGGCAAGGAGGGCGCTAGAGGAGACAGGGGGAGACGTAGCTGCAGCAATCCTCAAATTAACTGGTGGGAAGTAGGGCTCCCTGCAGTGAGCGCCCTTAGCCTCGACCTGAGCTCCTCTATGTTCTCTGCAAGGCTCAGGATGAGGGGTACTCCCTCTCTCCTGGCAAGCTCCACCGCAAGCGGGTCTATGTTACCCTTTGGGCCGTGGATCACTACTACGCCGGGCTTCACTGGCGAGACCCTTACTGCCACCATGGGGCTCCTCCCCGCTTGCACCTTCGTGAACACTATGACCCTCTCTGGCGTCATGCCGAAGAGGACAGAGAACTGGATGCCAGTGAGCGAAAGTATGGCCCTTATGCTGTCGACAATAGTATAACCGTAGACTACCCTGTCGCTCCCCACCTCAGGGTTAAGCTTTACCCCCTTCACTGCCTCTGCGAGCTCGTCGAGGGTTAGGGGTCTCGAGAACTCCATCATGTCTATGACTACCCCTGGCACCATGCCCATGCTGGAGACTATCGCCGTCAACTTCCTCCACCCTTTCAGCCTGTCTATTTCCAGAAGGCCGTTCACGTACCTCCTCACGAACTTTACCCCAGGAACCCTCCTCCCCTTCTCGTAATCGCTGATCACGCTAGTGGAGACCCTCACTGCCCTCGCTAGCTCTGCCTGGGTCACCTCGAAGTAGTCCCTCCACTTGCGCAGAGAGGCTCCAGGGTCTTCGCTGTAAACTATGTCGCCAGCTATTCTCTTCGCCACTATAGTGACTACGTAGTCTTCCTCCAACGCGCTCCTACAGAGAAGCAGTAAGAGAGACTAATATGCATAAGCAAAAGTCGTACTTTGTTCACAATTATTTTTTAAGCCCGCGAAGTATGAGCTAGGTGGGCCCGTAGTCTAGCCTGGCTAGGATGCGGGGTACGCGCCGGGTGATGTCCTGGGGCGCCCGACTCGGGTCCCCGTGGTCCCGGGTTCAAATCCCGGCGGGCCCACCACTATAATAGTCTCCCCCAGTCCCGGATCTGGGGGGTCATGAGCTCAGGGACTTTCGAGGACGTCCTCTCTGGCATGCCCATGAGCGTGGTGCAGAGGGCAAGGCTGGGAGTCCAGAGGGCTATAGCTAGGGGGGACCCCACAATGATCTACCATTACCTCTCCATGAACTCCCCAACGTACTATGGCGCTGAGCTCCCATATGTTCACAGCGGGTACTACAAGAGCTACCCTGGCGCCAGAAAGGTAAAATTACCCCCTCCGCCTAAGGTCTCTGGAAAGGACCTGTTCGAGGTCATATTGTCCAGGAGGAGCAGGAGGAGATATGCCCAACTCCCCCTGTCGCCTGCAGAGCTGTCCGCGCTCCTGTACTACTCCATTGGTATCACAGGGAGGGCTTGGTGGGGTGGACCGAAGAGGGCCTACCCTAGCTCAGGAGCCCTCCAGCCAGTGGAAGGCTATGTCTCAGCAAGGCTGGTGGAAGGCGTGGAGCCTGGAATATATCATTACAACCCGGCTGAGATGGTGTTGGAGGAGCTCAGGAGGGGAGACCACAGCAAGGAGGTTATGAAGGCAGCCATAGGCCAGGAACACGTAGGGAGCGCTGCTGCTGTCATCATGATGACTGTAGTGTACGGGAGGACTGCCTCCAAGTACGGCCTTAGGGGCTACAAGTTCGCTCACCTCGACGCTGGCTTTGCAGGGCAGAACGTGTACCTCGTTGCAGAGGCGCTTGGCCTTGCCACTGTAGCCATAGGAGGGTTCTACGACGAGCTTGTCTGCGAGCTGCTCGACATAGACTGCGAGGAGGAGATGCCTGCAGTCCTCTTTGCAGTGGGGAGGAGGGTCGAGAGGTGAGGCTCTTGATAATACTTGAGAAGAGGGAGGACGTTAGACCGAGGGACGCAGAGAGGATCGCAGAGTCAATTCGCTCCCGCTTTCCCTCTGCGACAGTGAGGGTTGCCTCGAGTCACATAGAGATTGCGGTGGCAGGAGGGCATATAGGAGACCTCCGAGGCCTCGAGCTCTTTGGCGCTCCTCTGCTGATGAGGGAGCTAGGGAGAGGGAGCGGGGAGGGAGACCTCCGGGAACTAGTTACCTCCGAGAGGTTCTGGGAAGCCCACGAGCTGCTCGAAGGCCTCTGGAAGCTGGCAGAGGGGGAGAGGAGGGGGAAGTTAGAAAGGGCGATCAAGCTCGTGGCAGCCCTTGCAAAGGCGCAGGAGGGTAAGGCCGAGGCTGCAAAGGAAATCCTGAGGAGGGGAGACATGGAGGGGGCAGCAGGAGATCTCGTGGCTGCCTGCTTCGGAGGCGAAAGGGTGGGGAAGAGGGCGTGGGAGCTTGTCGAGAGGGAGCTGAGCTATTAAAACTATATATACATATTAAAATATAGGTTTTACTAGTATATAAGCGGGTAGGGAGAGAAGTGAAGGACAGTCAAATAAACAGAACGGCCTTCAGGTACCTGAAAACGATCTTCAGCCTAGGGGGCTATCCTGGCGGCGAGGACTTCGTTAAGATGTCAGAGCTCTCCAGAGCGCTGAACCTCTCTCTCCCGACTGTGAGCATTATGACGAGAAGGCTCGAGAACAGGGGGTTAGTAGTTGTAGAGGCTGGGAGGGGGGTAGCCTTGACTTGGAAGGGGGTCGAGTTCCTGGCAGAGAGCTGCTGGAAAAGGTCTGTGATAGAGAACACAATGAAGTTCCTCGAGATCCCATGGAGCGAAATAGAGCAGGCCTCAGATGCGATGTGCTTCAACCTCAGCCCCCAGGCAGTCCTGAAGCTCTGGAAGTGTGCTGGAGAAACGCCTGGATGCCTGAAGGACTACGTGACGATATCTGAGAGCGGCAACGGCAAAGAGCTCATAAAATGGTTGGTGGAGTGCTGCGGGCTCAGGAAGTGATCACTTGTGCTCCTCTGAGCCCGCAGCAGCCTTCCCTGCGACCTTCTCGAAGCTCGGGAGCTCTGGGAAGGCCTCCTTGAGCCTCTGCTCTGCAACTATGCTTGCATCCCTCAGTATCCTCTGCGCTTCCTCCGTCACGTAAGAGGACTCCAGAGCTATGGGCGCCTGGGCTGTCACGCTCATCATGGCTACCTGCAGGTTCTCGTCCACCTCCATGAGCTCTGCGAACACATCAGGAAGCATGCCCTTGATGTACCCTGTAGCCTGCCTCAGGGCCACTATTGCTGGAGCCAGGTTTGCCTGCACATCTCCGAAGATCACTGCAGTCTCCAGCCTCAGCTTCACCCTCTCGAGGGTGTACTTCACAGTCATTATGGTCCTGGCCATCTTCCTGACCTCGGCCACCTCGTTAGCATACATAACAGCCCTGCTCTTGTCGCCCTCCACTAGGGCTCCCACTGTCTTGTCGAAGAGCATCTTGTCGTAAGACTGCAGCCTGGAAAGGCTGTAGTCGAGCTTGTTTATCTGGGAGCCTATCTTGTAGAGGGCGTTCACTATCTGCTGCTTAGCAGGCGGCGGAGGGCTGACCCACTCCTTTATCCTCCTGGCCAGACCGATCTCCTCCTCTGGACCTGTCCATTTCCTTGCCCAGTCCTCCACTCTGCTCATCTGGTCCACCAGGAGATAGGTATTCCCTCCTTTCCTTTTTGGGGGAGGAGATCGTAAGACAGGCATAACACCCTAAATAGGGAGAAGGAGTTACCTATACGCGGTGCCTGGGTTGAACCTGAAGATCGATAGCGTGGCAAGGGTGGTGGGGAACGAGGTGGAGGACCACTACGGCAGAGTTCTTGGCGTGCTCGTGAGCGTGAGCAGCGACGTTGATGGGAACGTGAGGGCTATACAGATCAAGATCGTCGACAGGGGGATAGAGGAGGTGCCGGGGGAGAGGCTCAGCTTCAGGGACGGGAAGCTGGTCGTGACCCCTGAGTGGAGGTTCGAGGCAAACAAGACCATCGAGGCCCTCGACAGAGCATACAGGAGGAGGAAGGCGGCAGAGTCCCTAGCGCAGGGGGACATACCTGGGGAGATAGTGGAGGAGCTGAGGAGGAGCCTGAGCGAGGAGATCAAGAACCTGAAAGCGAGGGCAGAGGGCGTGAAGAACATGATAAAGGAGAGGATCAGCGCCATAGATGACGAGAGCCTCCACATATCGAGAGCGATCGTGAGCGTGCAGACCCTCTACTTCAGCGGGGAGCTGTTCGAGAAGAACTTCACCCAGAGCATAAACCACCTCAGGAAGCTGAGGGAGAAGCTGATGGAGGAGAAGAACGACGCGAAGAAGGTGCTGGAGAAGCTGGAGAAGACCATAGAGGCCGTGAGCGCCCCCATTGAGGTGAAGAAGGAGCAGCACAAGCAAGAGCAGCTCCAGCAACTCCAGCAGCCCCAGCCCATGATGGTGAAGGTGGAGGAGGCCTAGCTTTCTCAAACTATAAAAGCACAAGGGACCCTTTTCTGAGAGGCGAGAAGGTTGTCAAAGGAGAGGGCCCCGAAGAAGGCGAAGAAGCAGGAGAAGGTAGAGCTGAAGCCCGAGTACTTGCAGGCACAGCTCGAGACCAACCTCTCCCAGGAGATCTTGACGAAGGCTAAGGCAGAGCTGCCGAAGGAGAAGTACGTTACCCCCTACAAGGTAGCCCAAAAGTACGGCATCAAGGTATCAGCTGCCAAGAGGCTGATGAAGATATTGGCCAGCGAGGAAGTCCTTGCCAGATCTGGAGGTAACAGGAGAACCCCTATCTTTAGCCCGCGATGAGGAGAGTCGTGCCTAACGAGGCGGAAGCCAATGAGATCCTCTGGGGTAACTGAGCGATAAAACTTACTCTTCTCCTGCCACGCCCCTGCTCCTTATCTTTTCGACCTTCTCTGAGACGTACTCGTCAGCCATTCTCTTCCACACTTCTACGACGAGCGTGTCCATCTTCCAGCGGATGGTGCTGTCCTCGATCTCGTACTCTATCGATATGCGGACAACGTCGCCCTTCTCCAGCCTAAGCTCCTCCACTATGAGCTCGTACAAAATCATGTTCAGCTGTCTTGCAGCTCCAGCGACATCTCGCAGGGAGAGCTGGCCGTTCTTCACTAGATCTCTGGTCTGCGCAAACAGAACTCTCCTGACCTTCTGAGCATAGCCTGCTGCTATGATCAGCCCACTCCTAAGCAGGGCCACCTTCTGCACCTTCCACCTTCTCCTGCTCAGAGATTAAAACCTCTCCCCTCTCCTCCTTCTCTGCCTCTGCTCTCTCCTCCTTTGGCCTCTCTGCCGGCCTGTACACTTTCAGCGGCGGACAGCGAGGCCACACCTCCACAGTCAAACTGTTCATGTTCCAGTGAACTGTGCCGTCCCTGATCTCGTACTCTATCGATATGCGGACAACGTCCTCCTTCTCCACCTTCAGCTCCTCTACTAATATGTTGTAAAGAGTCCTGTTCAGCTCCGATACAGCCCTCTTAGCCTCCTCCTTCTTCAGCTCGCCTCTCTTAACAGCTTCCTTCACCTGGGCGAAGAACACCCTGTTCACCTTCAGCGCATATCCTCCCCCTAGAACAACGCCCGTCCTGAGCAGTACCGTCCTCCACCCTCCGTATATATGGTTAGCAAAAGATTATAGACTTTCTCTCTCCCTCAGCGTTATGACCCTCTGTGGCACTGCAAGCCTAATGCCCTCCTTAGCGAGCTCCTCCCTTATCTTTGACAGAAGGGTCGTCCAGACGTCGAAGAAGAGCCCTGCAGTAGTCCAGGCCCACACAGTGACGACTATCCCATCTAAAGTCACCTGGGGGGAGAATATGAGAGGCGCTGGCTCCACCAGGACTAGGGGGTTCTCGTCGAGAACCCTCTTTATCACCTCTATTGCCCTAGCTGTGTCTGTGCCATGAGCAAGGACGATCTGGTACTCTACCCTCCTTGCCTTTATATTTGCCAGGTTTATTATATTGCTCTTGAACACCTCCTCGTTTGAGACCCTCAGCAGCCTCCCGTCGAAGAGCCTGATCCTAGTGCTGAAGACAGTTATGTCCTCCACTACCCCGAACCTGTCGCCTATGGCAATAGCGTCTCCCACCTTGAAGGGCCTGTCGAAGTAGAGGAAGATGCCAGAGAGGAGGTTGGAGACCACTGTTTGGGCAGCAAATCCTAGAGCTAGGCCTGCCACGCCCCCTGCCACTAGCAGCACAGAGATGTCAACTCCTAGCTCCCTTAACGCTATCAGCGCTCCTGTGACAGTGATGGCGAGGAAGACCACGCGGGAGAGGGGCGCAGCTATCTCTGGAGGCAACCTGGATATGGCCCAGAGCCTGAGGTACCTGCTCAGGAAGTAACCGAGGACGAGGGAAAGGGTTATTACCAGGAAGGCGTTCAATAACCTGTCTATGCCATAGGCGTGAAGCGTGTCCAGCACCTTCGAGATCAGGGCCTCGACCATTAGTACCCCCATATCATCCTGAACTTGACGAGCTCCTTTAGTCCTATGAAGTCCCTTCCGAGTTCCACTATGTCTATACCTCTCTTGGGGAGCTCCGGAGACCTCTCGAAGTCTGCGCTGGGGGGCTCTGGGCTGGCCATGGTTATCTCTGCCACAGTCTCTGACTCCACGTTCATTATTATGGGCGCCGTGTAGGAGATCCAGGTGCCAGGCTTGTAAAAGACTGCTATCTCCTGCAATGGCACCACTACGTTCCTCACTGTCACCACCTTCTCTGTGCTGTTGTTTATTATCAGCTTCATCGGAGAGAGGTACGTCTTTGGCTCCTGGAAGGGCGTGGCAAGGAAATACCTGCAAATGTAGCCGCTGGTAGGGACCCCGTAGAGCGCCATCTTGGGGACAATGCCTTTGTTAGTGAAGGAGTCCATGACCCTGAAGTCTTCCCCGCTCCTCTGGGCGACCACTGCAAAGTCGATCGGGACATATGTGCTGTGCTCAACGCTCCCCCCTGGTCTCACAGTTATTGGAGGGTCTAGCCTCAGGTAGACGCACTCCACCACGTCCCTCCTAGGGTTAAGGAAGGGCTCCACGGGCACCACTATCAGTGAGAGAGAGGGATCTACAGCTATCCTGACCAGCTCTTTCTCCCCGTCGTGCCGCGTGTAGAGAGCTATGCCTTCCTCCACCCTGTTTACCCTTAGCCTGTAGCCGCCTACCTCCAGCTCCTCGAAGGGTACGCCGAAAGCCATCTCTCCCCACGCCTCATCTTATCTGTAAAACTTAAGCTTTGGAGGTCCCCTACCATGGGAGATGTGCCTTGACTGTCCAGATCTCCAGGCTCTCCAGCAGGGCTTCCTGCGCCTCCTGCTGGAACTGGCTCCCTCATGTACATTACCCGTTTATAGGTTACTGCACGACGTGGCTGGAGGCGACGTTCGACGACTACTACTGCGCCAGCTACTCTGTCATGGAGCTGAAGACAGAACGCCTCTACTGGTGCTCCACCTGCAAGATGAGGCTCACGAGGGAGGAGGCCATTCTGCACTGGAGCCATGGACATAGAATATTTAGGGCCGCATACGTAGAACCTGACGTAAAGGAAGAGATATATGAGGGATAAATGATGACAGATGTTTGCATGATCATCGGAGGCCCTCAAGGGGGAGGCATAGAGTCAGCAGGCCAGGTGGCCCTCAAGACTGTTGTTGCAAAGGGCTTCAACGTGATCGGCACCAGAGAGTACCACAGCAACATAATGGGGGCCCACAGCTACTTCCACCTCAGGTTCACGGAGAGGCCTGCAAGGGCCCTCAGGTATCCCGTGGACATGGTGATCGCCCTAGATGCAGAGAGCGCCTTCACTCATATATGGGACGTGTCGGCAAAGAGCTACTTCATATACGATGCAGACTCCCAGGACCAGGAAGTAACAAGGATAGCCTCAATGGAGAGCTCTCTGAGGAAGCGAGTGAAGGAGGCTCTCGCGCAGAAAGGCGGGGCCACGGTAGGGAGCGCAGTCAAGTTCGTGGAGGAGAGGGGGGCAGTGCCAGTAGGTCTGCCTCTGAAGTCCATACTGAAGAAGATCTCCGAGGAGACTGCCTCGCCACTCTCTGCCATTGCAAAGACCCTTAACATTGTGGGGCTTGCAGCAGGCCTCTACCTCGCTGGAGTGGAGTACGATTACGTTGCAAAGGGCATAGAGCTCCAGTTCGGCGCCAGGCCGAAGGTGGTCAAGCCGAACCTCATAGCTGCAAGGATAGCAATGGAGTACGTGGAGTCGAACTATGGGAAGCAGAAGGCCCTGCCAGATGGTCCCCACAGGGGGAGGAGCAGGATGCTCGCGAGCGGGAACGACATAGTGGCTATGGGCAAGGTTCTGGGAGGCCTCAACTTCCAGACCTTCTACCCCATCACTCCCTCTTCAGATGAGGCTTTCTACGTCGAGGAGAACATGTACAAAGAGGACGTGAACGGGTCAAAGATATCTATACTTGTGCTCCAGGCAGAGGACGAGCTGGCAGCCATTAACCTGGCGCTGGGGGCTGCGGCAGCAGGAGCCAGAGTTTCCACCTCCACCAGCGGCCCTGGGTTCAGCCTCATGAACGAAGCTATAAGCATGGGGGTGATGGCAGAGATCCCCGTCGTGATCTCCCTCTGGATGAGGGCTGGGCCTAGCACTGGCATAGCCACGAGGCAGGGCCAGCAGGACCTGCTACACGCTGTGTTCTCTGGTCATGGAGATGCCCCAAAGATAGTGATAGCTTCCGGAGATCACAGGGAGGCCTTCTTCGATGCCATAAAGGCGCTGAACTGGGCGGAGGAGTTCCAGATCCCTGTGGTGCACGTGCTTGACAAGTACCTTGCCTCCACCATAGCAGTGCTGGACGAGTGGGAGCTCGACATGAGCAGCATAGAGCTGTCGAGGGGGAGGAGGGAGGAGGCGCCGGGCAGCAGTTACAAGAGATACGAGATCACCGAGGACGGCATTAGCCCCATGGCGCCCCTCGGCAAGGTGCCCATGCTCGTGAGCAGCCTAGAGCACGACGAGCACGGCCACGTAACTGAGGACCCACTGGACAGGGAGGAGATGGTGGCCAAGAGGACGAGGAAGTGGGAGACCATTAAGAGGGGGATCCCGGAGGAGGAGAAGCTGGTGCTCCACGGTGATCCGGAAGCTAGGGTGACCATTGTTTCCTTTGGCTCCACCAAGCAGATTATCTTGAGCGCTATGGAGGAGCTGGAGAGGAGGGGGATCAGGAGCAATTTCGTCCAGTTCAGGGTTCTCAGCCCCTTCCCTGCAGAGGCTGCAAAGAAGCTGCTGGAGAGGAGCGAGGTGCTGATAGGGGTGGAGATGAACTTCCTGGACCAGCTCTCCTTCCTGATCAGAGCACATACTGGCATATACGTGCCCCACAGGGTGAGGAAGGTCAACGCAAGGCCCCTGTACGACAGCGAGGTAGTGTATGCAGTGGAAAAGATAGTCAAGGAGGGAGCTAGGGAGGTGGTGGTGAGCAGTGGCGCGTAAGTGGCTCGACTACAAGACTGAGTCCTGGGTCCAGTGGTGCCCTGGCTGCGGCGACTTCGGCATCCTCAACGCCATATTCAGGGCTCTCGCAGAGCTGGACATAGACCCGAGCAACCTAGTGATAGTAGGCGGCATAGGCTGCTCCTCCAGATCTGTCTACTACATCAAGGGCAACGCCATTCACACCATACATGGGAGAGCCATACCTGTGGCCTCTGGAGTCAAGCTGGCAAACCCGGAGCTCACAGTGGTCGTGACGGGCGGCGACGGAGACCTGTTGGGCATAGGCGGGGGCCACTTCGTGGCGCTGGGAAGGAGGAACATAGACATCCCGATCCTCGTTTACGACAACGCAGTGTACGGCCTAACGAAGGGACAGGCAGGGCCTACGCTGCCCGCCTGGATCCAGACCAAGTCCCTACCCCACCCGAACGTCCAGGGCAACCTCAACCCCCTGCTCCTAGCCTTCGCTGCAGGCTACACTTTCATAGCCAGAGGATATGCCTACCACCTCAACCAGCTGAAGGACCTGGTAAAGGCTGCCATCCAGCACAAGGGGGCTGCAGTGGTGGACATACTCCAGCCATGCCCGACCTACAACGACTTCATGACGAGCGAGTGGTACGAGAAGAGGATCTATTACCTGAGCGAAGACCCCAGCTGGGACCCTGTGGTGAGGAGCCCGCAGGAGCACAAGGAGAAGGCGCCTAAGATAATGGAGAAGATGATGGAATTCGACGAGAGGATCCCGCTGGGGATCTTCTACCAGAACACCTTCAGGGAAACCCTTGAGGAGAGGTTCGAGAAGATAATGCCAGGCTACCTCTCCTCCCCGCCCGGAAGGAGGCCTGTGGGGAGGAGGCCTGTGGCCCACCCGTTCCAGGTGTTCAGGGACAAAGTCGTGCAGGTCTAGCGGTTCTCCAGTATTTCTCCTAGAACCTTTACTCCCCCCTTCCTGATCTTCTCCAGCTCCTCTATCAGCGCTGGCACCACCTCCCTGTAGTCCCCCACAACGGAGTAGTCTGCCTGGGAGAAGATAGGCGCCTCGGGATCGACGTTTATAGCCATTATCCTCTGCGCCTCCCTCACTGCCAGCATGTGCTGCGCAGACCCGCTTATCCCTACTGCCAGGTATAGTATGGGCTTCACAGACTTGCCCGTCTGCCCTACCTGCATTTCGTGGTCTGCCCAACCCGCATCGACAGCCTTCCTCGATGCCCCCACTGTTCCCCCCAGCAGCTCAGCCAGCCTCCTCAACTTCTCCATCCCCTCTGGCCCTCCCACTCCCCTCCCTCCAGAGACTACGACGTTTGCTTTCTCCACCCCAACCTTCGCCTTCTCCACCTTCCTCCTCGAGATGAGCCTCATCTTGTCCTCCTGCCTCACCTCCACCCTCTCCAGCACTACCTCTCCCCTCCTCCCCTCGTCCCTCTTGGGCATTGGGAACACGTTTGGCCTAGCTGTCCCCACCTGGGGCCTCCTGAAGGGAGTCTTGATGTAAGCGAGCAAAATGGCGGCGAAGGGCGGCCTGATGAGAAGCACGTCCCTCGTGCTCTCGTCCACGTCAAAGTCGGTGCAGTCAGCAGTTATTCCTGCCTTGAGGGTGTTCGCCACGTAAGGCGCGAACTCCCTCCCTCTCCTCGTGCCCGCTACTAGGATCACCGAGGGCTTGTACTTCTTTGCCAGCTCCACCACAGCGCTCCCATAGACCCTCGGGTAGTAAGTGGAGAGCCTCTCGTCGTCCACTACCATGACCCTGTCTGCCCCGTACTTTATGACCTCCTCTGCCAGCTGCGAGACCCTGTAGCCCAGCAGCACGCCTACAAGGTTCTCCTTCAGCTTGTCGGCAATGACTCTTCCTGGCGTGAGCATCTGGAGGCTGGCCTCGTTGAGCTTCCCGTCCTCTGCCTCCACGACCACCCAGACGTCCTTGTACTCCTCTGGCTGCTCACAGGGCCACTCTGGGCACAGTTTCTCGCACTCTATCTTCATCACAGCTCCCCTCCCACTATCCCTTTCATTACCTCCCTCAGCTTCTCGTCCTCCACCATCTTGCTTATGATCCACCTAGCTGCATCCTTCGCGTCCTTTGGCCTGTACACCTCCTTCTTCCTCGGCACCTCGGGCATGTCTATGGTCTTGGCAACCACAGTGGGGGAGCCCTTGAGGCCCACGCACCTGGGATCTAGCTTCAGGTCTGCGTTACTCCAGGTAATTATCCTCCTCTCCAGCTTTGCCCTGAGCTTCGAATGGAGGCTCACAGGCCTAGGTTTCATGGCCTTTATTGCTACGCTTATGACAGCAGGGAGCTCCACCTCGTACTCCTCCTCGTACTCCTCTAGCTCCCTCTCCACCCTTAGCGCGTTGTTTCCCGAGGGCTCTATGGACTTGACGTGGTACACGTAGGGCCAGTCGAGCCAGCTTGCTACTTGCGCCTGCACGTGGGAGGTGCTAGAATCGATGGTCTCGTGGCCGAAGAGCGCAAGGTCTACCTTCCCCATTTCAGCCGAGATCTTCTGGATAGCACGGGAGAGGACGTAGCTAGTGGCCCATGTGTCAGCTCCAGCGAAAACCCTGTCTGTGATCAGCACAGCCCTGTCTGCCCCCATGCCCAACACTAGCTCTAGGCCCTTCACTGCTGGGGGAGGGGCCATGGAGATCGCTATGACCTCCCCTCCCACCCTCTCCTTTAGCCTGAGAGCTGCCTCCACTGCAGGGAGGTCGTGGGGGTTAACTATGGAGGGCACGCCTTTCCTTATGAGGGTCCCTGTCTCAGGATCTATCCTCACTGCCTGAGTGTTGGGGACCCACTTCACCCCTACGACTATCCTCACTCTGGCCCACCTAGGTGTACCTGTACTGAATGCCCCTGCCGCTTTTGGGGAACTCCCACCTTATCTGCTCTGGCCTGCTGAGCACCCTACAGGTGCCGCACTCGACGCAGCCCTCATAGCTCATCAGCAGCTTCTCCCCTGCCATGGAGTAGCAGCCCATAGGGCAGAGGAGCTGGAGGGCCTTAATGGGCAAGCCGTCCTGTTTCAGCACCTCTATGTGTCTCTCCTCGTCCACGTCCCACACGTCCCTCTTCAGGAGCTCCTCGAGCTTCATGACCTTGAGCCTAGCGGGAGCTTGGCTCATATCCTCCTCACCACCCTTCCCACCTTGAGCAGGAGCCTGAGTAAACTTATCTCTTCCTCTTCTGCTGAACTCTTGATCGACTCCAGCAGAGTGGGCTCCCCGTAGTCAGCCTCGAAGAGCTTTGAGGCAGCCCTTGTGGCTAGCGAGGGGACTTTGGAGAAGAACACGGGATCGTCGAATATCTCTGTTATCCCGCTGTGCTCAACTAGATCTCTGTATATGTAGCTCCTCCTCACCTTCTCTTCGTAGGCCCTCAGGTTCTCCTCTGTGAAGCCTCCCTTGTCTCTGGCCTCTATCACTGCCTCAGCTGCCAACTTCGCGCTTGTTACAGCAGTGTCCACACCGCGGATAGTGTAGCCTGTATTCACCAGCATCCCAGCTGCATCTCCCACCACCAGCAGCCCGCTGGAGTACAGCCTCTTCGGGACGAAGCGGAGGCCCCCCTCTATGGTCATCCTGCCTCCATACTCTATCACGTCAGCCTCCCTCCAGTAGTTCCTGAAGTAGGGGTGCGTCCTCAGCTCCTCCACTAGCCTTGAGACGTGATCGCGTAAGATCCCCTTTTCTGCTGCTACAGCAGCGTGACCTATGTTGAGCACGAGCCCTATGCCAATGGTCTCCCTCATGGTGTATACGAATCCCCCGCCTGGTATGCCTCCAGTTATGTCTCCAAGGATAAGCCAGGAAAGGCCCTCGTCCCTCTCGAGCCCGAACCTCTCCTCTATGAGGCGAGGCTCGAGGCTAAGCACCTCCTTTGCTCCCAAGGCCATGTCATAAGGGCTCAGCCTGGCCGCTAGCCCCAGCTTCTCCAGCAAGATCCTGTTTGCCCCCTCCGCATCTATCACGACGTCAGCGCTCACATAGTCGCTCCCGCTCCTGACCCCCACGACCCTGCCGTCCTTCACCACTATCTCCTCCACAGGCACCTCGTCGAGCAGCAAAGCCCCAGCACTCTCTGCCTTCCTGGCCATCCAGCCTGCAAGCTCTGGGAGGGGGGAGGTGAAGGCGACCTTGCGGCCTAGCTTGTACTCTAGCGTGAGGGCCCTCTCCCCCCAAACTATGCTTATCCTCTCCTTAGCCACCCACCTGTGGATTGGAGCTTCCTTGTCGAGCTCAGGCCAAACGTCGCGCAGGGGCTGAGCATATGCCTTCCCGCCCCACAACAGCTTGCTCCCTGCGCTCCTCCCTCTCTCGAGCAGGAGGACCTTGAAGCCTGCCCTGGCAAGCAGGTAGGCGGCTGTGGAGCCTCCTGGCCCTGCGCCAACCACCACTACGTCGAACTTGCTCAAGTCGAGCTGCCCTCCTCCCTTCGCTGCCAGTTCAGAACCTAAATGTCAGCTCTATATCATTGGAAATATAATAGCCTGACAGGACTCCCCCGGGGCCAGCATTGTGGTTCCTGAGCGTGGGCAACCTGAACCTAGACCTGAACCTCTTCCTGAGAGAGTACCCTGAGGCAGGGGAGAACGCTATAGCAGAGGAGCTGTGGGTGGGAGCGGGAGGCGCTGCTGCTAACTACTCCTTCATGATCGCCTCCCTCGGCTACAGGGTGAGCCTGGTCACCCTGATCAGCCCTCTGGCAGCAAGGCTGGGCTTGACGGAGGAGCTGAGGAGGGCTGGGGTAGACATATCTCACGTGAAAGTCGTCGAGGGGGAGCCTAACGTGGCAGTGGTGCTCACGAGCAGGAGCGACTCATCTCGCACAGTGATCTCGTACAGAGGGACCGTGAGGGGATTGAGCGGGGAGATGGTGCCAGGAGGCGGGGATCACGTGCACTTCGCCAGCGTGAGGGCAGAGGTGGTCCTCGGCACAGCAATTGGCTCAAGGCTCTCCAGCTATGACCCCGGAGCTGAGGTCTTCAGGGACCCTAGGGGGGTGAAGGAGGCTGCGAGCGGCGTGGACTGGTTCTTCCTCAACGAGAGGGAGCTGGCAGCCCTCTCGCCCGAGCCGCGAGAGCTCCTGAGGGGGAGGAGCGAGATGGTGATAGTGAAGCGAGGCCCCCGCGGCGCCCTGCTGGTAGCTGCCGACATGAAGATAGAGGTCCCTGCCCCGAGGCTGGGGGAGGCAGTGGACGTGACGGGCACAGGCGATGCCTTCGATGCAGTTTTCAACGCAGCTTACTTGAGGACGAGGGACCCAGAGCTGTCCCTGAAGGCTGCAGTGGTGGCAGGCGCCCTGAAGTCCCTCAGGAGGGGGAGCAGCAACATGCCGAGCAGGGGAGAGTTATTGAGGGCTTACAAGGCCATACACGGCGAGGAGCTGGAGGTGTGAGCATGAAGCACAGGTGCATTGTGTGCGGTCGCCTCTTCCCAGAGGGGCAGGGGATAGTCCTCTCGAGGGGTAACGCGACGCTGAAGTTCCACAGCAGCAGGTGTGCTGCCAAGTTCCTCAGGATCTTCTTCGACAGGGCCAGCAGCTCTTCCCTAGAGGAAATGGGAAGGCTGGCAAAGGAAATGGAGAGAGCGCTGGAGGAGGGGGCAGTGAAGAAGAAAATATAGAAAACAAGTTAAGCCCCTTTGGTTATCAAGAGAGGGAGAAAAGTTGATAGTGAGGGTGAAGCTGTACTCCCTCTTTAGGGACGCCCTAGGATCCTCGGAGATAGTCCTCGAGATGCCCCCAGGCTCCTCCCTCAGAGACGTGGTGGAGAGGCTCAGGAAGGAGGAGGGGTTCGAGAGGGCCTACAAGACCCTCGGCGGCTCCCTGCTCGTCCTGGACGAGGAGGGGAGCAGGGTTGAGCTGGAGGACGAGGTCGCGGGCACCCTGCATATTATGCCCCCACCTGCAGGGGGAGCCCATATAGAGGTGGGCGTGCTCTCGGGCGGGGAGCTGGACGTGGCAGGGGTCGTGAGCAGGCTCTCCTCAGTCTCGAGGGGCGCCTTGGCAATCTTCGTGGGTTACGTGAAGGCACAGAACGCTGGGGAGAGGGTGGAGGGCCTGCTGTACGAGCACTCTGAGGACCTGCTCCATAAGGTGCTGAGGAGGATAGCAGAGGAGGAGAGCGAGAGGTGGGGGCTTAGCGGCGTTGCCATTTACCACTACGTGGGCTGGAGGAGGGTGGGGGAGATGACCATAGCAGTAGCTGTCGCAGGCGGCTCGAGGACAGAGGTGCTGCCAGCCTTAGCACAGATAGTGGAGAGGGTTAAGCACGAAGCTCCGATATGGAAGGTGGAGCACAGGGAGTCGGGGAGATACTACATACTGGGGGACAAGGTCCTCAGGGTTGAGACAGCTTAGCCCATATCGCCCTTGCCTTCTCCAATGCCTCCTGTGCGTCCTCTGCTGAGACGTTTATGATCACCTTCGTTCCCTTCACCCTCACCTTGAACCTCTTCGCGTCGTGCTGTACGTATTCTTCCACTATCTCCAGCTCCATGGCCCTCTCGCTAAGATTATCATTGATCCTATTATTTTAGTTCCCCTTCTTATCCGTTTACTGGTAGGTGGGGATGAAGGCTCCTGTCATAAAGGTCACCCCTCCCGGCCCTAGGGCAATGGAAATAGTGGAGAGGGACAGAGAGCTCCTCATGCAGTCATTTGCACGATGGTACCCCCTAGTCATAAAAAGAGGATACAACGCTGTGTTGGAGGACGTAGATGGGAACTTCTACATAGACTTCAACTCTGGCATAGCTGTAACCAACGTAGGCCACTCCCACCCTAGGGTGGTGGAGGCCATAAAGGCTCAGGCAGAGAAGTTCCTGCATTACTCGCTGACTGACTTCTACTACGAGCTTGCAGTGGAGGCAGCAGAGATCCTGACCAAGATAGTGCCCGTGAAGGACGGGAAGGTCTTCTACACTAACAGCGGCACGGAGAGCAACGAGGCAGCGCTGAAGGTGGCGAGAGGATACTTCAAGGGCACAAGGCCTTACGTGATCTCCTTCCTAGGCTCCTTCCACGGGAGGACATATGGCTCCATGAGCCTCTCTGCGAGCAAGACTGTGCACAAGAAGTACTTCAGCCCCCTGGTGCCAGGCATAATCCACGTGCCCTACCCGTATCCCTACCGCTGCCCCTTCAAGGCCTCCAGCCCAGAGGAGTGCGCCGAGATGGCGCTGGGTTACATGGAGGACTGGGTCTTCGCAAGGCTAGTGGACCCCACAGAGGTCTCTGGCATATTCATCGAGCCCATCCTAGGCGAGGGAGGTTACGTAGTTCCCCCAGACAACTTCCTCCCAGGGCTCGAGAAGCTGGCTAGAAAGCATGGGATCTTGTTCGTTGCAGACGAGGTGCAGACAGGCTTCGGCAGGTCAGGGAGGTGGTTCGCCTCGGAGCATTGGGGCATCTCCCCTGACATAGTAGCCCTTGCCAAAGGGATCTCTGCAGGCCTCCCGGCAGGGGCGATCGTGGGGAGGGCAGAGGTCATGTCGCTCCCCGCGGGGGCTCACGCGAACACTTTTGGCGGGAACCCCATTGCACTCGCAGCCTTCAAGGCCTCAGTGGAGGTGCTCAGCGAGGGCTATGTGGAGAGGGCCTACAAGCTGGGCAAGGAGGCAATGGAGTACCTGGAGAGGGAGCTGCGCGATGTGGACATAGTGGGAGAGGTCAGGGGGAAGGGCTTCATGATAGGGGTGGAGCTGGTGAAGAGCAGGAGGACGAAGGAGCCTGCAAGGAAGGAGCTGGAGGCAGTCCTCATGGAGTCCTTCAGGAGGGGCGTGCTGCCAATAGGGGCTGGGATGTCCACAGTGAGGATAGCGCCTCCCCTCACGATAGAGGAGGAGCTCCTCTTCACAGGGCTGGAAATAGTTGCAAAGACCATAAAGGAGGTCAAGGCCTAGAGGGAGTAGAGCACCTTTTTCTTCTCGTAGCTCGGCACCTTCCTTATCGCTCCCTCCCTCACGAGCTCAGAAACGACTCTCCTCAGCTCCCTCGGCTCCCCTCCCACCTCAGCCAAAAGCTCCTCAAAGCTCATAGCCCCCTTCTTCAGAGCCTCTATCACCCTCTCCCTCAGCTCTCAGCCCCCTGTACCACCTACCTCTGCTATAAACGATCCTATAAGCCCTATTTGAGTACCTCTCGAGCGCCCCCTCCTCCTCCAGCCTTGCAAGGATCTTCCCTGCGCTCCTCGTGGAGATGCCGAGCATGTTGCTGACCCTCCTGGGCGTCACGTAGTTAGCGCCGCTCACCTTCAGCCTGTCAACTATCTCCTCCAGGCTCACCTTCACCCTCATGCTCTCCCAGGAGGGCATTGCTAGAGGTAGGAGGGGGAGGGGTGTTCGGATCTAAACGCATAAAGGTCCAGAACTCTCCCCTCCCGCAGGATCGCCATGGTAAAGGGCCTCACGAAGTACAAGGCCTTGGTGGAGACGCTGGGGCTAAGGCAGGTGGACGTGTACAGGGTCGTGGAGGGAGGCAGAGAGAAGGAGGTCGTTAGGCTCTACGACCCCACGGGTGGGAAGGTCATTGTGGTGGAGCTGGGCACTGTGAGGGAGTCTCTGGGCCTGGAGGAGTACCTGAACAAGGTGCTCGAGGCGGCAGGGAAGCACGGCGTGAGGGTGAGTGACAAGAAGCTCCAGCTCGTTAGGTCCCAGGTGCAGAGGGAGAAGCCATCCTAGTCCTGGAGGGAGATAGGGTAAGGAGGGCAAGGGAGGAGGACTACCTGGAGGCCATGGCTGCCCTCCTCCAGCTTATTCCTATAGGGAAGGTCACGAGCTACGGGGAGCTAGCTAAGGCCCTTGGCATAAGCCCGAGGGTTGTGGGAAGGCTCCTCTCCAGGAACCCCCAACCCATCGTCGTGCCCTGCCACAGGGTGGTGAGGAAGGGAGGGGAGGTGGGGGGCTACGCGCTGGGGGAGCGCATGAAGAGGAGGCTGCTCTCCCTCGAGGGGGCGCTGGAGGGCGAGAGGGTTCCAGGGGAGCGCTTCGTCAGATTAGCCCCACCCTCCTCATGATCCCGAGGACCTCAGGTATCTTGGTGGGGAGGGAGCAGGGGTCCAGGAGGTCGTGCTCCCTCATCTCCTGCGCAATCAGGGAGCGGGGGGAGCTCTCTGCATATGACCTGATCATGGCCTCCACAAGCCTGCAGCTCACCCCCATGATCTGGGAGTAGACTATTGCTGTGGCCAGGTCCCAGGCCTTGTCCCTCTCCGTGGCCCTCCTTGCCTGCTCCAGGTCCACCACTGCCACCTCCTCCCCAGCCACGAAGTTCCCCGGGTTCGCGTCACCTAGGCTGTAGCCCTCCCCGTGAACCCTAGCCAAGGCCTCCCCCGCAGCGCTCCAGGCAGAGGGCCTTGGATCTGTCAGCACAGGGCTCCCCTCCACGAACTCCCTGAGCGCTACTACGCTCCCCCTCCTGACCACGAGCTCGTAGAACTCTGGCGTCCTAGCTACCCTGCGCAAGGCCCTCGAGTAGAAGAGCTCTGCTGCAGCCCTCTCCCTGTGATCTGTCCTGTAGCGGGAGGCAAGGGCAGAGGGGAGGAGCACCAGGAACCACTTGTAGGCTGAGGTAGCGTAGTCTTTCACCACAAGAGCCCCCTTCCTCCCCCTACAGATCGTGGCTGAGTAGAAGAAGCGGTGCCTCTCGCAGCCCTCCAGCTCCCCGAGCTCCCTCCTGGCTGCAACCAGGGGGTCAGAGTAGAGGCTCACCCTGCCCACCAGCTCCCCCCTTGGCCTAGCGAGGGGGCCTAGGAGGGAGAGGAGCTCCTCAAGCCCCTCCTCAGAGGGCTCCGCCAGGGAGAGGAGGGAGAGGGGCCTCTCGCCCCCTGAGAGGTGCTTTGCGTAGGAGAGCCCCTCCCTCCCTGCAGAGGAGAGGGCCTTGGAGTACAGGGGCCCGAAGCTCCTCCAGAGCCTGGCCATCCTCACTGCTACGTAGAGCTCCTGCTCCGCCTCCACCAGCTCCCCCAGAGCCCCGAGGGCCTCCCTTAGCGCAGCCCTCTCCTCTGCAAGCACTGCTGCCCTGTATGAGCTCACCAGCCCCTCCAGCTCTGGCGAGACCTCCTCCAGGGGGGCAAGGAATATGCCCGCAACCAGGTCCCCGGCGAGGCCGTAGAGCATATCCGCCTCCAGGAGAGCCCTGGGGACCCTGAAGGTGTTGCCCTCGAGCTGCGGGGGGAATATGCCGTCTGCTACCTCTACCTCGAAGCCTAGACCCCTGGCAACCCTCAGGCCTCTCCCCTGCGCTTTCCCTGCAAAAGCCGGGATATATTTAAACTTTTCGCTCCGGGTCAGCGATGAGGGTTGATGATAGGAGCGCTGTTATGTTTATGCCCGTAAATATTCTCTTCCCTGTTTTTGCAGGGAAAGTCCATCAGCTCAGAT
>JBCNVO010000009.1:0-2689 GCA_039630105.1 Acidilobaceae archaeon
TCCTCCTCGGGAGAGTGCTCCTCCACCCTCCTGGCTACTACCAGGCACTCGCTCAGGCTCGTGCTCTCCGAGAAGTTGTAGCCCCTCTCCCCGTCGCTGCTCACTATAACGTACTTGAGGTGGAACTTGCTGGCAAGGAGAGCCCTTGCCAGGAACCAGGAGGTGCCTGCCAGCAGGTTTCGAGGGAGCACGAAGGCGATCACTCCTCCGGGCTTCACGTATCTGTAGGCCAGATAGAGGAACGGAAGGCCCTCGCCTGCGCGGGATATGTCGCAGTACCCTCTGCGACCCTTGCCCTGCAGCATGGGAGGGCTTACCTGCCCCCTCTGGAAGAGCTCTTCAGCGATCCTCGAGAGCTCCTCCCTCACTTTCCTCTGGAGCTCGTTATACCTCCTAGTGAGGGCCCTCCTCTCGAGCTCCGCGAGGAAGCCGAAGAAATCTCTCCTCGAGCCTGCGAACCTCCTCTTCGTCCTGCCCGTGGCCCTCGTGAAGGGCGGGTTCATGATCACTATGTCGAACTCCCCTGGCAGCTCCAGCTCTATCCTATGGGACCTCGCCAGTGGCGCCTCCCTAACAGCGCTCAGGGCCGGGGACTCGTCCAGCAGCTCTAGCGAGCCCAGGAGGGCTCCCTTCCCTGGGAGGTAGCCGAAGGGCACAGAATACACGTGTCTAGCAGGCCTCCCGGCGAGGAAGGAGAGGTTCATTGCAGCTATCTGTGCAGCATATTTCTGCGCGTCGAGTCCGTAGATCTTGTCTACCTCCACCTCTGGACAGCTAATCTGATGGGGGGAGCAGAGGAGCCTCGAGAGCTGGGAGAGGGCGTAATGAGCTGCTACCAGCAGGGTCCCGCTCCCGCACGCAAAGTCTGCAACCCTTGCGCTGCTGAGCCTCCTCGCAGCCTCCAGCGCCTCAGCTGCAGTCGTTCCCCCTGCCTCCGTTAGCGCTAGCTCCCTCGCAGCGAGCCAGGCGAGGAGGTAGGCGGCCGGGGTCTCCGTGTAATAGGTCGCCAGCCCCTTCCTGAGGGCTATGTCCCCAGCTATGGCGTGGAATATCCTGCCCGCGAGGTCGTGGGAGAGGAGGGAGGACTCCCCCGCGGACCTCTCCGCAGTCTCAACTATCTTCCTCAATATCGGGGCCAGCTCTGGGGGAAGAGGAGCGAGCAGCTCCCCTGCCACCTCTGCCATTTCATACCCTCTTCTCCCGAGCTCCCTCATTGCCTCCCTGAAGCCCTCCGGCAGCCCCTTCTCTTCCAGGAGCTCCCGCAGGGGCTTCAGGTCGTGCCTCGACCTCTCAAGCTCATAGAAGAGGGCAGAGAGGAAGAGGGCTAGGGCTGACTGGGCAAAGATCACCTCCTGCTCTGCGGGGCTGGAGCCATAGAGCCTCTCGAGAGCCCTCCCTAGCTCCTCTGCCACTCTCCTGTAGCCTGGGGAGGCGCTGCAGGCCCTTGCGAAGCCCTCAATGGCTTCCCTCACCTCTTCCACGCGCTCCTTGTTCTCTTTCGTTGGCTTCGCGAGGCTCTCTATGGCCTCTGCCGGCTCCAAGGTCGGATCGCCCCCCTCAGCTCCCCTCTCCACATGACCCTTTCTCTGAGGAGGAGAGAGGGCAGGAGGTCCTCCAGCCCCTCCCTCCTCATGTCGCCAGTGCGGGAGGTAAGGGTGTGCTCGGACCCGTCCCCCCTGGCTCCTCTCTCAGTATAGAGGTGGGGGACCTCTGCGAGAATCAAGCGCTCTTCATAGCAGCACCCTAAGCCAGCTCCCCTCTCCTCACAGCTATGATGATCGGCGCGCTCTAAAACTAAGTTCATCGAGCCTCATGGAGGGAGAGGTCCCAGGACGCCTTTAAGGACGCAGGCGAAACGCGAGAGACGCGAACGCTCCCGCTGACTCTCCTCACTCTGAACCTCGTGCCCTCCTTCCCGAGACTATCAGCTGAGAGCTCTGCCGAACCAGCGAGATAGAGCAATGTGGAGCCTCTCGTATAGACTCTCCAGGTCTTTCCTTGCCCTATCTTCGGCTAGCTCCGGCTGGAGCGCCTTGAGGAACAGCAGGTCTATTTCTAACCTCACAGGGTCCACGTTGCCTGGGGCGAACTGATCTGGAAGCCTGCGTGGCTGTTTTCTCGCTACCTGGTCGAATGCTTTTGCCAGCCTTGAGAGAGCGTCGGCGCTTATGGCCCTCACGTCGATCACCTTGTGGAGCCTCCAGTGCCCTATCTTCATTTGCACCCAAGCGCCCTCCGTCTCCTCCCTGTCCAGGAGGAAGGTGAGGATTCCCCAGCTCGTGTTCAGCCACAGCGCTAATGCTTTCTCCTGCACCTCCTGGAGCTCCGAGGCCTGGAGCCTCGCAGAGTAGAACATGTTGGACATAGTAGGCTGCTGAGAGTATAGGGCTAGCACGTGAGCATGGTTTAGCCTTAACCTGTCGGGGAGGAGGAGTCTGCTGCTGTAGCTTCCCCAAGCCCTCTGAGCAGCCTGCACATCTGTCGGCTCCGCGAAAGCATTAGGCGTCACAAGCATCGACGTGCGAACGCTTTCCTTGCCGCTGTAAACTATGGGATATCTAGCAGGGGCGCTCGTCACCTTGAAAAGATCTGTGAATTGGTGCCTGTCCACGCCTATCCCCTCCGTCAGCTCCATTAGCCTGACAGTGGGCACTCTGGCCAGCCCTAGGTCTCCCTCTTTTGCCCTGAG